>JBAYPE010000005.1:0-91242 GCA_041677865.1 Flavobacteriaceae bacterium
AGGATTAAATGACCAACATAACGCAGAAATTTATATCTTTGACCGCTACGGTAAATTATTGAAGCAATTGAATCCTTTGGGAGCAGGTTGGGACGGTACTTTCAACGGACAGCCTTTACCAAGTACAGATTACTGGTTCAAAGTAATGTACACCGAAAACAAAACAAGAAAAGAATTTAAAGCACATTTTTCATTAAAACGATAAAAAAATGCAATTAAAAAAAAGGTATTTAGCTTTATTATTTTTAGTATCACAATTTTCATTCTCTCAGGAGGGAATGGCAGTATATTCTGATTATTTATCAGACAATTATTACCTAATACACCCATCTATGGCAGGAGCAGCTAATTGTGCGAAAGTTCGATTGACTGCACGACAACAGTGGTTTGACCAAAACGATGCTCCGATGTTACAAACATTAAGTTTTAATACAGCTGTAGGAGAACGCTCGGGAGTTGGAGCAATATTTTTGAATGACAGAAACGGATATCATACTCAAACAGGAGCAAAACTAACTTATGCTCATCACTTGCGTTTTTCAAGAAGTGAAATTGATCTGAACCAATTGTCTTTTGGGATAAGTGTAGGACTAATTCAAAGTAGATTAGATGAGACTTCTTGGAATGATAATTCAGGAGACCCTATTGGTGGAGGAGTTTTGCAGAAAGATTCTTACTTTAATGTAGATTTAGGAGCTTCTTATCATTACCTTGATTTTTTTGCTCACCTTACTATTAAAAATGCTGTTGAAAACAGGAGAGATTTGTACACAGATATGGAGCCGGACAATTTAAGAAAATTTTTGTTTAGTGCCGGACATATATTTGGTGATGCAGACCGAATCTTATGGGAACCTTCAATAATGTTCCAATACGTTGACCAGACCGGTGAAAAATCAATTGATTTAAACCTTAAAGCATACAAAGAGCTCGATTTAGGAAGGTTATGGGGTGGAATATCCTACAGACGTAGTTTTGATGCAACTGAACACATTAATGGAACTGAGCGTTTGCAGTATCTAACTCCGATTGTTGGACTTAATTACAAAAACTTTATGTTTGCCTATACTTATTCTCATCTTATGGGCGATGTTAAGTTTGACAGTGCAGGATTCCACCAAATTACATTAGGATTTAATTTGTTCTGCAAAAGAGAAAAATGGGATTGTAATTGTCCTGCTGTTAATTAAAAACACAAAAGCCGTTTCATCTGAAACGGCTTTTTTAATAAAAAAATCCGAAATTTATTGTTTAGCAAACTGCAAATCAATATTTAATCTTACTTCGTCACTAACCAAAACTCCTCCGGTTTCAAGAGCCGAATTCCAATTCAATCCCCAATCTTTACGGTTTATTTTTCCCGATAAGGTCATGCCTAATTTTGTGTTTCCCCAAGGGTCTTTTCCCGTTCCTCCAAAATCCACGTCTAAAACAATCGGTTTAGAAACGCCTCTGATTTCTAATTCTCCTTCTAACTTTCCTTTCGGATTAAATTTAGTCGATTTGAATTTTATTTTTGGATGATTTTCCACATCAAAAAAATCTCCACTTTTCAGGTGATTATCTCTGTCGTTGTTCCCCGTAGAAATCGATGAAGCATCTCCTTCGAAGAGCACCGTTGCATTTTCTAACCCATCATCAGCTGCTTCGATAGTTGCGCTATACACATCAATTTTGCCGGAAACATTAGTAAACATCATGTGTTTCACTTTAAATCCAATTTCAGAATGACTCTGATCTACTACAAATTTTACCATAATTTTGTTTTTTAAATTAAACTTCTCTTTATTTGTATGTACAAATATATTGATTATGTTTAACTTAAAGAATAATTATATGTTAAAGTTTTTGCTACAGTTCAGTGTAAGGTAAGAGCAGGTGTGAAGACGTTATAACAATCCGTTGTATTTTCTGATAAACCACTCTAAACCGAGCAAGCTAACAATTAGTCCGAGTAATATCCAAAAATCAATCAGAGGGAGCTTTTTTGTTTGTTCTTTCTGAACGGATTTAAATTTTTCGTTTTGAAGTAGTTCGCCAATCAGTTTGTCGGTTTGATTCTCAAAAAATACTTTTCCGTCTGTGTTTTGAGCCAAGAGCTGAAGCTTATGATAATCAGCATTGGTGTGTTGTTTTTCGATGTCGAAATCAATCACTTCAAAATTTCCTGCATAAGTAGTATTGGTTGAGGTTTCTTTAACCGTAAACGAATATTTTCCGGGTTCTAATCCGTCAAGATTTGCTTTGTAATAGTTATGACTTTTCAATAAATCATAAGACTTGGTCTGATTAGTTGTATTATTTTTAACCGAAATTGAAAGTCTGGCATTTTCTTCAAATTCGTAATTTTTATTAAAGTATTGTGCCGAAATTTCGATACTTTCTCCCGAATTATAAAAATTTTCGTGAGTAACCACAAGTGATTTTCTCTTGTTATCCGTAGCCAAATATTGCGTGATTTTATTTATGAAGATGTCAAAATCTTCGAAATCTTCTGTTTTGCTGTAGTAATGTAATCTCCATTTCCAAATACCTTCTCCAAGCAAAGTTGCTGTTCGTTCAGAGCCGTTTTCGGAGAAAAACAAAAGCGGTTTTTCGGTGCTGATATTTCTGATTTTAGCCTCTAATAACGTAGTAATATTTTGTTTTATTTCGAGGTTTCCGTAAAGATTTTCTAAAGGAGGAAAGTCGTCAAAACCAATGTCTTCTTGTGCGAAATTTGTAAATCCGGATATGTATTTGCCCAAATAATCTTCTTTTTGCATAGACGGACGAAATCCGAAAATATTTTGCTGACGGCTAACAAAATTAAAATCGGTGTGGTTTCCGGTTATCAGAAAATAGTTTTTGTTTGAATTTTTGATCTCTGAAAATATGTTTTGAAACGCTTGTGTAGGTTGATACAAAATTACCACGTCAAAGTCTGCAAGCGAAGTAGTTTTTTGTGAAGTTAGCATCGAAATCTTGTTTTGTTCGTTGCTTTCAACAGCTCTTTTTAAAGCTCCCAAATCAGGATGAGAAATATCTGAAATCAGAGCAATTTCAGTTTTTTGATCGATGACTTCAACCGCAAAATTCTTGATGTTGTTGTAAGTGTTTTTTTCGTTTTCGGAAGAAGAAATTACTGCCTGATAAGTTTGGATTCCTATTTTAGAAGCGTCTAATAAAGCATTGACAAGGTGCGATTTTTTGTTTTTATCAAAAGCAATTTTTTCTCGAAACAGAACGCTTTCTCCTTGTCGAATTACAAAATCTGCTTCTATGTTTTTGTTTCCTTCATAACCTAAGAAAACTTCAACAGGGAATTTATTCTTATGAAAAGCATATCGGTTGGCATTCAGGCGATTTATTTTTAAGTCTAAGTGAAGAATTGTGTCGCCTAAAACTACCGGATAAACTGAATTTCCGTTTGCAAAAGCGTACAAATAATCTGCTCCCAAAGTCTGATTTCCGTCTGACAAAAGCACCGTCGGGAAGATTCTGTTTCGGTAAATCGAAGCCGTGTTTTTGGCTAATTTGTCAATGCGGGTCTGATTTCCGCTAAAGTCGAATTCGTCCGAAAATCTACTTTCTGAGTCAAATCCGAAAATCTGAATATCGAATTTTTCTTTTAAATTACTATCCGACTGCAACTTTTCTTTTACTGCTAAGGCAGTTTCGTTTTGATTTACCTGTTGAATCGAACGAGAATTATCAACCGCAATAACAAGTGGAGTTTTTATAACTTCGTGTTGTGTTTTTGTTGCTTTCGGATTGATAAGCAAAAGCAACACTCCCAGTACCGCTAAAAACCGCAATAGGAATAAAAGTTTGTTTACTTTCAGCCTGCTTTTTGATTTGTAAAAATACTGAAACCACGAAAGCCCCAAAGCCGCTACAAAAGCTAAAAATATCAATAATACGGTTGAAAATTCCATACGGTTCTTTGTTCAAAACCCCAAAAATAAGAAATTTTAAAGAGCTTATCAGCAAAGGAATTTTTTATTTTATGATAAAAAAACATACATAACTGTTTTATGTATAAGGAAATTATGTATTTTTGTGGGGATAAAATTTTTATCAAGATGAAAAATTCTCAATTATACAAAGGAAGTCTAAACACCATAATTATGAAACTGCTAGAAGAAAACGGCAGAATGTACGGTTATGAGATTACCCAAAAGGTAAAGTTATTGACGCAAGGCGAACTCAATATTACCGAAGGTGCTTTGTATCCTGCACTTCACAAATTGGAGACAGAGGGTTGGTTAGATGTTGAGATCGAAAAAGTTGATAACCGTTTACGAAAATACTACAAGCTTACCGAAAGCGGACAAAAAGAGACCGTAAATCTATTAGAAGAACTCGAAGCTTTTATCAGAAATATGCAAACACTTGTAAAACCTAAACTTATTTAGATGGGTTGGAAAGCTATAATTATTTGGTCGATTATAAAAAGTTCAGCAATAGCTCTTGGCTTTTATTTTTTATTGGATTATCCGAAAAACTCTGTGCTTATTTTATTCGGGATACTTTTTATTTTCAATATCATTTTTGAAATAATAAAGCATAAAGTAGTAAAATATTATTCAGAAAAATGAAACTCTCTAAAGAACAAATACGATTTATAGATAATTATTTACGGAAATCGGAAGTGTTTTTTGTAGATACCCGTATGGAACTTACTGACCATATTGCTACGGCTGTCGAAGAAAAAATGCAAGCAGAAAACCTTGATTTTTATGATGCTTTTAAAAATTATATGGTGGTAAACAAAAAGAAGTTGTTAAAACAAAATAAGACTTCTTGGAGCAATTTGAAGAAAATGGCACAAACATTTTTCAGGGCTTTTCTTCATCCTATAGTTTTTATCCTTTTACCTTTAGCGTACCTGATTTCAGATTATATCCATCGAGAGGAAGTTATAAACACAGGGAATATACTGATGAAGACGAACCTCCTGCTTTTAGCAATTTATGTTCCGATAGGTATTGTCGCTTATGTATTTAAAAAACGTTTTTCTGTGGTAGAAAGGCTGACAACTATAATGGTGTTGATTCAAAATGTTGTGATTTATCTTCTACTTATTTTAAATTTATCAGAAAGTACAATTTCAGAAAGCACAATGATTATAGTACTGAAAACTTTAGAGGTAAGTTACATCACCTCAATGTTGATTTTTGTCAGATTGTACGCTGTTCTTTGGAGAAAATATCACAAAATGTATTTGTAAATATTCAGAATTATATACAAAAAAGTTCAGCCCTGACGAGTTTCTAAAAAAACCGGTCAGGGCTGGATAGTATTTATAAGAAAGAAATTACATCATTATTTCTTTCATGCAATCCTTCATCATCTGATAGGTTCTTTCGATGTTGTTGTCCAGCCCGATAGAGAATCGGACAAGTCCGTTTGTAAGACCCATTTCTTGTTGTTCTTCCATCGGAATTTCTGATGAAGTTGAGGTTCCCGGAGCAGAAAACAATGTTTTGTAGAAACCTAAACTCACCGCTAAATAGCCTAAATTCTTTTCTTGCATAAGCTCCATTAGTGCGTTTGCTTTTTCGAGTGAACCCACATCAAGGGTAAACATTCCTCCAAAACCGTATTCTTTGTTTATCATCGAAGCATACAATTTGTGTGAAGAATGTGATTTCAACCCGGGATAAACTACTTTCAGTCCGTCTTGTTCAAATTTTTCTGCCAAGTATTGAGCATTATAGCTGTGTTGTTTCATACGAATGTGAAGCGTACGCATATTTTTCAGAATACTTGCTGCTCTTAGGCTGTCCATCGTAGAACCCAAAAGCATACAAGCTCCGGTATTTACGTCTTTCAACTCATTAATAAATTCCTTAGAAGCACAAATCACCCCACCAACTGTATCGCTACTTCCGTTGATGAATTTGGTTAGCGAATGGATTACTACATCAGCACCCAGAAGAGCCGGAGCAACGGATAAAGGCGAAAAAGTATTATCAACTACTAATTTTATGTTATGTTTTTTGGCAATTGTAGCAAGTGCCTTAATGTCTGCTACTTCCAACAACGGATTACTTACAGTTTCGCAATACAATACTTTGGTTCTTTCTGTAATGGCTGCTTCCACCAAATCAAGTTTAGTAATATCTACAAAATTGGTTTTGATGTTTAGCTTCGGAAGAAATTTTTTCATAAAAGCATAAGTTCCTCCATAAATGGTTCTGCTCGAAACAATCTCATCTCCTGCTTCACAAAGTTGAAGTAAAACCGGAGTGATGGCTCCCATTCCCGAAGCGGTTACAGCTGCACTCTCTGTGCCTTCCATAGCAGCAAGAGCATCGCCTAAATATAATCCGCTTGGGTGCGAATGTCTAGAATAAAGATAGCAACCTTCTGTGTTGCCTTCAAAAGTATCAAACATAGTTTTTGCGGACAAAAACGTGAAAGTTGATGAGTCAGAGATAGATGGATTTACACCTCCAAATTCTCCGAAAAATTGTAAGTCCTGAATTTTATCTGCCGGATTGAACATAGTTTTTTATTTTTAATTGTTAGAGATTAATTTTTTTACTATTACAAATAGCGTGATTTATAAATTAAAAATCAATATGAATAATATATTTTAGATTATATTTCTATAAACATATATTTTTATAATTTATTTTTCTATTTTTGATTTAAAAATTAATTTAAAACCAAAAATGACACTTGATTCGATAGACAAAAAATTACTTGGGTATTTGCAGCAAAACAGCAAACAAACCACCAAAGAGCTTTCTGTTAAACTAAATCTTTCTGTAACGGCTGTTTACGAACGGGTTAAAAAATTAGAAAGACAAAAAATCATTAGGCAACATACAATTTTGTTGGATAAAAACAAGATAGGGAAGGGATTTACTGTTTTTTGTCACATTAAACTCAAGCAACATACCAAAGAGAATATTATAGACTTTGAAAAAGAAATAACCTTACTCAACGAAGTATTGGAGTGTTTTCACGTAAGTGGAGATTACGATTACATCATAAAAGTTTGTGTTTCGGATATGGATGAATTCAGAGAATTTATGGTAACTAAACTTACGGTTATCAGCAGCATCGGAAGCACACAAAGTAGCTTTTCAATATCGGAAGTAAAAAATACAACGCAGATTGTCCTCTAACATCATTTTATAATCATTTTTGAACTACTTTTGCACCTATGAAAAATTGGTTTGTCAAGTGGTTTGATACTCAATATTACCACATACTTTATAAAGACAGAGATTATCAGGAAGCAGGAATGTTTATTGACAACATTACTTCGTATCTGAACTTACCCGAAAACGCAAAAGTCCTGGATTTGGCTTGCGGAAAAGGTCGTCATTCTGTTTATCTGAACAAATTAGGATTTGAGGTTACCGGAGCAGATTTGTCAGAAAACAGCATTAATCAAGCCCAAAAAAACAAAAACGAAACCTTACATTTTGTGGTTCATGATATGCGAGAGCCGTTTGAGCAAAAATTTGATGCAATTTTCAATTTATTTACGAGCTTCGGATATTTTGATAATGACCAAGATAACATCACAACGCTCAAAGCCATTAAAGAGAGTTTAAGCGAATTCGGTTTTGCGGTTTTAGATTTTATGAATGTAGAGAAAGTAATTCCGAACTTGGTCGCATCCGAAGTAAAAACGATTGAAGGGATTGATTTTCACATCAATAGAAGATTTGAAAACGGGTATATTTATAAAGACATTTCGTTTGAGGATAATTCAGAAGAATATAATTTTATCGAAAGGGTAAAAGCCTTTAGATTAGAAGATTTTGAACAAATGATGGAAGAATCCGGTATTTATTTGCTCGATGTTTTTGGAGATTATAAACTCGGAAAATTTCAAAAAAACACTTCAGATCGACTTATAATGATTTTTAAATAGTTTATGCAATATTTACTACCTCTTTTATCGGTTATTTTGGGTTACCTGATTGCTGTAACTCTAAAACCTTCGAATAAGAAAAACATCAAGCTACTTTTGGCTTTTAGCGGAGCTTTTCTGCTTTCCATAACGGTTATGCACTTGCTTCCCGAAGTGTATGATTATGCTTTGCATGGTGGAGAGCACGGACATCACGACCATTCGGTTGGTTATAAAGTCGGAGCGTTTATCATGATAGGAATCCTGTTTCAGATTGTATTGGAGTTCTTTTCAAAAGGAGCCGAACACGGACATGTTCACGGACACGAAAGAATGACTTCTATGCCTTGGACACTTTTTATCAGCCTGTGCCTTCACGCACTTTTGGAAGGAATGCCCGTAAGTCATCATCACGATTTGGCTTTGGGAATTGCGATTCATCACTTACCGATTGCCATCATCCTGACTACGTTTTTCATCAATGGAGGATTGCACAAAAAATGGATTTTACTGTTTATGTTAGCCTTTGCTTTTATGACTCCTTTAGGAACGCTTTTATCCGAAAAAGTTCCATTTCTTACCAATTATTACATGGAAATTTCAGCTGTGGTAATCGGAATCCTCTTTCATATTTCTTCTACCATAATTTTTGAAAGTAACGAAAACCACAAGTTTAATGTTGCTAAAATTTCGGTGATCGTCTTGGGAATTGTTTTGGCTTATTTTGTATGATTTTTGCTTTGTAGAGACGATAATTTATGTCTATACGAAGATTACAAAATTCCCAAAACTTTCTGTTTTTGACAAGTTTTGGGAATTGTTTTGACTCATTTTGTGTAGGGTTCATTCAACGTGTCTTTTCTGTTTTTTTTAATCTTGACTAAAATGGTCATTACACAGAGCCAAAGATTCTAAGAGTTTTATATATTTTGTGAAACCCTGTGATATAGCTTTGTTAGAAATGTTTTATTAACTTTGAACATTAAACTTTAAACAAAAAATGTTTACCAAAACCACAGAACAATCTTCAAAGTACGAGCATTTGGAAAAAATGTCCGTTGCGGAATTATTGCAGAACATCAACAACGAAGATAAAACCGTAGCTTTTTCGGTGGAAAAGGCAATTCCTCAAATCGAAAATTTAGTCGTTCAGATTGTCGAAAAACTCAAAAACGGAGGGAGACTTTTTTATATCGGAGCAGGAACTTCGGGAAGATTAGGAATTGTAGATGCATCAGAATGTCCGCCTACTTTTGGAGTTCCGTTTGAACTGGTAAACGGAATCATTGCAGGAGGAGATTCAGCCATACGAAAAGCAGTCGAATTTGCAGAAGACGACAAAAACCAAGCTTGGAAAGATTTATCCGAATTCAATATTTCCGAAAAAGATGTCGTTATCGGAATTGCTGCATCGGGAACAACTCCGTATGTTATTGGAGGGTTAGAAAAATGTAATGAGAATAATATTCTCACAGGTTGTATAACTTGTAATGAAGGAAGTCCGCTTTCACAAGTTGCTAAATTTCCTATTGTTGTGGTTGTAGGAGCTGAATTTGTAACCGGAAGCTCTCGAATGAAAGCCGGAACGGCTCAAAAAATGGCGCTGAATATGATTTCTACTTCAACTATGATTGCTCTTGGAAGAGTAAAAGGCAATAAAATGGTAGATATGCAGCTCTCTAATCATAAATTGGTGGACAGAGGTGTTCGGATGATTATGGACGAACTCAACATTTCACAAGAACAAGCTCAACAATTGCTCAACAAATATAAAAACGTAAGAAAGGCGATTGATAGTGTCCGATAATAAGTAACTTTGGAAAATAATTAAACCCCCTAAAAGAATTCTTTTAAGGGGGTTAATTTTATAGATATGCGTTATTTTATAAGTGAATTACTTCTCCGTAAGCATCAGCAACTGCTTCCATAACAGCTTCGCTCATTGTTGGATGCGGGTGAACTGCTTTTAGGATTTCGTGTCCTGTAGTTTCTAATTTTCTCGCTACCACAGCTTCTGCAATCATATCGGTAACTCCTGCTCCAATCATGTGGCAGCCTAACCATTCTCCGTATTTGGCATCAAAAATTACTTTTACGAATCCGTCTGGAGTACCGGCTGCTTTTGCTTTTCCTGAAGCTGAGAAAGGGAATTTCCCTACTTTGATTTCATATCCGGCTTCTTTTGCTTTTTTCTCTGTCATTCCTACAGAAGCAATCTCTGGAGTAGCGTAGGTACAACCCGGAATGTTTCCGTAATCGAGTGGTTCTACGTGTAATCCTGCAATCTTCTCAACACACAAAATTCCTTCAGCAGAAGCCACGTGAGCCAATGCCTGGCCAGGAACAACGTCTCCGATAGCGTAATACCCGGCTACGTTGGTTTGGTAGAAGTCGTTTACCAAGATTTTATCTCTATCGGTTTTGATTCCTGTTTCTTCAAGTCCGATATTTTCGATATTTGATTTGATTCCTACAGCAGAAAGTACAATATCAGCCTCTAATATTTCTTCTCCTTTGGCTGTTTTAACTGTTGCTTTTACTGCTTTTCCTGAGGTATCTACTTTTTCAACCGAAGCATTGGTCATAATTTTAATTCCTGCTTTTTTAAGCGAACGCTCAAATTGCTTTGATATGTCTTCATCTTCAACCGGAACGATGTTTGGCATAAACTCTACAATCGTAACTTCTGTTCCCATCGAATTATAAAAATGAGCAAACTCCACTCCGATAGCTCCCGAACCCACTACAATCATTTTTTTAGGTTGTTCAGCAAGTGTCATTGCTTGGCGGTAACCGATTACTTTTTTTCCGTCTTGAGGTAAATTAGGGAGTTCTCTTGAACGAGCTCCTGTAGCAATAACGATATGTTCAGCCGAATATTCGGTAGTTTTTCCGTCTTTGTCTTTTACTTCAACTTTTTTCCCGGGTTTTACTTTTCCGGAACCTTCAATTACATCGATTTTATTTTTTTTCATCAAGAACTGCACACCTTTGCTCATTCCGTCAGCCACATCTCTGGAGCGTTTAATCACAGCTCCGAAATCTTTATCTACATCATTTACTTTGAGTCCGTAATCGGAAGCGTGTTTCAAATAATCAAAAACCTGAGCCGATTTAAGTAGTGCTTTAGTTGGGATACAACCCCAGTTAAGGCAGATTCCGCCCAAATTTTCTTTTTCAACAATAGCAACCTTAAAACCGAGTTGCGATGCTCTGATTCCCGTTACGTATCCTCCGGGACCACTTCCTAAAATTATAATGTCGTATTTCATATTGATTTACTTTAGGCTTTAAGCTGTATGCTTTAAGCAAAATTATTTTATAGCTTGTTTGTCTTATTAAGCCAAGTTTCGAGAAATTTTACAATGTGAATCTCGCTTATTATCCAAGTTGCGAATTTAAGAATTTATTTTGAAAACATGTTACTTGTTTCCTTGAATAATCTTGTAAATCTGCAAGGCGTTTCCATCGGTTAGTAGCGATACGAAATGACAGATATGCAATAACCTCTGGTAAACGGATTTTGTTTCTTCTGCTTTGTACTTTTCGGGAAGAAGTCGTAAAATGAGTTTGTCATAATTTGATGTTTTTCTTTCAAACTTATTGTTATAAGCTGTTGTAAAGGTGTCTAACAACACTGAAATCACTTTGTATCCCGTAATTTCTTTTTGAGTTACTTCGTTGCTTTGGTAGATTTTCTTGACACAGATTTTAATAATATCGTCAAGTTGTGCTTTAAATTGACTTTTGTCGGTAAGTGCATACGGAAAATCTCCGCCTAAAATTTTCTCTTCATTCTCTTGGAACACTTCGATGACCTCATTAATCATTCTCCCGATAGCTACAGCCCGAAGATAACTAATTCGGTCTTCACGGGTTTTGAGTTGATTGTATTTTGAGCTATTAATGTTATCTTTAACTAATTTTATCAGATATTCCAAAGCATATTCTTCGTCAATCCAGCCGAGGTTTATACCATCTTCAAAGTCGATAATCGTATAGCAAATATCATCAGCAGCTTCGACCAAATAAGCAAGTGGGTGGCGTTCAAAACCGATGTCGTCTCCTGTTTTATTCGGTATTAATCCGAGTTCTTCGGCTACTTTTTTAACAAATTCTTTATCAGCCTGAAAAAAACCGTATTTTTTGTCTGCAATTCGGTTGGTTGGTTTTATAGGAAGTGATTCTTTCGGGTATTTCATAAAAGCTCCCAAAGTAGCGTACGAAATTCTGAGTCCTCCTTCGTTTCCGAACATAGAAGAAGACAAAACCATTAGTCCGTTGGCATTTCCTTCAAACGAAACTAAATCTTGGTATTCTTTTGGGCTAAGTTTTTCTTTGTATTTTTTTCCTTTTCCATTCAAAAAATATTCTCCGATAGCTTTTTCTCCCGAATGACCAAAGGGCGGATTTCCAATATCGTGTGAGAGAGCTGCTGCGGCTACAATGGCTCCAAAATCGTTTACCTGATAGCCCAATTCTTTTAGGTAAGGATATTTATCTAAAATAAAACTTCCGGCACTTCGTCCGAGCGAACGTCCTACAACCGAAACTTCTAAGCTGTGTGTAAGTCTTGTATGAACAAAATCGGTTTTTGAAAGCGGGATTACCTGTGTTTTATCCTGCAAACTTCTGAAAGCAGGAGAAAAGATGATTCGGTCATAATCTACTTCAAATCCCAATCGGGTCGGATCTTGTTCTTTTCGAATTCGCGGTTGTGTATCGCCTTGTTTTTTAAGTGAGAGTAAGCGTTCCCATTGCATCATAACTGATTTTTTAAGCTCAAAGATATGTTTTTTGTAAGTTTCTAAAAAGGTTTTATTCGTTGTTCTTTTTCTTAAATATGGATCCGATTTCTTTACTTATTTTTTGTACGGTTTCTATTCCTTTGTTCAGCGGTTCTGATGAAATATCAAGGTCCGCATATCGCTCATCACTAAAGTTATCAAATTGTTGTGGATAGATTACAAATCGACTGTTTAACGGGAAATATTTTTCAATTTTAGAAGGTATATTTTCGAGTGTTCCAATATAAGAAGCAGCACCTTTTCGGGCAGAAATAAGTATAAGTAAATCATCTTGATGGATGTCTTTAGAAAGTATCAGAAAGTCTTCCCAATCAGTAAAGGTTTGCATAGAAATAGAAGCGGTAATTTTCCCTTTTTTGAGTATCCGCTCTACTGTATTTTGGGTAGCTTCGTTGCAATATAACTGGATAGAAACGCTCAATTCTTGGGCTAAGGCTGTAATTTTTGAAACCCACAGATTAAATCCGTTTTCGTGTTCAGCCAGCGGAGGGGCAGTAACCACGATTCTTTTATGAAGGACTAAAGGCTTTTCTAAATGGCATACAAAGACAGTTTTATCTGTATTATTAAGAATACTGTCTAATTTTTCTCCTATCAATCTGTCGAAAAACCCTGTACGTTGTGGCCAACCCAGTATAATCACATCAGTCATCAATTCTCTTGAAATCCGGATTATTCCACTTGCTGTGTTATGGTCAATGGTAGTAACAACATTTACTTTAGTCTCCGAAGCTGAAGCTTCTTTTACAAAATCTTCTAACTTATTTCTGGCTTTGAGGATATTAATTTCAGCCTCATTATTGTTAGAAACAACCGACAAAATAGATATAGGGTTAGTTGATTTTTTGTCTTTAACAAAAATAGCCAACTCCAACAATTTTTCCATATTTGAAACATCTGCAATAGGCAGCAATATATGTTCGCTTGAAGCTGCTCCGTTTGTTTTTATGATTTCATCATCATCATCAGTCTGTATAATAATTTCTTTACCGGCTTGTTCGGTTGCAAACGATGCAACAATACAGGTAACAAGAATAAGGATAATAGTTCCGTTCAGGATGTTTTCGTCCAAAATTTCGGCTTTGTACCCTACTAAAATTACGGCAAGTGTGGCTGCTGCATGAGCTCCGCTAAGCCCGAATATTAGCTGTCGTTGTGCTCCTGTGTATTTAAAAATTAGCTGAGTAAACCAAGCAGCGAGCCATTTTCCGAATAGAGCTACTACGGTAAGAGTTCCTGCCACAATAAGAGCGGTTGGTCCACTCATAATAACACTTATATCAACCAACATTCCTACGCTTATCAGAAAAAATGGAATAAACAATGAGTTTCCTATAAATTCAATCCGATTCATCAGAGCAGAGGAATGCGGAATGAGTTTGTTTAAAGCCAATCCGGCAACGAAAGCTCCGATAATAGCTTCTACTCCGGCAACTTCTGCCAAAAAAGCAGCAAAAAATACTACCGAAAGCACAAAAATATAATGTGAGTGTTTTTCACTTTCTAATTTTCGGAAGAACCATTTTGCTATTTTCGGTACGATAACAAACATAATAAATGAGAAAATAGCCAGTGAAATAATAAGTCGAATCCAAAATTCCTGAGTCAGACTTCCTTGGCTATTTCCAATAATAACAGCCAGAATAAGCAATACTGCTGTATCGGTTAAAATAGTTCCACCTACTGTAACAGCCACGGCCTGATTTTTTGAGATACCAAGTTTACTGACAATCGGATATGCTACAAGTGTATGGGTTGCAAACATACTGGCCGTAAGAAAACTGGCATTAAAATCATACCCGAGAAGATAACGACAAACCGGATAACCTACTGCCAGAGGGATAACAAAAGTAAAAACTCCAAACAAAAGACTTTTGTTTCGGTTGGATTTGAACTCATTCATGTCCAATTCTAAACCAGCAATAAACATAATGTAAAGAAGTCCTATGGTTGAAAACAGGTCAATAGCAGAGCTTTTTTCGAGAATGCCGAAACCGTGCGGACCAATAACTACCCCGGCTATAATTAACCCAATAATACCCGGTATATTTAATTTTCTCAGTAGAATAGGGGAAAGTAAGATGATGAATAGAATTAACGAAAATATTAATATGAGATTTTCTAACGGGAGTTGAAATTCATGTAGTAGGTCTTTAAAAAAGTCTGTCATCATATTCTGTCTGTTTTGTATTTTTAATCAATGTAATTGATTTATGTTTTTTATGACGATAAAAATATAAAAAAATACTTGAAATATCTTCTTGTAGAGTAAATAAATTCTTAGTTTTAGTAGTGTTCTATTAATTTTTTTAACACTTTTAGTCGATAAAACTTAATATTTGTGATTTTGTGAAGAAAACACCTATATTGAACGTGAAGTATTTACGTGGTATTATTCTTACGGCACATAACTATATAAACAAAAATATTTTTTCACATATTATTAAATTGCTACTTTATTTTTTTAGATATTTGCTATACAAAACAAACTCTGAAAACAAAATATATATGGATGCGAATAATTCTTTATCAAAACCAACTCTCGTTCAAAAGGAAGAAATCGGAACACTGATTTTTCCTCACGAAAGCATTGAACGCACAGAACAACAAACCAAAGACTTGAACAAAAAACTTCAAGATGCAATGACCTTAGGAAACCTTCATCAATCCAAAATAAAAATTGTTTTTGAGGATTCCGAGGGGCTTAAAGAAGTGGAAACAACCGTTTGGGTTGCCGGAGAAAATTATATTTCCTTAAAAGCAGGCGTTTCTATACCTGTCCGAAGAATTGTTGAGGTCCGTTTTTAATTTTTGATACTATTTTCGTCAGGTTTATTGAAAATACTTGTGGTATTCCTGATAAGATTCAACTAATTTTTGTACGTTTATTTCAGCTTCACTTTCATTAGTAGCTTGGGCTAATTTCTTAACCAATTCTAAATGAGGATGTAACCATTTGTGCAATTCATCATGGCTTTTTCCTGTCATAGTGCAACTCTTTATAAGTTGACTGTTTAAGTCTTTTAGTTGTGCTGTTAGAGTTGCATAATCGGTATTACCTTCTTGAATAAAAGTGTTTACCAAATCAGCACCCCTCAGCACAAAAGGTTTCATTTCATCGTTTACCTTCCATTTTTCTCCGTTGTTAAATTCAATAACATCAGAACTTTCGTTGTGGTGGTGTTCTGTTTGAACCTCTGTATGGGTAGCTTCTTCTTGGTGTGTTTCTGTTTTTCCAGAATTATTACAGCTCCAAAACAACAAAGCACCAATTCCCAATATAACTGATTTTTTCATATTATAGACAAATTTATTATAAACATCAATAATAATTCGGGATAAAAAGCATTCGTTTTTTGATGTTGTTCTCTTATCTCGAATCGTGTTAAATTATTTTTTAATCAATCCTAAATCGACTAATCTTTCGTATAGAAATTCTCCGGCTGTAATATCGTCATACAGTTTCGGATGATTTTCATCTATGCAGTCTTCTAAAACATTTAACTTCATTTCGCTTACAGGATGCATAAAAAACGGAATTGAATATCTTGAAGTTCCCCACAGTTCTCTCGGAGGATTAACGACTTGATGAATAGTAGATTTCAATTTGTTATTGGTATGTCTTGAAAGCATATCACCTACGTTGATAACGAGTTCATCATCTTTTGCAATGGCATCAATCCATTCTCCGTTATGGTTTTGTACCTGAAGACCTTTTCCTTGAGCTCCCATAAGCAGGGTAATCAGGTTAATGTCTCCATGAGCTGCTGCTCTAACCGCGTCTTTTGGTTCTTCGGTAATCGGAGGATAGTGAATCGGGCGCAAAATACTGTTTCCTTCTTTGACATATTTATCAAAATAAAACTCGTCTAATCCTAAGAATAAAGCCAAAGCACGAAGTACATAAACGCCTGTTTTTTCAAGCATTTGGTAAGCTTGTTTTCCAACTTCGTTAAATTTCGGGAGTTCTTCAACCTTTACGTTAGCAGGATATTCTAATTCGTATTTTGAGTTTTTTGGCAGGTATTGACCAAAGTGCCAAAATTCTTTTAAATCTCCTGCACTTCTGCCCTTAGCATGTTCTTTCCCGAAAGAAACATAACCTCTTTGTCCTCCGATTTCGGGAATTTCGTATTTGGTTTTGACCTCTAAAGGAAGATTAAAAAAATTGCGAACCTCTGTATAGAGTTCATCAACCAGTTTATCATCAAGAAAATGTCCTTTAAGTGCTACAAAGCCGATATCTTCGTATGCTTTTCCGATTTCATTTACAAACTTTTGTTTACGTGCCGGATCATCCGACAGGAAATCACGTAAATCCACACTTGGAATGTTTTGCATAACAGTATATTTTTGATTAACCTAACAAAGTTAGCTTTTTATTTTAAATCTGTAACTTACTATAGAAAAAATCATCAATCACAGTATTTTTCTACAATGATTTTGTTCTGCTTGACATCACATAAGCATAACAAAACCAAATAGTTTGATAAAAAACCAACTTTTGGCTCACTCTTTGCTCTTATCCAAGAGGAAACTTAAACAAATATTTTTATGAAAAAATTAATTTTATCATCAATCGCTTTATTAGGATTTGCGTTTTTTGCTCAAGGGCAAGAAATTTCAAAGAATGCCTTAGGGCTTCGCTTAGGAGATAACGACGGATTCGGAGGAGAAATTTCGTATCAGAGAGGGCTTTCGGACAACAATAGATTAGAGCTTGACTTGGGTTGGAGAAACAGCCGACACACCGATGCCTATAAGCTCGTAGGAATGTATCAGTGGGTATGGCATATTGATGGAGGATTTAATTGGTATGCCGGTGCAGGTGGAGGATTAGGAAGTTGGAGTTATGACCATCAGGGAGTTGAAGAAGACGGAACATTCTTTCTTCTCGCAGGACAAGTCGGTATAGAATACGGATTTGCAGATTTCCCTCTTTTACTATCACTTGATTTTAGACCGGAACTTTATTTTGGAGACGGTTGGAGAGGCGATGATTTCGGGCCGGACATTGCTCTTGGAATCCGATTCAGATTCAATTGATAAAATCACATACAGGATTTGCACAAATTATACACACCTTTTTAAGAAACTGTGTAAATTTGTGCAAATCTGTTTTACATCAATATGAAAATTCAATTTTCTCTTAGCCAAATAAACGCTACAGCTCTCAAAGTTTTAGAGCAGAATCCCCAAAAAGTGATTTTGTTTGAGGCCGAGATGGGAACCGGAAAAACCACTCTTATCAAAGCACTTTGCAAGGCTCTTAAAGTTGAAGACACTATAAACAGTCCAACTTTTTCATTGGTCAATGAGTACCAGACTACAGACGGAAAGCAAATTTATCACTTTGATTTCTATCGTTTGAAATCAGAAAAAGAAGCTCTTGATTTTGGAGTAGAAGATTATTTGTACTCGGGAAGTTACTGCTTTTTAGAATGGTCAGAAAAAATCCCGAATCTTATTCCGGACAAACATACCTTAATCAAAATTAAGACTTTGGAAAACGGAAACAGAGAATTAGAAATTTTGGAATCTGCCTAAATGATTGTCGTTTTTTAATCGTGTTTTCCGTCAAAATGAGTGTTCCATTTTCCTTGAACTTTCATCACTTGTTCAATAACGTCTCTTCCTGCTCCTGTTCCTCCGTTTTTGTGCGAAATGTATTTGGATATTTCTTTGATTTCGGGTGCTGCATCTTGCGGACAAGTCGGGAGTCCTACTAACTTCATCACATGATAGTCAGGAATGTCATCACCCATATACAAAACCTGTTGTGGATTTATCCCATAAATATCTGTGTATTCCTTAAAAGTTTCGACCTTGTCGGGCGACCCTAAATAAATATCGGTTACTCCCAAATTGCGAAGTCTTATTCTTACTCCTTCATTTTTTCCTCCCGAAATGATACAAACATTATAACCACTTTCTATAGCTGCTTTAATGGCAAAACCATCTCTGATGTTCATGTTTCGAAGAATTTCTCCGTCTTGCCTTACGTGAACTGTTCCGTCGGTAAGCACTCCGTCCACATCAAAAATAAATGTGGTAATATCGTTCATTATTTCTTTGTAGCTTTTCATATTTTTAAAGATTTTTACTAATTATGGCTTTTGATAAAAGTTCGTATATTTCTTGGTTTTGTTTATCATTCTTTAAAAACGAAAGATGTGATTCAATCACTTGTAAATCCCCTCTTTTAGCAGGACCTGTTTGTGCGTCTTTCGGGTGGAGGTAATTGATTTTGTCAGCTACTTCCATAATCAAGGGTTTTAAAATCTCAAAAGGAATGTCGTTTTCTTCACAAATTTCACTTCCGATGCGATACAAATGATTGACAAAATTACTCACAAAAACAGCCGAAACATGCAGGGCTTTCCGTTTGTCAGAATCAAGACGAAAAACCTTATCGGAAATTGAATGAGCTACTTTTTCGAGCAACAGGTAGTCATCTTTGTTTTCTGTCTCAAGACAAATAGGAGTCTCTCTGAAGTTTACTTCTTTGTCCCTCGAAAAGGTTTGTAAGGGATAAAAAACTCCTCGTTTGTTTTTCTTCGATAAAATATCCAAAGGTTTTGTACCCGAAGTATGTACTATCAATCTTCCTGAGAAATCAAGGGCTTCGGAAATTTTAGCAATCGAATCATCGGAAACTGAAATAATATACAAATCTGATTTTTCCAGCTCTGACAAATCAGATGTAATCTTATCAGGGGCAATGAAGTTTTCAACAGATTCCTTTTTTCGGGCAAACACCTGAACAATCTCTACCTCTTTACTCAACGAAAATGCTCTGATAAGGTGTGAAGCCACATTTCCCGAACCTATAATTGAAATTTTTATCATTTTATTTCTAAATGGTTTACAAAACTAAAAAGATTTTTCGGTTTTATTGCATCTGACTTAAATTCGGAATGAGGATTTTCTGCTTAAAAATCATTGGCTTAATTTCATTTGGCTTAATTTTGCCTTTTAATACATATCAAAATCAGAAAAAAATTTGATATGTAAGTGTTTCTGAAACAATTTCCGTAATTCGTGGTAAAAACGAATTATGGTTTTCTAAAATTTTATATTTTTGCCAAGATGAAATTTACTGTACAACAAATAGCAGACATTTTAGAAGGTGAGGTTTTGGGAGATGCTCAAGCCGAAGTATTTCAACTATCTAAGATTGAAGAAGGCTCGAACGGGTCGCTTACTTTCTTGGCAAATCCGAAATACGAACACCATATCTATACAACAAAAGCGACCGCTACCATCGTAGGCAAATCTTTTGTGCCTGAGAGCGAAATATCTACTACACTTATCAAAGTTGAAGATGCTTATAAGTCGTTTTCGAAACTCTTAGAATATTACAATCAGGTAAAACTGATGAAGTCCGGAATTGAGAAACCTTCATTTATTTCAGAAAACGTGATATATGGAGAAAACTTTTATTTAGGTGCTTTTTCATACATCGGTAAAAATGTAAAAATAGGAGAAAACGTAAAAATCTATCCGAATTGCTTCGTAGGTGATAATACGGTAATTGGTGATAACACGATTTTATTTGCAGGAGTTCGGATTTATTCTGAAACGATTCTCGGTAAGAATTGTGCATTTCATTCAGGCACAATTATCGGTTCAGACGGATTCGGTTTTGCTCCAAATGAAGATGGAACATTTAATAAAGTCCCTCAAATCGGAAATGTAATTATCGAAGATAATGTAGAAATTGGTGCTGCTACCACCATTGATAGAGCAACTCTGGGGAGCACAATTATCCGAAAAGGAGTAAAATTAGACAATCAGATTCAAATTGCTCACAATGTGGAAGTTGGAGAAAATACAGTAATTGCCTCACAAACCGGAATTGCAGGATCTACCAAAATCGGAAAAAATTGCTTCATCGGAGGGCAGGTAGGAATTATCGGACACATCACTATCGGAAATGGAGTGAAAATTCAGGCTCAATCCGGAATCGGAAAAAGTCTGCCTGACGGAGATGTGGTTCAAGGAAGTCCTGCTTTCGGATATGGAGACTTTGCAAAATCTTTCGTACATTTCAAGAATTTTCCAAAAATCGTAGCTGATTTGGAAGAATTAAAAAAGAAAATATCTGATTAAATTTGCCACAGATTTCACAGATTTAAAGGATAAAAATCTGTGAAATCCTTTAATCCGTGGCTAAAAAAAATAAAAAAATATGGCTAAACAAAAAACCATAAAAGAAGAGATTACATTAAAAGGCGTTGGGCTTCACACAGGTAAAGAAGTTACTATGACCCTGAAACCTGCCCCCATTAACAACAGATTTACTTTTGTAAGAGCTGATTTAGAAGGACATCCGATAATTGAGGCAGATGCCAACTATGTGGTAAACACTCAAAGAGGAACAAACCTTGAAAAAAAAGGTGTAAAAATCCAAACTTCTGAGCATGTTTTAGCCGCTTGTGTAGGTTGTGATTTAGACAACATCATCATCGAATTGAATGCTTCTGAACCCCCGATTATGGACGGTTCTTCGAAATATTTTGTAGAAGCTATCGAAAAAGCAGGAATTGTTGAGCAAGATGCCGACCAAAAAATATATACCGTAAAAGAAGTTATTTCTTATACAGACGAAGAAACAGGAAGTGAGGTTTTGGTAATGCCTGCTGATGATTATCAGGTAACTACCATGGTTGATTTCGGAACGAAAGTTTTGGGAACTCAAAACGCTACACTTAAGAGTATTTCTGAGTTTAAAACCGAAATTGCCAATGCGAGAACTTTTAGTTTTCTTCACGAATTAGAAACTCTTTTGCAAAACGGACTCATTAAAGGTGGAGATTTGAATAATGCTATTGTTTATGTAGATAAAGAAATTTCTCCCGAAACTATGGAGCACTTAAAAGTAGCTTTCGGTAAAGAAAAAATATCGGTAAAACCAAACGGAATTTTAGATAATCTTACCCTTCATTACCCTAACGAAGCAGCAAGACATAAATTGCTTGACGTGATTGGAGATTTAGCACTAGTAGGAACAAGAATTAAAGGAAAAATCATTGCTAACAAACCAGGACATTTTGTGAATACGCAATTTGCTAAAAAGCTGTCTAAAATCATTAAAATCGAAGAACGAAATCAAGTACCTACATTTGATTTGACCCAACCTCCGCTTATGGATACGGTTCAGATTATGAATGTATTACCTCACAGACCTCCGTTTTTGTTAGTTGATAGAATATTAGAATTGTCTGACAAGCATGTTGTGGGGATGAAAAATGTAACGATGAACGAACCGTTTTTCGTTGGGCACTTCCCCGGAGCACCCGTAATGCCTGGAGTTTTGCAAATTGAAGCCATGGCACAAGCAGGAGGAATTTTAGCATTAAGCACGGTTCCTGATCCTGAGAATTACTTGACTTATTTTATGAAAATAGACAACGTAAAATTCAAACAACAAGTATTACCTGGAGATACGTTGATATTCAAATTAGAATTGCTCACTCCTATCCGTAGAGGAATTTGCCACATGCAGGCTTATGCTTATACCAACGGAAAACTAACAACAGAAGCAGAACTAATGGCTCAAATTGTAAAAGCGAAATAATAAATTTGAGATTGATGATTAACGATTTTTAATTTCAGATTTGATAACTAAATAAATTAACTGTGTCTGTTTAAGTGGTGAAATTTTTAACAACCGACAACTGACAACCGATAACTGACAAAAATTATGAACCAACCTTTAGCATACGTTCATCCGGGAGCAAAAATTGCAAAAAATGTGGTAATTGATCCATTTACGACTATTCACAACAATGTAATAATTGGAGAGGGAACTTGGATAGGTTCTAACGTAACCATTATGGAAGGAGCCAGAATCGGTAAAAATTGTTCTATTTTTCCGGGAGCTGTAATCTCTGCTATCCCACAAGACATGAAGTTTCAGGATGAAGATACGGTAACCATTATCGGAGACGGAACAACCATCAGAGAATGTGTGACTATCAATCGAGGAACTTCAGACAGACTGAAAACCGTAATTGGAAATAACTGTTGGATTATGGCTTATTGCCACATTGCTCACGATTGTATTGTTGGTAATAATTGTATCTTCTCAAACGGAACCACCTTAGCAGGACACACAACAGTGGGAGATCACGTAGTATTAGCCGGAATGGTAGCCGTACAACAATTCGGAAACATCGGGAATCACGCTTTTGTAACCGGTGGTTCACTCGTTAGAAAAGACGTTCCACCTTATGTTAAAGCTGCTCGTGAACCGCTTTCGTATGTGGGAATCAACTCCGTTGGGCTCAGAAGAAGAGGTTTTTCACCTGAAAAAATCAGAGAAATTCAGAATATTTACAGAATTTTATATCAAAAAAATTACAACACTTCTCAAGCACTTTCTATTATTGAAGGCGAGATGGAAGCTACTCCAGAAAGAGATGAAATTCTTGATTTTATCAAAAATTCTTCTCGTGGAGTTATGAAAGGATATACCGGAGGTTCAGCTCTTTAAGGCTTTAGGTTGTAAGCAGTATGCTTTATGCAATTGAAAAATAAAAATAACTAATATAAAACCAAGCCTAAAGCATACAGCTTAAGGCATATAGCAAGAAAAAAAATGGCAAGTACAGCAGACATCAGAAACGGATTGTGCATTAAATTTAACAATGACATTTATAAAATTGTAGAGTTCCTTCACGTAAAACCTGGTAAAGGACCGGCTTTCGTAAGAACCAAAATGAAAAGTTTAACTACCGGAAGAACGCTTGAAAACACATTTTCAGCAGGACACAAAATTGATACAGTTCGTGTAGAAACACATACGTTTCAGTATTTGTATGCAGAAGGTGATGATTTTCACTTTATGAATACAGAGACTTTTGAGCAAATTACATTAAGCAAAAATGCTCTTGATGCTCCGGAATTATTAAAAGAAGGTACCAACGTAATGGTTCAAATCAATACGGAAACAGATATGCCTTTAGCTGTAGATATGCCTGCTTCTATCACTCTAGAAGTTACTTATGCAGAACCGGGAGTAAAAGGAAATACTGCAACTAATGCTACAAAACCTGCAACAGTTGAAACAGGTGCTCAAGTAAACGTTCCGTTATTTATCAACGAAGGAGATAAAATCAAAATTGATACCGCTACAGGAGCTTATATGGAGCGGATTAAAGAATAATTTTGAAATTGTTAAAATGTCCGGATTTAACAATTCGGACATTTTTTTATCTTTGTTGTATGTAATTTTCACGGAATAATAAATTTGGAAAAAATTGAAATCCCATATCATCTAATTATACCAAGTACAATATCCTTTATTGGACTCTTATTGATTTTTTTTAATCGAAAAAAGCTATTCAAAAAGAAAAGAATATTTTGGATTTCGGTTTCTGTCTTTTTTATTTTGTATCTAATTATTGTTGGAAAAGCCTCTTACGACAGTGTTTTTTATCAACTTGAGCTACATCGGTTAGACTTAAATAATGACGGATTCTTTAATAAAAATGAACTAACAGAAGAGCTAAATGCAGTAATGAAAAAACAAAACAATGATGTCGGAAGAAACTCTTCTTTCATCACAGGATTAGTCTTTTCTTTACTTATTTCATTATTAGTTTATGTTTTTGGGAAATTATTCTTTAGAAAGAAAACCAAATAGCTATGAAGAAACTAATCTTCCTACATATATTTTTAATCTCAACTATATATTCTTACGCTTGTACTTGTATCAAGGAAAATACTGTTGATAACTTTGTAAATTATGAAGTGGTTTTTAAAGCAAAAGTTATTGCTGAAAACGAACATTATCCTAATTCAAAAACACCAAAAATAATTTCTTTGGAAATTATCGATATTTTTAAAGGAAACCCAAAAAAAACATTGATTATCGAACGAGGAGAATGCCAGACTATCGCTCCTAAATTAAATACGGAATGGATAATCTTTGCTTCAAAAGACAGCAAAGGAAATTTTATATTAGAAGATTGCAATGCCTCTTTTTCATTAGTTCCTCATAAGTATATTCAAGAATCTAACAAGCGTTTCAAAAAATGGAATCAAAACATTCAAGACCAAGTCAATATCATTTCCTTTTTAAGTAAAACAGACAATATAAATTTTAATTTTCCGAAAATTATAAGCAGTAATAACCAAAAGCTAATTAATTTTTATAAATCCATACCTGAAGAAAATTTTATAAATGACTTTGGAATTTATATAATTGAATTTAACACTGATAGAAGTGTTAAAGATATTTTGGTTTTAAATAGTTTAGGAGAGGAAATAGACACTATTTTTAAAATTTTCTACAAACACAAAACAGATTGGACATATCGTGAAAAAGAAAAAAGAGAAAATAATTTTGAAAAAGGTGATGCAGTTTCCATAATCATAACAAAGAATCAGATTTTCTCAAATATATAGGAAGAAAAATAAAAACTAACAATGAAATTCAACCGCACCCATTCGTTAAAAGAAATTTCCGAAATTATTTCTTGTAAATACGTAGGAGATGAAAATTTTCCGATTTTAGGGATGAACGAAATCCACGTAGTAGAAGAAGGTGATATCGTATTTGTCGATCACCCGAAATACTACGACAAAGCACTTCAATCAAGAGCTACTATTGTTCTAATCAACAAAGAAGTTGATTGCCCTGAAGGAAAAGCATTACTTATTTCAGACGACCCTTTTCGTGATTTCAATAAATTAACCAAGCATTTTAAACCTTTTCAACCATCGAATGTTTCAATTTCTGAGACAGCGAAAATCGGAGAAGGAACCATCATTCAACCTAATTGTTTTATCGGAAATAACGTGGTTATCGGTAAGAATTGTTTGATTCATGCCAACGTAACCATTTATGACGATACGATTATCGGAGATAACGTAATCATTCATTCCGGAACTATTTTAGGAGCGGATGCTTTTTATTACAAAAAACGTCCGGAAGGTTTCGACCAACTTATTTCCGGAGGTAGAGTTGTGATTCAGAACAATGTCGGGATTGGAGCAAATTGCACTATTGACCGAGGTGTTACAGGAGACACAACCATTGGTGAAGGCACAAAAATGGACAATATGATTCAGGTTGGGCACGACACGGTAATCGGGAAAAAATGTCTTATCGCTTCTCAAACCGGAATTGCCGGGTGTGTTGTAGTTGAAGACGAAGTTACTCTTTGGGGACAAGTTGGAGTTACAAGCGGAATCACAATCGGAGCCAAAGCTGTAGTCTTAGGGCAAACCGGAGTTACAAAATCTATCGAAGGAGGAAAATCCTACTTCGGAACACCAATCGAAGAATCTCGTGAAAAGCTGAAAGAACTAGCGAATATCAAAAAAATCCCATCTATTTTAGAAGAATTAAAAAATAAGAAATAGGAGAAAATCTCATATTCTAATTTATAAACTTTGTTATTTAAGTTTAGTTCTTTATATTGATAGACAATTTCGAATAGGGTTGTCTGTCTGATAAACACATACAAAATTTTTAAAACCAATTGAATCGTTTTTTAAATACTTTTTAGTAGATAACAATACATTTTCCAAATGAATTCATACAAAAGACCTTTAATATTAGTTACTAACGATGACGGAATTACTGCTCCGGGAATAAGAACACTTATATCTGTTGCACAAGAGTTTGGCGATGTGGTTATTGTTGCACCCGATAGTCCGCAATCGGGAAAAGGACATGCTATTACGGTAAACAATACGCTTTATATTAACAAAATAAATGAGCAAGAATACAGTTGTTCCGGTACTCCCGTAGATTGTGTTAAAATGGCTGTTCACGAAATATTAGACAGAAAACCCGATTTGTGTGTTTCAGGAATAAACCACGGTTCAAATTCATCTATCAATGTCATTTATTCAGGAACAATGAGTGCTGCAGTAGAGGCAGGAATCGAAGGAATCCCAGCTATTGGTTTTTCGTTGGCAGATTTCAGTTGGAACGCTAATTTTGAATCTTCAAAAATATTTATCAGAAAAATAATTGCTTCAGTATTAAATAACGGACTTCCCAAAGGAGTTGTGCTGAATGTCAATTTTCCGAAACCCCAAAGCGAAACATTTAAAGGAATCAAGATTTGTCGACAAGCTAACGCTATGTGGATAGAGCGTTTTGATAAAAGACAAACTCCGCACGGAAGAGATTATTATTGGCTTACAGGAGAATTTGTCAATTACGACAAAGGAGAAGACACAGATGAATGGGCTTTGGCAAACGGATATGTTTCGGTAGTTCCCGTTCAGTTCGACCTGACAGCACACCACGCAATACAAACCCTAAATACTTGGAACATCAATGAATAACAAAATACATTTACTTTACGGATTCCTGCTTGGTTTGGTTCTTTCGTTTGTAGGAGCATACCTTTATGTTACACTTCTTACAGAATTTGATTTTATTGAAGGAGTCGAAATCATAAAAAGTCAAAATAATCTCGGAAAACTCATAACTCTTGGAGCAATTCCGAACTTGATAGCCTTTTTTCTTTTGTTAAAAATAAAAAAAGATATGTGGGCGAGAGGCGTTGTATTAGCAACTATCGCCCTGGCCATCAGTACGGTATTTTTCTTTTAAGAATTGTTTTTTAGCGTTTGTTATATTTCTCCAAAGCAACTTTCAATACTTCAACTGCTTTGATTAAATCCTCTTTTTTCAACACATAAGCGATACGAACTTCGTCCAGACCAGCTCCCGGAGTGGAATAAAATCCTGAAGCAGGAGCAACCATAACGGTTTCTTTGTTGTGTTCGAATTCTTCTAACAGCCATTGTGCAAACTTATCTGCATTATCAACAGGAAGTTTAGCAATACAATAAAAAGCTCCTCTTGGAACAGCAACTTTCACACCTTCAATTTTTTGTAATCCCGAAATAAGTGTATCTCTTCGATCCTTATACTCTGCAATTACTTCGTCAAAATACGATTGAGGTGTCTCAAGAGCTGCTTCGCTTGCTATTTGCTCATAAGTCGGAGGACTCAAACGAGCTTGGGCAAATTTCATCGCAGTTTGCATTACTTCTTTATTCTTAGAAACAATACAACCGATTCTGGCTCCACACATACTATATCTTTTAGAAACCGAATCAATCATAATTGCATTTTGTTCGATTCCTTTTATATTCAAAACGGAATGATGCTGAACATCTTCATCATATATAAATTCTCTGTAAACTTCGTCGGCAATAAGGAACAAATCATGTTTTTTAACGATTTCCGCTAATTTTTCAATTTCTTCTTTAGAGTACAAATATCCTGTTGGATTTCCGGGATTACAAATAAGAATTGCTTTGGTTTTAGGAGTAATCAGATTTTCGAAATCTTCAATCGGAGGTAAGGCAAACCCTGTTTCAATCCCCGAAATCACCGGAACAACTTTAACTCCCGAAGCAACTGAAAAACCGTTGTAATTAGCATAAAATGGTTCAGGAATAATGATTTCATCTCCCCAGTCCATCGTACTTCCCATTGCAAACATCAAAGCTTCTGATCCTCCTGTGGTTATGATAATATCATGTTTTTCAACAGGCAGACCAATTTTTTGATACGATTGGGCTAACTTATTTCGATAACTTTCAAAACCTGCAGAATGGCTGTATTCTAAAACTTTAATATCTGCATTTTTAACGGCTTCGATAGCTATTTCCGGAGTTCTAATATCGGGTTGTCCGATATTCAGATGATATACTTTGTGTCCTTTATTTTTAGCAGTTTCTGCAAAAGGAACCAGCTTTCTGATGGGTGATTCAGGCATTTGTAAGCCTTTGTTTGATATTTCTGGCATTTCTGTTTGAATTTTTAGAAACGCAAAGTTAGATTATTATTTAAGATTTTAGAATCGAGATTCAGGATTTTTTTGTTTTCACTCGAAAAGGATACCAAAAAGGGTATCACGAACCTTATTGTTACTGATTTTTAGGATTTTAATTATAAAAAGTTAAATACCTAAAAATTGGAATATTTTTTGTTAGATTTACCTTTCGTAAAAACTATTAAATGCGTTTCAGTTTATTTTTTTGGATGTTATTTATTTCTGTCGGATGTTTTGCTCAGCCTTTCGAGACAAGCAAAACCGTAACGCTTGACATCAAGCCTGTGCCAAACGAAAACGAGATTCAACTTAAACCTTTGATTGAAGAAAAAGCTCCGAGTTTGTCGGATTTTGAATCCACCGAAATAGATAAGCCTGAATTTTCTAAAACGCAAGGAAAAAGCATTTTTGAAAAACCTCAGTTTCAACTACCAAACGAGGGAATTGCCGAGCGGATTAATAAAGATTTTCAGAGAGAAAACAGACAAAATCTCGAACAGTTCAAGCGAAATCAATATTTTGGAGATTTTAAAACCGAATCCAAAAATGTAAAGCTCGTCTATCGCGACCATATTTATTTTGATGGAGACCGAGTCCAAATTGTAGTAAACGGAAGAGTACTTTTCAGGGATGTACTTCTCGAATCTTCTCACAAATATGTGATTATTGACCTGCAAATCGGCTTTAACAAAATAGAAATTATTGCCCTCAATCAAGGTACATCAGGTCCAAATACAGCCGAATTTCAGGTTTATGACGATCAAGGAGAACTCATAAGCAGTAATCAGTGGGAGCTTGCAACCGGTTTTAAAGGAACGATTATACTCTCAAAAGAAAAATAATCGAATATTCCGTTATATACAAAGACCTGACAAAATTTCTTACAAAGTTAAATTTCTTCTAAAGGGCTTGATATTTGATAAGAAAAGAGTAATTTTAAACCCATAAAAAAATCTTAATCAAAAAAAGTAAATGGACGGAATGTATCTTATTCTTATTGGTGCAATTGCTTTATTTAGCTGGCTGGTTAGCTCAAGGCTTAAAAGCAAATTTGAAAAATACTCTAAAATTCAACTTCGCAACGGAATGAGCGGAGCAGAAATCGCAGAAAAAATGTTGGCAGACCACGGAATTTATAACGTAAAAGTTATTTCTACTCCCGGAAGGCTAACTGATCATTATAACCCAATGAACAAAACCGTAAACTTGAGTGAAGCTGTTTACAATCAACGAAATGCTGCAGCTGCAGCTGTTGCAGCTCACGAAGTTGGACACGCTGTTCAACACGCAACGGCTTATAGCTGGTTGCAAATGCGTTCAAAAATGGTTCCTGTAATAGGTGTAGCTTCGGGAATGTCTCAATGGTTGGTTATCGGAGGACTTATTTTAGGAGTAGCCTCAGGAGACGGTTCTTCAAGTATCGGATTTTATGTAGCTGTGGCAGGTTTGATATTTATGGCTATTGCAACAGCTTTTAGTTTTGTAACTCTTCCTGTGGAATACGATGCGAGTAACAGAGCCTTGGCTTGGTTGAAAAACAAAAATATGGTTTCGCAACAAGAGTACGCAGGAGCAGAAGACGCCTTAAAATGGGCGGCAAGAACCTACTTGGTAGCTGCACTCGGAGCATTAGCTAACTTATTATATTGGGCTTGGAGAGTATTTGCCTCCTCAAGAGACTAATTATCAGGAAAATAAACTTAACAGCCTTTTAAAGTCATACAAAAACTTTAAAGGGCTGTCTTTTTTTGAGACAAAAAGCTATCTTTGTATTTATTGAAAACCATTTTTTATGCAAAAGGATACCAAAAGATTGCAGGCTCTTGTATATCATGCAAAACCAAAACCGGGGAAAATTGAGGTTATCCCTACCAAAAAATATGCAACACAAAGAGATTTAGCTTTGGCTTATTCTCCTGGAGTAGCAGAGCCCTGTCTGGAAATTCAAAAAGACATTAATAACGTATATAAATATACTTCAAAAGGAAACTTGGTGGCTGTTATTTCTAACGGAACAGCTGTTTTAGGATTGGGAGATATTGGTGCCGAAGCCTCAAAACCTGTAATGGAAGGAAAAGGACTTTTGTTCAAGATATTTGCGGGAATTGATGTATTTGACATTGAAATAGGTACAAAAAATATAGAAGAATTCATTCAAACGGTTAAAAATATAGCTCCGACTTTTGGAGGAATAAACCTTGAGGATATCAAAGCTCCTGAATCGTTTGAGATTGAAAAAAGATTAGTCGAAGAATTGAATATTCCGGTAATGCATGATGACCAACACGGAACAGCTATAATTTCGGCTGCAGCTCTCTTGAATGCTGTCGAATTGGCAGAAAAAAAACTCGAAGAGGTCAAGATTGTGGTATCAGGAGCCGGTTCGGCAGCTATTGCATGTGCTAACTTATATGTCGCTTGCGGAGCAAAAAAAGAGAACTTTTTGATGTTGAACAGCAAAGGAATACTGAAAAAAGAAGACGAAAAACTCTCGTCATTGCAGCTGGAATTTGCTACCGACCAACCAATTTCGACTTTGGAAGAAGCTATAAAAGAAGCTGATGTCTTTATCGGGCTTTCCTCGGGAGATATACTTACCCCCGAAATGCTATTGTCAATGGCAGATAACCCGGTTGTGTTTGCCATGGCAAATCCTAATCCGGAAATTAAATACGACTTGGCAGTTGCTACACGCAAAGATGTGATTATGGCAACAGGACGCTCAGACCATCCTAATCAGGTAAACAACGTGCTTGGTTTTCCGTATATTTTCAGAGGAGCATTAGATGTCAGAGCCACTAAAATCAATGAAGAGATGAAAATGGCAGCGGTACACGCTTTGGCTAATTTAGCTAAAGAATCTGTTCCTGAACAAGTAAATATCGCTTACGGAGAAACCAAGCTTTCCTTCGGAAAAGATTATATCATTCCTAAACCATTTGACCCGAGACTGATTACGGTAGTTTCACCTGCTGTTGCCAAAGCAGCAATGGAAACCGGAGTAGCTCAGAATCCCATTACGGATTGGGCAAGATACGAAAGCGAATTATTGGATAGGTTAGGCAACGATAACAAAATGGTCAGAATGCTTACCAACAGAGCCAAGACCGACCCAAAAAGAATCATTTTTGCTGAGGCTGACAATATGGACGTACTTAAAGCAGCTCAAATTGTTTCGGAAGAAGGAATAGGCTTTCCGATTTTGTTAGGAAATAAAGAAGTAATTACCGAGATGAAACAAGAAATCGGTTTTGAAAAAGAACTTCCGATTATTGACCCTAAAGACAGAGAAGAAGATGCTCGAAGAGAACAATATGCACAGGCGTATTGGAAAGTGAGAAAACGCAGAGGAATGACCTTGTACGATGCTCAAAAATGGATGCGTGAGCGCAATTATTTTGCTGCTATGATGATTAACGAGGGAGATGCAGACGCTCTCGTTACAGGTTATTCCAGAAGTTATCCATCTGTTGTAAAACCAATTATACAACTGATCGAAAAAGCTCATGGAGTTAAGAAAATCGCAACGACTAATCTGATGATGACCAAGCGTGGACCAATGTTTTTTTCAGATACAGCTATCAATCCGAATCCGAGTGCAGAAGACCTGGCTAACATCGCTTTAATGACTGCCAAAACTATAAAAATGTTCGGTATGGAGCCTGTAATTGCGATGGTTTCATTTTCGAATTTTGGTTCGTCTAACCAACCCAGCACAAACAAAGTGAGAGAAGCCGTGGCTTTTTTGCACGAAAATTATCCGGACCTTATTGTTGATGGAGAAATCCAAACCGATTTCGCTCTGAATTCCGAAATGATATCCTCGAAATTTCCGTTTTCAAAATTGGCTGGTAAAAAAGTAAATACACTTATTTTTCCGAATCTGGAAGCTGCAAATATTACCTACAAATTACTTAAAGAACTCAATCAAAACGAATCTATCGGGCCGATTATTTTAGGCTTAGATAAACCCGTGCATATTTTTCAATTGGGTGCAAGTGTAGAGGAAATGGTAAATATGTCTGCTGTGGCTGTAGTTGATGCACAAGAAAAAGCCAAACGTAAGCAATAATTCAGAATATGCAAAGCATAAAAAGAGGCTACCCTTGTGTTGGATAGCCTCTTTTTTATGTAAGTAAAAAAGCTCGTTTAAAAGACAAAAATTGGTCTTTCGCTCATCATTTCAACTACTTTGTCTGCAATTTCTTCTAACTTTTGGTCATTATCGTGATTGATAATAACTTGGTCAATTAGCTCTACAATTGCTTTCATATCCGCTTCAACAAGTCCTCTCGTAGTAATTGCAGGAGTTCCCACTCGGATTCCCGAAGTTACAAACGGAGATTTATCGTCAAACGGAACCATATTTTTGTTTACGGTAATTTCGGCTTTTCCTAAGGCTTTCTCAGCATCTTTTCCTGAAATCCCTTTGTTTCTTAGGTCAATAAGCATCATGTGATTATCGGTTCCGCCAGAAATAATATGGTAATCTTTTTCTACAAATGCCTCTGCCATAGCTTTGGCATTTTTTTGAACTTGTAGAATGTATCTGAAATATTCGTCAGTAAGTGCCTCTCCAAATGCTACAGCTTTCGCTCCGATGATGTGCATAAGTGGACCTCCTTGATTTCCAGGGAAAACAGCACTATCGAGCAAAGCTGACATCATTCTTACTTCTCCTTTTGGAGTTTTTAAGCCAAACGGATTTTCGAAATCTTTACCCATCATAATGATTCCTCCTCTTGGTCCTCTCAGGGTTTTGTGAGTGGTTGAGGTTACAATATGGCAATACGGAATCGGGTCATTCAAAAGCCCTTTAGCAATAAGTCCTGCAGGATGAGAGATATCACCAAACAAAATAGCTCCTACACTGTCTGCAATTTCTCTGAATCGTTTGAAATCCATATCCCGAGAATAAGCAGAAGCTCCTGCTATAATTAACTGAGGTTTTTCTCTTTCGGCAATTTCTTGAACTTTATCGTAATTGATAAGTCCTGTTTCTTTATCTACTCCGTAAAAAACAGGATTATACAGTTTACCTGAAAAATTCACAGGCGAACCGTGAGTAAGATGTCCTCCGTGCGATAAATCAAACCCTAAGATTTTATCTCCCGGCTTCAAACAAGCTGCATATACAGCCGTATTGGCTTGCGAACCCGAATGAGGCTGTACGTTTACATATTCTGCTCCGAAAAGGGCTTTGGCACGGTCGATAGCGATTTGCTCGATGATATCAACTACTTCACAACCTCCGTAATATCTTCTGTTTGGGTAACCTTCTGCATATTTGTTGGTAAGTATAGAACCTGCCGCTTCTAATACTTGTTCGCTTACATAATTTTCAGAAGCAATAAGCTCTAAACCCTCTGTCTGACGATCTTGTTCTTCGAGAATCAAGTCAAAAATTTCGTTATCTCTCTGCATAATATGAATTATTGTTAAAGTGAGCCCAAAAATACGAATTTACTTTGAGAAATTAGCAATAAACAATATATTTGGAGCTATAATTTTAAATCAAAATTAAAAACAAATCTCACGCAGATTCTTTTCTTTTGGATAGGGTTGGAGAGAGGTTTTAAAACTAAAAAATATGCCTATTACAGCTAATGATCCGAGTAGAAAAACTTGGGTAGAAGTTCGCAAAGACAGTGATTTTCCGATTCAGAATATTCCGTTCGGAGTATTTTTAACCAAAGACGATATTGTAACTATCGGAACTCGTATCGGAGATTCCGCTATTGATTTGAATGCCCTATATCAATTAGGATATTTTAGCGGAATTCAACTTACAGACGATATTTTTCTTCAGGATACACTCAATGCTTTTATTTCGTCGGGAAGGAAAACTTGGAGAGAAGTTCGCAACCGTATTGCCGATATTTTTGATGCAGAAAATCCGAAACTAAGAGATAACGAAAAAGATAAATCGCAAGTTGTTTTTTCGATAGATGAAGTAGAAATGCAACTACCTGTTCAGATTGGAGATTATACTGATTTTTATTCGAGTAGAGAGCATGCAACTAATGTAGGAATAATGTTTCGCGACCCGAATAACGCTCTATTGCCAAACTGGCTTCATATTCCGGTGGGTTATCATGGAAGAAGTTCTACAATTGTGCCTTCGGGAGTTCCTGTCAGACGACCTCTTGGACAAACACTTCCAAATGGAGAAACACAGCCTGTTTTTGGTCCTTCACGATTAGTAGATTTTGAATTAGAAACAGCTTTTATTACAACAGATGCCAATAAAATGGGAGAATATATTCCGGTTGAGGAGGCAGAAAATTATATTTTCGGAATGGTACTTTTCAACGATTGGAGTGCCAGGGATATTCAGAAGTGGGAATATGTTCCGCTCGGACCGTTTTTAGCTAAAAGTTTCGCTTCATCTATATCTCCTTGGATTGTAACCCTCGATGCTTTGGAGCCTTTTAGATGTGAAAGTCCTAAACAAGAAGACCCAAAACCACTCCCTTACCTGCAACAAACAGGAAATCACACTTTTGATATCAATTTAGAAGTTTCAATTAAACCTGAAAATGGAGAAGAAACTTCGATTTCGAAATCAAATTTCAAATATATGTACTGGACAATGAGTCAGCAATTGGCTCACCACACTATCAATGGATGTCAGGTAAATTCGGGAGATATGATGGGTTCGGGAACGATTTCGGGACCTACTCCAGATAGTTATGGCTCGATGTTGGAACTTACTTGGGGAGGAAAAAATCCGATAACTTTGAAAGATGGCACAGAACGAAAATTCATTGCAGATAATGATACGGTAATTATGAGAGGATTTTGCCAGAAAGATCACTTGAGAGTTGGATTTGGAGAGGTTTCTTCTAAATTATTACCTGCTTTAGAATTCAAAAAATAAACAAACTCAACACTATAAACTAACTTTATATGCTTAAACTATTTAAAATAGTTGCTTTTTTAGAAGGAATTTCTTACTTGGCAATTCTCGCTAATATGCTTTTTATCAAACCTAATCATACAGATTTATATAAAACCTTGTTGTTTCCTATTGGTATGGCTCACGGAATTTTGTTTATAGCTTACATTCTTTTGGCCATTATGCTCAAAGCTCCAATGAAGTGGGGTGGGAAAGATTTTTTCCTGATTTTGCTTGCTTCGCTTATTCCGTTTGGAACATTCTGGGTAGAGAAAAGATACCTTTCGGGAAGAAAATGATAGAAGCTTAAAATTCTTTGTATTAGTAGTCTTTTTTGCACATAAAACTATTCTACTCTCATTGATTTGAGCTGATTTCTATAATGCTCAAGGATTTTGATTTTGGAGATATATCCGTAGTATTTTCCATCTTTTACGATGGGCAAATAATCCTTTTTAGAATGTTCTAATTTTTCGAGCATTATATATATCGAATTTTCATAAAAAATAAGGTATTTAATAGGAAGCATTACTTCGTTAATTTTCGAGTATTTTACCTGAAATGAATTGAAAACCAAATTCCTGACTGTATCGAAATCGAGTATTCCAACGAGTGTTTGTTTTTCATCAACTACGGCAAAATTCCTTTGTTCGGAATTAGCTACAATTTCGATAAGTTTTTCCAAACTGTCATTGGGGTTTAGGGTTTTATAATCGGTAATCACAATGTCTTCTAACAGGATGCTTGACAATATGTTACGGTCTTTGTTGCTGGTAAAAACATCGCCTTTTTTGGCTAATTTTTTCAGATCCATCGAATAAGACTCGTATCTTTTAGAAACAGCAAAACTAATGGAGGAAACTACCAATAACGGAACCATAAGCGAGTAGCCTCCAGTTATTTCTCCGATAAGAAAAATAGCGGTAAGCGGAGCATGAAACAAAGCACTAAAAACACCTGCCATTCCAACCAAAGTAAAACTTTCTACAGGAATTTTAAAAATATTGGTTAGATTAACCAAATACGAAAATAAAAAACCAAGATAAGAACCGACAAATAGGGAAGGAGCAAAATTCCCTCCGTTACCTCCACTGTTTAATGTAAAGCCAACCGCAAAAACTTTCAGAAAAGCTGCCATTCCTACAAAAATCAGCAGTGCCCAATGGCTGTCTTTGAAATTCGAGAAAATAGTATCCTCTAAAAGCTGACCAGGGTCGTCGCCTGAAAGGATTTTGATGCTTTCGTATCCTTGTCCGAAAAGTGTGGGAATAACAAATATCAGCAAGGCTAAAAGTGATGCTCCATAAATTGCCTTTCGGTACGGAGTTGTTTTTAATTTGTTGAAATACTCAGTAACTCTCTGAAAATTACGAGAATAATAAACCGAAAACCAACCGGTAATAAGCCCTAAAATTATATAAAACCAAATGTCGCTTAGCTCAAAACTTTGTTTTTCGTAAAAGTGCATTAAGATATTCTCGTTTAACAAAAGTCCTGAAACAATGGCTCCTGTAGCAGCCGAAATCATAATTGGAATAAAAGCCGTGATGCTCATATCGGCCAAAACTACCTCAATAGCAAATAAAACTCCCGCAATCGGAGCATTAAAAGCAGCAGCCGTTGCAGCCGAAACTCCACAAGCCAAAAGAAGCGTTCTTTCTTTGTAGCTCAACTTGAAATGTTGGGCAAAATTCGACCCGAAAGCAGCTCCGGTAATGGCTACCGAAGATTCGATTCCTGCACTTCCTCCGAAGCCTACCGTAAGGGAATTGGTCAGAATTTGCGAATACATTTGTTTTTTTGGCAAGAAACTTTTCCTCTTGGCAACCGAATACATAATCTGCGAAAGTCCCTTTTCGATATGTCCTCCCAAAAAACGCTGTATGACAAAAACCGTGAGCAAAATACCGATGACCGGAAAAATACTGTTACTGTACGGAAGTTTCAATATTCCGTCAATATAGTTCGCAGCCAGAAAAACCCAGTGAGCAAAAGACTTTAGAAGAACAACTCCGACTCCCGCAAAAACACCGACAATAATACTTGCAAACATCAAGAACTGCCTCGGAGTGGTAACGAGTTTTATCCACACCAAAAAATAAAGAATTATTTTTCCTGTATTTCGGATTGCCTTTTTCATATAAAAGTGCAAAGGTAGTGTTATTACAAAACGGATTAAAATTTATTTTTATAATCCGATATTAAACAGAATCTCACAGGAAACAATAAAAATAACAGAATTTTTACAAACAAAATATCGTTCAAATAAGCGATAAACAAAAGTTTATTTTATAAGTCGATTTTGTTTTCGGATAAAAGTTGTTTTAATTTTTTTTGAGACCTCTGTCGGAGATCTTCAAAAAACAAGGTAAATTCTGTTTCAAATTCAGGATAGTACTGTTTTAAATCTGCAATAGCATACCTCATTCTGGATTTGTACTTGGTTCTGTTGTCCATTTGCGAAAGGATAACTTCTAATTTGTCTAAAAACTGATAGTTATAAAGCCAGTTTCCATGTTCCATATAAGGCAACAGATGTTTGGTTTTTTCGGTCAGAATAGTGTGATTTTCTCGCAAAGAAGTGTAAAAACTCTTCACAAAATCACTCAGATTTTCATCGGAATATTTCCCCCAATTTTTACATAAAAAATGATCATAAAACATATCGACTAATACTCCCGAATAATGGCTATAGTTCTTGTGCAATCTTTTGGTACTTTGCCTGAAAATCGGATGAGAATCGGTATAACTGTCTATAAATCGGTGCAATAGAATTCCTGTTTTCAGTCTCGGAGAGTAATTCTCGTAATCTTTCCCTCGAATTCCGTCTGCCATAAAGTTACCGATTTTTATCAAATCGTCATTTCCGGATAAATATATGTGAGCGAGAAAATTCATCTATTGCTTGTTATTGGATGTCGGATGAGGGAACTTATTACTATCGGATATTCATCCTCTTATCTTGTGAAAACCAACTTGTTTCCTTTGGAAAGATTTTGGTCAAAGCGATAATTTTCGTAATTGAAACTTTTTAAATCTTCGATGGTTTTGCAATCGTTGTCAATAATGAACCGAACCATAAGTCCTCTGGCTTTTTTGGCAAAAAAACTAATTATTTTCAGCTCTCCGTTTTTGTAATCTTTAAATTCTGGGGTAATATGGATTCCTTTAAGAGATTTAAAATCAATCACATCTGAATATTCCTTACTTGCCAAATTGATGAATAATTCGTTGTCGGACAACTCGTTGTTCAAAGATTCGGTTATGGTTTTTTTCCAGAATTCATACAGATTTTTAGCTCTTCCGACTTTAAGGTTTGTTCCCATTTCCAAACGATAAGGTTGAATTAAATCAAGTGGTTTTAGAATTCCATATAATCCTGAAAGGATGCGAAACGTATCTTGTAATTTATCCAATTTATTAGTGGGAATAGTGTACGCATCAAGCCCAGCATAAACATCTCCGTTAAAAGCAAATATAGCAGGACGGGCGTTTTCGGGATAAAAGGGTAAGCTCCATTCTTGGTTTCGGTTATAATTTAGCTCTGCTAATTTGTCTGAAATAGACATTAACTTCGAGAGTTGTTTTGGAGATTTCTTTTTTAAAATATTATTGATGGTTTTCGATTTGTTCAGAAAAGAATTTTCCGTAAATTTTTTGGTTGGAAGTTTGGTTTCAAAATCTAATGATTTGGCAGGAGATATGATGATTTTCATAGCTTAGTGATTTACCACAAATATAATCAAACGCTTTATAATAAAAAAGGACAAGGAAGAACAAATCGGACAAATTAGCACCCAAGGATTAATTGTTTTTGCTCTCACAGAATAAGGATTTATATATGAGTTTATCTTTTGGAGTCTAATTCATAATCAATATTTTTGTACAAGTTTTAGAAACTGTTTAAAATTATTTTAGCTACGGATTAATAGTGTTTTTTATGAGGTGTAAATCAGTAAGAATCCTTTAATTTGTGGTAAAAAGAAAAACAATAATCAATTTATTAAATATGCCAACATATATTTCGGCCGAGGAAGCCGTAAAACTCGTAAAAAGTGGAGACAGGGTTTTCCTTCATGGAAGTGCAGCTACTCCGCTTTATCTCATTGATGCTTTGTTGAAAAGAGCAGGAGAAATTAACAACGTGGAGCTGGTTTCTATCAGTACTTTCGGAAATATTGACTGGAAACACCCTCAAATCACCGAATCATTTTATCTGAATTCACTTTTTGTATCGGCCAATATCAGGGAATGGGCAAATAGCACTCACGGAGGATATATTCCGATTTTTTTAAGTGAAATTCCAAGGCTTTTTACCAACGGTTGCTTACCGCTTGATGTAGCTGTTGTTCATGTTTCACCTCCTGACAAACACGGTTATTGTTCACTCGGAACTTCGATTGATGCAGCTTGGACAGCCGTTCGTCAAGCCAAAATTGTCATTGCACAAGTCAATCCGAAAATGACACGGACACACGGAGATTCATCGATTCATTTCTCTAAATTCACTGCTATGGTTTGGCACGAAGCCGATTTGCTATTAGTAGATTATAATTCACAAGACGAAATTTCGATGAAAATCGGACGAAATGTTGCCGGACTTATCGAAGATGGTTCAACTCTTCAGGCAGGAATAGGAACTATTCCGAATGCGGTTTTAGGTAATTTGACCCATCACAAAGACTTAGGTGTGCATACCGAAATGTTCTCAGACGGATTGATTCCGTTGATACAAAAAGGAGTTGTTACCAACGAAAAGAAAAAAATTCACCCCGGAAAAACCATAACGGCTTTTGTAGCTGGAACTCAAAAATTATATGATTTTGTAGATGACAATCCAACCATTTCTTTTATGAATGTTTCGCACGTAAATGATACGGCCGTTATTCGAAAAAATCCGAAAGTGGTTGCTATCAATTCTGCTTTAGAAATAGATTTGACAGGTCAAATCTGTGCGGACTCTATCGGAACATATCAATATTCCGGCATCGGAGGACAAATGGATTTTATGAGAGGAGCATCTTTATCAGAAGGAGGAAAAGCAATTATTGCCATGCCTTCGGTAACGGCCAAAGGTGTTTCTAAAATCACTCCGCTACTCAAACAAGGGGCAGGAGTGGTAACTACCCGAGGACACGTACATTATGTAGTAACCGAATATGGAGTAGTAAATCTATACGGGAAAAACACAGAGCAACGCTCAAAATTACTCATCAGCATCGCACATCCTGACCATAGAGAAACCCTAGAAAAAGCACACTTTGAGAGGTTTAAGTAAAAAAAAAAAATTGTCTGAAATCTACCTTTTTATAGATAATTTCAGACATTTTTTTTAGATAGATATAATTAAGCTTTATTAATCTTATCTACTAATTGTCTTGCTGCTTGCTCGAACTCTTGGTTGATTTGTTTGAAGTGAGCTTTTTTGTTTTCAACTCCTCTAAGATTTACCTTAGTAATAAGGTTGTCGAAAGTTTCGATTGCTTCATCTACAATTGCATCTGTTTTTTCAGATAGTTCTTTTCCACCTTTTGCAATTTCTGCAAGATAAGCTACTTCGATAATATCTCCGAAAACATAGTTAATGTCTTTTTTTAAATTTTTAATGCTTGCCATTTTTTATTTGTTTAAAGTTTGCTTTGTTTCAGGTTTCAAGTTCAGGAATTAAATAACTTGAAACTTGAAACGAATTTTAATATCTGTAATACTCAGGTTTGAATGGTCCTTGAACCTCAACTCCGATGTATTTTGCTTGGTCTTCTGTAAGTGTTTCCAATTCCACCCCAATTTTAGCTAAATGTAATTGAGCTACTTTTTCATCTAAGTGTTTCGGAAGGGTATATACTTCGTTTTTATAGTTTTCAGAATTGGTCCAAAGTTCAATTTGTGCCAAAGTCTGGTTGGTAAATGAGTTGCTCATTACAAAACTCGGGTGTCCTGTTGCACAACCAAGATTTACCAAGCGACCTTCTGCCAAGATGATAATATCATTTCCGTTTATCGTGTATTTATCAACTTGAGGTTTGATTTCTACTTTCGAAGCACCGTGATTTTTATTCAACCAAGCCATATCAATTTCGTTGTCAAAATGTCCGATGTTACAAACAATAGTTTTGTCTTTCATTTTCTCGAAATGACGACCAACCACAATGTCTTTGTTTCCCGTAGTAGTGATAACGATGTCTGCATTAGGTACAACTGTATCTAATTTTTTTACTTCAAATCCGTCCATAGCAGCTTGTAAGGCACAAATTGGGTCGATTTCGGTAACTGTAACAATGCTTCCTGCTCCTCTGAACGAGGCTGCAGTTCCTTTTCCTACATCTCCGTAGCCACAAACTACTACTCTTTTTCCTGCCAACATTACATCGGTTGCTCTACGTACAGCATCTACAGCGGATTCTCTACAACCGTATTTATTGTCAAATTTTGATTTAGTGACCGAATCGTTTACATTAATAGCAGGCATCGGAAGTGTTCCGTTTTTCATTCTTTCATAAAGTCGGTGAACTCCTGTGGTAGTTTCTTCCGAAAGACCTTTTATCCCTGAAACTAATTCCGGGTATCTGTCAAAAACCATATTTGTCAAATCGCCTCCGTCATCTAAAATCATATTCAGAGGTTTTCTATCTTCTCCGAAGAAAAGTGTTTGTTCGATACACCAATCAAACTCCTCTTCGTTCATTCCTTTCCAAGCATAAACCGGAATTCCTGCTTTTGCAATAGCAGCAGCAGCTTGATCTTGGGTTGAAAAGATATTACAAGAACTCCAAGTAACTTCTGCCCCAAGCTCGATAAGCGTTTCGATAAGCACAGCGGTTTGAATAGTCATGTGAAGGCAACCTGCAATTCTTGCACCTTTAAGCGGTTTTGAAGTTCCGTATTCTTTTCGAAGTGCCATAAGTCCTGGCATTTCGGCTTCTGCCAATTCAATTTCTTTTCGTCCCCAATCTGCAAGGGAAATGTCTTTTACTTTATAAGCCACATAAGGCGAAGTCTGTATACTCATAACTGAAAATTTTGGCAAAGATACTTAAAATTTTGCAGTAGTATAATAATGAAACCTTAAAAACTAAACCTTCTAAGTTCAATTAGTAAATGCAACAAAAGTTAAAAATTTGAAGCTGCTTTTTATTTGATAAGCTGCTTAAAAATAATTAAAACTTTTGTCTTTCAACTTTTCAACCAAAAAACCTTACCTTTGTACAACTTTTTTAAATCCTATTAAAAACAATATAATAATATGGCTTCATTTGACATTGTTGTGATTGGTTCAGGACCCGGAGGATACGTAGCTGCTATCCGTGCTGCACAACTCGGTTTTTCAACTGCTATCATCGAAAAATATTCAACTCTTGGAGGAACTTGCCTTAACGTAGGGTGTATTCCTTCAAAAGCACTTTTAGACTCTTCACATCACTATCACGATGCGGTTTCGCATTTTGCAGACCACGGAATCGAAGTGTCAGGCGATTTGAAAGTGAATATCCAAAAAATGGTGGAGCGCAAACAAGCCGTTGTTGACCAAACTTCAGGAGGAGTCAAATTTCTAATGGACAAAAACAAAATCACCGTTTTTGAAGGAGTAGGTTCTTTTGAAGATGCAACGCATATCAAAGTTTCTAAAAACGACGGTTCATCTGAAGTAATCGAAGCAAAATATACTATTATTGCCACAGGTTCTAAGCCATCAAACCTTCCGTTTATCAAAATTGATAAAGAGAAAATCATCACTTCAACAGAAGCTTTAAAACTAAAAGAAGTACCAAAGCACCTAATTGTTATCGGTGGTGGAGTTATCGGACTGGAGTTAGGTCAAGTATATTCTCGTTTAGGAGCACAAGTTTCTGTAGTAGAATACTTAGACAGAATCATTCCGGGAATGGATGCAGGACTATCTAAAGAGCTTACCAAAGTACTTAAAAAACAAGGAATCAAATTCTATACTTCTCACAAAGTAAAATCAGTAGAACGCAACGGAGCAGATGTTCAGGTTCAGGCTGAAAATGCAAAAGGAGAAACCATTACGCTTGACGGAGATTATGCTTTAATATCTGTAGGAAGAAGACCTTTTACTGACAAACTCGATGCCGAAAAAGCAGGCGTTAAAATCAACGAAAGAGGACAAATTGAAGTAAACGACCACTTACAAACCAATGTTCCGAATATTTATGCTGTGGGAGATGTAATTAGAGGAGCAATGCTGGCTCACAAAGCAGAAGAAGAAGGAGTATTTGTAGCAGAAACCATCGCAGGTCAAAAACCTCATATCAATTATAACTTGATTCCTGGTGTAGTTTACACTTGGCCAGAAGTTGCTGGAGTAGGTAAAACCGAAGAGCAACTAAAAGCAGACGGAATCGAATACAAAGCAGGAACATTCAACTTCCGTGCTCTTGGTAGAGCTCGTGCTAGTATGGATACGGACGGATTTGTTAAAATATTAGCAAATAAGCAAACAGATGAGATACTAGGAATGCACATCATCGGGGCTCGTGCTGCAGATTTAATCGCAGAAGGGGTTACCGCAATGGAATTCCGTGCTTCGGCTGAAGATTTGGCAAGAATGTCATGGGCACACCCAACCTTCTCAGAAGCTATTAAAGAAGCTGCTTTAGCCGCTACAGACAACAGAGCCATTCACGCTTAATTCCAATTTAAACAACAAATAGTTAGCCCCAAATTACGTAAGTCAGATTATGTAATTTAGGGCTAAATTTATGTTTTAAAACAATCTTATATTCCGCTAACTAATTGTTGAATTTTATCGAAATTAATTTCTCTATAATCCGAAATAACCGAATTTGCGGTTTCGTAATTTTGAATTGATTCTTTCGATTTATACCCAATTACAAAAACCCCTGCATTATTTGCTGCTTTAATTCCGTTTGTAGAATCCTCAATTACAATACATTCGTTTTTTTGATGTTTTGATAACTCAACAGCCTTATTGAAAATAGCTGGATTTGGTTTCGATTCGGGAAAATCTTCTCCACTTACTTTATGCGAAAAATATTTATCCAAATCAAATTTTTTGAAAACAGCGTTTATGTTTTGATGCGATGACGACGAAGCCACAATCAATTGAACTTTATTTTTATGCAACTCCCGAATTAGTTCTAAAACACCGCTAATCAGTTCTAAAGTTTCGGACTCAGCGAAAAATTTGTAAAAAAGCTCTCTTTTGCGGACAATAAGCTCCTGAACAGATTGAACGAGATCAAACTGCTCTTTGATGCGCTTGTAAATATTCTTGGTAGAACTTCCGACAAAAGTCTGATATAGTTCGTCAGAAACCTCAATATTTAATTCTCTGAAATGTTGCAGATAAGCCGAAAAATGTATCGGTTCAGAGTCAATCAACACTCCATCCATATCAAAAATTACAGTTTTTATCATAATGTTTTTTAGTTTGTTTTTAAAAGTAAACCTCCAAAGCAAATCAGCCTTAGAGGTTTCTGTTTTTTAACTTAAAATAAAATTACCAAAAGTTATTTCAAGTTGCTTGTCATTTCTTCCGGCTTTACCCAAGCATCAAAATCTTCAGCAGTCACATATCCTAAACGAACCGCTTCTTCTTTAAGGGTTGTTCCGTTTCTGTGAGCTGTTTGAGCGATTTCAGCAGCTTTGTAGTATCCGATTTTTGTATTAAGAGCTGTGACAAGCATTAGTGAATTATCAACCAATTCTTTAATACGTTTGTGGTTAGGCTCGATTCCTTGAGCACAATGCTGGTCAAACGATACACAAGCATCTCCTAATAATCTTGCAGACTGCAAGAAATTAGCTGCCATCAGTGGTTTGAATACGTTAAGTTCATAATGTCCTTGAGTTCCTCCAACCGAAATAGCTACATCATTTCCCATCACTTGAGCACAAACCATAGTCAAAGCCTCACATTGTGTAGGGTTTACTTTTCCAGGCATGATAGAAGAACCTGGTTCGTTTTCTGGAATAAAAATCTCTCCAATTCCAGAACGAGGACCAGAAGCTAACATTCTAATGTCGTTAGCGATTTTGTTAAGAGAAACAGCCAATTGTTTCAAAGCACCGTGAGTTTCTACAATAGCATCGTGAGCAGCCAAAGCTTCGAATTTGTTAGGTGCTGTTACAAACGGATGTCCTGTGAATTTAGCGATATATTCTGCTACTTTCACATCATAACCTTGCGGAGTGTTAAGTCCTGTTCCAACAGCAGTTCCTCCTAATGCTACTTCAGAAAGGTGAGCCAAGGTATTTTTTAAAGCTTTTAGTCCGTAGTCTAATTGAGCAGCATATCCTGAAATTTCTTGACCTAACGTAAGTGGCGTAGCATCCATCAAGTGAGTACGTCCGATTTTTACTACGTCTTTGAATTGTTCAGCTTTCGCTTTAAGCGTATTTCTTAGTTTTTCAACTCCAGGAATAGTAGTTTCAACCACCATTTTATAGCAAGCAATATGCATTCCCGTTGGGTAAGTATCGTTTGATGATTGAGATTTGTTTACGTCATCATTGGCTTTAAGTACTGGTTCTCCTTCTCCGATTTTTCCTCCTGAAAGTACTTGAGCTCTATTGGCAACTACTTCATTTACGTTCATGTTCGATTGTGTTCCCGAACCGGTTTGCCAAATTACAAGCGGAAATTGATTGTCTAATTTTCCTTCAAGGATTTCGTCACAAACTTGAGCAATCAGATCTCTTTTTTCTGTTGGTAAAACACCCAAATCGCAGTTAGCATAGGCAGCAGCTTTTTTCAAATAAGCAAATCCTCTTACGACTTCAATAGGCATCGAAGCCGGAGCTCCGATTTTAAAATTGTTTCTCGAACGTTCGGTTTGAGCTCCCCAATATTTATCCGCAGGAACTTTTACTTTGCCCATTGTGTCTTTTTCTATTCTGTATTCCATAGTATTAATGTGTTGAATTTTATTTAAAATGAGCCCAAATTTACGAATAATCTGACAGAGCAAAAAAAGAAATGTTTTATTCTTCGTATAGTTTGTTACAAAACATAAAAAAACGACTAATTCACTTGATTACTGCGGTAAAAAAAAATAAAAACCGTACTTTTGAAGGCTAAAAAATTCACTAAATGAAAATCCTACTTTTAGGTTCAGGAGGCAGAGAACACGCCTTGGCTCATAAACTCGTACAAAGTCCGATTCTGAACGAGTTATTCGTTGCTCCCGGTAATGCAGGAACTCAAAAAATTGCGACCAACCTTGATATAGGGGTAAACGACTTCGAAGCAATTAAAGATTTTTGTCTTGTCAACAACATACAAATGGTTGTGGTGGGACCGGAAGATCCGCTTGTGAAAGGGATTTACGACTTTTTCAAAAACGACCAAAACCTGAAAAACATTCAGGTTGTAGGGCCTTCAAAAATCGGAGCTCAGCTTGAAGGAAGTAAAGAATTTGCTAAAGAATTTTTGGTAAAAAATAATATTCCGACAGCACATTATGGTTCGTTTACTAAAGAAAACATCGAAGAAGGTTTTGCTTTTTTAGAAAAACTAAAAGCTCCTTATGTACTCAAAGCAGACGGATTAGCACAAGGAAAAGGTGTTCTGATTCTGGATGACTTAACAGAAGCAAAAAAAGAACTTTCTAATATGCTGTTAGACAAAAAATTTGGAAGTGCCAGTGCAAAAGTGGTAATTGAAGAGTTTTTAGACGGAATCGAGCTCAGTTGTTTTGTGCTTACGGATGGGAAAAATTACAAAATTCTTCCTACTGCCAAAGACTACAAACGTATAGGAGAAGAAGATAAAGGACTTAATACAGGAGGAATGGGAGCAGTTTCGCCTGTTCCGTTTGCCGATCAAGTTTTAATGAAAAAAATAGAAGACCGAATCGTAAAACCAACCATTAGTGGGCTTCAAAATGAAAATATTGACTACAAAGGATTTATATTCATCGGGCTAATAAAAGTTGACAACGAACCTTACGTGATTGAATACAACGTACGAATGGGAGACCCTGAAACCGAAGTAGTTATACCAAGATTAAAAACTGATTTGGCAGAACTGTTTTTAGCTCTCAAAAATCAGGAATTAAATACGATTTCATTAGAAGTTGATTCGAGAAGTGCTGTTACAGTAATGGTGGTTTCGGGAGGTTATCCTGAAAGTTACGAAAAAGAAAAGGAAATTTCGGGTATTGAAAACATCAATGATTCGATTGTTTTTCATGCAGGGACAAAAGAAGAAAACGGGAAAACACTAACTAACGGAGGTCGGGTTATTGCCATTACTTCGTTTGGAGAAAATTTTAAAGAAGCTTTACAAACTTCGTATAAAAATATTGATAAATTGCACTTCGAAAAGATGTATTTCAGAAGAGATATAGGTTTTGATTTGTAAAAAAATGTTTGATGCTTGATGCCGGGGGTTAGATGTTTTCGCTCCCGACTTCCAACACTCAACACCCAACATAAAAAAAATGGTAAACATATTTACATTGCCTGTTACACGGAGAACACTCACTCACATCGGAAGGTATTTTTTGATGTTGAAAGATGTTTTTTCCAAACCGACCAAGACTTCGGTTATGCGACAGATTATTTTTAAAGAAATCGACGATTTGATTATCGGTTCGCTCGGAATTACGATGTTTATTTCGTTTTTTGTAGGTGGAGTTGTGGCTATTCAGATGGCTTTGAACTTAGACAATCCTCTTTTGCCAAAATATTTAATCGGATTTGCTACCCGTCAGTCGGTAATTTTGGAGTTTGCTCCTACGTTTATTTCAATTATCATGGCAGGAAAAGTAGGGTCGTTCATTACTTCAAGCATCGGAACTATGAGGGTTACCGAACAAATTGATGCTTTGGAAGTAATGGGAGTAAACTCGCTTAACTACCTGATATACCCAAAAATAATAGCGATGCTTTTATATCCGTTTGTGATAGCTCTCGGAATATTTTTAGGGATTTTTGGTGGATTTTTGGCAGGAGTTTACGGAGGATATGTATCTGTTGATCAATATATTTACGGAATTCAGGACAATTTTATTCCATTTCACATAACTTATGCGTTTATCAAAACCATTTTGTTCTCTTTTATTCTGGCAACTATTCCGGCTTATCACGGATATTATATGAAAGGCGGAGCTTTGGAGGTTGGTAAAGCCAGTACAACTGCATTTGTTTGGACCAGTGTTGTGGTTATTTTGGTAGATTATTTGGCAACCCACTTACTTTTGAACTAATGATAGAAATTAAGGATTTAAAAAAATCGTTTAACGGAACGGAAGTTCTCAAAGGAATAACGGCTACTTTCGAGACCGGAAAAACCAACCTGATTATTGGACAAAGTGGCTCGGGAAAAACGGTTCTACTGAAAACCCTACTCGGAATCCATAACCAAGATAGCGGAACGATTTCCTTTGACGGAAAATTTATACGACAAATGCAACCTGAAGAACGAAGAGAACTACGCACCGAAATCGGAATGGTTTTTCAAGGAAGTGCTTTATTTGACTCGATGACAGTCGAAGAAAATGTCGGTTTCCCTTTGCGAATGTTTACCAACAAAACACCCAAGCAAATCAAAGAACGGGTTGATGTTGTAATTGAAAGAGTCAAACTCGTTGATGCTCACAAAAAAAAACCTTCTGAAATCTCAGGAGGAATGCAAAAAAGAGTTGCCATTGCCCGAGCCATCGTAAACAATCCAAAATACTTGTTTTGTGACGAACCTAACTCCGGACTTGACCCAAAAACCTCTATTGTTATCGATCAACTTATTCAAGAAATTACCAAAGAATATAACATTACTACAGTCATCAACTCACACGATATGAACTCGGTTATGGAAATCGGAGAAAGCATCATATTTCTTAAAAACGGAGTGCTTGCTTGGACAGGAAATAGCGAAGAAATTTACAAAACCGATAACGAAGCAGTAGTCGATTTTGTGTATTCTTCTAATCTTTTCAAAAAAGTGCGAGAGGCTTATCTTGCTTCGCTGAATAAAATGTAAGACAATACTATTAAAAAACTTTATTGTTGAGAGTTTGGGTTTAAACACCGAGTAAGCAAATTCAAAGCATTAAAGCAACAATTTCTTTGGTCGAGCTAATGTTAAAAAAACATTTTTTTTGAACACAAAAAAATTTTTATGTTTTTGATTTAGTACCTTAGTGCTATGAAGTTTGATTTATTTCTAAATAATGCTCCAAAAATACAAGATGTAGATTTACCTGCTAAGGATTCTCATCTTAAAATGGCTCCAATGGGGCGAGCAAAAATGATAGAATTATGGGATTTTTCAAAACTTGACCCCAAAAAAGCAGGAGTTTTAGCTTTGTTCTATCCTAAAAAATCTGAAACTTATTTGGTTTTAATCGTCAGAACTCCAAGGGGATTACACGCTTCACAAGTAGCACTTCCGGGAGGAAAATTTGAAGAGCAAGACCCAGACTTGTCCTACACAGCCATTCGGGAAACAGAAGAAGAAATCGGGGTGTATCGAGATAAAATCAATTTGGTAACTAATTTATCCGAAATTTATGTACCTCCGAGTAATTTTTTGGTTTTTCCGTTTATCGGACATTTGGATTTTGAACCTAAATTTATTCTTCAAGAAGACGAAGTTTCTCAAGTTATCGAAATTCCTCTGACCGATTTTCTGAATGTAAAAACGACTGTTCACAACGTCAAAGCAAGTTACAGCAAGTTTTCGGGCGTTCCTGCCTATATTATAAACAACAAAGTTGTGTGGGGAGCTACGGCAATGATTTTAAGTGAGCTAAAAGATATATTACAACACAGTCTCAAGATGCGTTAAATGAAGTGTTTTTTTAGTTTTTACTTAAAAGAAATTCTACTTTTGTTGGCTATCTTAAATTCATCTGGATGAAAATAATACTATCAGTCTTTTTATTTTTTATTTGTCTTGTTTGTTCTTCTCAACAAACGCTCAACACAATGGTCTATAACGTATTTCGTTTTCCGAGTGCCCCTCCTGCCAATCGGGAGATTATCCTGAAAGAAATTCTCAACGACTACAACCCGGATCTTTTTATAGTCTGTGAGCTTGAAAGCGAAGACGGTGCAGACCTGATTCTGAATACTTCGCTTGCCGAGCAAGAAGACGATTTTGACAGAGCTGTGTTTTATTCGAATACCTCAAGCACCACCGATTTTATTCAGAACATGGTGTTTTTCAACACTCGAAAACTAATTCTTTTAGATCAGGAAATTCATCAAACAGCATATAGAGATATTAACCAATACAGCTTTAAACTAAATACTGAGGAAGCAGATACCCAACCCATATATCTTGAGGTTTTTGCAGCACATCTCAAATCAAGCACAGGAACAGCCAATCAACAAGCACGACTGGCAATGGTAGAAGTATTTGCCATGGCATTAGAATACATCACAAATCCGAATACGTATGTGCTTTTTGCAGGAGATTTTAATTTTTATACTTCCTCTGAGCCCGGTTATCAAAAAATATTAAGCGAAGATAACGCAATTTTGATGATAGACCCGATTGACGCTTCCGGAAGTTGGCACGACAGCAACAATTTCAAAGATATTCATACCCAAAGCACCCGAGTGTCAAATTCCGGTTTTGGCAGTGGGGCAGGAGCAGGAGCTTCGGGAGGAATGGACGATAGGTTTGACTTTATAATGATGAGCGAGAACTTTACTACCAGCTCCGACTTTTTTTATATACAAGACACATACAAAGCCTATGGTAACAACGGAAATTGTCTGAATAGCGATATAAATAGCCAGGATTGCTCAGGAGATTTTTCGTTTGATTTGCGAGATAATCTGTATTGGATGAGCGACCATACTCCGGTAGTCATGCAGTTTGAAACTTCGCAGACCTTTCTTTCGAAGCCAATGTATGAAAAAAAGCCTCTGGTCTGGTTTAACTCTCCGAATATCGGAACAGATTTCATCGAATTAGGAATAAATACACAGGAAATTACCTCTGAATCAAAAAATATTTATATTTACAACCTTTTAGGACAACAAGTTGAAGTAATTTCGATTGATGACAGTCCGTTTATTCGCTGGGATATAAACAGCTATTCGAGCGGATTATACATCATAAGAATAGAAAACAGTAATGAGCTATTAAAATTCATCAGGAGATAATTGAGGTTTTTCAGATATATATTATGTGTCGTTTCGGTTTTTCTATCTTCAAGCAGCAATGCCCAGTCACATCAATCTAAGGCTGAAATAAGGCTTGATATAGAACAAGCTGTAGTTTCTGTATATCAGGAAATTATTTATTATAATTCTTCCGAAAACCAGACACAAACCATTGTGCTAAACGATTGGAACAATGCTTTTTCGTCTAAAAAATCTCCGCTGGCAAATCGGTTTTCTGATGAGTTTGTACGAAGTTTTTATTATGCTTCAGACAAAGAATTAGGCAATACAACCCTTATTTCCGTAACCGACCAAGACGATAATCCGTTAGAATATGAGAGGGTTTTGAATCAAATCGACTTGGTAGAGGTTTTGCTCAAAAATCCGATAGATTCAGGCGAAAAAACGGTTTTGAAAATCCGTTACCAATTGAAAATTCCCAGTAGTAAATTCACGGGTTATGGTTATTCTTCTGACGGAAAAATTGAAATCAAAGATTGGATTTTGTTTCCTGCAAGGCTCGAAAGCAACGATTTTGTAAGATACAGCAACGAAAACCTCGATGATGCTCCCAATGCTCTTACTGATTTTTACATTACCTTAGAAACCTCCGAAAATGTAATTATTACTTCTAATCTTGCACTGCAAAAAGAAACGGATAATCGCTACGTACTACAAGGAAAATCTAAAAATGCAGTACACCTTATTGCTGAAAAAGAGGTTGCTTTTCAGAGTTTTAAAAATCAAATTTCGGAAGTAGAAACCAATCTTTTCGACAAAAATATCGACCCGATTTTTACAGCCATAATCATTGATAAGATCGTGCATTTTGTGGATAAACAAACCGGAGGCTCACGAGTGGAAAAACTTGTGATTTCCGAAACCGATTACAAGCGAAATCCGTTTTACGGACTTAATCAACTGCCGTCTTTTTTGCGTCCGTTTCCCGATAGTTTTCTCTACGAAATAAAATTTTTGAAAACCTATTCCGAAAATCATTTAAAAGCAACACTTAACCTCGATTTCCGAAAAGACAATTGGCTGGTTAATGCTATAGAAATGCACTTGCTTACAGCTTATCTCGAAGAATATTATCCGGATATGAAAATGCTCGGAAATATTTCCGAATTTGGAATTTTGAAAGGTTTTTATGGAACAAAAATGGACTTTGAAGACCAGTTTTATTACCTGTATCTGATGATGGCTCGAAGAAACTTAGACCAACCCACCGGACTGCCTAAAAACGAACTGATAAAATTCAACGAACAAATCTCCGGAAAATACAAAGCAGGCTTGGATTTAAGGTATCTCGATGATTTTCTGGGCAATGATATTGTCAAGAAAACAATCAAAGACTTCTTTGCTCTTAATGCTTACAGACAAACATCGGAAGAAGATTTTAAGAAATTAGTAGAACAAAAGAGTCATAAAAACATTGATTGGTATTTTGACCAAGTTGTACATTCGAGAAATCTTATTGACTATAAAATTTCTAAGGTCAAAAAAGAGAAGGATTCCCTCGAAATAACACTTCGCAACCAAGGACAGGCAAATGTCCCGATTTCTCTTTTTGGATTAAAAAAGAACCAAGTCGTTTTTAAAAAATGGTTCGAAAACATAGCAATCGACAGTACTTTTTATATCGAAAAAGGAGATTTTGACAAGTTGGTTGTCAATTATGACGGAAAAGTTCCCGAACACAACCAACGCAATAATTTTAAAACCCTGAAAGGATTTCCGAGTTTGAACCGACCGCTGAAATTTACTTTTTTCAAAGACTTTGAAGACCCTAAAAAAAATCAGGTATTTTTCGTTCCGGAATACCGCTATAATTTGTATGACGGAATTGCTCCCGGAATAAGTTTTTCGAGTAAATCAATGTTAAAAAAGCCCTTTGTTGTTGATATTTCTCCGTTTTATTCGTTTTTACAAAAAAGCCTTGTAGGTTCGGGTTATGTGGGTTATGAACACCTGATTCGGGAAGGGAATTTGTATTCGGTAAATTTCGGAATGCAGGGAGTTCATTTTCACTATGCTCCCGATGCTTCTTATTCGAGGTTGATTCCTTCGGTACTTCTGAAATTCAGAGAACCTGATTTCAGAGAAAATAAACACCAATTTCTTTATATAAGACACGTAAACGTACTCCGAGAAAAAAGCGATGTGGTTTCGGTAATTAACCAAGAAAAATATTCAATTCTCAACATAAGATACAATACTACCAAAAACGAAATAACCAATTATTTCAGCTTTTCTACAGATGTTCAGGTGTCTAATCTTTTTGGAAAGATATCTTCGCAAGTTGAATTCAGAAAACTGTATGAAAGCAACCGCCAGCTCAATGTGAGGTTTTTTGGAGGAACATTTTTGCAAAAAAATACGGATTCGGAATTTTTCAGCTTTGCAACCGACCGACCAACCGACTACCTGTTTGACTACAACTTTTACGGACGCTCGGAAACCAAAGGATTTTTTTCGCAACAATACATAACAGCCGATGGAGGTTTCAAATCGAAACTTACTCCGTATGCCAATCAGTGGATAGTTGCTTCAAACATCAGTTTTAATATTTGGAATTGGATAGAGGTTTATTCCGATTTTGGTCTTATCAAAAACAAATACGTGAATCCTGAATTTCTGTACGATAGTGGAATCCGTCTGAACTTAGTGCCCGATTACTTTGAAGTGTATTTTCCGGTATATTCCAAATTGGGGTGGGAGGTTGCCCAGCCCGATTACAGCGAACGAATTCGCTTTGTAATTACTATCCAGCCTAATGTATTAATAAATCTCTTTACAAGAAAATGGCTGTAAATTGGCTTATTTTACCAACTCCAGACTATCTAAAGAAACCTGTGAAGTGAACATGCCGTAGTTGACAATGGCTTTGTTTTTTTTAATCTTATCAATGGTTCCCAAAGCTTTTCCGTCAATCATTCTGACTCTGTCGCCTATTTTGAGCGGAATTTTAGGTTTGTTTTTCTCTTCTTCTTTTTTCTTGGCTTTTTCCTCTTTTTTCTTTTCTCTGATAACCTCCACCTGAACTTCCACTTCTTTTTGAACTTTTTTCTGTTCAACTTCTTTCTGTTTTTTCTCTTTCGGAAGCATTTTTTTCCGTTTCGAGTTTTCGATTTCAACAGTTTTCAACAGTTCTCCAATTAGTGTTTTCTTGTCTTTACTATTAAAGTACTTTTCAGATAAATCATCTAACTTCTGACCTAAATATATCAATCGTTGGTTGGCATCATAAAGCTCCTGATAACTCTCTAACTTCTGTTTGATTTTCAGGTTAATGTCTTCCATTTTTTTGCTTTCTTCACGAGCTCTTACTTCTTCTTCTTTAAGGTTCTGCGAAGTTTTCTCTAGCTTAGAACGTTCTTTCTGAAGGGTGGCAATGGTCTTGTCAAATCGTACTTTTGATTTTTCAATTTTCTTTTTAGCCCGGTTTATAAGTCCGTACGGAATTCCGTTTTTCTGAGCCACTTCAAAAGTAAACGAACTTCCTGCTTGTCCCAAAATCAATTTATACATAGGTTCTAACGATTTTTCGTCAAAAAGCATATTGGCATTGGTAGCAAAAGGCAATTCGTTGGCCAACATTTTCAGGTTCGTATAGTGTGTGGTAATGATTCCGAAGGCTTCTCTGTGATAAAATTCTTCTAAGAAAACCTCAGCCAAAGCACCTCCCAATTCAGGGTCTGAACCGGTTCCGAATTCATCAATCAAAAACAAAGTTTTCTGATTGCATTTCTTTAGAAAATAATTCATGTTTTTGAGTCGATAGCTATACGTACTCAAGTGATTTTCAATAGATTGATTATCTCCAATATCTGTCAGAATTCTATCAAACAAAAAGGTAGTGCTTCTGTGGTGAACAGGTATCAAAAGTCCGCATTGCAACATAAGCTGCAACAACCCGATGGTCTTTAAAGTAATACTTTTTCCTCCTGCATTGGGCCCTGAAATTACAATGATTCGGTTCGTATCTGTTAGTTCGATGGTTTGCGGGTAAGTAGGTTGTCCTTTCGTTTTGTTGTTTAACAGTAGAATTGGATGAAAAGCGTCTCTGAAATACAATTTTTTCTCTTGTGAAATGTCAGGTAAAACACCGCCAATTTTCTTAGCATATCGAGCTTTGGCATACACCAAATCAATATCACTCAAAAACTCATGATAATCAAACAGCAAAGGCACAAACGGACGGATTTCGTTTGAGAGTTGCTTCAATATCTTTTTGACTTCTTCTTTCTCTTCAAACTGCAAATTGTTGAGTTCTCGTGATAGCTTCAAGGTAGTTTCTGGCTCAATATATATGATGCTTCCGGTTTTTGAGCTACCCAAAACACTACCTTTTACCTTTCGTCTATACATTGACAATACCGCTAACACACGAGTGTTGTCAATCACACTTTCTTTGATATCATCAAGATAACCACTGGCATTATAAGAAGTTAAAGCTACCTGAAAACTCTGATTAATTTTACCTTTAATCTCTTTGAGCTGTTTTCTAATAATTTGTAAATCAGCCGAAGCCTCATCTTTTACTTCAGCATATTTATCGACTTTACTCTCTATCTTTTGAGTGATTTCTTTAGTAAATTCAATCTCCTCAGACTTTTTATATAATTTCGGATAATATTCCTGAAACTTCTTTAAAAATAAAAGTAATGTGTTGGCTGTTTTTGATAGTTCTGCAAGCTCTTTAAATACCTCAGCATCCAAATAACTGTCTTCGATGTCCAAAAACTTTACTTGTTCTCTCAAATCCAAAAAGTTATGGTTGGGAAACGTATTGTCATTTTCGAACGAAGCCAAATATTCTGAAGTTTGCCCTAATACATCGAGCAATTCTTCCTTATTCTGAAATGGTGTGATATGTAACGATTTTTCTCTGCCTAAATCTGTCGAGCAAAGCTCAGAAATTGCTTGCAAAACCGTTTGAAACTCTAAATCTTGTAATGTTTTTGTATGAATTCCTTTCATAGGGCAAAAATAGTGATTTTCGGGAATTGAAATAAGGCATAAAGATGCGTTTTAATTTCGTGTTTAAACGGAATAAAATTAAAAAAGATGCTACGGGGAAGAATTTACAAACTTTTACAGAGCTAAGAAACGATTTCATTTTTACAAATTTTTAAGAGAAAGTCTCCTACGCTTTTGTATCTTTGGGCATTATGAATGAAACTATGTTACAACAAGCTTCTATATCTGGTTTTTTCAGAACAATTTTAATAATTGTTGCCGTTTGGTATGCTTTTAAGTTTCTGATGCGTTTGTTGGCTCCTTATCTGATGAAAAAAGTAGTTCAGAAAGCAGAAAGCAATTTTAAAAAACAGTACGAACAACAATTTGGGAACACGCAAAATCAATATCAACATACCAATCCGACCGATACAAAATCTTCAGAGAGACAGTATCCTCGCTCAACCAAAAAAGTGGGCGAATATGTTGATTACGAAGAAATTGAGTAATTCGTAAAAGCTATTGCTAACCACGAATTAGATCAAAGTAATGTGGGGAAATTCGTGCAAATTTTGTAATTAGCGTACGAAAAAACAAGTGTATAATATTAGTTATGATTACAAAAATTGCTTGGAAAAACATTTGGTTTAAGCCTCTGAATACTACTTTAAGTATTATTTTGCTTACAGCAAGTGTGGCTATTATCTCGCTTCTTATACTGCTACAACAACAATTTGAAAACAAGTTTTCTAAGAACATTGAGGGAGTTGATTTGGTAATGGGAGCTCAAGGAAGTCCGTTGCAACTCATTCTCTCTGCTGTTTATCAACTTGATTCTCCAACAGGAAATATTAACTACAAAGAGGCAGAAGTATGGATGAATCACCCTTTTGTCGAAACTGCCATTCCTTTGGCTTTTGGAGACAACTATTTGGGATACAAAATCGTGGGAACTACCCAAGATTATATCACAAAATTTGATGGGAAATTTGCCGAGGGAATAACTTTTAAAGAGGATTTCGAAGTGGTTGTCGGAGCAAAAATTGCTCAAAACTTAGAACTAAAAATTGGAGATGAATTTTTTGGCTCTCACGGAGAAAGCCAAGAAGAGGAACACATTCACGATAATTATGCCTACAAAATTGTTGGAATTTTAGAACCAACCGATAAAGTAATAGATAACTTAATCCTCTCTACAGTTGAAAGTGTTTGGGCTGTTCACGATGAACACGACCATGATGAACACGACCATCTTCACGAAGACGGACATGACCATAATCACGACCACGACCATTCCGATAAAGAAATAACAGCTGTTTTACTAAAAATAAAAAACAAAATGGCGTTTGTTTCTTGGCCACGGCTCATTCCTCAAAACAGTAAAATGCAAGTGGCTTCTCCTGCTATCGAAGTAAATCGACTCTTTACGCTTTTCGGTTTCGGGTTAGATGCTCTGCAGTATCTGGCTTACGGAATTATGCTGATTTCGGGGATAAGTATTTTTATCGCCCTTTACAGTACGCTTAAAGAACGTAAATATGAGTTTGCCTTGATGCGAATAAGCGGAGCTAAAAGAGGACAATTACTCGGTTTGATTTTGTTCGAGAGTCTTTTGCTGTGTATTGTCGGATTTATTCTTGGAACGGTTGTTGGAAGGTTGGCTTTGGTTCTAATTTCGAATTCTACTGCCCAAGAATACAAAATGGAGTTTAATCCGTTTGTATTTATTTGGGAAAAAGAGGGAATTTTATTTTTGATTACTATTTTTGTGGGAATCATCGCAGGTCTTATTCCTGCTGTAAAAGCATATAAACTTAATATCTCTAAAACTCTTAACAATGCGTAAGATTTATTTGATTTTTATTTTGATTTTTGCCATTTTTATTGGGTTGGAACTCAATTTCAAACCAAGCAAAAGCATCGAAAATATTCCGTTTTCGAAAACAGTTACAGAACATAAAACAAAAGATGTTCAACAGGCTTCTGTCTTCGGATTGGACACGCTTGTATCGAATGATTTTTATCCTGAACAAAACTCACCCGAAACCATTACTTGGAGTCTGCTCGGAAAAATAAAATACGAAAATCGCGAGCATAAAGACTATCCGGACGGAGTTATGTATCCGTTGGTTAATGAAGAACTGAAAGCTAAAAAGGGGAAGAAGATTTCTATTAGCGGATTTATTATCCCAATTGATAATGAGAATTATGCCTTGAGCAAAAATGTCTTTGCTCAATGTTTCTTTTGTGGCCAGGCAGGTCCAGAAACCATTATGGGAATTAAATTTAAAGACCTTAAAAAACGATTGAAAACTGACCAATACGTTACCTTAGAAGGAACTTTTCGCTATAACGAAACTGATGTCGAAGACTGGATTTATCACATCGAAAACGCAATAATTACCAAAGGAGGATAATTTTTAATTAGGAATTACGAATTAAGATTTCCGATTTTTTTTGTGATTTGTGATTTGTAATTTAAAATTCGTAATCTCTTGAAAAACTTTTTTTACATAATATTTTCTTTTATTTCGGTTGTGACTTTTTCGCAAGAAGGAACCGAAATTAAAATAATTCGTTCTGATTTTGTGGATATGGATCAGGAAGAATTTCCTGATGCCACACTTTTTGTAGGTAACGTACAGGTACAACATTCGGGAGCAACGATGTTTTGCAACAAAGCCTATCTTTTTCAGAAGACCAACAAAATCAAGATTTACGGAAATGTTCATATTGTGCAAGGTGATACACTTTTTTTGGACAGCAAATACGCAGAATATGATGGGAGTACAAGAATTGCCTTAGCCTCAGGAGATGTGGTAATGCGTGATCCAGAAATGACTCTTCGAACGGACAAAATTCATTTTGACCGAAACACACAACAATCCTACTACAATTCTGGAGGGACTATTACCAATGCTGATAATATTCTAACGAGCAAGGCAGCAACGTATTATGCCTCCGAAAAAATATTTAAATTCAGAGAAGCTGTTGAGGTCACCAATCCGGAATATGTAATCAATACGAATCATTTAGACTACAATACTTTTACTGGAGAATCTGACATGCTTGGAGCATCGACCATAAAAAGTGAAAACAATTTTATCTACACCGAAAAAGGGAAATACAATACCAAAACCAATATTTCTAACCTTAGTGAAAATTCGTACATCATCTACGATAATAAAAGAATTGAAGGCGATAGTATTTATTACGACCGAAACACCGAATTTGCTTCGGCTACCAACAACGTCAAAATTACTGACACCCTAAACAAAACTATAGCAACGGGTGACTACGGAGAAGTTTATAGGCTTCAGGATTCTTTGATGCTGACCAAAAAGGCGTTAGTTGCCACCGAATCTGAAGATAAAGATACACTCTATACCAGTGCCGAGCGAATCATAATTACCGGAAAACAAGGAGAACGTGTTGTTCGTGCTTACCGAGATGCTCGTTTTTTTAAAACCGATATGAGCGGAAGAGCAGATTCTATTCACTCAACTGAAACAGACGGAATAACCCAGCTTATCGGGAATCCTATTCTGTGGAACGGAGAAAGCCAGATGACAGGCGATTTGATGTTGTTGCTCTCGAATAAAGAAACCCAAAAACTCGATTCGTTGAAGGTATTGAACAATGTTTTTATAGTAGAAAAAGATACTTTAGGCACCGGATTTAATCAGGTAAAAGGACAAAATCTTTTCGGAAAATTTCAGGACGGAAAATTAGCAGAGGCCGATATTATCAAAAATACCGAAATGATTTATTATGTTTATACCGATGGAGAACTCTACGGAATTGATAAGAACATAAGCAGTAAAATAAAACTTACATTTACAGATAACGAAATAGAAACTGTTACTTTTCATACAGACGTAAAAGGAGATACTTATCCTGAGAGCGAACTCCCCGAAAATGCTCGAAAATTACGTGGATTTATTTGGAAAGAAGATAAGCGAATAAAATCAATAGAAGAAGTTATCGTTTTAGGAGATTAATCTGGAGTATTTTCAGTACACGACAAAAAATAGTAGTTCACATATTATTATGCTTAGCCACAGATGCACAGATGAAATTTGATTGTAACAATCAAAAAATAATCACAAATAAATGCTTTGCATTTAGTTTCTAAGTATTCAAAGAGTAAGTTTTAGACAAGTCGAAATTATCTGTGTGAATTTATGTAGTTTTAACTAAAATATAAATCTGTGCATCTGTGGCTGTTATTATTTTTGTCATGTACTAAATGGAGTATTATAAAAAAAGAACGTTAATTTTAAAAACCAACAGAATGAAAAACTTAGAACGTGTTTACAAAATGAGTTTTGCAAGTGTTTACCCTCATTATATTACAAAGGCAGAGAAAAAAGGACGCACCAAAGAGGAAGTAGATCAAATCATATTCTGGCTTACCGGATATGACCAACAAACCCTGCAGAGGCATTTGGATGAAAAAACCGATTTCGAAACTTTTTTCAATCAGGCAAAAATCAATCCGAAGGCATCGAAAATTACGGGTATGATTTGCGGTTATCGCATAGAGGAAATCGAAGAGAAAACAATGCGAGAAATCCGCTGTCTCGATAAACTCATTGACGAATTAGCCAAAGGTAGAGCCATGGAAAAGATTCTGAGAAGTTAAATACTCTGACAAAGTTCTATCAGTACTCCGTTTGTGGTTTTCGGATGCAAAAAAGCCACTAATTTGTTATCAGCACCTTTTTTGGGAGTTTCGTTCAGTATAGTAAATCCTTCTGCTTTGAGTCTTTCGATTTCCGAAACAATATCTTCTACATCAAAAGCAATATGATGAATTCCCTCGCCTTTTTTTTCGATAAACTTAGCAATAGGACTATCTGTTTTTGTAGCTTCTAAGAGTTCGATTTTGTTGGGTCCACTCATAAAAAAAGAAGTTTTCACTCCCTCGCTTTCTACTTCTTCGGTTTTGTAATGAGAGGTTCCTAAGAGTTTTGCAAAAAGCTCGTTAGAGGCTTCTAAATTTTTGACAGCAATACCTATGTGTTCTATTTTTTTCATTTATTTAGAGAATTGTTTGGTTTGGCAAATTTACGTTAGTTTTATTTTTCTGTAATCACAAAATTGTAAGTCGTTTCTTTGAAAATCGGTTTTTTATTTTTCGAGTAAATCTCTCAAAGCCAATTCAAGATTGGTAAATTTAAAAACGAACCCTGTTTTAGTTATTTTATTCGGAGAAACCCGTGAACCTTGTAATAGAATAACAGAACTTTCGCCAAATATCAACTTGATGATAAAACTTGGAATATATACAGTCAAAATTGGTTTTCGCAAAACATGGGCTAATGTTTTCGTGAATTCTTTGTAGGTAGCTCCGGTTGGAGAACAGGCGTTAAACACTCCGCTTACGTGCTGGTTTTTTAGGGCAAATTCAAACATGGAGCAAATATCTTGTATGTGCACCCAAGGCATATATTGTTTTCCATTTCCTAAAATAGCACCAACATAAAATTTTATAGGAGAAATCATTTTTGGCAAGGCTCCTCCAGACTCAGACAACACAACTCCCGATCTTAGCTTTACGACTCTTTTAGCAATATTATCCTGAACAAACAAATCGGCTACTTGTTCCCATTGGTATGTAACATCGCTCAAAAAATCATCTCCTTTTGCATCTGTTTCATCATATATTTTTTCACTTGTTTTGGTGCCATAATAACCAACTGCCGAAGCAGAAATAAAGGAATCTATTTTTAAGTTGTTTTTCTTTAAGCTGTTTAACAATAATTTAGCCGATTCGATACGGCTAGAGATAATTTCTTTTTTTTGTTTTGACGACCAACGCTTTTCAGAAATATTTGCACCCGCTAGATGGATGATGTGATTGACTCCCAATAGTGCATTTTCATCTATTGTTCCCTTTTTTACATCCCATTCAAATTCATTTTCATTTTTTTCGTGACGTGTTAAAAATCTTACGGAGTATAACGAATGGAGCTTTTTTGAGAGCTCTTTTGCCACTAGTCCGCTACCGCCTGTTATCAAAACAACTTCTTTCATTTTTATGCTTCTTTCCGATTGGTTATAGTTTATATTTGTATGTCTCTCACAATGCTACAAATTAAAGCTTTATTTTTTTGAAATCTAACTAAAAGCTTTCTTATATTAAAAAAATACAGATAATTTAAAAATTTACAAGGCCTTGTTTTACCTTGCTCTGTCTTGATTTTTTAATTTAATTGAACAATTTTTACACTAATTACATTCATAAAAAAATCAAAAAAAGTATATTTATATTCTAAAATAAGTATATTTGCACAATAAAATAGTTTGTTATTATACTAATAAGGTGAAATGAATTATAATTTACTTAAAGATATCATTGATTTGGTTGAGACTTTTGATAAAGAAAATAGTTCAACCTCTGAAATGAATATTGATACTTTCAAACGATGGATTGCTCTAAAATATACAGAATCTTCAATTTCAAAAGAACCTAATTGGGAAGGAAAAGAAAAGGGTAGGAGTCCGGAGAGTGTTATCAATACGCTTATTGTACACATGAATAGGTATGCAAAGAGCTATTCAAAATCGGCCATTTTTGGATCTGATTTCTCGACCCAAGAAGATTTTATCTATTTGATAAATCTTAAGGCTTTCGGAGAAATGACCAAGATGGATTTGATTAAAAAGAACGTACACGAAAAGCCTACCGGAATGCAAATAATCAATAGGTTAATTGCTCAAGGTTGGGTAACTCAGACAGAATCAAAACAAGATAAACGAAGTAAGTTAATAAAAATTAGCGAAAAAGGTCTTGAAGCATTAGAGAGTCAAATGGATAAAATCAGAAAAGCATCCGAGGTTGTAACTGGTGATTTGACCTATGCCGAAAAAATGGAACTCATACGGCTCTTAAACAAACTTAACGATTTTCACTTACCAATTTATGAAAAAAACCTTGAACCTCAACATTTGTTAAACGAAGTTTTAAAAGAGAATAAACAGTGAAAAAGAAATTAGCTATTATTGGTTCCGGGTTTTCGGGTTTGTCGGCAGCTGCTTATGCCGCCAAATCAGGCTATGAGGTACATGTTTTCGAGAAACACAATGGTTCTGGAGGTAGGGCCAGACAGTTTACAACCGACCAAGGCTATGTTTTTGATATGGGACCGAGTTGGTATTGGATGCCTGATATTATTGAAAATTTCTTTGAGGATTTTGGATATAAAACATCGGATTTTTTTGAGCTTATATCATTGAACCCGCAGTTTGAAATGATTTTTGAAGATGAAAAACTCGCTGTACCAAAAGATTTTATAGAATTAAAACTACTTTTTGAAACTTTAGAGGAAGGAGCTGCTCTTCAATTAGAAAAATTTATGAAAGCAGCACAATTCAAATATGAAGTTGGAATGCAAGATTTTGTGAACAAACCATGTCATAGTTGGAGTGAATTCATTTCGCCAAAAATAGCCAAAAGTGTTTTACAACTTGATTTGCTTACTGATTTCAGAAGCTATGTAGCCAAATATTTCAAAAATGAAAAGCTCCGTAAGTTAATGGAATTCCCTGTGATTTTCTTAGGAGCTTCTCCTGACAACATTCCTGCTTTATATAGTTTGATGAATTATGGTGGTTATGCTTTAGGTACGCATTATCCCAAAGGAGGATTTTATGAGTTGGTTAAAGCGATGCATAAAGTGGCAGAAAATCAGGGTGTGAAATTTCATTTTAATCAATCGGTTGAAAAAATAAATATCGAAAATAATAAAGTAAGTTCTCTTACCATAAACGGCCAGCATTTTACTTTTGATGTCGTAATTGCCTCTTCAGACTACCACCATACCGAAACACTTTTAGAACCTCAATACCGAAATTATTCTGAACAGTATTGGAACAGCCGCACATTTGCTCCTTCTTGCTTGATATTTTATTTAGGAATCAATCAGAAAATTTCCAATCTCAAGCATCATACTTTGTTCTTTGAGCATGATTTTGATGCACATATCAATACGATTTATTCCGATAAACAGTGGCCAGAAAAGCCTTTGTTTTACTGTTGTTGTCCGTCAAAAACAGATGATTTGGTTGCTCCAAAAGGAAAAGAAAATATTTTTTTGTTGATGCCACTTGCTATTGGAATCAATGACGAAGAAAGCACAAGAGAGCAATATTTAGTAGAAATGCTTACTCGATTAGAAAATGTGACTGGAGTAAGCGATTTGCAATCAAAAATAGAATACAAGCGTAGTTACTGTGTGAGTGATTTTTTATCAGACTATAATGCCTTTGGAGGTAATGCATACGGACTTGCCAATACGCTTAAACAAACAGCCGTATTAAAACCTAAAATAAGAAACAAAAAAGTAAAAAACTTGTTCTACACAGGGCAACTTACTGTTCCTGGACCAGGTGTGCCACCTTCTATAATTTCAGGAAAAATTGTAGCTAATGAATTAAGTAAAATATAAACTCTACGTATTATGAAACAACTTTTTGACCAATTGTCTTACTCGGTAAGCAAAATAACGACTAAAAAATACAGCACGAGTTTTTCACTGGGTATTTTGGCTCTTAAACCTGCTATAAGACCTGCCATTTATGCCATCTATGGCTATGTGAGATTAGCCGACGAAATTGTCGATAGCTTTCACGGTTATGACAAAGAAATGCTCCTAAAAAGATTCAGAGAGCAGACAGACGAAGCTTTGCACGAAAAGATTTCGCTCAACCCTATACTGCATTCCTTTCAGGAAACTGTACATAAGTATGATATTGACTACAAACTAATCAAGCAGTTTTTGCATAGTATGGAAATGGATTTGCAGCAAGTTGATTATAATTCCGAGTTGTATAAAGAGTATATTTTTGGTTCAGCCGAAGTGGTAGGGCTAATGTGCCTTCAGGTTTTTACAGATGGTGACAAACAAAAATATGAGGAGTTAAAACCTTATGCGATGAAACTTGGTTCGGCTTTTCAGAAAGTGAACTTTTTGAGGGATTTGAAAGACGATTATCAGGTGTTGGGTAGAACGTATTTTCCAAATATCGAAATGAGTGTTTTTGATAACTCTGTAAAGAAAAAAATTGAACAAGAAATTGCACAAGAATTTACCGAAGCATTAATAGGAATTAATAAGCTTCCGAATTCATCTAAGTTTGGAGTGTATTTAGCTTATAAATATTATTTGTCTTTGTTCCGAAAAATAAAAAGTAAATCGTCAAATGAGGTTCTAAACCAAAGGGTTCGAGTTCCAAATTCTCAAAAAGCCTATGTCGCTTTAAAAAGTTACGTGAGATATAAGACGGCTTTTCTTTGATGTTAACTATTTGAAAAACAGATAGTCTGTCTTTGAAAAATATTCATAGTGCATCTTTAAACCAATTAAAGTTGTCTAGCTTCTTGTGCCTAATTTTTAGAACTATTAATAATTTAATCATTAATTTTTAAACCTTTTATTTATGAACTATTCAAACAAATTTTTCAAACCTCTGACCAAAATGGTTATGATTGGTCTAGTATTATTTTCTCTCACTTCTTGTAGTGATGATGACAGCACTTCTACCCCTCCTCAAACCTCTACTATTACTGACATAGTAGTGAACAACCCTGATTTTAGCATTTTAAGATCTGCAGTTGTAAAAGCAGGTTTAGCAGAAACCTTAGCAGGAGAGGGGACTTTTACGATTTTTGCTCCAGACAATGATGCCTTTGCAGCTTCAGGTATCACAAGTGCAGATATCGAAGCGATGTCTGTTGCTGATCTGACAAGTATTTTATTGTATCACGCTCTGGATTCAGAAGTTCCTGCTGCGGATGTTCCTGCAGGTCCAAATGCTGCTGTTCAAACCATCAACGAGAGTTCTATTTTTCTAACCAAAAATAGCTCAGGCGTTTTTGTTAACGGTATTTCGGTAAAACAAGCCGATGTAGAAGCTAGTAACGGAGTGATTCATGTAATCAGCAAAGTATTGATGCCTGCTACCGGAAACATTGTTGAAGTAGCTCAATCAAACCAAGATTTTTCATATTTAGTTGCTGCAGTAGTGCGTGCAAGCCAAGGAGATACAGACGTAGAAGGTGTATTGTCATCAGAAGGTCCTTTTACCGTTTTTGCACCTGTAAACCAAGCCTTTATAGATGCAGGATTTCCTGATATAGCTTCAATTCAGGCTGCAGATCCTAACACGCTTACTGCTATTTTAACCTATCACGTTATTGGAGCAAGAGCGTTTTCTTCTGATTTAGTTGATGGTGCAAACCTATCAACTGTAAACGGAGGAACGATAGAGGTTGGGTTAGGAGCAACTGCCACAGTAAAAGGAAATAGTAATGATGATGCTTCAAACATCATTGCCGTAGATATTTTGACAACCAATGGAGTGATTCACGTTATTGATCGAGTTTTATTACCGTAGTTTTCTGTTCAAGTTTTTTCGTCAAATCTCTTATCTTTATACTTTTTTAGGAATAGTTGATTTGACGGAAAAACTTTTTTTTGAATTTTTGTGAAAAACTTATATATGCTAAAAGCTATTCACTTTTTTTTTGTTTTTTGTGCCTTTATAATATGCTCTAATAGTTTCTCTCAAGATTTTGATGCTTTTAGAATTCAATACGAAAAAGCTATTGAAGATGAAGATACTTGTAAAATGTTGATAGAACAACTCAAAATAAAAGAGAAAAAAAATGAATTAAAAAGTGTCGAATTGGCTTATTTAGGAGCACTAGAAACTATTTGGGCAAAGCACGTTTTTAATCCGTTTTCTAAATTAAAAACATTTAAAAAAGGGAAAGAGAGAATTGAAGCAGTTATTAAACAAACTCCCAATGATATAGAAATATATTATTTAAGGCTGTCTGTTCAGAAAAATGCTCCGTCTTTTCTAGGTTATAATAACCACATAAAACAAGATACAGAATTTATTAAAAAGAACCGTCACTTGGTTACATCGATGATTTTAAACAAGCAAATTAATTCTCTTTTAAATCAATAATCTATGAAATATCAACTTTATCGAGAACAACAACTACAGTGTGATATCGATACGGCTTGGCGTTTTTTTTCTAACCCCAAAAATTTATCAAAAATTACTCCTAAGGATATGGGGTTTACGGTTTTGTCTAACTATACTGATTCGGAGATTTTTGAGGGAATGATAATTGATTATACCGTTTCGCCTTTTTTGAACATTCCGTTAAACTGGCAAACCAAAATTATTCAAGTAGAAAAGAATAAAAGTTTTACAGATTTTCAAGAAAAAGGGCCGTATAAATTTTGGAACCATTATCATGAATTTATTCCGAACGAAAATGGTGTTTTGATGCGAGATACTGTAGATTATGAATTACCTTTGGGTTTTTTAGGTACTATAGCACATCGATTGTTCGTTAAAAATAAATTAGAAATCATTTTTAATTACCGATATGCGGTTTTAGATAAATTTTTTAACCATAAAAAAATATGAATATCCTCTTTACTTTAATCGTTTTTATTCTTATGGAAGGAGCTACATGGCTCATTCATAAATATGTCATGCACGGATTTTTATGGGTATTACATAAAGACCACCATGATCATAGTAACGAAGGTGTGATGGAAAAAAACGATTATTTCTTTGTGATTTTTGCCTTACCTACGATTGCCTTGATGTATTTTGGTTCGCTCAACGATTTCAACTATTTGTTTTTTATTGGGTTAGGCATAATGCTATATGGTATGGCCTATTTTTTTGTGCATGATATTTTTATTCATCAACGAATCAGAATTTTCAGAAAAACCAAAAACCCCTATTTCTTGGCTCTTCGAAGAGCACATAAGCAACACCACAAACACTTGGGTAAAGAAGAAGGAGAGTGCTTTGGCTTTCTGTACGTACCAATCAAGTATTTTAAAATGTATTTTAATTCTGCCAAGTAATGATGCAATATACTTATGCTATAGTCTTATTCTTTACGGTAATCATTTGTTTTATAGCTTCTTTTGACAAGCGTTTACAGTTTCATCATCAATTTGGTGCCTTTATCAAAGCAGCCATAATTGTAGGTATTCCATTCATCATTTGGGATATCTGGTTTACCGCTCAAGGCGTATGGTGGTTTGATACCAATTATACCATTGGACTTACTATAGCCGGATTACCACTTGAAGAATGGCTTTTTTTTGTATGCATTCCTTTTTCGTGTATTTTCACTTTCTTTTGTTTCGAAAAGTTTTTTAAACTTGATGGACTCAAGAGTCTAAACAACAGCATTGTTTTTGTAACGGTCATTGTTTGTGCTGTAATAGCGCTTCTACATTATGAAAAACTCTATACTTTGGTAACCGCTTTAGCAACCTTGCTTACCTTAATTTACTTACATTTTATTGCCAAAGTAGAATGGATTAGCAGAGCCTCGTTTGTGTTTATGGTCTTAATGCTAGGTTTTTTTCCTGTTAACGGAGTATTAACCGGAACGGGTTTAGAATCTCCGATAGTGAATTATAATCCGGAAGAGTTTTTAGGCATACGAATGCTTACTATTCCCATAGAAGATGCAGTGTACGGCTATACACAATTTTTGTTGGGAATTTATTTCTTTAAACGATTTCAAAAACAATAATTATGAATAACAGAATTAAAAATATCAGATTCATAGCTTTTGTAGTTGTTGTTATGTTAGGGTTACATTCGTGTGAATCTATACCCGAAAAGGCAGAACCCGTAACCAATTTTGATGTCAATCAATATACAGGTTTGTGGTATGAAATTGCCCGTATAGACTTTAAACACGAACGCAATATGGATAACGTTACGGCTCATTACAGCCTTAATGAAGACGGAAGTATCAAAGTATTCAACAGTGGCTATAACTACGTAAAAGAACAATGGGAAAAAGCCGAAGGTAAAGCCAGATTCAGAGGAGCTACAGATGTTGCGGCAATGGAAGTAAGCTTTTTCGGTCCTTTTTATGGTGGTTATAACGTAATTGGGTTAGATCAAGAGTATCAATATGCTTTGGTGGCCGGTCAGGATTTAGACTATTTGTGGATACTTTCAAGAACTAAAACTATTCCTGAAACGGTTAAAGAAAACTACCTCAAAATCGCTCAAGAGGCAGGTTATGATACGAATCGTTTGATTTGGGTAAGTCAAAACCGTACAGACAGTCCGTTTTTGCATGAAAAATAAAGTTTCCGTTTTTTGGTTCAGAAGAGATTTGCGTTTAGAAGATAACGTGGGTTTATACCATGCTCTTTCTTCGTCTTATCCTGTGTTACCTCTATTTATTTTTGATACAACTATATTAGAAACGCTGGAGAATAAAACCGATAGACGAGTTGATTACATTCACCAAGCACTTACTGAAATAAATCGGAAACTCACTACTTACGATTCGTCTCTGACCACCTTTTATGGTAAACCCTTGGAGGTATTCAAAGAACTTAATCAAAGTTATGCTATTCAAGCTGTTTTTTGCAATCGAGATTACGAACCACAAGCTATAGAGCGAGATACTCAGATTTATCATTTTTTCAAAGACAAAAGCATTTTTTTCAAAGCGTATAAAGACCAGGTTATTTTTGATAAAAATGACGTTCTTAAAAACGACGGAACACCCTATACCGTCTATACACCTTATGCTAAAAAGTGGAAAGAGTTACTAAAGCCATCTCATTATTTGAATTACCATCCTTATTTTTCAAATTTTTTCAAACAGTCTTTTTCTGAAATTCACTCCTTAGATGCAATCGGTTTTAAAAAAACAAGTTTCGTTTTTGAAAAGCCAACATTGGAAGCTTCCATTATTGATCATTATGACAAATATCGTGATTTCCCTGCCTTGCAACAGACAACAAAGCTTGGAACAGCTTTGCGTTTTGGTACTATAAGTGTCCGTAAATGTGTGGCTTTTGCGCTTGAGCACAATCAAACTTGGCTCAACGAATTGATTTGGAGAGAATTTTTTATGCAGATTCTCTATCATTTTCCGAAAGTTGTTCGTGAGTCTTTTAAACCAGCTTATGACCATATAAAATGGCGGAACAACGAAGAAGAATTCAAGTTGTGGTGCGAAGGAAAAACTGGTTATCCGATGGTGGACGCTGGGATGCGACAACTGAATCAAACCGGTTATATACACAATCGGGTTCGGATGGTTACAGCTAGTTTTTTATGCAAACACTTGCTGATTGATTGGCGATGGGGAGAGGCTTATTTTGCTCAAAAACTCAACGATTACGACCTAGCTGCCAACAACGGAAATTGGCAATGGGCTGCAGGTTCTGGTTGTGATGCAGCACCTTATTTTCGGGTGTTTAACCCAACCCTGCAAATGGAAAAGTTTGACAAAGATTTGGAGTACGTAAAAAAATGGGTTCCCGAATTTGATACAAATAAATATCCAAAACCTATGGTAGAACACAGCTTTGCACGAGAACGAGCCATCAGAGTATATAGGGAAGGAGTGGGGAGGTGATAATCTTTATTCTGACCCAAACAATTTGGTTATCCTAAACTCGATTTATTTGGGTAAAACACGATAGAAAGAGGAATCCTTATTTGAATGAAAATTGGTTGAGTTTATTTTATGTATTCATTCTAGAAAAAGTCACTTGAGTGGTTTTGTGAATAAAATTTAGGAAAATTGTATTTTGAAGTATTCTAATTTAGTTTTGTGATTTAATCGAATGCTCTAAAAATTTACAGTTTAAAACTTAAGATATATTTGACAAATATTTTTTACAACTCTATTTTTATATTTCGATATTTAATTCTACTCTTTCAAATTCAATCCAAAAATTTATGATATCTGCAAATGAAATCACTTCAAATATATTATGACCATTATAATGAATTAAATTTATGTCTTTCCACGTTGGCTGATTAGGAATATCAACTGTGATATTAATTTTTGAATGTCCAAAACTATTTCTTAATTGACGAGCGAATTGACACATTTCATTAGCATTGTTCAATCCACCATATTTAGAGTGAATAATGTCTTTGATTTTATTTTCCCACCAATTTAAAAATTGCTTTTCAATAACAGTTGATAACTGTTCGTGTTCGTATGTAATATTTATAATTCTATGCTTAGCTTTTATTTCATTGTCCTCTCCACATACAATTTTTTCTCGTTGAATTTCATATGACTGGTTATTGCTTGAAAAGTCTATTATATTAGAATTTACGCCAACATTATATTCAGAAATATTACATTGTAAGAGTTGAATCCCATTAAATTCTTTTTTGTTTTTTGAAAATATTTCGGTGCTAACTAATTCAGCTTGTTTTATTACAGTTTTTAATTCTTTGTAGAATGTATTTTCATTTCTAACAAAAATTTGTTCAATAGGATTGATATAGTTTAGCATTTGAAGATTGAATTAAAATGTATTGAACATTACAATTAATTAAAAATACGTGTGCAATATAACAAAAAAAACTCCGAGCATTGCTCGGAGTTTTTTAATATCAAGAAATCGAATTCCTATTTGCTTTCTGCTGCAATAAGGTTTAGTGCAGATCCGGCTTTAAACCATTCGATTTGGCTATTGTTATACGTATGGTTAGCGATGATGATGTCTTTGCTTCCATCTTTATGAACAAACTCTAACGTAAGTGGTTTGTTTGGAGCAAATTCAGTCAAATCTAGGAAGTTGATAGTATCATCTTCTTGGATTTTGTCATAATCTGCTTCGTTAGCAAACGTAAGTCCAAGCATACCTTGTTTTTTAAGGTTTGTTTCGTGGATACGTGCAAACGATTTAACAAGTACTGCTTTTACACCCAAATGTCTTGGCTCCATCGCAGCGTGCTCACGAGAAGAACCTTCTCCGTAGTTGTGATCTCCCACAACAATTGAAGGAATTCCAGCTGCTTTGTAAGCTCTTTGTACATTCGGAACTTCGTCATAAGAACCAGTTAATTGGTTTTTCACAGAATTTGCTTTTCCGTTGAAAGCATTTTCAGCTCCAATCAACATATTGTTCGAAATGTTATCCAAGTGCCCACGGAAACGCAACCAAGGTCCAGCCATTGAGATGTGGTCTGTCGTACATTTTCCGAAAGCTTTGATAAGCAATTTAGCTCCGGTAATGTTTTGTCCGTTCCAAGGCTCAAATGGCTCCAATAACTGAAGACGTTGTGAAGTTGGGCTCACAATTACCTCAACCTCTCTTCCGTTAGCAGCCGGAGCTTGATATCCCGGATCTTCAACATCAAATCCTCTTGTTGGCAATTCGTCTCCGTATGGTGGATTTAATTTTACTTCTTCTCCGTTATCGTTGATAAGTGTATCTGTGATTGGGTTGAAAGTCAAATCTCCAGCGATTGCTAGTGCAGCAACCATTTCAGGTGAAGTTACAAAAGCGTGAGTGTTCGGGTTACCGTCTGCACGTTTTGAGAAGTTACGGTTAAACGAGTGAACAATTGTGTTTTTCTCTTGTTTGTCTGCACCTTCTCTGTCCCATTGTCCGATACAAGGACCGCAAGCATTCGTGAATACTTTAGTTCCCATTTTCTCAAACGCTTCGATGATTCCGTCACGCTCGATAGTATATCTGATTTGCTCTGATCCAGGGTTGATTCCGAATTCAGCTTTAGGTGTAATTTTGTGTTCAACAGCTTGATTTACGATAGAAACCGCTCTTGACATATCTTCGTAAGAAGAGTTGGTACAAGAACCGATAAGTCCCCATTCTACTTTTACAGGCCATCCGTTTGCTGCAGCAACCTCCTTCATTTTTGAAACCGGAGTTCCTCTATCTGGAGTAAAAGGTCCGTTGATGTGAGGCTCAAGTTCAGAAAGGTTGATTTCGATTAATTGGTCGAAATATTGTTCCGGATTAGCATATACTTCTGCATCAGCAGTTAAGTAATCAGCAACTTTATCAGCAGCATCAACTACGTCTTGACGTCCAGTAGCCGCTAAATATCTTCTCATTGAATCGTCGTATCCGAAAGTAGAAGTAGTCGCTCCGATTTCAGCACCCATATTACAGATAGTACCTTTTCCGGTAGCAGACATTGATTTAGCACCTTCTCCGAAGTATTCTACGATAGCTCCTGTTCCTCCTTTTACGGTAAGAATATCAGCTACTTTTAGGATAACGTCTTTTGGAGCTGTCCAACCGTTTAGTTTTCCAGTCAATTTTACTCCGATAAGTTTCGGGAATTTAAGCTCCCAAGCCATACCAGACATTACGTCTACTGCATCAGCACCACCCACTCCGATAGCAAGCATCCCAAGACCACCTGCATTTACGGTGTGAGAATCCGTTCCGATCATCATCCCTCCAGGGAAAGCATAATTTTCAAGGATAATTTGGTGGATAATTCCAGATCCCGGTTTCCAGAATCCGATTCCGTATTTGTTTGATACAGATGATAAGAAATCAAAAACTTCTTTTGATTGGGTGTTGGCTACAGCCAAATCGGTTGCTGCGCCTACTTTTGCTTGAATCAAGTGATCACAGTGAACCGTAGTAGGCACTGCAGCTTGCTCTTTGCCGGCATGCATAAACTGAAGCAATGCCATCTGAGCTGTTGCATCTTGACAAGCAACTCTATCTGGAGCGAAATCAACATAGTCTTTTCCTCTAGAGAACGCCTGAGAAGGAGTTCCTTCCCAAAGGTGAGCATATAAAATCTTTTCAGAAAGTGTAAGCGGACGACCTACTAATTCACGAGCTTTATCCACTCTTGAAGGCATCTTTTCATACACTTTTTTAATCATTTCGATATCAAAAGCCATAATTAAAATAGTTTACGTTTTGTTTATAATTTTCAACTGCAAATTTACGAAATTTAATTGAATATTACACTATTTATAATCATTCGGGCTTTTTAGAAAGATATTTTTATTAAAACAGAAATAAAAATAAATTTTTTCGATTAAAAGTCAAGTATTTGACCTAAAAAGTATTTTTTTTATAATTTATATTTGATTTTTTATCAATATCGGAGTTTAGAATGATTATAAATTCTGTGATAAAAAAGTAAAAGACAGGACAAAGTAGAGAATTATTTCCGCCTTAGAAGATTAATATTCACGAGGTTTTTTTTGTGTTTTTCAAAAAATAAATCTGGTGTACAGCCTACAAATCTTGTGCTTGTGCCAAAAGTTCGGCTACGTCAAGTACTTTGATGTCTCCTTCTTTTTCTTTGAATTTGATTCCATCGGTTAACATCGTATTGCAAAATGGGCAACCAGCAGCAATAATATCAGGTTGCACTTCTAAAGCATCTTCGGTGCGTTCTACATTGATGTCTTTATTTCCTTTTTCAGGCTCTTTAAACATTTGAGCTCCTCCTGCTCCACAACATAGGCCATTTTTTTTAGAACGCTTCATTTCGATGAGTTCGGCATCTAATTTTTCGATGAGTTCTCTTGGTGCTTCATAAACATTATTGGCTCTTCCTAAATAACAAGGGTCGTGAAAAGTAATTTTTTTTCCTTTAAACTGTCCGCCCTTGATGGTAAATTTTCCTTCGTCTAACAGTGATTTTAGAAATTGGGTATGATGCAATACTTCATATTTTCCACCAAGTTCAGGATATTCGTTTTTGATGGTATTAAAACAATGCGGACAAGCCGTTACGATTTTCTTTACTTCATAAGCGTTGAGTACTTCGATGTTTGTCATGGCTTGCATCTGAAACAGGAATTCGTTTCCTGAACGCTTTGCCGGATCTCCGGTACAACCTTCTTCTGTTCCTAATACAGCAAAAGATATGTTTGCACGATTGAGTATTTGTACAAAAGCTTTGGTTATTTTTTTGGCTCTATCGTCAAAACTACCCGAACATCCTACCCAAAATAAAACATCGGGTTGTTTGCCTTGGGACATCATTTCTGCCATTGTTGGTACTTGCATCATCTTTTATTATTTTAAATTTTAAGTTTTGAATTTTAAATTGCTTTGGTTCATTCAAAATTTAAAATTCATCATTCAAAATACGATTTAATTCTCGTCTTTCCAGTTTAGTCTATCCATTTGGTTATACTGCCACGGAGCTGCATTATTTTCGATATTGGTCATCATATTATTGAGCTCGACAGGAGCAGCACTTTGTTCCATTACCAAATATTGTCTCATATCCATAATTATTGAAAGCGGACTAATGCTTACCGGACATTCTTCTACACAAGCGTTACAAGTGGTACAAGCCCAAAGTTCTTCGGGTGTAATATAATCGTTAAGCAATTGTTTTCCGTCATCTACGAATTTTCCTCCGTTTTTGGTAATGTTTCTGCCTATTTCTTCGATTCGGTCACGAGTGTCCATCATGATTTTACGAGGAGATAATTTTTTTCCTGTAATATTGGCAGGACAAGACGAAGTACATCTACCACACTCTGTACAAGTATAAGCACTTAGCAACTGGAACCAATCCAAATCAGTTGCATCACTGGCTCCGAATTTAGCAGGAACCGCATTTTCATCAGGAGTTGGAGCAGCAAAAGGGTCTGCATTTGGGTCTATCATCAACTTCACTTCATTGGTTACGGTCGAGTTATTTTCAAATTTCCCTAACGGATTAAGGTCAGCAAAATACGTATTAGGAAAAGCCAGCAAAATGTGTAAATGCTTTGAATAATACAAATAATTTAAAAATGCCAACACCATCACAAAGTGTCCCCACCAACCGATTCTTTCTAAAACCAAAAGAGCTCCTTCTGATAAAGAGCCAAATACTGCTGGTCCTAAATGTTGGGTTACAGTAAATCGGAAACTTCCTTGTCCTTCGAAATGAGATAATCCTCTGTTGTATAACACCTCATCGGTTCCGTTCATCGTAAAAATGCAAGTGACCAAAATGATTTCCATTATCAAGATAAGGTTTGCATCTTTTTTAGGCCATCCGAGTAGTTCTTTTTTGTTCAGACGAGGTAGCTTTAATAAGTTTCTACGTGACAAGAAAGCTACAGTAGCTATCAATGCCAATACCGATAAAACCTCTATAAAACTGATGATAAAGGTATAGAATCCTCCGAGCGAAGGTTTAAAAATTCTATGAGTTCCGAATAATCCATCAATCAGAATTTCGATAAGCTCGATTTGAGTAATTATAAAAGCTGCATAAATAACAAAATGCAGTAGAGCAGGAACTGGTCTTTTGAACATTTTCTTTTGTCCGAACGCTACCAAAAACATATTTTTGAAACGCTCTTTCGGATTGTCTGTACGGTTTACCGCCTGTCCTAATTTGATGTTTCTGATAAGCTGTTTGACGTTTTTTACGAAAAATCCGACTCCTACGACAAGAAGTAAAGCAAAAATAATATTAGATATCATACTCATAGACCATCAATAAAGTTCCTATTCGTTTTGTTCAGGTGCTACATAAGGTTTGTTCTTTTTTCCGAACACCGAAATATTTATATACCGGGTTGGGTTCAGCCTTACGTCTTGCAGTAATAGTTCTAATTCTTTAGAGGCAGCCGATAAATTGTTGTACATCGCCTCGTCTTTCATCAGTTTTCCTAATGTTCCTTTTCCGGATTCTATATCTGTCATCATTTTATTGACATTTGCCAAAGTAGACTCTAAATCCTTTACAACTTTTCCTAAATCAGCTTCAGTCAGTGAACTCGAAATCTCAGCAAAGTTGGCTGATGTTTCGTTTAGGCTGCTCATCATTTGGTCAATATTCTGCTGATTGGTTGCCAGCATTTTATCTAATGTTTTTGAAGCAGAATTCAAGGTTTTCATAGTTTGAGCCAGTTCTGCAATAGCAACCGAAAGATTTTCTTTGTTTTCTGTATTGAGCAAAGTGTTGAAATTGGTAAGCAAACTATCTGCACTTGTCAGGGTATGTTCTACTTTGGTTTGAATAGGAGCCAGTTGACCACCTGCTTTGGCAATCATTCCTAAACGTACAGCACTACGTAGCGTATCTCCGTCTTTTGCTATAACATTATCTTCCAGGTTTGGGATAATGGCAACTTGTTTACCTCCGATAAATCCGGGTTCATAAACCTGTAATAAACTACTTTTTGAAATAGGAAAGTCAGTTTTTATCTGAACTTCCACCACTAATTTTCCTTGTTGATTTATGGTTATACCGTTTACTTTTCCTACTCCAAGTCCGTTGAGTGTAACGGGAGCAGAGGCAGACAATCCTTCTACATTGTCATAAATAGCATAATAATTTTTGTACGAACTAAACAAGTCTTTCCCTTTTAAGAAGCTGTATCCCCAAACGAAGATTAAAATTGAAGTAATTACGAGTAGAGCTGTTTTTATTTCTCTTGATAGTTTCAAAACGGTAAAATTTTAGTGCAAAATTAAGTTAATATTAGAGTAGAATCTTTCTAAATTAGTTGATAACCTCAGATACTTTGACTTGTTTTCCTTCTTTAAAAGCCACTATATAAGCATCTTTAAACCCTTTTTCTTTAGCTTGACTGAGCAAGTTTTGAGCGGTTTGGTAACTGTTGGTTTCTCCGTAAAAATATTTGTACAGACTTCCATCTTTTGTTTTTGAAATAGTATTCAATCCTTTAAAGTTTTGCGGTTTGGTTTCTAAATTATTTCCACTTGCCGAAATCTGAACTTTAAAAATAGCATGGTTGTTATCTATGGATTCGGTTTTTGTGCTATTAGAGTCGGTATTTTCAGCGATAGGAGAGTACTCGAAGGGTTCAGAATACGAATAATGTTCGTTTTTATAACTGACAATAGCGTTAGCAATAGATTGAGCTAATTGGTTTTGTCCTTTTTCTGAAGCTAAGTAGGCTGCTTCTTCTTTGTGTGATAAAAAGCCAAGCTCAATCAGAATGGCAGGCATAGCACAGTCTCTCAAAACCAAATACCCTGCTTCTTTAACGCCTCGGTCGTTTCTTTTGAGATTGTTGGTAAAGTCATTCTGAATGGCACTTGCCAACAAAATGCTTTGGTTTTTGTATTCTCCTTGCAAAAGCATTAATCCTACAACCGATTCGGGATTGTTTGGATTATAACCCTGATATTTTTCTTCGTAGTTTTCCTCCAAAAATATTACGGAGTTTTCTCGTTTTGCGACTTCCAAACTGTGTTTGTCTCTGGCAACCCCCAGCACATAAGTTTCTGTTCCGAAAGGACGAATATTATCTACCGAATTGCAATGTATAGAGATAAAAATATTGGCTTTTTCTTTGTTGGCAAACTTTGGTCTTTTGTCTAATGGAATAAAAACATCAGTTTTCCGAGTGTACAGCACCTCTATATCCTCGTACTTTTCTAGTAGTTTTCCTATTTTGAGAGTTACTGCCAAATTCACATCTTTTTCTTTAACTCCGTTGCGAACAGCTCCCGGGTCTCCGCCTTTGCCAATTCCTCCGTGTCCGGCATCGAGAACAACTCTGAATTCATCCATTTTTTGTGCAAAAGAAGGAAAAGAAGTCAATAATAATCCGCAAAAAATAGCGAAACAAATTTTTGATTTAATATTCATTGTTTAATAGTTTTATCTTTGCAAAATCCATTAGTTGTGGTTATAATTTTCATAAAGGCGTAATCTTGCTAAAAAAAATATCCGTAAGTTTGCCCCGTTCAAAAATTAAGCCATAAATTTACAAAAATAGAACTAAAACCTTTGCGAACCAAGCTATTTCATATCGTTTTTTGGACATTTTTTTGGAGCATTTTCCCTGTGAGTATATATTCGCAAGAATCTCCGTTAAATACTACCGATACCAAGCCCAAGCAAACAACCGATTCTATAAGAGTTCAGACTACAGAACTACCAGAAGAAATTACAATTCCTGCAGATTCACTCAAGCCTAAAAAAGACAAGCTCGAAGGAATTATTGCACGTAAAGCAAAAGATTATAATACAATAAATCACAAAAAGAGAATTTCCAAACTTTATAATCAGGCATTTATAAAGTATATGGATATGGAACTTGAGGCAGGAGAAATCATCATAGATTATAACAAAAATGAAGTATATGCAAAAGGAATTGTTGATACTTCGGGAGTTTATACTCAGATTCCGAAATTTACCCAAGGACAAAATATAGTTGAGCCCGATTCGATGCGTTATAACTTTGATACCGGAAAAGCATTGGTTTACGGTTCGAGAACCGAGCAAGGAGAAATGAGGATAAAAGCACCTTATACCAAAAGAGAAAACGATTCGGTTTTTTATATGAAAGATGCCATTTTTACCACAGCTACCGATATTGACAATCCGGAATACTATTTTCACACTCGAAAACTAAAAATGGTTCCCGGAGAAAAGGTTGTGGTTGGAGTTACTAATATGGTAATTATGGACGTTCCGACGCCTGTGGGACTTCCGTTTGCGTTTTTCCCGATTACCACCAAAAACACTTCGGGTTTTATTGTTCCCACTTTTGGAGACAACAACACACAAGGATATTTTTTGCAAAACGGAGGATATTATTTTGCTCTTTCCGACCATTATGATTTGGCTGTTTTAGGAGATTATTATACCAATGGAAGTTACGGATTGCGTTTTCAGTCAAGTTATGCGTGGAGGTATAAATTCCGTGGAAGCACAAACATAAGACTCGAAAATTTGATAAACAGCCAAAGAGGTTTTCCCGATTATTCCAAAACAAGAATTTACAACATCCAGTGGAGTCATCAGCAAGACCAAAAATCCAATCCGAGTTCCCGATTTTCGGCTTCGGTCAATTTGGGTAGTAGTACGTATTTCCAGAATTCGATAAACCAAATAAATGTAAGTTCGAGAATGAATAACACCCTGAGCTCTTCGGTGAGTTATTCTAAAACATTCAACACGATTCCTCAGGTAAATATGTCGCTTACAGCTACACATTCGCAAAATACGCAAACCCAGCGGATTGATATGACACTACCGACCTTGCAGTTGAGCGTGGACAGAATTTATCCGTTTGCGTCAAGAGATGAAAGTAAAAAAGGAATTATCAAAAACATTAATTTTCAGTACAACCTGAATGCAAAAAACAGTTATACCACAACCGATTCTTTGTTTTTTACTTCTCAAATGTTTCAGGAAGGAAGAACGGGAATGCAACATTCTATTCCTGTAAGCACCAATTTTAAAGTCCTAAAGCACTTTAGTATTCCGTTGTCATTCAGTTATAACGAAGTTTGGACGATGAATACCATTAATAAATACAGGAATTTTACTACTGACAGAGATACGATAGTTAATATAAACGGCTTTGACGCTTTCCGAACCTATAATTTTTCTACTAGTGTCGGAACTACCATTTATGGTACATTCGACTTTGGGAAGGATAAAAAAGTACAGGCACTAAGACATACTGCAAGACCTTCGGTTTCGTATAACTATTCTCCTGCCTTTGAACAGTATTACGATGAGTATCCCATTGATGCTATGGGTACTACTATGCGAGAATATACCCGTTTTGAAGGAGGACTCTATGGAGCGCCCAATAATAATTATGCCAGTAGTTTGGGTTTTAATTTAGCTAACTCCTTTGAAGCCAAAGTAAGAGAAAGGGATTCTACCAAAACCGAACCTAAAAAACTGATGTTGCTTAATGCTCTTAACTTTGCAACTTCCTATAATATGGCTACCGATTCGTTAAGATGGAGTCCTGTAAGTATGAATGCAGGAACTACGTTGATGGAAGGAAAGCTAAATATGAATCTGATTGCTCGTTTAGACCCGTACGCTTTGAGTAATTCCAACCGAAGAATTGATAAATTCAATATAGATAACGGAGGAAGTCTTTTCAGATTAGCAGGAGCAAACTTTACGCTAAATTACTCTTTTTCGAGTTCGGATTTTGAAGGAAGAAGCTCAACAGGAAATAATGACATAGGAGCCAGAAACGGAGGGAGAGAAGACGATTTATTCGGTTCGGATATGGAATCTAACCGACAAAACAGGAGTGGGAAAGAAGACAAAAACACTTCGAATATAAGTGATTTTTATTCCATTAAAATACCTTGGGATTTGCGATTAGCCTATTCGGTAACGTATAGTAATGACTTTAGACAAAACGAAATAACCTCTAATTCGCTTATGGTTTCGGGTAATGTTGATTTATCAGACAAATGGAAGATTGGAGTTTCTACCGGATATGATTTTGTTCAGAATGGAATTACTTTTACTCAACTTCGTTTTGAGAGAGACTTACTCTCGTGGAGAATGGATTTTTCGTGGGTTCCGTATGGAGTAAATACCCATTGGGGGTTCTTTATCGGAATCAAATCATCTATGCTTCAGGACATTAAATGGGAAAAACGAAAAACTCCCGACCCAAGATTCTAAAACGATGTTTGTTTGGCATTGTCGTTTTAATGGTAGATGCCATGGTTTAATTATTATCTGTGGCTCATAAATCAATATTTTTCCTATTCTAACCGAATAACCTCCGGTTGTTCTATTCTAAAGTTTTGAAGAATGAAATCATCGTTCTTAAAAGTATTGGTTTTAAAAATATTATCGCCTTCAAAAGGAATTGTAGGATAAAAAGCAACCGAGAGTTGGAATTGGTTAAACACCAAAAAGTCATTTGAAACCAAAACTCCCAAACCTATTTTTGTATAAAGTCGGCTCTTAAAAAGAGAATGATTTTCTTCTCCAATCGCTCCGAAGGTAAAATTCAAAAAAGGACTGAAACGGAAACCGTACCAAATCCCAGGGGCATACGATTGGGTTTGCAAGTATAACAGCGCTTTTTGTGTTCCGAGTACTCTGCTGTTAAACCCCTCAATTCCGTTTCTTCCACTTAGTGTAAATTGGTCTTTGATAATGGGAACTCTGTTGAATCCGAAAGCGATTTCGGGTTTTATAAACTGTCGGAAATACCATGAACCAATTTGTCGGAGTTTTGTAAAATAGATGGCTCTAGCCCTGATTATTCCTTGTTCTGTTTTTCCGTTATTGAAGAATGTTCCTACCTCAAAATCACTTCCAAAAAAACCGAAATCATAGTAATTTCCGAACGAATACTTTGTTCCGAGATACATTCGTCGGAGGTTATTTTTATCCTGAAAACCACCTGTGATGGAATATACTTTTCCGATAGCTACATCTTCTGTTCGGTCATATTCAAAGAGGTATCTGTCCTTTACAAATCGTCTTGAGGTAATACCGATGCTCATCAGATAAGTCCTGTTATTAGAGAAAAACCCGATGCTGTCATACTCAATACTTGGTTTTTCGGAAAAAGCGGTAGAATAAAACCCCAATGTAGTAACCAGATTGAGCGTTCTGTCTGCCTCTTCATTGAATCCCGACAGATTAAACGCTCTTCCGCCCCAGTACTCCTGATTTCGAGATTTGAAATTCTGTAAGGCAAATTCTCCCGAAATATCGGGCAGAGAGTCTGTTAAAAATCGTTCGTCAAAATAAACTCCTCCTGCCCATTTGGTAAGTGGAGAGAAAAAATCCCTTTGTATTTCTACGCTTTTTAACGAATTATCATTCACATCTAAATCATAAGTAAAGGTAGTGTTGATGTAGGTATTTCTGATATTTGGGATAATATATCTGGCTCCGTAAGCATTTTCCGAATCGTCAAAACGTTGCTGAAAGTCATTTCTGAAAGTATGTCCTAATCCGAGAAAATTACGCTCCGAGATTTCAAAATTCATTCGGGAAGAAGAAATACTTCCTGTGGGAACTAAACTCCAGGAGTCTAAAACTCGAATGTTTATATCAACCGAATCTGATGTTTCGGATATTCGAATGGGCTCGACTAACACTCTTCTGACATATCTCTGGCTTCTAATAAGACGTTCGGATTCTTGTGCGATAAGTGAATCCAAAGGTTGATTTTTTTTGAAAAGCAATAAGTTCCGTATGGTGCTGTTCATTGACTTTATATGTAATGAATTTCCGGCTCTTTCACCCCAATTTTCCGGTTTTCTGAGCGTATCTGAAACAGAAAAACCAAAAGGGTCAAGTGTGGTAATGTTTATATTGCGAATGATTTTACCTTCAAATTCTTTGTACAGAATCGAGTTTTGGTCAGGTAAATTACTGCTGGAACGCCTTCGTATAGGTCTGAAAATCAATTTATGGGTAAACCTGGCAAAACCTCCTTTTTCTTTTGCTTTTTGTTCTAAATTTTGAAGGGCTTCTTTCTGTTTGGGGTTTATGGTGTCTTTACTGATTTGACTTTCGGGCTCTTGCGAATGTCCCAAACTACAAAAAAGCAATACGGCAAAAAAGCAAAATATTCTAATTCTTTCAGACATTTAAACATACAAGTTTTTGTCTTGGCTAATTTAGTAAAACTAAGTGAAGCAATGTATAAAAATAATCGAGATTGTCAAAGGAGCTAAGATGTTTTGTAAGTCCCCCCATTTTTCCAACAGATCAAAAATAGAGTATTAGTTGTATTGTGAAAAATGATTAAGCGGAGTTACATTTCCTAAAAGGGAGAACAAAAACTTTCGCAATTCTCCGTAGTGCACGATTTCCGAAAGAGCCTCCGAGTTATCGGTTTGGCTATCTTTGTCTTTAAGTTGATTCATCAAATCTCCAATGAGTTGATAGAGCAGGTAACAACGGAAATTCAGAATGGTTTCGTTTACGTTTTGCAGAATTACAAGGTCTTGGTCTTTTGTTCTGGGGAAAATATTTTTGGACTCCCATTTATCCAATCGGTATTTTTCTTCGGACATATACAAATCTGTGATTTCCGAAACTAATTCTTGTGGAGTTTCAGAGATGAATTTTTCTTTGTTAAACACTTCGTTAGCCTGAAGATATGACATTACGTGATGGTAAACAGCACGGAATTTTTCGTTTGAAAACTCCAACTCATCTTCCTGAAGACTCAAATAAATTCGGTCATAAACTTTGTAGTTTTTTTTAAAAGCCTTTAACTCAATCTCTTTGTCTTGGGTTTCAACGTGAGTGTAGTCTTCAAAGGTTAATACTTTATCTCCGTGATTCAAAAGAATTTTAAGAATATTTTCTTCAATAACACTCAAAAAATCAACTCTTTCGAGTTGTGATTCTTCACGCTTTACTGCTTCTATTTTTTTGTTTTCTTCAAACGATTTTTTAGACGAATCGTATTGTTCTTTTCTTAGGATTTGAGCCAGTGTATTTGCCAAAACATCTTCCGAAATATCCATAATTCGTGAAGTTTCTTTGACATAAACCTCGCGTTTTATCCTATCGGGAATTTTAGAAATACTCGTTACCATATCCCTGATGAGTTCTGCTTTTTTTATTGGGTCGTTTTGAGCATCTTGGTTCAGAAGTGAAGCCTTGAACTGAATAAAGTCTTTCGCATTTTCTTCTAAATACAGCGTCAAATCCTCAAACGAAGTTTTCTTGGCAAAACTGTCAGGGTCTTCTCCGTTTGGAAACGTACAAACCTTGACGTTCATTCCTTCTTCCAGAATCAAATCAATTCCTCGAATGGAAGCTCGAAGCCCTGCAGCATCTCCGTCAAAAAGCACCGTGATATTGTTGGTCAATCTGCTTATCAGGCGGATTTGATCCGGAGTAAGAGCCGTTCCGGACGAAGCCACTACATTCTCAATTCCCGATTGGCTGAACTGAATCACATCGGTATAACCTTCGACCAAATAGCAGTTGTCATTTTTGGCAATGGTTTGTTTTGCCTGATATAGTCCGTAAAGAATTTTACTTTTGTGATAGATTTCGCTTTCGGGCGAATTCAGATATTTTGCCGCTTTTTTGTCTTGGGTCAGGATTCTTCCTCCAAAGCCCAAGACCCTACCTGACATACTCTGAATCGGAAACATTACTCTGCCTTTGAATCGGTCGAATTTTTTATCGTCTTTAACAATAGTAAGCCCTGTTTTTTCTAAGAACTCCAATGTATATCCGCTTTTTAGAGCTTCATCTGTCAGAGCTGTCCAACTATCAGGCGAATATCCTAAACTAAACTTTTCGATGGTTTGATTGGTAAATCCTCGTTCTCTGAAATACGAAAGTCCGATGGCTTTTCCTTCTTCGGTGTGGATTAATGCCTCGTTAAAGTATTTTTTGGCAAATTCCGAAACCAAATACATACTTTCTTTTTCCGAAGCCTGTTCTTTTTCTTCCGAAGTTTGCTCGGTTTCTTCGATTTCGATATTGTATTTTTTGGCTAAATACCGAATGGCTTCCGGATACGAAAAATGCTCGTGTTCCATCAAAAATGAAACCACATTTCCTCCTTTCCCCGAGCTGAAATCTTTCCAAATCTGTTTGGTCGGAGATACCATAAATGAAGGAGATTTTTCGTCAGCAAACGGACTGAGGCCTTTCAGGTTACTTCCTGCCCGTTTGAGTTGTACAAAATCTCCGATGACTTCTTCTACTCGAGCCACTTCAAAAACTGTATCTATCGTATTCTTTGAAATCATTTTTTTGCGAAAGCTCAAAGATACGGATTTTGAAAGAAAAGAAAACAGAACCTAAAACATATACTGTTTTTCAGTTGGTCAATGCGACCACAGGTTGATATGGGAATAAAACCAAAAAACGAATTCGTTTTAATTATTCAAAACGTATGGCTTTTACGGGAGAGATTTTAGTAATGATGTACGATGGAACCAAAAGCATGGTCAGACAGACTACAATTGTTCCGATATTCAGAGCCAAAATATAATCCAAATTCAGATATACAGGAGCTTGGTTTACGTAGTAATTTTTAGGGTTGAGTTTAATCACACCAAAATATTTCTGAATGAGCAACATTCCGATTCCGATGATATTTCCCCACAGAATTCCTCGAGTTATCAAATAAAAAGCATTGTACAAAAATATTTTTCGCACGCTCCAGTTATCAGCTCCCAAAGCTTTGAGAATTCCAATCATTTGGGTTCTTTCCAAAATCATCACCAAAAGAGCCACAGCAATGTTGATGACCCCGACAAGCAACATCAAAACGATAATCAGATAGATGTTAGAATCGGTTATTTTCAACCAATCGAAAATAGAATAGTATTTCTCTGCAATGGTTTGTGTATCGAGTGTAGGAGGAGTCTGCATGTGAATTTCATTCCCTTTTTGTGCAATTTGATCAAAATCGTCAATAAAAACCTCAAAATGCCCGATTTGGTCAGCTCCCCAACGGTTCATTCTTTGCAAATGCCGAATATCTCCCAGCACAAAATTTGCATCAAATTCCTGAAATCCCGAATTGTAAATTCCTACAATTTCAAAGTGCCGTAAATTTGGTCTTTCGCCCGGATCGTCTTTCAGAAAATGAGTGGTAAACTTATCTCCAATTTTGAACTCCATTCTGTTTGCCAAGTATTCCGAAATCAAAACTTCGGCATTTTCTCGCTCTTGGGCAACATTCGGAATTCGCCCCTCAACCAGATATTCTTCTAAATTCTGAAACTTATAATCTGTACCTACTCCTTTAAAAATGATTCCTTCAAAAGCAGTTTCTGTTCGGATAACTCCTGCTTTGGTAATGACAGCCTGAATGTGATTTATTCCATTTACCGATGTAAAGTTCGGATAAAACTCCTGCTTTTTATCAATAGGGGTAAGGCTTACTTCCGATTGGTTGTTGTCGTAATTAGAAATGATAATGTGTCCGTTAAAAGCCGAAATCTTCTCTCGAATTTTTTCTCTAAGCCCGATTCCCGTGGCTACCGAAACTAACATCATAATGATTCCCAATGCAATGGCAATAACCGCAATAGTCAGTATCGGACTTGAAATGCTTACTTGTTTTTGGGTTGTTGTCGTAAGTCTTTTTGCTATGAAATAAGGTAGATTCATCGATTTTTTTCGCAAGAAACAAAGATAGTTTTTTGATTTGATATCTGAAAACAGAAAAATACGAGGTTTTATAATTTCGTTAATTTATATCTGACTATGAAATCCTTATCTTTGCCGCCAACATCAAACACAAAAATTTCAATGTACATAGCCTACCATTTTACTGTTGAGCCAAGAGAGTTAGGAAGCGAAATATTATTGGCAGAGCTTCAGGATACAGCCTTTGAGAGCTTTGAAGAAACAGACAAAGGACTTTCTGCTTTTGTTCAGGCGGCTTTACATACAGATGATATTTTGTCTGATGTGATGATTCTGCAAAATCCGGAATTTGAGATTTTGTATGAAGTTGAACATATTGAAACGGTAAACTGGAATGAGGAATGGGAAAAGAACTTCAACCCGATTGAAGTTGGAGAGAAATGTTACATCAGAGCTCCGTTTCACCCGAGTAAAGATGTAAAATACGAAATCGTAATCGAACCGAAAATGAGCTTCGGAACGGGACATCATCAGACGACTTCAATGATGATCCAGCATTTATTGGAAACGGATTTGATCGGTAAAAAAACTTTGGATATGGGTTGCGGAACAGCAATTTTAGCTATTTTGGCAGAGATGAAAGGAGCAAAACCTATTGACGCCATTGATATTGACAGTTGGTGTTACTTGAATTCGATTGAAAATGCAGAACGAAACAATTGCAAAGAAATTTCTGTATATGAAGGAGATGCTTCGCTTTTGCAAGGAAAAAAATACGATGTGATTATAGCCAATATCAATCGAAACATCTTGCTTAACGATATGAAAGCATACTCCTCTTGTTTAAATAAAGGAGGTTTATTATTTTTGAGCGGATTTTATACAGAAGATATTCCGATTATTGATGAGAGTTGTAGGCAAAACGGACTCCAATTTCAGAGCCAACACGATAAAGATAATTGGGTAGCCCTAAAATACGAAAAGAAATGAGCACCAAAGAAAGAGTTTTAGAAGAGGTTTTAATTGAAGAAGCTGTTTCGAATTTGAACAAAATCATTTTGTTTAATGATGATGTAAATACTTTTGATCACGTAATCGAAATGCTTATTACCATTTGCGATCACGAACCGCTACAGGCCGAGCAATGTGCGATCTTAGTGCATTATACCGGAAAATGTGAAGTAAAAACAGGAAAATTATCGGAACTTGTCCCGAAATGTTCCGCACTTTTAGAGGCAGGACTTTCTGCAGAAATTCAATAAAAAAATACAAGCATTGTAACATTTTGTTTTTAAATTCGTCTTACTAATAATTTCGAATCTAAAAACATTTTTCTTTTGAAAACGATACTTACATTAGAGCATCTTTCTAAAAATTTTAACGGATTACAAGCTGTCAATCAGGTTTCTTTCGAAATCGAAAAAGGCAATGTGTACGGAATATTAGGTCCGAACGGAAGTGGAAAATCAACTACCCTGGGCATTGTTCTTAATGTGGTAAACAAAACCGGAGGTAATTATTCTTGGTTTGGAGGTACTGCCGACACGCATCAAGCACTCAAAAAAGTGGGAGCAATTATCGAGCGTCCTAATTTTTATCCGTATATGACCGCTTACGACAATCTGAAATTAGTAGCCCAAATCAAAAAAGCACCTTATTCCAAAATTGACGAAAAATTAGAATTAGTCGGACTTTTGGAGAGAAAAGACAGCAAATTTCGAACATTTTCGTTGGGAATGAAACAGCGTCTGGCTATTGCTTCTGCTCTCTTGAACGATCCCGAAATATTGATTTTAGACGAACCCACCAACGGACTCGACCCGCAAGGAATCCGCCAAATCCGAGATATTATCCGCCAAATTGCCAATCAAGGTACGACCATTCTGCTGGCCTCACATTTGCTTGACGAAGTAGAAAAAGTATGTTCGCACGTTGTAGTACTCAAAAAAGGCACGATGCTCTATTGCGGAACCGTAAACGGAATGACCTCAAACGAAGGTTTTTTTGAATTGGATTCTGACGATAACCAAAAGCTGAAATCAGTTTTAACCGGTCACCCATCAGTAAAAAATATCGAAATCGAAGACGGAAAATTAGTCGTGTATCTCAAAGCTCCGCTCCAAGCCAAAGATTTAAACCGATTGGTTTTTGATAATTATATCACACTAACTCATTTAGTAAAACGCAAACACAGCTTAGAAGAACAATTCCTTCAAATTACGAATAATAATTAATTACGAATCCTTCTGCAATCAATCAATCATCAATCATCAATCATCAATCATCAGTCGTCAATCATCAATCATCAGTCATCAATCATCAATCATCAATCATCAATCATCAATCAATGAAAAGACTTCTCTCTATAGAACTTCAAAAACTTTGGAAAAATCGAGCTTCAAAAGCGCTTATTATTTCTTATTTTGTGATTCTTTGTTTTATATCTCTGATTGCTTCTATTGAGTTCACCATAGGAGGTGTACCGTTCAGAATAGCCGAACAAGGGATTTTTAATTTTCCGTTTATATGGCATTTTAACACCTATGTGGCCGGACTCTTGAAGATATTTTTGGCTGTGGTAATCGTCTCGATGATGGCAAATGAATACAGCTACGGAACGCTCAAACAAAACCTGATTGACGGATTGAGCAAAAAGGAATTTGTGTTGTCTAAATTTTTGGTAGTGGCTTTGTTTGCTTTGGGTTCTACATTTTTTATTTTTTTACTTTCGGTAATTTTAGGATATAGTTTTTCGTCTTATACAGAGCTTTCAATTGTTTTGACCGATGTTGATTATTTGCTGGCTTATTTGGTAAAACTTCTCGGATTTTTCTCTTTCTGTTTGTTTCTGGGAATTTTAGTCAAGCGTTCTGCCTTTGCCTTAGGATTTTTGATTCTGTGGAGTATCATCGAATGGATATTGTACGGAATTATGAAGTGGGGATTGTTCAAAGGAACGGAAATAGCCGAAAGTGTTTCGAGATTCTTTCCATTAGAATCAATGAGTTTGTTGATTTTTAATCCGGCACGAAGACTCTCGGTTATCCGAAATGCAGAACAACAAGCGGGAATCACTAACGAAAATATTTATGAGGTTAATTACCTTCAGATTCTGATTGTACTGATTTGGACAGCACTGTTCATATATTGGTCATACCGACTATTAAAGAAAAGAGATTTGTAGTTGATACGCTCTACGTATTCTTACAGATTTGACTGCTTTTTTATTTCTTCACGGATAATATCACGTATTACGTCTTTGTCAAGACTGGATATGCAAATAAAAAGTACAGTTTAAGTTAAGCGACATTTTTATAAATGTTGTTTTGATTATTAAATTCTTCGATTGTTTTGTAATTCAATGCACCGTGTCGTCTTTTTTTGTTGTACCAGATTTCTATGTATTCAAAGATTTCTAGTTCCATTTGTTGTTTCATTATGAGTTTATTACCGTAAATTAATTCGGTTTTTAATGATTTAAAAAAGCTCTCAGCCACTGCATTATCCCAACAATTTCCTTTTCTACTCATACTTCTAATAACGCCATAAGATTCAATTATATTGGCAAATTTCTTGTTTGCATATTGAACGCCTCTATCGGACCCGAGAGCTCTGCTCGAACTGGCGAAGCAATGAAAAATTAATCCTTTTTGAACACTTCTGTTTCTTATGGCCATTTTCCATGCAGCAAGAGATGTTTCTTCAGTACTCATCCCATTACTTAAACTCCATCCAATCATTTTCCGGTCGTATAGGTCAATAATGGTTGTCAAGTATAAAAATCCTTCTTTGGTTTGGATGTAAGTTATGTCGGAAACCCAAACTCTTGATGGTTGATCAACTGCAAAACCTCTATCTAAAACATTATCTACAACTAAATAGTTGTGTTTTGAATCGGTTGTAACTTTAAATTTCTTACTTAATTTACTTTTCAAACCAAGCTCTTTCATGTATTTTGCAACGGTTATACGTGATGTTTTGTAACCCAATGCATTTAATTCAATGGTAATTCTCGGACTTCTATAACGCTGTTTTGAAGCAAAATAAATGTCTGTTATTTGCTGTTTTATCTCATTTTTTCTAGCTGTTCTATTGGAAATAGGTTTGTTTTTCCATTTATAATATCCACTAGAACCAACCTCTAAAACCTTACACATTTTTTCAATCGGAAAT
>JBAYPE010000006.1:0-90118 GCA_041677865.1 Flavobacteriaceae bacterium
GTAGCTTGCGGATAATATCCTGCCACATCAAATGTTGTTTGATCTACATCATACGAATAGAAATATCCGTTAGAGATATATTTTTCGTCCAGAATATTGTTTACTAATGCTAAAATAGTGATGGATTCAAACACTTTATTGGTTTTTAGGGTATAAGAAGCATTTAAATCGTTGATAAAATACGAATCAAGTTTAGAGCTTTTCAAATCTAAATTGCTCATATATTGACTTCCAACATATTTCGATAAAAGCGAAATTTGCATATTTTCCATCGGAATAAACGTAATACTATTCGACAGAATTACATTAGGCGAAAAAGCGATGTTTGTATTTCCTAAATCTTGCAATTCACCATCTCTTTCTGTAAAAAAGTCAATGTTTTTATTTTGACTGACAGCGATATTCGGACGGAAAATCCATTTATCAGAAGCGACAATTGTAGCATCTGCTTCGATTCCTAAACGGTACGAATCACCCGAATTTTCCCGTACAGGAGCACCGACATCGTTCAAAGCTCCAGTCAAAACCAATTGATTTTGGTATCGCATATAATAACCGTTCAGATTCAGTTTAAAGCGTTCTTTGTTCAATCTCCAACCTAATTCGAAATCGTCGAGAGTTTCCGGTTTTGGATTCCCGTTTTCGTAATCATCACGGTTAGGCTCACGGTTGGCTCTGGCATACGAAAAATAAAGGCTATTCGTATCGTTGACATAATAAGTAATTCCTGCTTTCGGGTTAAAGAATCCAAAATTGTCATCAACCAATCCGGTTTCTTGACCGTTGGCTTTATAACCAACAGCTCGGTATTGCATATCGGCAAAAGCGTTCCATTTTTCGGAAATTTTATAATTTGCTTTTCCGTAGAAATTCACATCGATCTTGACAGACGAATCAAAATAATACAAATGAGGATAATTCTGTAAAGGCACTTCTCGAGCATACGTAATGTATCCGAAATGGTCGCCTTCATATTTGTTTAATCCTCCGCCCAAAATCACATTCCAGTCATTATCACGATAATTTACAGAGAAAACCGTTCCGTAAAAGTGATTGACTAACCATTTCTGACGTACGACATTTGATTTTTCGATAAGTTCACCATCTACTACAACAGGAGCAATTCCGTAGTCTGATAAATCGTTATTATTTCTATAATTTTCGTAGAATCCTTCTCCTCTGGTGTAATGAAAAGCCAGATTTGTATTCCAATTATTCGAAAGTTTTTCGTTCCAATGCAGTTGATAGTGGTCTTGCTTGTAGTTGTCGGTTTCGTTTTTGTAAAAGCCTAAAAAGTTTCCGTCTCTGTCATACATTTCGCCCGAAGTATTATAGGTTCGGTCATTTTCGAGTTTGTCTAAATCCTCAAGTCCGTTCCAAGCCTGATACGTTACTTGATCACCACCAAACATTACAGCTTTTATCAATCTTTTATCATCCTGATAAGCTCCTTGAAGGAAATAAGATTTCATATCTACCCAAGCTCTATCGATATATCCGTCTGATTTGATTTTGGATAAACGTCCGGAAAGCTCGAAATGTTCTCCAATTTTTCCAGTTGAGAACTTTACGTTGTGTCGCCAAGTGTTATAACTCCCGAATGAATTCGAAATTTCTGCACTGGCTTTTTCCTGAACTGCATCCGTAAGTAAATTGATACTGGCTCCGAAGGCTCCAGCTCCGTTGGTTGAAGTTCCGACACCTCGTTGCACCTGAATATTCTCAACAGACGAAACCAAATCAGGCATATTTACCCAAAATGTTCCGTGACTTTCCGAGTCGTTATACGGAATTCCGTTAATGGTAATGTTCACACGTGTTGCATCCGACCCACGCACTCTGATTCCTGAATATCCGATTCCGTTTCCAGCATCCGAAGTCATCACAACCGAAGGTAAATACCCCAAAAGTGTTGGAATGTCTTGACCTAAATTTCTAGATTTCAGCTCTTCTTTACTTACATTGCTGAAAGTTACTGGAGTTTGAGAAGTCGCTCGCACACCTGTAATTAAGATTTCGTCAATTATTTGTTCTTTGATTACAATACTATCTTGTTCTTGTGCCATAATGGCAATAGGCATAATCCAAAGACCAATAGCCAATAGCCAATAGTGAATAGATAGTCGTTTTAAATTTTGGCTTTTAGCTTTTGGCTTTTGGCTCTCAATTCTTTCGACTTGTGTAATGAATAAATTTTTCATCCGTAAATAAAATGTTTACGAATAAAAGGGGCATTATTCTTTGGTTAAATAATTAATAATGATTTTAACTGAAAACAAAAAATAGCGTGCACTCTATGATTTTGTTATCTTTCCCTTGGCAGCATTACCTGCCCAGGTTCTTTGGGTATAATCTCAGCTCGTTATTTGGAGCACCCCTTTGAGACGGGGCAAAGGTAGGAAAAGTATTTCTGAAACAACAAACTTTGAATTTTATTTTTATCCTCTCATAAATCTTTTATATTTGCTATCCTTATTACTTAAAAAAACCTCACAGATGAATATTCTGTTGCATCCAACTTATTTTCCGTCCGTAGCTCATTTTGTAGCCTTGCTCAAGGCTGATAAAATAACTTTTGAGGTTGAGGATAATTTTCAGAAACAAACCAACCGAAACAGAGCATACATATACAGCCCTAACGGAAAACAGCTTTTGAATATTCCGGTTAAACATTCGGGAGAAATTCCTCACAGGAAATATAAAGAAATACGAATTGATTATTCTGAAAACTGGCAAAAAATACATTTTAAATCATTGGAGATGGCTTATAGAAGTTCTCCTTTTTTTGAATATTTCGAAGACGATTTACTGCCTCTTTTTCAAAAAAAATACAATTTTCTGATTGATTATAATTTTGAAATTTTTGAGATTCTGCAATCTTGTTTAGGAATAAATCTTTCTTTCAACAAAACTTCAGAATACCATAAAGAACCTTGTAACTCAATAGATTTCAGATACTTGGCAGACGGAAAAAAGGTTGCTTTTGAGTTTGAGCCTTATACACAAGTCTTTGGAGAAAAACACGGCTTTATAAGCAACTTATCCATTCTTGATTTGTTGTTCAGCGAAGGGAGGTATGCTTTGGAATACCTCAAAAAACAAGAATTGAAAATAAAAAACATTTAAGACTAAATATTGCTTTTTTCCGTTACTTTTGAGGATAATTTACTAAAAAAAGTGAGGATTTTTGTTTGTTTTTTGTTTCTAATTTGGGGAAATACTGCTTTTTCCCAACATTTTTATCTGCAATTATCTTCCGAGAATACAACAGAGCAAAAAATAATTGATTCTCTTTCGTATCAAAAACACCATCAAAATCCGAAATCTGTAACAGATGAAGTCAGTGATTTTTCAGATAGAATTATAAAACTCGGGTACTTGCAAAGTCGGATTTCTTCTCATCAAAAAATCAATGATACTGTTTTTGCTTTTCCAATTATATTGGGGCAAAAAACCGATTTTGTAAAAATATCTACTTCCAAGGCTTTAAATCTTACAGAAATGAACCTGGTTGAAGCAGATACCATTGCAGTGAAATTTTCAGAAATTGAAAGTTTTATGAGTTCTTTGATGCGTAAACTTGAAATTGAAGGCTATTCGATGTCAAAATTAAATTTAGAGAATTTTTCTTTTGAAAATAATATTCTGAAAGCTGATTTAATAGAACAAATTAGCTCTAAGAGAAAACTTGATGATGTTGTGATTATGGGTTACGAAAAGTTTCCGGAAGGGCACAGACGTCAGCTCAAGCGAATGTATAAAAACAGAGTTTTTAATCAACAAACACTAAGCGAATTACATCAGGATGTTCAAAGATTTGCTTTTGTCAATCAGCTCAAACAACCCGAAATTTTGTTTACTCGTGATTCTACCCGTGTTTTTTTATATTTAGAAAAATCCAAAGCCAGTAATTTTGACGGATATGTAGGGTTTAATACAGACGAAAACGATGAAGTTACTTTTACCGGCTATTTAGATTTGCTTCTGAATAATGCCCTAAATACAGGTGAACAATTCAAACTCTATTGGAAAAATGACGGAAACCAGCAACAAACTTTTAGCTTTTCCGGAGAATTACCTTATTTGTTCAACACTCCGTTTGCCCTTCGTGGAAACCTTACCATCTTTAAACAAGACAGCACTTTTCAAAACACAAAAACCGGATTGGATTTAGGTTATTATATCCGGTATAACATCCGAACTTATTTAGGATATTCGTCTGAAAACTCCAATGATATTCAAAGTCAAAATTCGGCTACTCTTACTGATTTCAAGAGCAAGTTTTTCACTTCTGCTTTTGAATATTTTGAATTAAACAGAGGAGATTTTTTGTTTCCCGAAAAAAGAAATTTTGTACTGAAAGGCGGAATGGGCAACAGACAATCTTCGTTTGGAGATGCCGGACAGTTTTTTGTACATCTAAACGGTTTCAATAATTTTTATTTAAACGAAAAAAATATCATAAGTTTTAAATTTGACGGATACTACCTTGACAGTGACAGTTATGTGATTAACGAATTGTATCGTTTCGGAGGAATCAATTCTATCAGAGGATTTAATGAAAATTCGCTTCAAGCGAGTTTATTTTCAGGAATGATGGTCGAATATCGATACGTTTTAGCTCCTTCAATTTATGTGCATTCTCTGACTGATTTCGGATATTTTCAAGATAAAGCTACAGACACAGAGCAAAATCTGTTGGGAATTGGTTTTGGTTTAGGATTATTTACAAACAACGGACTTTTTAATCTTGTTTACGCCAACGGAAGTACGGATAACCAACAGATAAAACTCTCAAATTCTATTATTCATCTGAGCTTTAGAGCAAGCTTTTAGAAAAAAAAATGAAAAACCTTATACACACCATCACTCCAAGTATAAAATTATTTTTTTAGCCTAAACTAAAAATATATTTACTTTAAATAAAAAATTGTATTTTTGCTTTGCGATTGCAAAGTAAAAACTCATGACCAATTCAGAAGAAAATTACCTAAAAATCATTTATCATCTTTCATTGAATTCCGACTCGGGTGTCAGCACTAATGCTATTGCTAATGCTATGGACAGTAAGCCTTCTTCGGTTACAGATATGGTTCAGAAATTAGCAGATAAAGGTCTGGTGGCTTACAAAAAATACCAAGGAGTTCAACTTACCGAAAAAGGAAAAGAAGTGGCGATGCATATTGTCAGGAAACATCGCTTGTGGGAAGTTTTCTTGGTAGAAAAACTTGGCTTTTCTTGGGACGAAGTGCACGATATTGCAGAACAGTTAGAACATATACAATCAGAAAATCTCATTGACAGGCTTGATAAGTTCTTAGACTTCCCAACCGAAGATCCGCACGGAGACCCTATTCCAAATAACAAAGGAGAATTGCCAAAACTTAAAAGGCAATTGCTCTCTGACGCTCCGCTCAAAACAACATTAATTTGTGTTGGAGTAAAAGACTCTTCTCCTGCTTTTTTACAATACCTTGATAAGCAAAAAATTGCTTTAGGTTCTACTATTCAAATTGTTGAAAAAGAAGATTTTGACAATTCTTTAAAACTAATAGTAGATCGTTCTGAAATCACAGTTTCTCAACTTATTTCAAATAATATTTTTGTTAAATAACACAGCCTTATGTTTAATGAAATTGTATCTTATTTTGAAAACATAAACCCGATATTGGCTGCTCTTTATGCCGGTTTGTTCACTTGGTTTCTGACTGCCTTAGGTGCTTCGATTGTCTTTTTGTTTAAGACAATGAATCAGGTTTTACTTGACGGAATGTTGGGTTTTACCGGAGGAGTTATGGTTGCTGCCAGTTTTTGGAGCCTTCTTTCTCCTGCCATTGCAATGAGCCATGGAGAAGGTTTTGTAAAGGTAATTCCTGCTGCTGTTGGCTTTTCATTGGGTGCTTTATTTCTTTTCGGATTGGATAAAGTTTTACCCCATTTGCACATCAATTTCAAAGAAAAAGACTCCGAAGGAGTCAAAACGCCTTGGCAAAAAACAACCTTACTCACTTTGGCTATAACTTTACACAATATCCCCGAAGGGTTGGCAATCGGAATTTTGTTCGGAGGAGTAGCAATGGGTATTCCCGAAGCTACCATTGTAGGTGCATTAACCCTTGCTATCGGAATCGGAATACAAAATTTTCCGGAAGGAATTGCCGTTGCAATGCCTCTAAGACGCATGGGAATGAGTAGAAAAAAGAGTTTTCTGTACGGACAATCCTCCGCACTGGTTGAGCCTATTGCCGCTGTAATCGGAGCAATGGCTGTGGCTTTTTTTACTCCTATCTTACCCTACGCTCTTGCTTTTGCCGCAGGAGCTATGATTTTTGTGGTTATTGAGGAAGTTGTGCCTGAAACTCAACAAAATAAAAATACGGATATCGCCACTTTGGGTTTCATACTTGGGTTTATTGTAATGATGAGCTTAGATGTGGCTTTAGGACAATAACTTTTTTTTAACAAAATTAAAATTCCTGAATAAAAAATGTTACATTTGAATTCTATTTATTAATCATAAAATATGGTTAGAAAACTACGCCTTTCTCTGTTACTAATTATCAGTTTTATCGGGTGTAATACTTATTCTCAATATACTGATGTTATAAATTCTAACAGACCGGGAGAGTCTTTCGGGGCTTATTCGGTTGGGAATACTATTTTTCAAATTGAAGGTGGATTGTCATACATTCGTGAAAAACAAAAATCTTCTGATATTAAAGCTAAAGGACTTTTTTCCGATTTAGACATCAGATATGGCTTTTGGAGAGAAGAGCTTGAATTTGTGGCTGAATTACAATACCAGAACGATCGTTACAGAGTTCCTGATATACCTTCAACCAGAAGAAATTTTATGAAAACAACAACCTTAGGGTTTAAATACTTGGTTTATGACCCGTTCAAGGGGTTTGAAGAAGAAGAGGATTTGTATAGTTGGAAAGAAAAAAATCGTTTTAAATGGAGGCAGTTTATTCCCGCAGTTGCAGTGTATGCAGGATTTAATATGAACTCTTCGAATAATCCTTATGTTCCGCAAGACCAATCGACTTGGACTCCAAGAGCTATGATTGCACTTCAAAATCACTTTAGCGGAGGTTGGGTTTTTGTTACCAACCTGATGATAAATCATATCAGTTCAGAACATCAGACCTTGGGAGGAATCCTAACAACGACCAAGAGTTTCAACGCGAGATGGAGCGGATTTGTCGAAATACAAGGATACAGTAGTGATTACTACAAAGATTTGGTTTTTAGAGGAGGTGCAGCTTATTTGTATAACGAAAATCTTCAGTTCGATGCTTCTATCGGTAAGAATTTTAGCAATAGTACTGATGTTATCTACGGAGGAATAGGCGTTTCCTGGAGGTTCACTCTTAACTATCAAGACCTCAGAATTTATAAAACAGAAGAAGCTGAAGAAGATATTTTCTCTGGAGGAGCCTCTTCGGAAGAAGAACCTGAACTAAATGAAGAAGGTGAAGGCGAGGAAGGCATAAATAATAATGAAAAAATTGCTAATGACAGTGAAATTAACGACAATAGCGATGTTGATGAAATTGACAATAATAATACTGATGAAATCGATAACACCAATGATACTGATGAAATTAAAATTGACAGTAACAATGATGATGAATAATTTATGATGATTACTATAAAAGAAGTTACCAGACGTAGCGATATGCTCCGCTTTATTAAGTTCCCTTTCAGATTATATAAGGATAATCCGTATTGGGTCCCCCCTATTATCAAAGACGAACTTCGCAGTTTTTCAAAAAAGAATCCGATTTTCAAAAAGGTAAAAGCTCGTTTTTATCTGGCCTACAAAAACGATAGAATTGTAGGACGGGTAGCAGCAATTATCAACAAAATCGAAACTACCAAACAACAAAAACCAAAGGTTCGTTTCGGGTGGATTGATTTTATTGATGACATGGAAGTATCTAAAGCACTCCTTGATAAAGTTGCCGAATTCGGAAAAAAACACAAGCTAAAGTATCTCGAAGGTCCTGTCGGATTTACCAATATGGACAAAGCCGGAATGCTCACAGAAGGGTTCGAAAATATTGCCACGATGATTGGGCTTTATAATTATGACTATTACCCGAAACACCTCGAAGCCCACGGTTTTAAAAAAGAAGCAGAATGGTTGGAATACAAATTCCATTTGAAAGATGCTAATATCGAAAATGCAGTCAGGCTCTCGTCGGTTATCGAGCAGAGATACAATGTTTCTTCTCTGAATTTTAAAACTACCAAAGAGGTTTTGCCTTATGCAGAAGAAATGTTTGAACTCCTAAATAAATCTTATAAAGACCTACAAAGTTTTGTCCCGATTGAAAAATTTCAGATAGAACATTACAAAAAGAAATACTTACCGCTTATAAATCCGGAATTTATTTCGTGTGTAATTGATAATGAAAGCAAAAAATTAGTAGCTTTTGCCATTACTATTCCCTCTATATCAAAAGCCTTGCAAAAAGCCAAAGGAAGATTATTTCCTTTCGGTTTCTTACATTTAGTAAAAGCCTTGAAACACAGTGAAAACGTAGAGTTTTATCTGATTGGTATTCATCCCAATTATCAAAATAAAGGAGTAACATCGCTACTTTTCAGAGAATTGGAAAAGGTTTACAAAAAACATAACATCAAGTGGATTGAAACCAATCCGCAATTGGAAGACAATAAAAAAATTCTTGCTCTTTGGAAAAACTTCAATCCGGAAATCCACAAAAGGAGAAAAACATTTAGAAAAGATATTTAGAAATTCGGATTTTAGGAATTCTGACACATTAATATGGATAACAATTTTAAAATGATAGCCAAAACCTTATTTGGTTTTGAAGAAATACTGGCACAAGAACTGCAAAATTTAGGAGCTCAAAAAGTGGAAACCGGAGTAAGAATGGTAAGTTTTTACGGAGACAAAGGCTTTATGTACAAAGCTAATATCGCTCTGAGAACCGCTCTCAAAATCCTTAAACCCATCAAAGAATTTCGGGTGTTTAACGAACAAAGTTTATACAAAGGAGTTCAAAGTATTGATTGGAGCAATTATATTTCTGAAAATCATACTTTTGTAATCGACACTACTGTAAATTCTGAAGTATTTAATCATTCGCAGTTTGTGGCTCTTAAGGCCAAAGATGCTGTTGTTGATCAGTTCAGAGAAAAATTCGGAAAACGCCCCAATATTGATAAAGATTTTCCGGATTTGCGAATAAACATCCATATTCAGAAAGAAATCTGTTCGATTTCGCTTGATACTTCGGGAAGTTCACTTCATCACAGAGGTTACAGAACCGCTACCAATATCGCTCCGATAAACGAAGTACTGGCAGCAGGAATGCTTCTTCTTTCGGGTTGGGAGGGACAATGCGATTTTCTTGACCCAATGTGTGGTAGCGGAACTATTCTGGCAGAAGCAGCAATGATTGCTTGTAATATACCTGCTAATATCAATCGTAAAGAATTTGCATTTGAAAAATGGAACGATTGGGATAACAATTTGTTCGACAAAATAACCGATTCTTTACTTAAAAAAACATGCGACTTTCACTATACTATTAAAGGATATGATAAAGCACCCTCCGCAATTGTCAAAGCCAAAGACAATATCAAAAATGCCAACTTAGACGAGTATGTAAACATTTCCCACGAAAACTTTTTTAACACCCGAAAAGAAAACGAAAAAAAGCTGTTTATGCTTTTTAATCCTCCTTATGGAGAGCGGTTAGATATAGATTTAGAAAGGTTTTACAGAGAAATCGGAGATACTTTTAAGCAAAATTATCCAAATACAGAGGCTTGGTTTATTACTGCCAACCTTGAAGCTCTAAAATTTGTTGGACTCAGACCTTCCCGGAAAATAAAGCTATTTAACGGAAAACTGGAGGCTCGTTTAGTAAAATACGAAATCTACGAAGGAAGCAAAAAAGGAAAATATGTTTCATTATAGACTTCATAAACTCTCAATACGAAAAAACACATCTTTGTTTTAAAAAGAAAAAAACAAGAATTAGGACAATGTATTACAACTACTTATGTGTTTTTATGAATACTGATTCTTCTGTTCAAAAAGATGTTTTTTTGTAGATTTAAAAAAAAACAAAAATATTTCTTGCAGAATCAAAAACCTGTCGTATATTTGCACTCGCAATTAAGCACAAAGGGCGATTAGCTCAGTTGGTTCAGAGCATCTGGTTTACACCCAGAGGGTCGGGGGTTCGAATCCCTCATCGCCCACAGAAATCGAAAACCGTCTCATCATTTGAGACGGTTTTTTTTGTATATTTACGAAACTCCAAAAATAGCAAAATCCCGAACGAAAAATGCACGAAGTTCACATATATACAGACGGAGCTGCCAAAGGCAACCCAGGAAAAGGAGGTTACGGAGTGGTTATGGAAGTTCCGAATTCTAATTATAGAAAAGAGTTTTATGAAGGTTTTCGACTGACGACCAACAACCGAATGGAACTTCTGGCTGTAATTGTAGGACTTGAAAAGCTGAAAAAGCTAAACACAAAAGTACTGGTCGTTTCAGATAGCAAATATGTAGTAGATGCTGTGAATCAGAAATGGATTTTTGGTTGGGAAAAGAAAAACTTCAAAGGTGTTAAAAACCCTGATTTATGGATTCGATTTCTAAAATCTTACCGAAAACATCAAGTAGATTTCAAGTGGATAAAAGGACACAACAACCATCCGCAAAACGAACGATGCGACCAGCTGGCTGTTTTTGCAGCTGGTCAGGAAAAACTCTCGATTGATAAAGTTTATGAGTCCGAAAACCCAACGCTTTTGTAAAAAAAATCAAATCAAAAATTTGATGTAAATTTGTATTCTTCTTGAACCACTTGAATATGACTATTACCCAACTTCAATACGCTTTAGCTTTAGCAGAACATTGCAATTTTACTTTAGCAGCCGAAAAATGTTTTGTAACCCAACCTACTTTGAGTATGCAAATACAAAAACTCGAAGAAGAATTGGAAGTTCTAATTTTTGACCGAACCAAAAAACCGATTCAACTTACACAAGTTGGAGAAAAAATCATCGAACAAGCTCGAAAAATAGTAAACGAATCAGAAAGAATTCAGGATATTATTGATATTCAAAAAGGATTTGTAGGAGGTGATTTTAAATTGGGAATTATTCCTACTGTGATGCCTGCTTTGCTTCCGATGTTTCTCAATACGTTTATTAAAAAATATCCGAAAGTAAATCTGATTATCGAAGAAAGAAACACATCCGACATCGTGCAAAGACTCAAAAACGGACACCTCGATGCAGGGATTTTAGCCACTCCGTTAGAAGTTAAAGAAATTAAAGAAAAAGTCTTGTATTATGAGCCTTTTATAGGATATATACCTCAAAACAACAGCCTTTTTCATAAGGAAAAAATTAAATCCGAAGACTTAGATACCAACGATTTGCTTTTGCTTGAAGACGGACATTGTTTTACAGATGGAGTGTTAAATATCTGTAAAACTAAATTCGAAAAAAACAACGACAAATTCGAACTGAAAAGCGGGAGTTTTGAAACACTCGTACAACTGGCAAACGAAGGCTTGGGAATCACGCTCCTTCCCTATCTCCACACACTGAATATTCCTGAAAAAGATAAAAACAAACTTAAACATTTTGAAAAACCTGAACCTGCAAGAGAAATCAGCTTGGTACATACTAAAAACGAACTGAAAATTCAAATTATTGAAGCCTTGCACAAAACAATCTTGGGAGTTATCAGAGGAGCTATCGCCTTTCAGGACGTAAAAATTATTAGCCCTTTGTCAAAGAAATAATGAACCGGATTTTAGCTGTGAGTTAATTGTTCGGATTTTAAAAATTAAACTGAAAAACACTAACTTTGTTTCAGATGAAACAGAAAAGTAAAAAATCAGCACTTAACGAAGTTCAAGGAGTTTCAGAAGTTGAAACGGTCAGCCAAACTGCTGTGGAAAAAATCAATCGATTTCGCAGAAAACAACCTACAAGCTCCGAACTCATACAAGCCATCATTCAAGCAGATAAAACAGCTCTAAGCAGAGGAATTACACTTATAGAAAGTACAAATCCCGAACATTTTATCAAAGCAACCGAAGTAATAAACGGTTGTTTACCCTATGCCAACAAATCTATCAGAATCGGAATTACAGGAGTTCCGGGAGTAGGAAAAAGTACCTTTATTGAAGCCTTCGGAAAACACCTTACCTCGCTCGGAAAAAAAGTAGCTGTTCTTGCCATTGACCCAAGCAGCACTATTTCGCATGGAAGTATTCTCGGAGATAAAACCCGAATGGAAGAACTCGTAAAAGACGAAAATGCCTATATTCGTCCGTCTGCTTCGGGAGAAACCTTAGGAGGAGTAGCCCGAAAAACCAGAGAATCCATAATCTTGTGTGAAGCTTGTGGATTTGATGTCATCATCATCGAAACCGTTGGAGTTGGTCAAAGCGAAACAGCTGTACATTCAATGGTTGATTTTTTTCTACTACTAAAACTTTCGGGAGCCGGAGATGAGTTGCAAGGTATCAAAAGAGGAATTATGGAAATGGCAGATACTATTGTTATCAACAAAGCAGATGGAGATAATCTGAAAAAAGCCCGAATGGCAAAAACAGAATTTAGCAGAGCTTTGCATCTGTTTCCTGCCAAAAAATCAGGTTGGACACCCAAAGTTACGACTTGTAGCAGCTATACCAAAGACGGAATTCCCGAGGTTGAAAAGATCATTGGAAGCTATTTTGAACTTACCAAGCAAAACGGATATTTTGAGTATAATCGAAAAAAGCAAAACGAACATTGGTTTTTAGAGACTATAGAATCAGAACTCAAAAATCGCTTTTTTAGTAACGAAGAGGTAAAAAAATCACTTGAAGAATACAAAAAATCTGTTCAAGAAAACAAAATTTCTCCTTTTACCGCAGCACAAGAATTACTTAAAGTATTTAGCCCCAAAGATAACAATCCGAAACTTTGATATATAAAACAACTATTGTCGGGTTGTAAAATTCAAAGTTTTGCATAATCTGTATTTTTTTACAAATTTACAGTTTATCTGTTGAATCGTTGAATCGTTTATTTGTTTAACTGAATTTTAATATACTTTGTTGTAATTCCGAGAGAAACAGTTTTAGATTTCAATGATTTTTGAATAAATCAAGAATTCCTTGTTTAGTTTAATTTTTCTTTTTTTTGGTTTTAGTCATAGTTATTTAACTTTAACAGGATTAGTATAAACAAAAACTTCAACATTGTCACCTTTAAAGATTAATAGTGCTATACTATTATCGTTATTAGGTTTATTACAAACATAAAAAGTTCCTTTTACGTCCTTAAAATCAAACATCATACAATTATCTGCTTCTTCTATTTTATCATATAGTACATCTAATGTATATCTTACTTTATCAATAGGGTGATAAAAAGAAACAGTAAAATATGTGTCAAATTTTACCATTTTTATATATTTTTGTTCTTCTACATCATATACTTGTAAACCTGTTTTAAGTTGTTCATCTACACCATAAAGAATATTAGATACAGTAAAAGTATCAATACGAGGAGATTTAACATCTTGAGCAAAACCATTAATCGTGAGGAACACGACTAATATTATTAGTTGTTTTTTCATAATATATAGTTTGTAGTATTATAAATGAGTTTATTATTTGAATATTTTTTAATGTATGTATAGATTTTGTTTTTTGTACTAACAAGAACAAGTTTTTCCTCCTCTTGATTCTTCTTTTACTTTTTCCCATTCCTGTTTAAGCATAATTTGAATGTTTTCAGTTAAGTTTTTAATCTCAATTTTTGCATTTATAATATCTTTATCAGATTTATATTCTAGTTGATAAAATTCAATGAAATAATCTATTATTCTAATGATTTCTTTATCCTCTTTATGATTAAGCCTTAACTTAAAAACCATTAACTTTCCTATTAAAACAACAAAAGAAGTTCTCTCATTAAATGCCAATGCATTTTCCGTTCTTGCATTTAAAACATTTTCTTGATGTTCGTAGGCTACGGAATTTCTATGTTTTTCAGAAGGGTCTTGAGAACTAATAAAATTAATTTCTTTTTTGAAGTTTTCTAATGTTTCGAAAATATTTGAAATTATCTCTGAAATATCTTGACGTATAATTGATATCCACTTTATCCTTTCTGTTGTTATAGTTTCAATATATTTGGTTGTCTTAATATTCTTTCTCGTATAATAAATGCTAAAAAGCGTTGCCAAAAAGGTTAGTATAACTCCAATATTTATAACTGGATTTTCCATTTTGTTTAGAATTATGCTTGATTATATTTCATTGATGTTGTTTAGTCTTACTTCTTCTTTCCTCTCCCTCTCTTCAAATATTCTTTGCCGTTTTTCTTCTTCCTCTTTTTTTATTTTTTTCTCCCTCTGAATTGAATCTGCAATTACTTGATAATCTTCTATATGGAAGTAGTTAATTTCAAATTTAAGTTTAGACCAAAATTGATGTTTAAGATTAGACCAAAATTGACTTTTAGCTAAAATGTACTTGTCTGTGTCTTTGTATAACCTGTAATTAATAAAGTCATCTCCTTTTGAATAAGAGTCTGGATACGTCATATCACCCCTTTCATATTTATTTTCAAAAATTTGAAAGAAAAGCTGTTCTTCTTTTTTTGCCATTTCATAATTAAGGCTCCTATCAGACCCTAATAACCTTATGGAATTATCTTCTTTAAAAACACTAAAACTATATGTGTGATGATTTATTTCTACATCAAAGAAAGCATTCATATCTTTTATAATATTCAAATTTATATCTCTAAAACCTGTTTGATGATAACCTCTTAGTATACCTATTTCCTTTAAATTGTTAGTTTCTTCCATAAATTGCTTATATGTCATTTTTGGACTTAACCCCAAAAAAATAGGAGTAAAAGGTTGCTCAAATTCTTCTATGATTAGTTGTTCTTTATTGTTATTACAACTCGAAATAAATATCAGTAAAACTGAAATAAAGGTTATATTAATAATTTTCATCTTTAAACTATTTTTAATTAAATCTTAATACAAAAATATAAAATGAAGTAATATAAGACTATAAAAAGTGCAGTGATTTTTAGATTTAGTTTTTTCAATTCATAAAATTGTTTTCTGACAAAAAAACTGTTCACTCCCTACTGAAAACTGAACACTAAAAATAAGTATCTTTGCAACTTATTTACATTCAGATGAGATTACACAGAAATTTAGTTTATACCACGATAGATTCGCTTAATGCGATTTTCAACGAAAAGGAATATGCGGATAAAGTTGTTCAGAGAGCTTTGAAAAAAGACAAGCGTTGGGGAAGTCACGACAGAAAATTTGTAGCAGAAACCATTTACGAAATCGTTCGTTGGAAACGTCTTTATGCAGAAATTGCAGAAGTAAAAGAACCTTTTGACAGAGAAAACCTTTGGAGAATTTTTGCCGTTTGGGCAGTACTCAGAGGCTATTCTATTCCCGATTGGAGGCAACTCGAAGGAACTCCCGAACGGAAAATAAAAGGTCGGTTTGACACTCTTTCTAAAGAGCGAAAACTCCGAGAATCTGTTCCGGACTGGATGGATGAATTGGGAGTGAAAGAACTTGGAGAAGAACTTTGGACAAAAGAAATTGCCGCTCAAAATCAGCAAGCAAAGGTTATACTTCGGGTAAATACACTCAAAACTACCAAGCAAAAACTTCGTGCTGCATTAATGGACGAAAACATCGAAACCGAATTTTTGAAAGACTATACCGATGCTTTGGTGCTTACTGAAAGGGCCAATGTTTTTCTGACCGATGTCTTTAAACAAGGATTTTTTGAAGTACAAGACGCTTCCTCGCAGAAAGTTGCCTACATGCTCGATGTAAAACCCGGAATGCGTGTAGTGGATGCCTGTGCAGGAGCAGGAGGAAAATCGCTTCACATTGCCTCGCTTATGCAAAATAAAGGACAAGTCATTGCGATGGATATTTACGAAAGTAAACTAAAACAGCTCAAATTGAGGGCCAAGCGAAATGGAGTATTTAACCTCGATTACCGAATCATTGATTCTACTAAAGTTATTAAAAAACTTCACGACAAAGCAGATCGAGTTTTGATTGATGCTCCGTGTAGCGGGTTAGGCGTACTTAAAAGAAATCCTGATGCCAAATGGAAACTCGAACCTGAATTTATTGAAAACATCAAAAAAACACAGGAACAGATACTCAACGATTATTCCAAAATGGTAAAATCCGGAGGAAAATTAGTCTATGCAACCTGCTCAATTCTACCAAGCGAGAACGAACATCAAGTGCAAAAATTCCTTGCATCGGAAAACGGAAAAGATTTTAAGTTTATTAAAGAAGAAAAAATTATGGCACATCAATCCGGTTTTGACGGATTTTATATGTGCCTAATGGAAAGAAAATAAGTGTTTTTAGGAAATAAAAAAACTGTCTTAGAATCAAGGTTTAAGACAGTTTTTTTTTTGTAAATCTCTATAAATCTCTATTGATTTCCTTTTTGATAATCTGCGATAAACTGAGCCAGTCCGTTGTCAGTAAGCGGATGTTTCAAAAGTCCTAAAATGGCAGATAGAGGACCTGTCATTACATCTGCCCCAATTTTGGCACAATTTACAATGTGCATCGTATGTCTTACCGAAGCGGCTAAAATTTGGGTATCGTAGTCATAATTGTCATAGATTTCTCTGATTTCTGCGATAAGATTTAATCCGTCAGTCGAAATATCATCTAATCTTCCAATAAAAGGCGAAACATAAGTAGCTCCTGCTTTGGCAGCCAAAAGTGCTTGTCCTGCTGAAAAAACCAAAGTTACGTTAGTTTTTATTCCTCTGTCAGAAAAATATTTACACGCTTTGATTCCTTCTTTGGTCATTGGAAGTTTTACAACAATTTGTTCATGCAAATCTGCTAATTCTTCTCCTTCTCTAATCATCCCTTCGAGGTCAGTGGCAATAACTTCGGCACTTACGTCTCCTTCAACAATGTTGCAAATATCTACGTAATGTTTCAGAATGTTGTTTTTGCCTGTAATTCCCTCTTTTGCCATTAGCGAAGGGTTGGTAGTAACTCCGTCAAGAATTCCTAATTCCTGAGCTTCTTTGATTTGAGCAAGATTTGCCGTATCGATAAAAAATTTCATTGTTTTTTAGTATTTTTATAGTTGTGTTAAAAAATTGAGCAAAGATAAGATTTTACATTTAGTTTTGTTTGAACTTTAAGGAGAACCTTTGTTAAAACCTTTCTAAAGCATACGCAATCAACTCATCGACAGCCTTATGCGGATTTTGACTAAAAGTTCCGTTAGCACGATTAGCCACAATAGCATTTAGTGATAGTGCTTGATGTCCGAGTAATTTTGAGAGTCCGTAAATGGCAGAAGTTTCCATTTCAAGATTAGTGATTCGAGTACCGTTGTGGATAAACGAATCCATTTTGTGGTTGAGTTCTCTATCTTGAATATCCAATCGGAGAATTCTTCCTTGAGCTCCATAAAATCCTCCTGCTGTACCTGTAAAACCTTTGAATATTTTATCAGAATAAAACTTATTGAGTAGTTCTGAACTTCCTTTTATTACATAAGGTCTTCCTTTTCGCATATCCCAATTGGTGTGCGAAATAAAAGCTTCTTCAATGTCTTTTTCGCAAATTTCGTCTATCATATACGAATGTAGCATGTTGTCTAACCCCAATCCGTATTGGCTAGCAACAAAGTTATCCACCGGAATATCCGATTGAAGTGAACCCGAAGTCCCGATTCTGATAATGTTTAGCGAAGTCAATTCTCTTTTTGTCTGACGAGTTTCAAAGTCGATATTTACTAAGGCATCAAGTTCGTTGAGCACAATATCAATATTATCCGGTCCGATTCCGGTTGAAATTACCGTTATGCGTTTGCCCTTTAATGTTCCTGTATGTGTTTTGAATTCTCTTTTTTGAGTAGAAAATTCAATTTTATCAAAGTGTCTTGAAATTCGTTCTACTCTGTCTTGGTCACCCACCAAAATAATATCTTGAGCAACATTCTCTGGTCTAAGGTTGAGGTGATAAATGCTTCCGTCCGGATTAAGTATAAGTTCTGATGATTTCATTTTAATTTAGGAATTAGGATTTAGGAATTAGGATTTAGGATTTGGATAATTCCTTAATTACAATTTTCTTCTTTTAATTTCTTTATTGATTAATGCGAGTTCTCTTCCGGTTTGTCCGGCTACCGATGTGTTTTCCTCTGCCCTTCTAATCAGATATGGCATTACATCTCTAACGGGACCAAAGGGAAGATATTTTGCTACATTATAGCCTTTATTTCCCAAGTTGAAGCTAATATTGTCGCTCATTCCGTAGAGTTGACCAAACCAAATTCTTCTGTCATCAACCAAAAGTCCATTTTCTTTGGCTAAATTTATCAGTTTAAGTGAACTTTCCTCGTTATGAGTTCCTGCAAAAATACCCATTTCTTCAATGTGTTTCATCATATAAACAATTGCATTGTCATAATTGATGTCGGTCGCTTCTTTGCTTTCGCAAATGGGATTTTTATAACCTTTTTCTTTAGCTCTGGCTGCTTCGATTTCCATATAAGCTCCTCGCACTATTTTCATACCAATATGAAAACCTTTTTGTTTTGCTCTTTGATGAAGGGCTTTTAAGTACTCCATTCTATCCCAACGATACATTTGCAAAGTACCAAAAACAATGGTTTTTTCTTTGTTGTATCGACTCATCATTTCTTCAATCAAATCATCTGCAGCATCTTGCATCCACGAATGTTCTGCATCAATTAAAATAATGATGTTGTTTTTGTACGAAGTTCTGCAAACCAAATCATAGCGTTCTACTACCCTACTCCATTCTTTCTGTTCTTGTTCTGTAAGTGGTTTTCCTTCGCCTATTTTTTCATACAACCCAAAGCGTCCGAAACCTGTAGGCTTGAAAACCACAATTGGTATTCCTTGATTCTTTTTGGCATATTCAATGGTTTTTAAGGTGACCTGAACTGCCTTGTCAAACTCTTTTTCTTCTTCTTTTCCTTCCACCGAATAATCTAAAACAGACGTCACGCCTTTGGCATACATCTTATTTACGACCCTCATACATTCTTCTTCGGTTTCTCCTCCGCAAAAATGGTCAAAAACCGTACTTCTGATGATTCCTTTTACGGGAAGATGAAAATTTAGAGCTAAAGCAGTAAGCTTTGTGCCGATTTTTACCATGGTGGGCGAAGAGATCATTTCGAATAAAAACTTCGCTCTTTTTAGCTCTTTGTCGCTTTTAACAGCAAAGGCAACCTCAGTATTGTTAAATATATTTTCCATTGATTGGGTCTGAAAATTTATACAAAGATAACACCCATTGGCTATTTTTTGAGTATTTTTCAACACAAAATTCAGGTGGTTTAAGAAAATAAATTCAAAAGACTATTTCCATTTTATGTTACACCCAATGCTTGGTTTTTGTATAGGATTTATTTTTCGATTATACAAAAGTCCATCTATTGCATTTCGGAGATCGCTTCCGCTGACAAGAATTCCGTTTCCGGGTCTTGAATCGTCCAACTGGCCTCTGTAAACCAACCTGTCACGAGTATCAAACAAATAAAAATCAGGTGTACAAGCAGCGTCATACGCCTTTGCTACTTCCTGAGTTTCATCGTACAAATAAGGAAAACGCATTCCTTTTTCAAAAGCAAACTCATTCATTTTATCCGGGGCATCTTCCGGATACTGTTTTGCATCATTACTACTTATTGCCACAACCGAAATTCCTTGTACCCGATAATCGTTGTTTATCATAATAATTTCCTCTAAAACATGTAGTACAAAAGGACAGTGATTACACATAAATATGATAAGTGTTCCTTTGTTTCCTTTTAAGTCTTTAAAAGAATACGAATAATTAGAATTGGTATCTTTCAGATAAAACTCCGGAGCTTTTGTACCGAGAGGCAACATATTAGAGGGAGTGTTTGCCATTTTAATTTACTTTTAAATCACTTGTAAAGATACGAATTTTCAAAGAAATTATTCTATGTTTTAGCTGCTGGTATTCATCGTTTTGTGTTTTTGAAAAAACGAAGCTTAGAAAATCAAGGCAATATTTTTTTAACTGACTATAAAGGGCCCATCATCTTTGTAATTTCAATAAAATCCTCCACCGACAGTTGCTCAGGACGCAAGTCAAAAATTTTTTCTCCTTTTTTATCTTCAGGAATTTGAAGGGTTTTAAGACTATTTCTGAGGGTTTTCCGTCTTTGGTTGAAAGCTGTTTTAACTACGTTGAAGAACATTTTTTCGTTACATTCCAACTGGAAATTTTCTTTTCGGGTAAGTTTCAGCACACCTGATTTTACCTTTGGAGGAGGTGTAAAAACATTTTCTGATACCGTAAATAAATATTCTGCCTTATAAAAAGCCTGAACCAAAACCGAAAGAATTCCGTATGTTTTGCTTCCTTTTTTCTCACAAATTCGCTCCGCTACTTCCTTTTGAAACATTCCTGAAAATTCTGGTACTTGTTCTCTCATTTCTAACATTTTGAAAACAATTTGAGAAGAAATATTATACGGAAAATTTCCTACGATGGCGAAAGGTTTATTTTCAAAAATCTCTTGTAAATTGTATTTCAAGAAATCTTTTGAAATAATATGATTGTGTAATTTTGGATAATAAGCTTTTAAATATTCAATTGATTCTGCATCAATTTCGATAACATACGTCTGAGTCGGTTTTTCGAGCAGGTACTTTGTAAGCACTCCCATTCCCGGGCCTATTTCCAATACCTTGTCATACCCTTCTAAAGAAAGTGTGTCGGCAATTTTTCGAGCGATATTTTCATCGTTCAGAAAATGCTGTCCGAGATGCTTTTTGGCTTTTACTTTGTTCATCATAGTCTAATTTCCTTTTATTCTTTTCCAAAGTTCTACAAGCAATTCTTTAACTCTTCCGTTGCGTTTGTTGCCAACTTGCATTGCTTTAACTGAATTATCTTCCCGAATCAATTCATAGCTAAAAGCAAATTCGGGGTTTTGTCGATTTGACGAAATCAACCCGAAACGCATATCGTTAAAAAATAATTGATGATTTTTATGTGTAATTGTCCACCATTCTTCAGAAATCCATTTGAGCTGACGAATTACTTTTTCTTCTTCAAATTCCTTTATATGTTCTTTGTTTTTTGGATAAAAATCAAGAGAAATGGGTTGCGAGTCAAAAAATGAGTAATCTCCCATATAATAACCTCCTTCTGTTTCGATAATCGAATTCCAAAGAATAATATTTAATGGAGATGGTTTTACTATTTTTCGAATGTATTCGATATTTTCTTCTGATAATCTTTTCTCGAATTTTGATTTTACAACTTGTTGGGTCACAACAGTCAGAAGCAAGTAAGACGAACTAACTAAAAGTCCAAGGTTATTCCATTTCTGTCTTTCCGGATGATCCCGTCTAAATCGCATAGTCATAATCAGACAGAGTAAAAACGGAAGTGTATAAAGTGGGTCAATTACAAAAATGGAATGTAGCGAAAGACGTATATCAAAAGGATAAAAAAGCTGTGTTCCCCAAGTGGTAAAAGCATCTAACAAAGCGTGAGTTAATAATCCTAAAAACCAGAAAATTACAGCTTGTTTGAAGGTTACTCTGTTTTTCTTTTCAATTTTAGATAAAACCCAGCCCAACAAAGGAGAAAGTAATACAAAAAACAAAATAGAATGGCTGAGTCCTCTGTGTATTTCGATAGCAGTAATCGGATCGAAAAACTTTCCGACATAGACATCTAAATCGGGTATTGTTCCTGCAACAGCACCATAAAACAAAGCTCTGTTTCCCAACTTCTTTCCGAGAATCTTCTCTCCTATGGCTGCTCCGAGTACAATTTGAGTAAGTGAATCCATTTTTGTATTTAGAATTTAAATCTTACAAAGATAATAATATGATTTTCAATAGGAGGTCAAACAAAAAAAGAGATAGACAAATGTCTATCTCTTTCATCTTATAATATATATATATCTTATAAGCTTGCTTTAAGATATTCTCTGTTCATACGAGCAATATTCTCAAGCGAAATTCCTTTCGGGCATTCTACTTCACAAGCACCCGTATTGGTACAGTTACCAAAACCTTCGATATCCATTTGGTTTACCATATTCAAAACTCTTTCTGTAGCTTCAACTTTACCTTGCGGAAGTAAGGTAAACTGAGATACTTTGGCCGAAACATAAAGCATAGCCGAAGCATTCTTACATGAAGCTACACAAGCACCACACCCGATACAAGTTGCCGCATCAAAAGCTTTGTCTGCATCGTCTTTACGAATCGGAATGGCATTAGCATCTTGAGTATTACCTGAGGTATTTACAGAGATAAACCCACCTGCATGTTGGATTCTGTCAAACGAACTTCTGTCAACTACCAAGTCTTTAATCACAGGGAATGCTTTTGCTCTAAAGGGCTCGATAAAAATCGTATCACCGTCTTTAAAAGTACGCATGTGCAACTGACAAGTTGTGATTCCTCTGTCTGGTCCGTGAGCTTCACCGTTAATGAAGAGCGAACACATACCGCAGATTCCCTCACGACAATCGTGGTCAAAAGCAACTGGGTCATCACCTTTGTTTACCAAACCTTCATTCAAAACGTCAAGCATTTCTAAGAAGGACATATCAGGCGAAACATTATCTATTTTATACTCAACAATTTTTCCTTGGTCTTGAGCATTTTTCTGTCTCCAGATTTTTAATGTTAATTTCATAACTTCATTAGTTATTGGTTATTCGTTACTAGTTATTAGTTTTAGAAACTTGGTTACTTTTCGTTCGCTTTAGACAAATAATTTATATAACCATTCAATATCCTAACACATTCAACTATTAACTGACTTAAATTATCATATTTTGTTTTATCAATATACTTTTCCTCTAAAGCAATTTCTAAATCATCAAGTAATTCATACAACGAGCCTCTTGATATTCTGCAAAATTGTATGTTTTCTTTGTGGTAAAATCTACCATATCCTTCAGCTATATTATTGGTTACCGAGCGAGAAGCCCTGAGCATTTGAGAACTAAGGGCAAATTTCTCATAATCAGGGAATGTCTTAATAAGGTTTGCAGTTTCGATGCGAAATTCTCTTGCTTTTTTCCAGCAATCCAAATCTTTAAATGAACTTATTGACCTTTCCACTCCCCATTAACAATTAACCAATAACTATTAACTACTTATAACTTCTCTGAACTAATTTAATATTCTCAAACTCCAACTCTTCTTTATGAAGAATTGCTTCTCTAGGGTTACCTGTATATTCCCAAGCAGCTACATAAGCGAAGTTTTCGTCATCACGTTGTGCCTCTCCTTCTTCAGTTTGATATTCTTCTCTAAAGTGTCCTCCACATGATTCGTTTCTGTGTAAAGCATCTTTAGCAAACAATTCTCCTAATTCTAAGAAATCTGCTACACGGAATGCTTTTTCAAGTTCTTGGTTAAAGCCTTCTGCTGTTCCGGGTACTCTTACGTCTCTCCAGAACTCTTCTCTGATCGCTTTGATTTCTTCCATTGCTTCTGTAAGTCCTTGAGCATTTCGAGCCATACCTACTTTATTCCACATTACTTTTCCAAGTTTTTTATGGAAGTGGTCAACAGAGTGTTTTCCGTTGTTGTTCATAAAGAAGTTGATTTGCTCTCTTACTTTCTTTTCAGCCTCGTCAAATTCCTGAGTATCTGTAGGGATTGCTCCCGTACGGATTTCGTTAGCTAAATAATTTCCGATTGTATAAGGCAATACGAAATATCCGTCTGCCAAACCTTGCATTAGCGCAGAAGCTCCTAAACGGTTTGCTCCGTGGTCTGAGAAGTTTGCCTCTCCGATACAGTAACATCCTTCGATAGTTGTCATCAGGTTATAATCAACCCAAAGACCTCCCATAGTGTAGTGAACGGCAGGATAAATCATCATCGGAGTTTCATACGGATTCTCATCAACGATTTTCTCATACATCTGGAACAGGTTACCGTATTTGTTTTCGATAACGGCTCTACCTAAATCGTAAACTAGTTTAGCATCGTTTTCGTCAAGGTGTTTGATACGAGCTTGCTCTTTACCATAACGTTGAATTGCCGAAGCAAAGTCAAGATAAACCGCTTCTCCTGTAGCATTCACTCCGTAACCTGCATCACAACGCTCTTTAGCAGCACGAGAAGCCACATCACGAGGCACTAAGTTACCGAAAGCCGGATAACGTCTTTCCAAATAATAATCTCTATCTTCTTCAGCTATTTGAGTTGGTTTTAATCTACCTTCTCTGATAGCCTTAACATCTTCTAGTTTTTTAGGTACCCAAATACGTCCGTCATTTCTAAGAGACTCAGACATCAACGTAAGTTTTGACTGGTGGTCTCCCGAAACCGGAATACAAGTTGGGTGAATTTGTGTATAACAAGGGTTAGCGAAGTAAGCTCCTTTTTTGTGAGCTTTCCAAGCCGCTGTTACGTTTGACCCCATAGCGTTCGTAGAAAGGAAGAATACGTTTCCGTAACCTCCGGTTCCTAGTACTACAGCATGAGCCGAATGTCTCTCAATTTCTCCGGTAACAAGGTTTCTAGCAATGATTCCACGAGCTTTTCCGTTTACGATAACTAGGTCAAGCATTTCGTGACGGTTATACATCTTGATTTTACCACGACCGATTTGACGGTTCATAGCCGAATAAGCTCCTAGTAACAACTGCTGTCCTGTTTGTCCTTTAGCATAGAACGTACGAGATACTTGAGCTCCACCAAACGAACGGTTGTCCAAAAGACCTCCGTATTCACGAGCCAACGGCACTCCTTGAGCCACACATTGGTCGATGATGTTAGCAGAAACTTCAGCCAAACGATATACGTTTGCTTCTCTAGCACGGTAGTCTCCTCCTTTTACAGTATCATAGAACAAACGGTACGTAGAGTCACCGTCTCCTTGATAGTTCTTAGCAGCATTGATACCTCCTTGAGCTGCAATAGAGTGCGCTCTTCTTGGAGAATCTTGAAAACAAAATGCTTTTACGTTATAGCCCAACTCAGCTAGAGTAGCTGCTGCAGAACCACCTGCTAAACCTGTACCCACCACAATAACGTCAATTCTACGTTTGTTAGCCGGGTTTACAAGGTTAATATGAGCTTTATAGTCTGTCCATTTGGTTGCGATATCGCCTCCTTTTGGTATTTTATTATCTAATGCCATAACTGAAAACTATTTTAAAAAGAAACGAATATAAATTGGAATAATAGCAAAAAGAAGCGGAACAATGATTGCAAAAGCAGTTCCTACGTTTTTAATGATTCCGTTATATTTTTGATGATTTAATCCTAATGATTGAAAAGCACTGGCAAAGCCGTGGTGCAGGTGAAAAGCCAACACACCCATACAAATTACGTAAAACAATGTAAACCACAATCCAGCTTTTTCATCCTGAAAGAAATCCACTGTGATTTTGTATAAATCTTTATAACCTTCTGCTATTTTTAAATCTGCAGCTGCATCAAAAAAATCAGTTCTGTTTTTTATTACCACTTGACCGCCTTCGACCTGTGATACTCCAATATAGCTCCCTGTTGTGGTATGATATAATTCTTGTGGTCCGAATTCTGACTCTATGAGAGATTTTTGCAGAGGTATTTTTTCATCAAAGTGCATTTTTGCCCAGAAGTGTGTCATATGCAGAACAATAAAAATCAAAATGAGAGTCCCCAACACTGCCATATTTCTTGAAGCCCAACGGGTATTGGCTGCCGCATTCTCTTTTGCATAACCTATAGGTCTTGCTTTTCTGTTCTGAATGGTCAAGATTATTCCGTCAATAGCGTGAAAAATAATCGAAATGTAAGTAAGATAAGACATCACTTTTATGAGTGGATTAGTTGTCATAAAAAGTGCATACTGATTAAATTGTAATGAAGTTCCGTAAATGAGTTGAAGGTTTCCTATAAGGTGTCCTATCAGGAATAGACACAGAAACAAACCCGTAAGAGCCATCCAATATTTTTTTGCCAAGGACGACTTTAGAAGTGCAGATTTTGCCATAACACTAAATGATTTTTTGGAAATGATAAGCAAAAGTAAGACTTATAAAAAAATTAACAAAGTGAATTTGCTATTTATAATCAGTATAAAATAGATGTTATATCCGCTTTATCTATATTGAGTTGATTTTCAAACAAAATGTTGATTTTCTCTTTTTTGGAATTTGTTCAGATTTTTTTAATTTAGCAGAACTAAATCCTTAAGAAATGAAAAAAATCGGATGGTTTTTAGTTGCAGTACTTCTTTTAATCGGTTGTAAAACCAATCAAACAATAAATGGAAAGCGAGAAGGAAAATGGGTTTTTAAAGAGACTATAAACGACACTACTTATTACCAAAAAGGAAAGTATAAAAATGGAATTGAATCAGGGGTTTGGAAGTTGTACGAAAACAAAAAGTTGGTAAGAGTAGAAAAATACAAGGGAAAAACAGGTTATATGACCAATTATTATCCAAACGGAAAAATAGAAAGCCAAGGCGGAACCCAACTCGAAACAACAGAAACTTATTTTATCTGGTGCCTGTCAGGAGATTGGGATTATTTTGACGAAAACGGAAAACACATTCTGACCAGAACATACCTGAACGGAAATAAACTTACCGAAAAACAAATAGATAATTGATAAAAGTCTTTTCGAATTGATATTTGCCCTAATATTTATACAAAGGAATAAAATAAGAAATGGTATAATTAAATCCTACACCCCAATTTCCATCATAGGTTCTGTGAAATCCGGGAATGTACAGGTTGTCAAAATTATCAGGGTTTTTTTGTGTAATCAGATAATTGAGGCGAACACTAAACCCAATAAAAAGGTTATCGAATAACTCGGCTTTTACTCCTGCGACAAACTCTAACCAATGTGCTGAAAGCCCGTTGAAGTTCTTGTTAGCATCAACAACTGTATGCTCTCCGAGAAATCCTCCCGTGTTATAATAAATCGAATAGTGGTTGAGCGTTTGCGAAAAAGCACTTGTTGCGTATCGTCCTCCGACATAGATCTGGTTTTCCATATCGAGCCAGTTTTCGTAAGCGTTAAAATCAATTCCTATCTTCAGATAAGTTCCTTTGGTAGTAAAATTGAGTTGTGGCTCATCGGTTGTTTTGTTTTCATTTCCGAGTTCGGCTGCCAGATATATTTTTTTAGAAAATCTATAATCTCCAACTAACTCTAAACCTTTATAATCGTCTGCCACAAAGGATTTGGTAAGTTTGAACAAATCCGCTCCAATGCGAAGTCCGTATCGTTGTAGTTGTTTGGGTTTTACGGAATCAGTTTTTATTTCTTGCGAAAAACAAGCAAAAGACAACCCGAGACTAAAAAAGTATATCCAGATGTGTTTCATTTTCGTTGGTTATTACGGGTTGTCTTACGATGTATTCTTTTATCCAGAATTCGTCATTACCATAATCGGAAACCTTTGGATTCGGGTTGAGTGGTTCAGAATCCAAAAGTGTGAAGTTTGATTTGTATCCACAAGCTCTCGACAGGTAAATATCTTCTTTTTCGTATCGGATTTCGACTAAATCTTCGTTAGTAACTTCTGTATTTATGTTGGTGTAAGTAAGCCTGAAAGTATAGTTGCTTTGAGGCGAATCTGTTCGGAGCGGAAGTAATATTCTGTCTGTATTTTCGAAAACAAGAATGCTGTTTGGGTTGTCAATTTCAATAACTTCGACTTTCTGAAAACCTTTTTTGACAGATGGGTTCAAATATTCATAAAAATCAATAACTACCATAGGAGTTGTAGGAGTTCCTTGCGGGCAAATATCATCTTTTTCGCACTTTGATAAAGCACCAAAACAAAGCAAAGCTAAAAGAGTCAGAAATAAAAAGCGTTTCATCTGAAAATAATAAAGCCACAAATGTAATAATTTTTCGATTGCTTATTGTTGAGTTGCGATGGAAGATTTTGAAAGCGGAAAGTGAAAATAGCATAATATTTTCAAATTCTAATTCCTAAATCGTTTCTTACGTTTAACTTGAAAGAGTGTTTGATTTAAGTTACACTCGTATTCTCGGGTCGAGGTAAGCATAAATTAAATCAACAAAAATATTGATAAGAATAAAAATAGTGGCAATTACTAACACACTTCCCATAATTACGGGTAAATCCTGATAATTTAAGGCATCAACTATTTCTTTTCCGAGTCCGTTCCACCCGAAAATATATTCTACAAAAACAGCTCCTGCCAGCATCGAAGCAAACCAACCCGAAATAGCAGTTACTACAGGATTAAGAGAATTTTTTAAAGCGTGTTTTCTGATGATTTTTATCTGAGATAAACCTTTTGCTTTTGCTGTTCGGGTATAGTCATTGCCGAGCGTTTCGAGTAATGAATTTCGCATCAACTGAACCACAACTGCCAACGGACGAATACCCAAAACCACAGCTGGAAGAATCAGATTTTTCCATTGAATGTACCTTCCTTCTCCGAAATCATCAACCTCATAAAGACTTCCTGTCATATTAAGTCCTGTGTATTTATACAATACGAATCCAAAAATCCAAGCAAACAAAATGGCAGCAAAAAAACTCGGGACACTCATTCCAAGCGTACTGACTATTGCAATTATTCGATCTATAAAAGTATCTTTGTACAAAGCTGAAATTATTCCTAGAAAAATTCCGAGAAAAAGAGCGATTACAATGGCAGAAACAGCCAAAACAGCAGTATTCGGAAGTGTGTTTGAGATGATTTCACTTACATTTTTTCCCGTTTTGCGAAAACTTTCTCTCAGATAAGGCGTTTTTAAAACAATCTGGTTGTTGCCTACGGAAAAAACCGGAAGAGCATTATACTTTTCTTCAGTAATATAGGAATAATCATTTGTGTTTTTGCTGTGAAAAGAAATAACAGAGAGATCGTTCAGGTAGAGCAAATATTGCTCATACATCGGTTTATCAAATCCGTATTTTTTTTTGATGATTGCTATTTGTTCAGAACTTTCGTTTTGATCGAGCATCATTCGTGCAGGATCTCCCGGAAGTACATTAAACAGAAAAAAAATAACCGTTACCACTCCGAAAAGCGTAAGCAAAGCATATCCTATTTTGTTGAAGAAGTAACGAAGCATCACGCAAAAATAACGATAAACTGTGAACTATGAGCAATAAATCGTCAGGGCAAATACTTTGCTACTTATTCAAAAATGCTCTAATAACACACAATGAGTGCTATACTAATTGTTTTAAAGCGATTTCGAAAGCACGAGCAGAAATATTTTTCTTATCCGGGCTTATATCGTAAGTTTTTTGAATTGCTTTTTTGATAGTTTCGGAAGTATCGCTAAAAATAGCTTCGTCTGTAATTTGCACTCTTTTTTCCATAAAATAAGCAAACACACGAGCCATTCCGCAATTAGAAATAAAATCAGGGATAAGACTTATTTTTCTATCTACTTCTTCCATAATTGACCCAAAGAAAATTTCTTTATCAGCAAACGGAACATTAGCTCCACAAGATATGACTTCTAATCCGTTTGCTATCATTTGGTCGGCTTGTTCTTTGGTTACTAATCTCGAAGCTGCACAAGGAACAAAAACATCTGCTCCGACTGACCATATTTCCGCATTAATTTTATCGAACGGAATCATATTGTTTGCCACTAATTTGTTTCCGTCTTTGTTTCTGAAGAATTCTGTAACTTCTTCAAAAGTAAACCCGTCTTTATTCAATACTCCTCCATCTCTGTCTATGATTCCGACGATTTTAGCTCCCATTTGAGAAAGATAAAAAGCCGCTGCACTTCCTACATTTCCGAATCCTTGAACAATGGCTCGTTTTCCTTTGATCTCTCCACCGTAAATGTTGTAATAATGATTTACAGCTTGGGCTACTCCATACCCTGTAATCATATCGGCAATTGTATATTTTTTATCTAAATCAGGAGAAAAAGTAGCATTTTCGATGATTTTAATCACTCCGTTTCGCAACTGTCCGATTCTGTTGATTTTATCTGCTTCGGTTGGTTTAAAATGTCCGTTAAAGATTCCTTCTTGTGGATGCCAAATTCCGCAATCTTCGGTCATTGGAATTACCTGGTGAATTTCGTCCACATTCAAATCTCCTCCTGTTCCGTAATAATGTTTAAGTAAAGGTGAAACCGCTTTGAACCATCTTTGAAGTACTTCTTCTTTTCGAGGGTCATTCGGATCAAAATTAATTCCTGATTTTGCTCCTCCGATGGCAGGTCCGGCTACCGAAAACTTCACTTCCATTGTTTTGGCAAGCGAAAGCACTTCGTTCATATCTAATCCTTTTCTCATTCGGGTTCCTCCACCGGCTGCACCACCACGAAGTGAGTTAATAACTGTCCAGCCTTCTGCTCCGGTTTCAGGATCATTCCAATTAAAAACAATTTCAGGAGTTTTATTTTCAAACTTTTTAAGTAAATCTTTCATTGCAGATGTTATTTTATTATTTCAGCAAGCAAAGATAACTTTAAGTTTTAATCTTTCAAAACAACTATAGTTTGAAAAACGGAATAATTTGTATGGATTATTTTTGTTTTATAGTTCCTCCGGCAAAAGTTTGTTGGTCGATTTTGGCCGGTTTTCCGTAAATGTTGATGGTTCCTCCTGCTCTGGTTCTTGCTTTCACAAAATCGGTTGCATTGACATCAGCTTCTCCTCCTGCACTGATTGAAACTTCTGTACGTCTGGTTTTTAAATCTTTAGCATTCAGAACCCCGCCTGTCTTGAGTTCGGCTTCCATTTCTCCCGAAACATTTCCGGTAAGGGTAACTATAGCACCTGTTGCTACATTCACATCAAGTTCGTCTGCTTCAATTTCCAAACGGATTTCTGAGCCTTCTTTTGCTGTAATTTCTAAATCTTTTGCTCTGACAGGTTGCAACGAAGTTATATCGCTTCCTTCAAAAACTTCGATTTCGTCCAAAATTGTCGCATAATAAATTTTGACAATAATGTTTTCGCCTTTCAAGAGCTTGGTTAATGGCATTCTAACCTTTAGTTCGTCATTTTTCTGTAGAACTTCAACTTCATTGCTACGAGAGCCTGTAATTTCAATTTTATTTTCATTTGACGGAACGAGTTCGGCCGAAATTCTATCGTAAATTTTCACTTCCGTAAAACGGGTTAATTCCTTAGTTACATCTTGTGCAAAAAAGAGTTGAGAAATTAATAATGCTGATAAAATGAATAATTTTTTCATAATTAAATTTTTTTGATTTGTAACTTATTAAGCAATTTTTATTCCATTTTTATGAATGACTCTTCTTAATCCGTTTCGATAAAAAGATATTTTCAAAATCTACTTATAATCCTTGCAACGCCTTTATTTCATCTCTTAATTTAGCTGCTTGAATAAAGTCTAAGTCTTTAGCAGCTTTTTCCATTTCTTTTCGTTTTTGACGAATTCTTTTTTCGATTTCGGTTTTAGACAAAAGTGATAAATCTTCTTTCCGATTAATGGCTTTTATGTCGTAATGAACTGAAGTAATCGGGCTTTGTACCAACGGATTTTCGATGAACTTTTTAAGCGGTTTCGGGACTAAATTATGAGTTTTGTTATAGGCTATTTGTTTAGCTCTCCGATAATTGGTTTCGTCCATAGTTTTTTGCATACTATTTGTAATTCTATCAGCATACATAATGGCTTTTCCGTTTACGTTTCGAGCGGCACGACCTACAGTTTGCGTAAGTGAACGATGGCTTCGCAAAAAACCTTCTTTGTCTGCATCAATAATGGCAACAAGCGAAACCTCAGGCAAATCCAATCCTTCTCTTAAAAGGTTTACTCCGATTAAAACGTCAAAAAGTCCTTTTCGTAAATCCTGCATAATTTCTACTCTTTCGAGTGTATCTACATCAGAATGTACATAACGACATCTGATTCCTACCTTAGTAAGATATTTTGTAAGTTCTTCTGCCATTCTTTTGGTAAGCGTGGTAACCAAAACCCGCTCGTCTGCTTCGGCTCTGACATGTATTTCTTCAATTAAATCATCAATCTGATTTTCACTCGGACGTACTTCAATAATTGGGTCTAAAAGTCCTGTTGGTCGAATGATTTGTTCCACATAAACTCCTCCCGATTTTTCGAGTTCGTAATCAGCCGGAGTGGCACTCACGTACAAAACCTGGTTCTGCATAGCTTCAAATTCTTCGAATTTTAGAGGTCGATTGTCCATGGCCGCAGGAAGTCGAAAACCGTATTCTACCAGATTTTCTTTTCTCGAACGGTCACCTCCGTACATCGCATGAACCTGCGAAATGGTTACGTGCGATTCATCGACAACCATCAGAAAATCTTTCGGAAAATAATCCAACAAGCAGAACGGACGTGTTCCGGGAGCACGTCTGTCTAAATATCTTGAGTAATTCTCAATTCCTGAACAATAGCCTAATTCGCGAATCATTTCTAAATCAAAATTCGTACGTTCTTCGAGGCGCTTGGCTTCAAGGTGTTTTCCGATAGATTTAAAATATTCCACCTGCTTGACCATATCTTGTTGAATATCCCAAATTGCTTCTTTCAGAACATCGGGAGAGGTTACAAACATATTTGCAGGATAAATCGTAATTCTGTCTCTTTTGTCGATTTTCAATCCCGATTTCGGGTCGAAAGTTTCGATTTCCTCAATATCATCTCCAAAAAAATGAATTCTGAAAGCCTCGTCGGAATAGGCCGGAAAAATCTCAACCGTATCACCTTTAATCCGAAAATTTCCGGGAGTAAAATCAGCTTCGGTTCTCGAATACAAACTCTGTACTAATCGCTGTAAAAGTTTAGTTCTGGAAATAGTTTGGTCAGCAGTAAGTTCGATTACATTTTTTTGAAACTCAACAGGGTTACCGATTCCGTACAAACACGAAACCGAAGCTACTACCAGCACATCCCTCCTTCCGGAAAGCAAAGAAGAAGTTGTACTCAGACGCATTTTTTCTAACTCCTCGTTAATAGACAAATCCTTCTCAATATAAGTTCCCGTAACAGGAAGATAAGCCTCGGGCTGGTAATAATCGTAATACGAAACGAAATATTCTACTGCATTATTCGGAAAGAAGTTCTTGAATTCTGAATAGAGCTGTGCGGCTAAAGTTTTGTTATGAGCCAAAACCAAAGTTGGGCGTTGTACTTGCTGAATTACGTTGGCAACCGTAAAGGTTTTTCCTGAACCTGTAACTCCCAAAAGCGTTTGGTATTTTTCGTCATCAAGGATTCCTTGACTTAATTTTTCTATGGCTTGAGGTTGGTCTCCCGTAGGTTTGTAATCGGATACGACTTGGAAATTCATTTAGGATTTTGTTATTTTTGACTTGTCAAAATGTAGAATTTTAGGGCAAATTTAGAAAGAAAAAGCTCGAGATGGCTCTCAAGCTGATACTTACTAATGTAGTTTTAGTTATAAAGTCTGATTTATGAATTTTATTCGGTTAAATAGAATCTCTAACTTATTAGAATTCAAATAACAAGGTTAAAAATATATGATTGTTTTTGATGGTTGTTTTTGCTGTACCAAAAGTATCATCAAACAATCCTTGATTGTATTCTCTTTGCGAGTTTGAATAAGCCATATCTAATTTTGTTGCTCCAAAATTATACCCAAAACCTAAAGAATATTGTTGTAAATCACCAATGGTTTTTCCGTTTCTGTATGGGCTTTGTTCGTAATTATATCCTCCTCGTAAACTCCAGTTCTTAATTTTGGTCTCTGCTCCTATTCTGATTTCATTTGCTACATCTAATACATCAGCTATCAAAATATTTTCAGTTCGGAAGGCACTTGCATCGGTAGGTTTTAGTTTTGCCGTGGTATAATCTTTTATGGAATAATCAACTGAAATAAGTCCTTTTCTTCCAAACACATAGGCTCCTCCAAACGTGTATTTTGCAGGAGTTTGAATTTTATATTCCGGAAAAAAGGCTTCAATAGTTAGCGAAGACTGTGGTAGCGAGTTTTCGGAACTGTCCACGTTTTGAGTAGAAGTATGCACGACTAAATCATCTTTCAATCTGTACCAAGTTGGTGACTCATAGGTTAGTCCTAAACGAAATTCGTCTGTAATTTTTGCGATTGCTCCCAATTGGAGCGAAAATCCTGAACCGTAAGTATATAAATCGTTCTGATACCATATTTCTCGTGTAGTCTCTCCATCGGGGAAAACAGGATTGTCATTGTTTTCGAAAAAAGCATTTGATCTTTCGTAGTTTACAAAATGAGCATTCAGATTCATCCCGAAATGAAATTTATCTGTGTATTGAGCAGCAAAGTTAAAAGCCATTTTCCCGTTGTATCCGGTTTGTGTAGTGTAACTTGCCTGATTGTAACTTCCGATAGGTAAATTAGAATAATAGTCGGCATTTTCGGGAGAATCATTCACAGGCTCAAGAATATACGTTTCATAACCCAAAACAGCATTTAGGTAGCGTCTTCCATCTCCATTTATGAAATACTTCTGCTCACCATTATATGAAGTTAAATCATTGAACTCAATTCCGCCAGCCTGACTAAGAAAAAAATCCCCGATTGAGTAGTGTGGATTAACTCCTCTGACAAACGAATTACCTGCAAAAGAACTCATATTGTCGTAATTAAGTCCTAAGGAAAATTTTTTCCAATCGCTTTCTTCGTCGTCATTATAAAAAACGAAAACCATTCCTGCCTGGTTCAGGTCAAAAGCTGTTTCTTTTCGCTCTCCTTTTGTTCCAAAATATTCAGAGCTGTTTTTAATATTTTGGCTACTTAGTGTAAACCCTGCCTGGTTGTTAATAAAAATCGCAGAACTTGCAGGATTTATCGTAATAGCAGATAAATCTCCACCTAAAGCCGTAAAAGCTCCCCCCATGGCTCTAAAGCGAGCTGTTCCGTTCATATCGGTTTGAGAGTACCTCAAAACATCATTTATGTCCTGGGCATGAATTGCCGTAGATATTATTCCTAAAAGTGACAGAATGATATATTTTTTCATCTTTTTTTTTTGAGCAAAATTAAAATTTATTGATTATCTTCTTCCTCCTGACGAAGAACGACCTCCTCCGCTTGTACCTGAAGAACGACCTCCACCTGTACTGCCACCTCTTCCCATAGTCGGGCTACTGCTTCTGTTTGGAGTGATGGTGTTGTTTCTGTTAAAGTTTGTGTTCGGTGCAGTTCTGTTTATATTTGGATTTCTGTTACTGTTATTTCTTATGGTCGAGCGGTTGTTGTTATTTCTAGGTTGTGTGTTTTTTAAAGTTGAATTTCTATTTGAATTTACACTTCTTGAAGTACCTAATTTATTGCCTCTGTCAGTATCAGTAGTAAATCTGCTACTGCTTCTGGTTGTTCCGGTAGTTTGGTTTCTGCTTCTTACTTCATAAGCTCGGGAGTCTCTTCTGACAGTGTTGGTATTTGTTGTTCTGTATCTATTTCCGTAATCGGAATAATATCTGTTTCGAGGTGTTCTGTTGTAGTAGTAATGTGATCCGTAATATGGGTAATAATGTCCCCAATAAGGGTTGTGCCAAGAACTCCAACCCCAACCGTAATTCCAACCCCAGTACGGATAATGCCAAGAATTCCAACCCCAACCGATACTCCAGTACGGGTTACCCCAGCCCCAATAGTTTCCGTACCAGCCTCCCCAGCCCAAACCTCCACCGTAAACATTTACGGTAACATCGTTAGTATTATTTCCCCAACCGGAATATCCTGACGAATAACTCTCGTCTCCGTAATAAGTGTCCACCTCAGTAAAGATTCCGACAGGTTCTTCTTCAACTACATCATAACTTTGAAATTGTGTAAAATAACTACCTGTAGTGTTATCTTGCATTTTGTTAGTAATAGTTTCATCTTCTGAATTGTAATCTCTTGATGAGCTATAAATTCCGTCATTGTCATAATAAGAGCTGTTGCTATACGAGCCACAAGAAACAGCCAACAACCCTAATACTATTGGGAGGATATACGAGACGTTTTTTATATTAAAAGGATTAAAAGTTTTCATATCTTCGGATTTTTATTGTTATGCATTACAAAAATAGTTAGTTTTGTCGGACTTTTTTTATAATTAACATACTCACAACATTTGTGCCAAATAACCTCTTATGAGCAAGAAACTTACAACTCGAAAAGAAGACTATTCTAAATGGTATAACGAACTAATTGTCAGAGCGGATTTAGCAGAAAATTCAGCTGTAAGAGGCTGTATGGTTATCAAACCCTACGGTTATGCTATCTGGGAAAAAATGCAGGCTCAGCTCGATAAAATGTTTAAAGAAACCGGACATCAAAATGCTTATTTCCCGCTCTTCATCCCTAAAAGTATGTTTGAGGCAGAAGAAAAAAATGCAGAGGGTTTTGCCAAAGAATGTGCTATAGTTACTCATTACAGACTTAAAGCTGATGAACAAAACAAAGGAAAACTCATTGTCGACCCAAATGCCAAACTCGAGGAAGAGCTTATCGTAAGACCAACAAGTGAAGCCATTATTTGGAATACTTATAAAGGTTGGGTACAATCTCACAGAGATTTACCTTTACTGATTAACCAATGGGCTAATGTAGTACGTTGGGAGATGAGAACAAGACTTTTCTTAAGAACGGCTGAATTTTTATGGCAAGAAGGTCATACAGCTCACTCTACTCAAGAAGAAGCGATTGTTGAGACCAAAACAATGCTTGATGTTTATGCTGAGTTCGCAGAAAATTTTATGGCTATTCCGGTGATAAAAGGTGTGAAAACTGAAAATGAACGCTTTGCAGGTGCAGTAGAAACCTATTGTATTGAAGCCCTGATGCAAGACGGAAAAGCCCTTCAGGCGGGAACTTCACACTTTTTAGGACAAAACTTTGCTCAAGCTTTTGATGTAAAATTTGCTAACAAAGAAGGAAAGTTAGAATACGTTTGGGGAACCTCCTGGGGTGTTTCCACTCGACTTATGGGAGCTTTGGTAATGACTCACTCTGATGACAACGGATTGGTTTTACCTCCAAACTTAGCTCCTATACAAGTAGTAATCGTACCGATTTTTAGAAATGATGAAGAATTTGAAGCCGTTTCGAATGAAGCAGATAAATTGACTAAAGAACTTCGTAAATTAGGCATTTCTGTAAAATACGATAACAGAACCAATCAAAAACCGGGCTTTAAGTTCAACGAATATGAATTAAAAGGAGTTCCTGTTAGAATTGCTCTCGGACCAAAAGATTTAGAGAACGGAACTTTTGAGGTAGCTCGAAGAGACACCTTAACGAAAGAAATTGTTGCTAAAGATAATATCGTTTCACATATTGAAAGCCTTTTAAACGAAATCCAAGAAAGTCTTTTCAACAAAGCGATGAATTACCGCAACGAGCACATCACAGAGGTAAATGATTTTGAAGAATTTAAAGATTTGCTCGAAAATAAAGGCGGATTTATCTCTGCTCATTGGGACGGAACGGTGGAAACTGAAGAAAAAATCAAAGAATTGACCAAAGCCACTATTCGCTGTGTCCCCCTAAACCAAAAAGAGGAAACGGGAAAATGCGTACTTACCGGAAAACCCTCAAAAGGCAGAGTGCTTTTTGCTAAAGCTTATTAGGTTTTAGGAATTTTGAACTTCCCTAAATAGATAACGTGTTTTGAATTTCAGTTATTTTTTCTTCAAATAAATTTTTGTAATCTTTATCTAAACCTTGTGTTGATATTTTAATGGTTGTCTTGGGTGATATTATTTGGTATTCATCAAATACTTTTTTGATGTCTGTAATATCCTTGATTTTAATTTCTTTTGTCGGAATTTGATAAAGTTTAATAGTGTTTTGGGTAATTTCAAAATATCCTTTTCGGGTTCCATATACATATTGAAACAAAAAAAACATACAGAAAATAAATTCGAAAAAAGTAAACCAATTTGCATTATCAATTATAAAATCTGCCCCAAACATCACAAACCAAAGAATACCCATAGTCAGGTTTAACCGATTAGTGAATTTTTTGTAAGGAAATTTCATAATTTATTATTCTCTTTCTGAATCATTACTCGTGATTCCGAGGGCTTTATTATCATCAAACTCACCTTCCCACTTAGCAATTACTACTGATGCAAGACAGTTACCAATTACGTTAACCGAGGTTCGTCCCATATCCATAAGCTCGTCGATTCCGAGAATTGCAGCTATAATAAAAGTTGGAAGTCCGAATTGATCTGCTGTGGCAATCAAGATGATGAGCGAAGCTCTCGGAATGGCAGCCACTCCTTTGCTGGTTACCATAAGTGTCAAACAAATGAGTAACTGTTCTCCTATGGATAAATTCATTCCGGCTGCTTGAGCTACGAAAATCGAAGCTAGTGACAAATAAAGTGTAGTTCCGTCTAGATTAAAACTATATCCGGTCGGGACGACAAACGAAACAATTTTTCTCGGTACTCCAAATTCTTCCATATTACTCATTACTTTTGGTAAAGCAGCATCAGAGCTGGTTGTTGCAAAAGCAATTGATACAGGTTCTTTGATGGCATTTATGAATTTTTTAATCGGAATTTTCCAATACAAAGCAATCGGAAGCAAGACCAAAAGAATAAAAGCAATCAGAGCCATATAAAGGGTAAGCAAAAGCATAAAGAGGTATTTGAGAATATCAATTCCCATGTGTCCTACCGTATATGCCATTGCCGCTCCTACTCCAAAAGGAGCAAAATACATAATGACATTGGTAAATTTGAACATGGCTTCTGAAAGACTTTCGGTAAAATCGACCAAAGGTTTTCGCTTCTTTTCTTCGACCATAGCCAATCCGATTCCGAAGATTACCGAAAAAACTACAATCTGCAAAACCTGATTTTCGTATATCGATTTGATGATGTTTTCGGGAAAAATATCTCTGAAAAAAGCCAAAGTTTTGAATAGCCAATGTATGTTCTCCGGAAGATCTTCGAGCAAAGGAGCATCGGTACTGACAGCAGTAGTTTGAGGTAAATCTTCGTGAGGGATTTTACTCATATCAATTCCCACACCTGCTTTGGTCAGATTGATAGCAGCCAATCCGATAAACAAAGCCAAAGTTGTAGCTGTATAAAAATAAAGCAGGCTCTTCCAAGCCATTCGCCCGACTTGTTTCAAATCGGAGTGTCCCGCAATTCCGTAAACCAATGTAGCAAACAAAATAGGTCCTACAATAGTTTTCACGAGTTTAATAAATCCTTGACTCAAGGGTTTCATAGCAATAGCCACATCGGGAAAATCATATCCGAGAAAAACTCCGATGATGATACTGGTCAGAATCCAAGTAGTCAAATCTTTTCTGCTAATAGCATAAACTATTATTCCTACGATAGCTAAAACTCTTGACCAAAAAAGAGTACTTTCGGGAATGTCAATCAGTAGGTTTAATCCGTACAAAAAAGAGGTTGCAAACAGGGCTATTATCGGGAATAATCGTAAAGATTTTTTCATTAGTTACAGGTTGCTTTTTAGTTGTTGCTTTTTGTTTTTTTGAGTTAAGTCTCGGTTTAGCCTTTGGTCGTATTTTCTTTGAAGAGAAATCCGAGCCCCATTCCTTTGAGCATCTTTTTTTCGAACCACCAGAAGAACTTGAATTGACCGAAGAGAAAACCGATTAAAACCAATAGAACCTGATAAATAGGAAAAATAGCAATAAGTCGAACAGGCGTAAACCATCCGCCCAAATCTTCTTTGGTTATTCCTAACCATTCCGTAAAGGGTTTTGACAGATAAGCTGATGCCGAACCTGTTATGGCAAAAACGATAAAAATAATGATAAGCTGAAAATTAGAGGTAACACCCCAACGTTGTTTTAATTTTTCCATAATCACATTAAAGAGCAAGGATTTACAAAGATATTTTTTTTCATAGAAAAACCAAACAAAAATCTAAACTGTGTGAGCTCAACCGATAAATACAACAAAAAGTTAAAATATAACAACTAATTACTTTGTAGAGTTCAATGAGTAATACCTTTCCTACCTCACTATTGCTTAAATTATTAACCTAAATATAATATTCACAAAAATGTTTTTTTTAGCTTTTATCTGTTATATTTGCCTCATATTCTAATTTGTAAATAAAACTAAATAAAAAACTTTGCGGTTGTTAAACTATTGTACAACTTCAAAGGTTATTTTTACGCCACAATGTTAAAAACCACCATAATTATGAAAAATAAAATTCTACTCTTCTTGTTGATGATTGCCTCTTCACAAATATGGGGGCAGACAGGAACAATTACAATTACACAAACATCTGCTGATATAACTCAAAGTAGTTACGACAATGGAACTGAAAGAACTTGGACACAAGACGAAGTTGATTTTGGAGCAAAAGCTGTTTTGAAGCAAGGAGGTCAAGCAAGAATTCAAGTTCAGGCTGATAACGGAGTTTTTTATAATACTTCTCCGCTCCCTGGTAGAATTGTAAATGTTATTATAAATTATAATGGTACTGCAAGAACTTATAGTTTTCACGGAGGTAATTCCAGCCGTTTAGTCAATAATACTACAGGAAATTATGATGTTACAGGAGGTACCCAAGTAGGAGATGTTTCATCAACAGGATGGGGTTCAGCTTTGTTTGAAAGTACTGATTATACTTATTTTGCGATTAAAAGAAAAAGTACTGGTGCTTCTTATATTAACAGTATTATTATAGAATATGAAGTAGCCCCAACCTGCTCCGCTCCCGATACTCCCAACGGTTCAATTTCGGGAACTACTCCTGCTTGTGTCTCTACGATTTTGACTTATACGCATGGCTCGGGACAACCCCAAGCGGGAATTGCCTATTATTGGCAAACTGAGTCAACCGGAACAAATACAGACAATAACGCTTCTTCTACGCTTAATGTAACCTCAAGTGGTACATATTATATCAGAGCTTATGATTCGGTTGAAGACTGTTGGTCGATGGCAACAAGTGGCTATGCTGTTGAGGTCAATACTTTTGTTGCTCCCTCTGTAACCACACATCCGGATTCGGCAAGTTCTATAACTGCTACCTCAGCAACTCTAAGAGCCTCTGCTTCTACTTTTGGATATTGCCCTGACACCACTATCAAAGGGTTTGTCTATGCAATAACTTCAGCAAGCAGCATTCCCGAAATTGGAGGAACAGGAGTAACCAATGTTCCAATTGCTTTAGGTTCACAAGGTGCTTTTAGTCAAAATATAACAGACCTTACAGAAGGCACAATTTACAGTTATCGAGCGTATTTATATGACGGAGTAACCTATACTTACGGAAATGTTCAGGAATTTACAACCGGCTTTTCGGGTAACTTAAATAACGTAACCGCTACAAAAGCTTGCCTTACCAACAACGGAGGAATAATTTCTTGGAATGCTCCCGCAACAGGTACTACCCCTACAGGATATTTGGTGTTTGGAATAGAAGGAGCTACCAGCCCAAGCAATTTTCCGAGTCCTTATTTTGATATAGCAGATTATGACAATTTTAACAGTGATTTTTCGGCTGTAACCAACGGTGCTTTGCCTAATCCAGCTAATTTAGGTAAAATTCTCTACAGAGGAAATGCTACTTCTGTAAATATTACAGGGCTTACCGAAGGACAAAACTATTCGTTTTTGGTATTAGCTTATCAGCAAGGAAGTACTGTAAGCAGAGCTTCGAGTGGTGCAGCAACTGCAATGGCTTTAGATGTTATTGCAGATGATGATGTAAAAACCTTTACAGGAACAACTTCTAATGAGCAGGTTACACTCAATTGGACTTATAACGGAAATACTTCGCTAACTTCTTGTTTTAACGAAGTTATTATTGTGGCTAATGAAGGAACTGTGAATTTTACTCCTTCGGGAGATGGAAGCACCTATACCGCAAATGCAACATATACAACTCCCAATCAGATAGTGTATAAAGGAACAGGTAATACGGTTGCCGTTAGCGGGCTTGCTAATCAAACCGAATATTGCTTTAAGATATTTGTACGTAGAGGTACAGTTTGGAGCGATGGAACAGATTTTTGTGCAATTCCAACTGTAGCGTATTGTAGTTCAACAGGTAATTCTAATAATTCAGGTATCTTGAATGTAAGCTTTAATACTATTAATCAAGGCTCAACATCTACCTCTGGATATACCGATTATATAAATGTCAATACTACTTTAGTTTTAGGACATTCTTATGATTTAGAGGTAGTGGTTAATACAAATGGTAATTATACATCTTATGTTAAGGTATGGATTGATTGGAATATTAACGGGACATTCGATAGCTCAGAAGCTTATGAATTAGGAAGTGTTACTAATAATTCAAATGGCACACCTTCACTTTCTCCTTACGTTATTCATGTTCCTACTACTGCAACTCCAGGCAGCTTAAGAATGAGGATTGCAGCTAATACAGATAATAACCTTAACGGTTATTCAACACCTTGTCAGAATTTCACTTATGGTGAAGTAGAAGATTATACAATAATAGTTGCCCAACCTACTGAAACAGAAATAAACATTAAAGGTAACAACATCTCTATTCCTGATGGTTTTGATCAACCGTATGCCTTAAACAACACTTTATTTTCGCAAACAGACATCGGAAATGAATCGGCTACTAAGGAGTTTACTATTGAAAATATAGGTTTGACTACTTTAAACCTTACGGGATCGCCTTTAGTTGAAATCACAGGAACAGACCCTAACGATTTTGTGGTAAGTCAACAACCAGCGAGCAATACTGTGGAATCGGGAAGTTCGGTTAGTTTTCAAATTAAATTTGCACCTACCTCAACGGGAATTCGCACAGCTACCATATCCATATCCAACGATGACAGCGACGAAAACCCTTATACGTTTGATGTTCAGGGCACGGGGGTTTGTAGCTATACTCCTGAGATTGCAGCAAATCCTGATACCGGACCGGCAGGAACTGTGGTTAGCTTTACTTCTGTTGTTGAAGATTTTACCGGAGCAACAGCTACCTACAACGGAGTGAGTATAACTCCGATTTCAATTACATCTTCTCAGGTTGATGTACAGATTCCTTTAGAGGCTAATGATGGAAATTTAGTGTTATATCTGGCTAACGGGTGTACATATAATCATTCTTTTAATCTTATAAATACAGCAGTTTCTGATTGTGATAGCGAAGAAGGCGGAGGAAGCACTTTTGCTCCTAACCTTACTTTTTTTGAGTTTTATGACAGAAAAGACGGATCGTATGGTTATGTTTCAATATACAACGGAACAGAAAACGATGTTAATTTGTCCGGGTACTCAATACATAGAGCACCAGATTACGAAGGCACATACTCTACTTATGCAAACTTATCAGGAACGCTACCCGCAGGAGAAATAGCCATCATCGGAGTAAATACAGGAGGAAACTGCCCTTACAGCAGTACAGGTAACGGTAGTTTTGGTAGTAGCGGTTTCAATGAAAATGATGGTTTCCGCCTAATGCAAGGAAGCACTATCATAGATGATTTCCACGCTCCTGATTATACAGGGTATTACGTAAGAAGAAAAACAGAATATTTATTTTCTCCAAATAATGTATATGATGAAATTGAGTGGACAACCCAACAACTTGACACAGGACAATGTCTTGATAATGTAGCGGAGGCTCCAATAATAAAAACTCCTCCTTTGATTCTTAACGAAACATTTGTTTATACATCGTGCGATTCGGCTTCTTTAAAAGTTACCGCTTCTGAAGGTACAGATGCTGGTGCAGGGCTTACTTATCAATGGTATATGAATAACGGTACAGACAATACCTGGACAGCGCTTTCAAACTCAGGTGTGTACAACGGAGTAACCACAGCTCATCTTACCATCAGCTCTTTGGCTTCTATTTCTGAGCATCAATACTATGTTCGAGTAATGGAAGGAGGAACAGAATGTTATGCAGCTTCGTCGGCTTGGCAGGTAAGACTTTCTGATTTATCAACCGCTTGGAATGGTACAGAGTGGAGCAACAATCCACCTGACCATACCAAAAAAGTAGTAATAAGCGGAGCTTATAACACGAATACGGACGGAGGCTTTGAGGCATGTTTGTGTGAAGTTACCTCTACAGGAAATCTTATAATAGAAGAAGGCGAAGATGTCGTTATTCACAACGAGCTCTTAAATGCAGGAACGGTTTTGGTTAAAAATAACGCCAATCTGATACAAATAAATGATGTAACCAATACCGGAAACATCAATGTAGAACGCATTACCCGCCCAATGAACCGATATAGCTATACTTATTGGGGCTCTCCGGTACAGACAAATGTCAGTAATATAGGTTGGTGGGCAGAATCGGTTGCAGAGAGCGGAAACTTTGATGTAAATGCCTCAACTTTAGTAACCCAAATATTTGCTTGGAACACAACCGCTCAAACTTGGGCAACTGCCGGAGCAACAATACCGGGAGATGGTTTTATAGCAAAAGCTCCTAATAATTTTCCTACGGGTGTCAACGACAGAAAACAAGTGCAAACCGTTTTTCAAGGAGTTGCTTATAACGGAGATATAGAACGAATAATTATTGCCAATGACGATGAAGAAGCTGATTCTTATACAGATGCAAAAATGACCTTTTTGAGCAATCCGTATCCGAGTGCCATCAACATAGATAAATTATTGTTAGAATACGGAACAGGAATCTCAGGAGGTTCGGGCACACAAGTTGTTCCTACTATTTATTTATGGACACACGCCTCTAATCCTACAGATGGAGCTTATTCTTCGAGCGATTTTGCTACTTATACCCTATTGGGAGGAACAGCAACCGAACTGGAATTTGACAACGAATCACCTATAAGTCTAACACCTGAAGGAAAAATAGCCTCAGGACAAGGTTTTTTCATTAAAGGAACAACAGCAGGCGGAACAGTTACTTTCAAAAACGAATATCGTTATAACACCGCAAATACAGAAGGTTATGACAACAGTCAATTTTTTAAAGTTGCCAACAACGAACAATTATTTGAAAGACATCGCTTTTGGCTTAACCTTACCGGAAGTGATGCTCGCTTCAAACAGACACTAATCGGTTATTCCGACATCGCTTCTGACGGAGTTGACGGTCTTGACGGGGCTCATTACGAAGGAGGTAATCCAACCAATTTATATACAATTTTAGATAATCATCCGTTTGTAGTTCAAGCTTATTCTCTTCCTTTTGAAAATACAGATATGATTCCGTTGGGTTACAAAGTCGGAACATCAGGGACGTATGAAATTACCTTAGGCAATTTTGACGGATTGTTTGAAAGTCAAGATATTTACCTGAAAGATAATCTTACCGGAGTAAGACATAACCTAAAAGAAAGTGCTTATGAATTTTCGTCTGCAGCTGGTAACTTTACAGACCGTTTTGAGGTGGTGTTCAGGCCGTACGAATGTGTGGTTTATACCGTTTGGAACGGCACTGAGTGGAGCAACGGAGAGCCCGATATTGCAAAAAGAGCTATTATTGAAGGTAATTTGACAATTACCGAAGATATGACAGCTTGTGAAGTGTATGTTCATTCGGGAGTGATAGTTATCAATAGCGGAGCAACCCTGACTGTAAGAGGAGAAATAATAAACATTCAAGAAGCAAATAACTTTGTGGTACAAAACAATGCTAATTTGATTCAGATAGAGAACATTTCGAATACCGGAAATATCAAGGTGTACCGAAATAGTTCGCTTATCAAACACTTAGACTATACCTCGTGGTCATCGCCTGTAACAGGACAAGGGTTAAGAGCGTTTTCTCCTGAAACTCTCTGGTATCGTATTTACGACTACAACACTACTACTGACCAATGGGTTCAAGTATTCGGAGCTTCAACAGATGAAGACGAAGATTTTCAAAAAGGTATCGGATATATGCTTCGTGCTCCAAACAACTTTATAACTACTCCTTACACTTACAACGGATTATTTGAAGGTGTTCCGAATAATGGAGATATAAAAGTTGCGTTCAATCAGCTTGGAGTTTATCAAGGTGTGGGTAATCCGTATCCGTCCAACATTAGCATAACAGATTTTTGGACACAAAATCCTGATACAGGAACACTTTATTTCTGGACCAATACTAATCCGTGGAATCCGGCTTTGGGAGATTACGGAGATTATACAGCCAATAACTGGGCTACTTATAATGAGGTAGGTGCAGTTTCGGCCGCTAATGATACTAAGTTGCCTAATGCGTTTATTTCGGTTGGGCAAGGATTTGTAACACAGACAACGACAACTTTGTCTGAAGTTGTTTTTACCAACTCTATGAGAACCTCAAACGAAGGCGTATTTTTCAAAACAATGGAAGAAGATAAACACAAATTTTGGCTCAACCTCTCTAATCAAAATCAAATTCTAAACCAAGCTCTTGTCGGATATATAGGAGGAGCTACTAACGGAAAAGACTTCGGGATTGATGCGGTTTTGTTTGGTTATTCAGGGTCGGCTTTGTATAGTTTGATTGATAGCAATGAGGAGAATTATGTAATTCAAGGTCGTGTTCTGCCTTTTGATGATAATGATGTTGTTCCGATCGGGCTCAGAATCAATGAGGCAGGAAGTTTTACAATTTCGTTGGCTGATTTTGATGGAATATTCGAAGAAGGTCAAGATATCTATTTGAGAGATAACCTGACCCAGATTGAGCAAAACCTAAAAGAAGGAGATTACAGTTTTGTATCGGACCAAGGTATATTCAATAATCGTTTTGAAGTGGTTTACAAACAATCGGGAACATTAAGTATAACACCTAATTTGGATCATAACTGGTTGGTTTACAATAAAGAAAATTTTATAATTTTGGAAGCTTTAGGTTTTGAGATGAAAGATATTTATGTTTACGATATGTTGGGTAGAGAGGTGTATTCATACGAAAATATAAATTCAAACCATCACAGCATCAAAACGATAAATTCTAATCAGGTGCTGATTATTAAAATGGTTGGGCAAGACGGAACCGTATCGGTTAAGAAAGTTCAGAATTAAATTGTTTGTTTCATAGTGAAAAAGCCGTTTTCAATTTTGAAAACGGCTTTTTCGTAAACAAACCAAAAAACATAATTATGAAAACTCTCTATTATTCCTATTTTTTATTGTAAATTAAAACCACATAAAATTCAGGAAATCTTATCGGTACTATTTATCAATTATTTGTAAAAATCAACATAACCTCACTACTAAAAATTATGCTGAATAAAAGAGAAACAAGTCAAATCCTTTACTATAAAAATCTTTTTTTACTACACATAAGCCGATACAGACTTGCAAACTTTTTATTGTTTTACATCAAATGATTTTGAAAACTCTCACGGAGATACACAAATAAAATCACAAGTGACTTTTTAAATGAATCTAAAATTTTCATAACAACTTTAACATTTATATTTCCGATACAAATGAAGTGGTTTTGCTTAAAATAATAAAAAAAATAGCGTTACAAAATCGTTACAATTCACATACGCCTTGTAACCAAACTGTTACAACTCTGAAATTATATCCTCTAAAGTAGTATCATTTTTGATTTGGTGTTTTTTCAGTATCCTGTATCGGTACAAGCGGATACTGTCGGGTTGAATTCCGAGTATGGAAGCAATCTCTTTTGAAGATAAATTTAACTTTTTCAACACAACATAACGGGTTTCGGCTTCGGAAATCAAAGGGAGTTTTGTTTTCAGACGAGGAATAAAATTTTGGTGTACTTTTTCAAATGCTCTTTTGAACTGTATCCATTTTTCATCGGTAATTATGGCTTGTGACAAAAGGTTGTTCAGGTGGTTAATTCTCTCGATGATTTGTTCGTTTTTTTCGGGATTTTGTTCGATGCGTCTCAACTCTTCTTGATATTGTTGAACTTCATTATTTTTCTCTAAAAATGAAGTTGTGAGTTGATCTAATTTCTGAATAGCGTTATCTAATTCGATTTCTATTTGCTTTTTTTCCAGTTCTAATTTTATTCGTTTTTGGTTGTGCATTATTTTTTGTTTCTGAATAGAAATCATAAAAATGATAACCAATAGAATTACCACAGAAATAGCTCCAATCCACACGATTAAGTTTATTTTTTTTTGATTTTCGATTTCTGCTTTATGACGAAAATATTTTTCTATGTTTTCTTTGTCTTCGTGTTTTTTTATGAGTTCAGCATTCTTGATTTTATGCATTTCATTGGTCAGAGTTAAAGCTGAATCTAAGAGCTGGTAGGCTTTTTGGTATGCTCCTTTTTCGTTTTCGGCATAAGATTTCAAGTAAAAAATCTGTTCGAGATCGTCTATTCCTTTTGTGTTTGGAAAGTTTTCTAAAAGTTTATCTATTTTTTTTATCTCCCTCAAGGCAGTTTCTTGCTGAGCAGTTTCTATGTAGATCAAAGAGAGTAGAATTTGTCTTTTTAGCTGTATGTTTAGGCGTTCCAAATCAATAGGTGTTTGAAAATCTTTCCAATTGAGATAAGATAGAGCTTTATCGTATTCTTTCTTATAAAAGTAGGTCTTTGCCAAGTTGTTCAAAGATACATTTCTCCATATTTCTTGGTTGCTTTTTTCAGTAATCAAATAAATCTGATTGAACATCTCTAAGGCTTCCTCTACCCTATCCTTGGCAAGGCATATCATTCCTTTGGTGTTCATAATATTCAGTGGGAGTTGCGAGTAATAATCGCCTATCGGTGCATTTTGAGCCAAACCGAGATACTCTAAAGCCGTATATTCATACCCGATTAAGTAGTAAATGAATCCAATATTAAACAGTAATTCCTGTTTGTCAGGCAAATCGACATCTGTAAGGTTTTTGATGTACTGATACGAATCCGAAAGGTATTGGATTGCTTTTACGTAATTTTGAGTTTCATAAAAATGATGAAGTCCTATCGCCTGACGTATTCTTGCTTGTAACTGTCCTATACCTGCTTCGTCTGCTTTTTGTTGTAATAGGTCTATTTCTTCAAGGTATTTCGGATAATTTCGTGAAGACAAATAATTATATTTCAAAAAATCTGTTTCTAAAATAAGTTGTATGTCATTTGCTTGTTTAGCTGCCTTGCGTAGTTCAGAAACTTCATTGAAATAAGCTACAGAATCTGCTCGAAGTTCTAAACTGATATAAAACTTACGGTGTATGTAATTGTGCCACTCTTTACGACTTTTGTTTAGAATAGAGTTATATTCTTGTGCTTGGATATTTTGTATAAAAAAAAATGCTGCAAAACAACAAAATATAGGCTGTAAAAAACATTTCATTAAATAGATAACTTTTTTTGCTAATATAATCTAAATTTAGAATAATTAGCTGCAAAGCTAATCGAATTTACGCTCGAATCTACTAAATTTAGAAATTTACGCTATAATATTCAAAGCCTCGATTAATCTATCCACATCTTCTTGAATATTAAAGTGCGAAAACGAAATCCGAATCGAGGGCTTGTTGAGTTGGTCTTTCGGAAGGATTTCTTCTAAAACGTGTGACGGAACAAGGCTTCCAGACTGACAAGCACTTCCTCTAGAAACCGCAATGCCTTTCATATCCAAACTAAACAAAATAGTAGAAGTTACACTTTCCGAAAAAGGAAACTGCACGTTTAAAATGTTATAAATTCCGTTTAAATCTCCGTTTATTTTATAGCCTTTGAAGTTTTGATTGAGTTGCTCGATTAGATAATTTCTTAACAAAAGTATATGCTCTTTTTCTGTCTCTAAATGGTCATACGAAAGTTCCAAAGCTTTGGCAAGCCCTACGATTTGATGGGTTGATTCGGTTCCTGCTCGGATTCCCTTTTCTTGACTTCCTCCAAAAAACAAAGGTTTTAATGGAGTTCCTTTTCGGGCAAAGACAAATCCGATTCCTTTGGGTCCGTGAAATTTATGGGCTGTTCCGATTATAAAATCAACAGGCAGTTTTTGTAAATCCATTCGGATTTTTCCCATCGCCTGAACGGTATCGGAATGAAAATAGGATTTATATTCTCTGCACAACTCCCCTACTTTCTGAATATCTAATATGTTTCCGGTTTCGTTATTAACATACATCAAACTCACTAAAGTTGGTTTCTCGTCTTTCAGAAGTTCTTCCAAGTAATTCAGGTTGATGTTTCCGTTTGGGAGTAAATCTACAAACACTACCTCAACTCCATATTGTTTTTCTAATTCCAAAACCGTATTTAAAACCGCATGATGTTCAATTTTTGAGGTAATAATTCGCTTGACTTTCAGATGTTGTACTGCATTGTGTAAAACCCAATTATTGGCTTCTGTAGCAGACGAAGTAAAGACAACCTCCTGTGAATTGGCATTCAGATATTTGGCAATTTGTTTTCTGGAAGTTTCAATAACGGCCTTTGCACTCCGACCTGTTGAATAGGTCGAAGACGGATTTCCGAACGTATTTTTCAAAACGTCAGTCATCACCTGAATTACTTCATCTCGAAGTTCAGTGGTAGAGGCGTTATCTAAATAGGTTTGTTTCATTTTTTCTTAATTTCTCGCAAAGTCGCAGATTCGCAAAGATTTATTGTATTATTTCACGTTCTGAAAGTAAATATTTTTCACCTTCTAAAATCCAATATTTTTTAATCCAAATATCATTTTGATATTCGTACTCATAATTCTCTTTTTTATGTCTGCTTCTTCCTCCGATTACAATTATAGGATATTTCATTTCGGGATTTGACTCCCTGTTTACTTCAATTACATTTTCATAATCATCATACAAATAACTCTCGATTTCTACTTGTTTTTGATTATCAATAAATGTTGTTTTGGTTTCTTTTGAGACAAGTCCTTTGTCATTATATTCATATTCGTATTTCCAAGCTGTTTTCAGCTCTTCATTATATTCCTTATGAGTTTTAGACTTTAGTTTCTTATTTTCGTCATATTCATAAAATGTAAATTTGTCTTCTGTTAAAAGGTTTTCTGAATTATAAACAGGGTTCGGATTCCGATTACTAATTCTACTGCTCTTTTTATTTGCATTGTAAATAATTTGTAGAAGATTTCCGTTTGAATCAAAAAAATAGTCAGTATATCCTCTTTTAGCACCTTTATAAAATGATTCTTTTCTTACGATTTTCTCACCTTGTAACGTATCTCTTAAAGTATATTCACTTTTCCAATCTTTTTGATTTCTTCCCCAAAAATCTTGTTGGATAATCTTTGAAAAACTCGAAAGTTTTTTAATATCTTCAAGCTCTGTATAAGGTTGAGAGTAAGAAATGATTGATAAAAGAATAAAAAGGATAGTTATGTTTGTTTTCATATTATAAATTCAAGTTATTTGTACTGCTTTTTCATTTTGTCCCAAAGGTTTTCAAACAGTTGATTTTTTGTTAAAATTACGGAAAAAGAATCTCCGTCTTTAAAATCATCTTCCCTTTTATCTACATCACGATATTGCCAATCTGCTCTGTATTTGTAATAAATTTCAACAACAGAATCGACTTCTTCTCCCAAACTATTTAGGGTAACAATTTCTTTAACGCTTCTGTCTGTATTGAATTTTATTATATAAAGTCCAAAATCATTTATAAATTTCTCTTTCGGTAAGGACTTTAAAAAGCTAATCAGGTTTTGATTGTCTTTAGATATAATTCGAGGTAGTTGAAAATTCAAATCATTTGTTTTACTTAAAAGTGATAGAACTTCGATTTTGTCTTTGATATTTTGACTCCAATAATTAAAGCGTTGATTTGACTCTTGAGTGTATTTATTTGGTTCTAAAGTAAAAGAAGCATTACAATCTTCCAAAAAATAAATTCCTTTATCATTTTTAGATGTAAAAATAATCCATTCTGTATTTAATTTAGGTGCAACAGTATGGCATTTTCCACGTTCAATCATTAGAGTTTTTGTCGGATTGCCCTTAAAAACTTCTGTTATTTCTAATGTTATTATTTTGGGTGTTTTTGAATTAGGATAATGTTCATTTTCAGAAATAACTTTTGCTTTAAAGACAGCTTCATACTCCATAAAACTTTCAACAGTATTTCCTCTCGCACAAGTACAGGAATATGATTTTGAAACTGTAAAAATTATAAAAATCAATATAAACTTCTTCATAAGTATAGTTTTAAATAAAGATGACAAAATTTTGTGAAAGGTTGGAATTCATTCGTGATTTTCAATTCGTAATTATATATAAACCTCCAACTCTAAATTAATACAAAAATCCGAACAGCCATAACGGAATTTTGTTTGCAAATCCGTATTCGATTTCGTCTGCAACAATATAGGCGTTTTTGACGGATTTTATTTGTTTGTCCGTTTTGTTTTTACCTCCGACTTCAAAAGTATATTTTTCATCTATCAGAAAATCTCCTTTTTCGGTATAGAGCAAATGGTGTCTGTAACTCAACTGATTGGCAAAAAATGTTTCTCGAAGATTCCCTTCGTTAGCATTTTTTTGAGCCAAAAGATAAGCCAAATTGGTGTTTTCTAACCAGACTTTTGCAGGTTTTTGCAGTTTGGTTATTCCGTGTGTTTCTCTGAACAGATTTCGGATAAGTCCGATTTCGTCCAAATAATGAAAATAGGAAAGCAAAGTTGCTCGGTTGAGGTTTATTTTCTCGCTTAATTTACTGATATTCGGAATAAAAGGAACAGATTCGGCAATGATGACCAACAACTGTTTTATACGTGAAATATAAGCGATTTCGACATTTCGCAAAAGCGGTAATTCTACTTCCAACATCATATTGACCACTTCTCCCAAACGCATCGGATATAAATCGGGTTGCTCCCGGTAAAACGGATAATATCCGTGTTTGAGATAGTTGTCAAAATACTGAAAAGGACGTATTTTTTCGTTGATTTTGGTAGCTTCTGCAAGATGATTATTCAGAATTTGCCCAAGCGAAAGTTTTTCAAAAACCATTCCTGTTTCAACCGAAAGATATTCTCGAAACGAAAATCCCTGCATTGTGTAAATCACAGCTCTACGGCTCAAATCGGCTCTCGCATTGAGGATTTCCAAAAGCGAAGACCCTGTAAAAACGATTTTCAGTAACGGATACGTGTCATAAATATTTTTGAGTTCCTGCGACCAGTTTTCGTATTTGTGAACTTCGTCCAGAAAAAGATATTTTCCTCCTTTTTGCTCAAATTCACTCACCAAATTCAAAAGCGAATGATTGCTAAACCAAACCGAATCCAGGCTCACATACAAAGTTTTATCTAATTCTTCGGAAAGATGAAGTTTGATATATTGCAGTAAAAGTGTGGTTTTCCCAATTCCTCTTGCTCCTCTGATTCCGATGAGTTGTGCATTCCAGTTGATTTCCTCCATTACCGAACGGGTAAAATCAACCGAAACAAATCGTAATCTTTGCTGAAATTGTGCTACTAAATTTTCCATTTTGTTTATTTAAGTAAGCAAAAATAACGCATTTTGTTTATTACAACAAACAATTTTTATTTTTTTTGTTTATTTCAGTAAACAAATTATTCATCTAAATACTTTTACTTACCCGTTGGGTGAAATTAAAAATAGATTGATTTTTCCGTCAGTTCGAGTGATTTTTCGTAGTGAAACGAAGAAAAATTGTATCGAGAACTAAATAAAAATACTTCTCGATACAAAATTCCCTTCACTTCGCTACAGAAATTTCACTCGAAGTGACGATTTGAAGTAATTTCACCCAACGGGTTAAGTAATACTGATAAAGTAATAATCTTTTTCATAAAAACACTTTCAAATTATAGACACAAAAATTCAGCCAAAGGTTGGAATTTAATCGTAATTGACTTCGTCGAACTTACGTTTCGTAATTTTCAATTCGTAATTATATATAAACCTCCAACAATTCTGCATTTCCCTCTAATGTAAACTCGTTCAGAACAGCAGGAAGCAGAATTGTATCTCCTTTTTTAAAGTCGTGTTTTTCGTTGTCGTACAAAACCGAAAAATTCCCTTCCGTACACATATACACACGAAAAGAATCCTGATTTTTCAGCATTTTTATTTTTCCGTTCAAAGGAATAAAATTAACCGAAAAATATTTGTTTTCGACAATAATATTCTCCTGATTTTCTGTTTTAGAATATTCTTTTCGGGTTTGGGTCGGATTGTAATTGATAGCTTCCAAAGCCAAATCCAAATGCAGTTCTCTTGATTTTCCTTTGCTATCGGTTCTACCCCAATCATAAATTCGGTACGTAATATCCGAAGTCTGTTGAATTTCAGCCAAAACGATTTCTTTTCCGATTGCGTGAACCGTTCCTGTTTCCAAGAAGAAAACATCACCTTTTACAGCCTTCTCTTCCTTTAAAATAGAAAGTAATTCTTTATTTTTCAGCTTTTCCAAATACTCTTCAGAGGAAGATTTTTCTCTGAATCCGATAATATTTCGAGAATTTTCATCTGCCTGAATAATGTACCACATTTCGGTTTTTCCGAAAGAGTTATGTCGTTTTTGAGCCAATTCATCATTCGGGTGAACTTGAATCGACAAATCTTCCGAAGCATCTAAAAACTTAAATAAAAGCGGGAATTGCTTTCCGAATTGACGATATATTTTATCGCCTAAAATCTCTTTCGGAAATTTGGCAATAAGGTCTGTAAAAAGTATGTCTTGATATATTCCGTTAGCTATAATACTACTATCATTTTCTACTGTTGAGAGTTCCCAACTTTCTCCGGTTTGCTCTGATTCCAATTCTTTTCCAAACAAGCTCTTCAGCTTGTTTCCTCCCCAGATTCGCTCTTTTAAAATTGGTTTGAATATTAGTGGATAAATCTTCATAGATTTTTGATTGATGATTTACGATTTTTGATTACAGATTTTATGGACTTTATAGCTCAGAGGTCTGCAATCATCAATCTTAAATCAATTTCCTTTGTAGCTTACAAAATTACGAGGTGTTTCGTACAAAACAACTTCTAAATCAAGATTAGAATTAATTTTTGTTCGGATTTTATTCCAGATTACCACCACAATATTTTCGGCTGTTGGGTTTAGGTCTCTAAATTCTTCAACATCGAGATTCAGGTTTTTATGGTCAAAAGAAAGTTCAACCTCCTGATAAATAATGTCTTTCAGTTCTTTTATATCGATCACATAACCTGTTTCGGGGTTAATTGATCCGGTAACACTTACGATGAGTTCGTAGTTATGTCCGTGAAAATTCGGATTATTGCACAATCCGAAAACAGCATCGTTTTGTTCTGCTGTCCAATCTTTGCGATATAATCGGTGTGCTGCATTAAAATGTGCTTTTCTACTTACAGTTACTCGCATAAATTAAATTTTATGTTCTTCTAAATAATGATAAAACTCGTTGAAAATTATCTTAAACCAAGCTGTATAAATATCGGGGTTTTGCTGAATATCCTTTCGTACCTCATCAATATTCATCCACTTCCAAGTCTCAACTTCATCAGAATTTATGATAGGTTCTTTGCTGTAATAACCAATCATCACGTGGTCGAGTTCGTGTTCAGTGAGTCCGTTATCAAAAGGAGCTTTATAAATAAAGGAAAAAAGTTCTTTTAGCTCGGTTATAAATCCCATTTCTTCCTGCAAACGCCTGTTTCCTGCTTGGATATTACTTTCACCATCTCTTTGGTGTGAACAACAAGTATTTGTCCAAAGCAAAGGCGAATGGTATTTGTGAACTGCTCTTTGTTGCAACATCAATTCGTTTTTATCATTCAAAATAAAAACCGAAAAAGCCCTATGCAATACTGCTTTTTGGTGAGCTTCTAACTTGGGCATCAGCCCTATTTTTTCGTTATTTTCGTTTACTAAAACGACTAACTCTTCTTTTTCCAACATATAAAATTTAAATTACTCGACTTACGGTAAGTCCGTCTCTGATAGGTAATAAAATGGTTTCTACCTTATTGCTTTGCTTTAATAACCGGTTGTATTCTACTAAAATTTGTGTGGGTTTGTCATTCTTTTTGACCTCTTCTAAAACTTTTCCACTCCACAAAACATTGTCTGAAAGAATAATTCCACCTTTGTTCATCTTTGGCAAAATTACATCAAAATAGTTGATATAATTTTCTTTGTCTGCATCAATAAATACTAAATCATATTTTTTGTCTAAAGTAAAAATAATATCAAGTGCATTGCCTAAATGTTGGGTAATCTGTTTTCCGTAGCTCGATTTGTCAAAATATTTTCGTTGAAAATCATACAGTTCTTCGTTGTTGTCTATGGTGTCTATGCTTCCGTTTTCTGGCAGACCTTCTGCCAAACACAATGTAGCATAACCTGTGTAAGTTCCTATTTCTAAGATATTTTCCGGACGTACCAATTTAGAAATCATACTCAAAACCCTTCCTTGAAAATGTCCGCTTAACATTCTGGCTTTTAGTATTTTTTGATGCGTTTCGCGATTCAATTCAGCCAATAGTTTTGGTTCGTCTTCCGAATGCAAAGCCACGTAATTTTCTAACTCTTCTGAAATAAAGTGCATGGATTTTATTTTTAACTACAAATATACGTTTTTTAGTTGGTACAGCTTTTTGAAATTTATTTCGCTGGAAATTGTACAATATTTCAATATTTGACACCGACCTAAAAGCTCAACAATCAGTTTTCTTTTTCTTTTATGCTTGCAAATAACTTACTTTTGCAAAATATAATCAATAATGGAAGAACAGAATCCATATCAACTCGGAAAAATTTTACTCATTGACAAACCGCTTACGTGGAGTTCGTTTCAGGCTGTCAATAAAATAAAGTACACTTTAAAACGAAAACACAATCTTCCGAAGTCTTTTAAAATCGGACATGCAGGAACACTCGATCCTCTTGCTACAGGGCTTTTGATCATCTGCACCGGAAAATTCACTAAAAAAATTCCCGAACTACAAGGAATGACCAAAGAATATACGGGAACTTTTTGTTTAGGAGCGACTACCCCTTCTTATGATTTAGAAACCGAGATTGATAATACTTACCCTACAAAACATCTAACCGAAGAACTCATCTATAATACCGCAAAGCAATTTATAGGAGAAATAGAACAGAAACCTCCCATTTTTTCTGCCATCAAAAAAGACGGCAAACGCTTGTACGAACACGCTCGAAAAGGCGAAGAAGTTGAAATTACAGCCCGAAAAGTTGTCATTCATGAATTTGAAATTACCAAGATTGCTCTTCCCGAAATCAACTTTAGGGTAGTATGCAGCAAAGGAACCTATATTCGCTCTCTTGCTTATGATTTTGGGCTGACTCTGAATTCGGGAGCTTACTTATCTGTGCTCCGAAGAACCAAAATTGGAGAATTTTCGGTTGAAAATGCTGTGAAAATTGATACTTTTGAAGGATAGTACACAACTAAAAAGCTCTATACGTTACAATCTTAATCGGAAATTTCTTACTTTTACGACTTAAATTCAAAACTATGGCTTCATCATACGAAAAATATCAAAAGAGAAGACTGATTTCTTCCTATTTTTCAGTGGTTTTAAGTATATTTTTAGTTCTTTTTCTCTTAGGTAGTTTAGGGCTTTTTGTAATTAATTCGAAGAAACTTTCAGATAATTTTAAACAAGAAATCCCGATGACTATCTTCTTTGACAAAGATGCCAAAAAGGAATCTGTCGAGCAATTTGGAGCATTCATCAAAAACAAAAGCTACATAAACACTGCTGTTTATATCACAAAAGAAGCAGCAGCCCGGCAACATCAAAGAGATTTAGGAGAAGATTTTGTAGAGCATTTAGGAGCTAATCCTCTTTCGGATTCGTATGATATTCGCCTCAAAGCCGATTATGTAGTTGCAGATAGTCTTAGCAAAATTGTTAATGAACTCAAAACCCAAAACCAAGTAAAAAGTGTAAACTACGATAACATTTTGGTTGATATGGTTAATGATAATATTAAAAAAATCAGCTTTTGGATGCTTGTCATTTCAGGATTTTTCTGTCTGATTGCCGTTTTACTCATCAACAGTTCTCTAAGGCTTTCTATTTATTCTAATCGTTTTATTATCAAAACAATGCAAATGGTTGGAGCTACAAAATCATTTATCCGACGACCGTTTGTGTGGCGAAATATTAAACTCGGAATCATCGGAGCTGTTTTAGTAATGATTGCCCTTTATACCGGATTACATTACATCGACAAACACTTTCCGAAATTCGGATTGGCAACTGATTACCTTTCTATCGGAATCGTGTTCGGAGGAGTGTTGCTATTCGGAATTCTTATTACTTGGATAAGTACATTTTTTGCTACACAACGATTCTTAAACCTAAGAACAGACGATTTGTATTGATTAAAAACTAAAAACAACCATGAAAAACGAAATTTTATTTACTAAAACCAACTATAAAATCCTCCTTATCGGAATTGCCGTAATCGCTCTTGGATTTATTTTGATGATTGGAGGAGGAAATGACGATCCGAACGAATTTAGCGAAGCTATTTTTAGCTTTAGAAGAATCCATTTAGCTCCTGCTTTGGTACTTTTGGGAATGGGAATTTCGTTTTATTCTATTTTTAAAAAGGAAGATAAATAATGAGCGAAATAATCAAAGCCCTTATTGTAGGAATTGTCCAAGGACTTACCGAATTTTTACCTGTTTCCTCAAGCGGACATATCGTAATTGCACAAGAAATTTTAGGTTTAGAAAACAGCGAACAAGAAAACCTGATTTTTGCCATTGTTTTGCATTTTGCAACAGCTCTGAGTACAATTGTTGTGTTCAGAAAAGATATATTACAGATTTTTAACGGACTTTTTCAGTTCAAATGGAATGAGGAATTTCGCTTTGCTTTAAAAATTATCTTGTCGATGATTCCTGCTGCACTTGTTGGTGTTTTACTCAAAGACACCCTCGAAGAATTATTCTCTAACCTAAGACTTGTCGGATTTATGTTGCTGGTTACTGCTATCTTGTTATTTATTGCAGACCGAGCCAGAAACACCGGAAAAGACATCAGTTTTAGAGATTCATTCATCATCGGAATCGCACAAGCTTTCGCAGCACTTCTTCCGGGAATATCTCGTTCGGGTTCAACTATTTCGACTTCAATTCTGCTTGGAGATGACAAATCAAAAGCTGCAAGATTTTCGTTTTTAATGGTGCTTCCCTTGATTTTGGGAGCGACAGCCAAAATGTATCTTGATGCCAATTCAGAAGGAACAACCACAAATTTTAACTTTGAGTTTTTACCTCTTTTCGTAGGTTTTTTAGCAGCTTTCGTATCAGGTGTGTTCGCTTGTAAATGGATGATTGAGTTCGTTAAAAAAGCTAAACTAAAATACTTTTCGATGTATTGCTCTCTTGTTGGGCTGTTTGTAATTGTTTATACTTTTATTTAGGAATATTAGGTAGTTTCACTTCGTTTATAAAAAACATTTCCTTTACCTCTCTCCTAAAAAAAATAAATTTTAAATTTTTATATTCGGAATTTATCTATATTTGAGGGAAGTAAAAATCTTTAATTTTTTTAGCTTTTGAACGAAAGAACAATAGAACTTACTAATATCGCTCCTGCTGAGTTTTGGGGCACACAAGAAGCCCATCTCGAAACCTTAAAAAAACTCTATCCGAAACTCAAAATTGTAGTTCGTGGAAATCTTGTAAAGGCTTTCGGAGAACAGGAAATCTTAGATGAATTTGAAAAACAATTAGGCAGACTTGTAGCTTATTTTGCAAAATACAACCGCATTGACGATAATGTCATCGAACGCATTATACAAAGCAGCGAACAAGACGATAAAAAATTCAATAAATCAGACGACACACTCGTACACGGAGTAGGAGGAAGACTCGTTAAAGCTCTCACTCCGAATCAACAAAAATTAGTTGATTTAATTGAGAAAAACGATATGGTTTTTGCTGTCGGACCGGCAGGAACAGGAAAAACCTATACAGGCGTAGCGATGGCTGTAAAAGCGTTAAAAGAAAAGCAGGTCAAGCGAATTATTCTTACTCGTCCTGCCGTAGAGGCTGGAGAAAATCTCGGTTTTTTGCCCGGAGATATGAAAGAAAAACTCGACCCGTATATGCAACCGCTTTATGATGCTCTTCGAGATATGATTCCCTTTGAAAAATTGGACGACTATATACTGAAAGGAATTATCCAAATTGCTCCACTTGCTTTTATGAGGGGACGAACACTCGATAATGCTTTTGTAATTCTTGACGAAGCTCAAAACACTACTCACTCGCAAATGAAAATGTTTTTGACTCGTATGGGAAAAAATGCCAAATTTATGATTACAGGCGATCCCGGACAAGTTGATTTACCACGAAGAACCATCTCCGGACTTAAAGAAGCTCTTTTGATTCTGAAAGATGTCGAGGGAGTCGGAATCATATTTTTAGACGATAAAGATGTTGTTCGCCACAAGTTGGTTAAACGAATCATAGCCGCTTACAAAAACATTGAAAATCAAGACTAAAAACACACGTATTAAATTTTTAGCTGTACCGGATTGTCGATTATAACAAAAGGCAAAAAGCATTTGAAGTGATTTCATAGTTTTTTTAAGATATACTTCTTATCTCAAACTAAAATAATACCTTCGCACCTGCGTTATGGATATAGTATTTTGTCAGATTTTTATTGATGATTAAAAAACCGCTTTTTATTTTTTTTCTGCTTTGTAATCTCTGGGGATTTGGTCAGGTTGGAGGGCAGTCTGTCTATCAGTTTATGAATATGATGACTTCTCCGAGGCAAGCTGCATTAGGAGGGAAAGTGATTACTATTTATGATTATGACGTAAATCAAGCCATTTTTAATCCGGCTACCATCAATCCGGATATGGACAACCAACTTGCTGCCAATTACGGAAATTATTTTGGGGAAGTCAGCTACGGAACAGGAGCTTATGCTTATACTTGGGATAGGCATGTGCAGACCTTTCACGCAGGTGTAAGTTATGTGAATTACGGAAATTTTGAAGGACGTGATGAATACGGAAATCTCACAGGAGATTTTACCGGAAGCGAAGCAGCTCTTTCGTTCGGATATGCTTACAACATTCCTTGGACAGATATATATTTAGGTACAAACCTAAAACTTATTTCATCGACTCTCGAAAGTTATCATTCTTTTGGTGCAGCTATTGATGTAGGAGCTATTTATATTGATGAAGACAACGATATAAATATTGCTCTTGCCATCAGAAATGTAGGGATGCAGATTACGACTTATGCAGGAACAAATGAAAAACTTCCTTTAGAAATTATTGCGGGAATTTCTCAAGAATTAGACCACGTCCCGATAAGATGGCATCTTACTTTAGAGAATCTTCAGCAATGGAACGTAGCTTTTTCAAATCCTGTTCATTCAGAACAAGGATTTGACGGAGGCGTTTCGGAAGACAAACCCTCGTTTATTAATAATGCTCTTCGACATGTAATTTTTGGAGTGGAACTTTTTCCTCAAAAGAGTTTTAATATACGTTTGGGATATAATTTCAGAAGAAGTCAGGAGCTTGTAATGGAAGACCAACGCACCTTTGCAGGACTTTCGGCAGGAATCGGATTAAAAATGGGAAACCTTAGATTTAATTATTCGTATTCCCGTTTTACATTAGCAGGAAATACCAGCTTGTTTGGGCTGATGATAAATCTGCAGTGATGTTGGTGCTGTTTGTTTCACGTTTGTCTTCACAATATACATTATCAGTTTTACATAACTTTGTAACCTCGTAACTCTATAACCTCAAAAATGACTAAAAAAATTACCATTGCCATAGACGGATTTTCTTCAACGGGAAAAAGTACCATTGCCAAACAATTAGCCACACATCTTGGATATATCTATGTGGATACGGGAGCAATGTACAGAGCGGTAGCCTTTTTTGCAATGAAGGAAGGAATGATAAACAAAAATTATTTTGATGTGGAAAAACTAATAAAAAATCTTGACCAAATTAATATAAGTTTCCACTACAACCCGAGTTTAGGATACTCCGAAACCTACTTGAACGGAGAAAACATAGAAAAACAAATTCGCTCCATCAAAGTTTCGCAATATGTGAGTAAAGTAGCAGAAATATCTGAAGTAAGATCAAAACTGGTTCAACAACAACAGAAAATGGGAACAAATAAAGGCATCGTAATGGACGGAAGAGACATAGGAACGGTTGTTTTCCCCGATGCAGAATTAAAACTGTTTGTTACTGCCGACCCAAAAATAAGAGCACAACGAAGATACGATGAACTCGTTGCTAAAGGAAACCCAGTAACTTTTGACGAAGTATTGAATAACGTAACCCAGCGAGATTACATTGATACGCACCGAGAAGACTCTCCGCTTCGAAAAGCTGATGACGCTATCGAAATCGATAATTCAGAACTTACTAAAGAGGAACAATTTGATAAAATACTGAAGCTCGTTAATAGCCATATATAATTGATTTTTGTTAAGTTGTGAAAAAAGAATACAATCAAAATCAATTTCTGACTTATTTTCCCGAAGAACAAATTAGGGGGATTGACTTGCCTAAAAAGTTTACTTTTCCGTTTTATTACCAGCCGCACCAGCTTACTAAAGTTGCCGTAAAAGAATTACAAGAATATTTAGAAACCCAAGCGAATTTAGAACATAATTTTGGTCTAAATCCTGAGCAAAATGGACTTGTCATCGGGAAGATGTTCGGAGTTTTGGTCGTACAGGACAAAGCTGGAAAATTAGGTTATCTATCTGCTTTTTCGGGTAAATTGGCAGGAACAAATAATCATCAAAAATTCGTCCCTCCTGTTTTTGATATGCTTACCGAAAACAGCTTTTTCTTAAGGGAAGAAGAAATCCTGAATCGCATCAACAAGCAAATCGAAATAATAGAAACAAATCAAGAATATATAAATCTAAAATCGGATTTTAAAAAAGCTCTGACCGATTCTCAGGAAGAAATTACAACATTCAAAAAGCAACTCAAACAAAACAAAACCGAAAGAAAACAACTCAGAGAAGCCAATAAAAATTATTTGTCGGAAACGGGATATCAAAGCTTTGAAGACGATTTAATCAAACAAAGTTTAAGAGACAAATACGAACTTCGGGTATTAGAGAATCGTTGGAAACAAGCGTTAGAAGATTTAAAATTGAAAATTGAATTCTACGAAAATCAAATTGAGAATCTGAAAAAAGAACGAAAAGAAAAGTCCGCCTTATTACAGCAACAACTCTTTGAGCAATATTCATTTTTGAACCAATACGGAAAAACGAAAAGTTTGGGAGCAATTTTTAGTCAGACCGTTTTCGGAAAACCGCCTGCTGGTGCCGGGGAATGTGCCACTCCAAAGTTATTGCATTATGCCTTTGCTAATAATTTGAAACCTTTGGCAATGGCTGAGTTTTGGTGGGGAACTTCTCCTAAATCGGAAATTCGAAAACATAGGCAGTTTTATCCTGCCTGTACAGGAAAATGCGAACCTATTTTGAAACACATGTTAGATGGGATAGAAACCGAAGAAAATCCGTTTTTGAAAAATTTTGCAGCAAACAAAAAGCTCAAAATAATTTATGAAGATGATTGCTTGGTTGTGGTAAACAAACCCTTCAATTTGCTTTCGGTTGAGGGAATTAATGTTAAAGATTCTGTTTACACCAGATTGAAAATCATTTTGAAAACAGAACCACTGATGGTTCATCGCCTGGATATGGCAACTTCCGGTCTTTTGGTTGTAGCCAAAACCAAAGAAGCTCATAAGCTCATTCAAAAACAATTCTTGAAACGTACCGTTAAAAAAAGATATACTGCTTTGCTCAATGGTACTGTAGAAAATGACAAAGGAAAAATCAATCTTCCGTTACGAGGCGATTTGGACGACCGACCAAGACAATTAGTTTGTTTCGAATTCGGAAAAAAAGCAATTACTGAGTATGAAATTATCGAGCGAAAAAACAATATTACTAAAGTCTATTTTTATCCGATAACCGGACGTACACATCAACTTCGAATGCACGCTTCTCACCCATCAGGACTTAATGCTCCAATTGTTGGTGATGATTTATACGGAACTTCATCAGACAGGTTGTATCTCCACGCTTCGCATTTAGAGTTCATCCATCCGAAAACCAAAGAAGTAATGCGATTTGAGTCTAAAGAAGAGTTTTAGTAAAGATTAGTGATTTATCTCTATTTCTTGCTTCGGATTGTGTTTGTATTTAAACAAGATGGCAAACATAATGGTTACAACCAAAGCATATCCTGCAAAAATATACCAAGAGGTCTGCCAACCTGTGAGTTGAGCTTCTGCAGTTTGGTGAGTATATACAAAATAATTTACCACTTGTTGTGCCCCGAGCATTCCGATAGTAGCTCCGAAGCCGTTTGTCATCATCATAAAAACTCCCTGAGCCGAAGAACGAATATTCTTGTTAGTTTCTTGATCAACGAATAAAGAACCGGATACATTAAAGAAATCGAAGGCAATTCCGTACACAATCATTGACAAAGTAAACATCCAAACTCCACTTCCGGGATCTCCCGTTGCAAACAATCCGAAACGCAAAACCCAGGCTACCATTGCCATCAACATCACTTTTTTGATTCCGAACCTCTTTAAAAAGTAAGGAATAAGCAGGATACAAAGTGTTTCAGAAATTTGAGAAAGCGAAATAAGAGCATTGGCATTATTAGCTCCCCAAGTGTTGGTAAATTCGGGAATTTCTTTGAAACTCGCTATAAACGGATTGGCATAACCATTCGTTATCTGTAAGGATACTCCCAAAAACATTGAAAAAATGAAGAAAATTGCCATTCTTCTGTCTTTGAACAAGGCAAAGGCTTTCAGCCCTAAAGCATCAGAAAGCGTCTTCTTTTCTTCGCCTTTATTAATAGGGCAATGAGGTAAGGAAAAACTGTACAGAAACAGGATAACTCCTAAAGCTCCAGACACGTAAAACTGAGCATAACTATTTTGAAAACTCGGAAAACCTATTTCGTTAGAAAAATTAAACCCTAAGACTCCTTCTTTGATTCCTGTGAAGTTCACAAACAACATTGCACAAATGAAACCTACTGTTCCCAGTGTTCTGATTGGAGGAAAGGCTTTGATTGTGTCATAATTATTATTAGTCAATAATGTATAAGATACTGAATTTGAAAGAGCAATTGTTGGCATATAAAAAGCAACACTACAAGAATACAGAAAAAATAAGGTCGAAAACTCAGCTTCTGCCCCCATTATCATTCCGTAGTATCCTGCTGCAATGATGAATCCTGCTGCCAATCCGTGACAATATCCAAAAAGCCTTTGAACAGGAATCCAACGATCTGCTATAATTCCCATAACGGCAGGAAGGATAATAGAGACTATTCCTTGCATTGCATAGAAAAGCCCAATTTTAGAAGCCATTCCGATAGATGCCAGGTAATTTCCCATTGAGGTAAGATAAGCTCCCCACACAGCAAATTGCAGGAAACTCATTATTGTAAGGCGAGTTTTTATAGTCATATTATTTCTTTCAGGGTTAAAGTTCAGGACTCAGGTAGCCTCTATTCAAAAGAAAAAAAATTGAAGAGGAGTTTAGTATTGTTCACTCTCGTTCGGAAAATTTACGGCTTTCACATCAGATACGTATTGTCCGATAGCTGCGGTCATTTGTTCATACAGGTTCAAATAACGCCTTAAAAATCTTGGATTAAACTCATGGTTCATTCCTAACATATCGTGAATAACCAGAACTTGCCCGTCCACTCCGTTTCCTGCTCCGATTCCGATAACGGGTATAGAAATGCTTTGGGCTACCTTACGGGCTAATTGAGCAGGAATTTTTTCTAACACTACAGAAAAACAACCTATTTTCTGAAGCATTTTAGCATCTTCAATAAGTCGGTTTGCCTCTTCTTCTTCTTTGGCTCTAACGGTATAAGTTCCGAATTTATAGATAGACTGTGGGGTAAGTCCCAGATGTCCCATTACAGGAATTCCTGCATTGAGTATTTTTTTGATACTTTCTTTGATTTCACTTCCTCCTTCGAGTTTGACGGCATGTCCCCCACTCTCTTTCATAATTCGAATTGCCGAACGAAGAGCTTCTTTAGAATCCGATTGGTAACTTCCGAAAGGCAAATCAACCACAATCAAAGCTCTTTTTGTAGCTCTGACCACACTCGAAGCGTGATAAATCATTTGATCTAATGTGATTGGCAAAGTGGTTTCGTGTCCTGCCATTACGTTACTGGCAGAATCTCCAACCAAAATCACGTCTACTCCTGCTTCGTCAACGATACGAGCCATAGTATAATCATAGGCCGTCAACATGGATATTTTTTCTCCGTTCTGTTTCATTTCGAATAGCGAACGGGTGGTTATTCTCTTATAATCTTTTTTTGCTACAGACATTATGTTCCTTTTAGTTTAGGCTAACAAAAGTATAAAAACTTTGGCAAGAATTAAATTATTGACGAAATTCTTCTGGTCTTGTCTTATTTTTTGATAGTCTATAGCCATAAGGGGTTAGTATTTTATAAACTTTTTCTCCATAAAAAAACTTTTTCTCCAAAGAACAATATCCTTGAAGAAAAAGTCACATAAACTCAAAAACTCTCTAACTTAATAGAGTCCTACATTTACTACAAACTAAAACTATGAAAACTATATGCGTTTGAATTCTAAGATAAACCCTTGACCATTTAGTTCTTTAATTTTTAAGGTCGTATTGTTGAGCGTTAGAATTTCGAATTCGTTTGTACCATCTTCGTCGCTCAAGGTAAGTATATTACCGGATTTGTCCCAAGTCCCTCCTTCGCCTCCTTCTTCAAGCTGGCAATTTTGGTCATAGTAATAACTTCTTCCGGTACCGTTACTAAGAAACTCAATATAGTCTTTTTTGGTAGGACAATCATGTTCATACGGCAATAATATTTCTTCTCCTCCTAGGATTCCTCCTGCTTTTTCATGTTGCCATTTACCTACAATATTAGAGGATGACGAAGAGTCACTGTCATCACTACTACAGGAAACAAAGCTCATTACAGAAGCCGTAAACATAAATAACATTAGTATTGTCTTTCTCATGATTTTTAAAAGTATTGATTACACATAAATTATCAATGCATAGCAGGCCTGTTATCCATTTTGGGCAAAGATATCCCACTAACTCATAGCAATCAATACCCAAAAAGTAGTATTTTTCACTTAATCAATATTTACCTCTCAAATATAACGATTGAAAAATATTAATAAGAAAACTGTCTAAAACACCAACGTTACATATTCTGAAATTTCTCAGAATCGTCTAAGCTGAATTTGTTTCAGCTTAATCGTTAGGTTTTAGACAGTATCTTTTTATTTCCTATTAGGCTTGTCCTGCCGGACCGAAATTAAGAGGAATCGAAGGGTTTTCAGATTCTTTAATTTCTCCGTAAGTATTTTCAAATCGTTGCACGTTTTCGCCTAATGCTTTTAACAAACGTTTTGCGTGCTGTGGAGTTAAAATAACTCTCGATTTTACTCGTGCCTTTGGTGTCCCCGGCATTATACTGACAAAGTCTATTACAAATTCAGAAGCCGAATGATTAATGATAGCCAAATTGGAGTAAACTCCGTCGGCTGTCTTTTCGTCCAACTCTATGTTGATTTGTTGTTGTTTATTATTATCACTCATAATCTGAATTATTAAAATGCTTTAGAGGCAATTAGTTCTTCGTATTCGTCTTTAGAACCTACAATGATATCATTGTATTCTCTCATACCTGTTCCTGCAGGAATCTTATGCCCTACAATAACATTTTCTTTTAATCCTTCGAGTGTATCAATCTTACCTGCCACGGCAGCCTCATTCAATACTTTTGTCGTTTCTTGGAACGATGCAGCAGATATGAACGATTTTGTTTGAAGCGAAGCTCTTGTAATACCCTGAAGAATAGGAGTTGCTGTAGCAGGAATAACATCACGTGCCACAACTACATTTTTGTCGTTGCGTTTCAGCAATGAATTCTCATCACGCAAAACTCTTACTGATACAATTTGTCCCGGTTTTAGGTTTTCGGAATCTCCTGCATCCTCAATAACTTTCATTCCGTAAAGTTTATCATTTTCGTAAATAAAGTCTTTGGTATGAATTAATTGCTCTTCCAAGAACAAGGTGTCTCCCGGATCAAGAATTTGTACCTTACGCATCATCTGACGAATGATAACCTCAAAGTGCTTATCATTGATTTTTACTCCTTGCAGACGATATACATCTTGAATTTCGTTTACCAGATACTGTTGCACAGCACTTGGTCCTTGAATTCTCAAAATATCTTCGGGAGTAATAGCTCCGTCCGAAAGTGGCATACCTGCTCTTACGTAATCGTTTTCCTGAACTAATATCTGATTAGATAACTTTACCAAATATTTTTTTACTTCTCCAAAACGAGATTCAATAATAATTTCACGATTACCACGTTTGATTTTACCGAACGATACTACTCCGTCAATTTCAGAAACCACAGCCGGATTTGATGGGTTACGAGCTTCTAAAAGCTCTGTAATTCTCGGTAAACCTCCTGTAATATCTCCTGTTTTTGCAGAACGTCTCGGGATTTTCACCAAAATTTTTCCTGCCTTAATTTTCTCTCCATCATTTACCATAAGGTGGGCTCCTACCGGTAAGTTATATGAACGAATAAGCTCTCCGTCTTTTCCGTAAATATGTAGCGTTGGAATCAGTTTTTTGTTTCTCGCTTCTGAAATTACTTTTTCTTGGAAACCGGTTTGTTCGTCAATTTCAACTTGGAATGTTTGTCCTTGTTCGATATCTTCGTATTCAACTTTTCCGGTAAATTCAGAAATGATAACTCCATTATACGGATCCCATTTACAGATAGCTGTACCTTTGTCCACCACATCTCCGTCTTTTACGAAGATCGTTGCTCCGTAAGGAATATGGTGTGTATTTAGGGTAATTCCTGTGTTTACATCAATCAATTTAAGTTCTGTAGAACGAGAGATAACAATATCCACTGTTTTTCCTTCGCTATCTTCACCTTTTACGGTTCTTAGCTCTTCCATTTCAAGACGTCCGCTGAACTTCGTTACGATATTTGACTCTTCAGAAATTCCTCCTGCAACTCCTCCTACGTGGAATGTACGAAGTGTAAGCTGAGTACCCGGCTCTCCAATTGACTGAGCAGCAACTACTCCTACCGCCTCTCCAATTTGAGCCATTTTTCCTGTTGCCAAATTTCGTCCGTAACATTTAACACAAATTCCCTTATGAGATTCGCAAGCAAGTGCAGAACGCACTTCGATTCTCTCAAGAGGAGATGCAGCGATAGCTTTCAGGTGTTTTTCGCTAATTTGTTCTCCACTCGCAACGATAACTTCGGAAGTAAGCGGATTAATTACATCATTAAGAGCCACACGTCCTACTACTCTTTCTCCAAGGCTCTCTACAACCTCTTCGTTCTTTTTAAGAGCGGTAACTTCTACTCCTCTGAGTGTTCCACAGTCTTCTTCGTTTACGATAACATCTTGAGCTACATCGTGAAGTCTTCTGGTCAAATATCCGGCATCAGCTGTTTTAAGAGCCGTATCAGCAAGTCCTTTACGAGCACCGTGGGTAGAAATAAAGTATTCCAAAATCGAAAGCCCTTCTTTAAAGTTAGAAAGAATCGGGTTTTCTATAATCTCTCCACCTCCTGCAGTCGATTTTTTAGGTTTAGCCATCAAACCACGCATACCTGTAAGCTGACGAATCTGTTCTTTAGATCCCCTTGCTCCAGAATCAAGCATCATATACACAGAGTTGAAACCTTGTTGGTCTTCTCTAATGTTTTTCATCGCTAATTCAGTAAGCAAAGCGTTGGTTGAAGTCCAAACGTCAATTACCTGATTATATCTTTCGTTGTTGGTAATAAGCCCCATATTATAGTTCATCGTAATATCTTCAACCTGCTCATTTGCACTAACAATAAGGTCTTCTTTCTTTTCAGGAATAATAATATCTCCTAAGCTAAATGAAAGTCCTCCTTTGAATGCAAATTTATATCCCATATCCTTAATATCGTCAAGGAATGCTGATGTAGTTGGAACATCGGTTACAGCCAAAATTTTTCCGATAATATCACGAAGCGATTTCTTTGTCAATACTTCGTTGATATATCCTGCTGCTTCAGGTACTACTTCGTTAAATAGCACTCTTCCGGCAGTAGTTGAGATGATTTTATATACTAATTCTCCGTTTTCGTTAAAGTCTTTAGCTCTAATTTTAACCGGTGCATTGAGTTCTAATCTTCCTTCGTTTAGTGCAATATTAACTTCTTCTGCAGAGTAAAAAGTAAGCCCTTCTCCCAATACTTTATACGCATCGGTTGATTTTCTTTCTTTAGTCATATAATATAGCCCGAGAACCATATCCTGAGAAGGTACTGTAATAGGAGCACCGTTAGCAGGATTCAGAATATTATGAGACGCCAACATCAATAGTTGTGCTTCCAAAATAGCTTCCGGTCCTAATGGCAAGTGAACAGCCATCTGGTCACCATCGAAATCCGCATTAAAAGCCGTACACACAAGTGGGTGCAACTGAATTGCTTTTCCTTCTATAAGTTTTGGCTGAAAAGCCTGAATACCCAGTCTGTGAAGCGTTGGAGCACGGTTTAGCAGTACCGGATGTCCTTTGATTACGTTTTCAAGAATATCCCATACTACAGGTTCTTTTCTATCGATAATTTTTTTGGCAGATTTAACTGTTTTTACGATTCCTCTTTCAATAAGTTTACGGATAACAAACGGTTTGTAAAGTTCCGCAGCCATATCTTTGGGAAGGCCACACTCATATAGTTTCATTTCCGGTCCGACAACAATTACCGAACGAGCCGAGTAATCCACACGTTTTCCGAGTAAGTTTTGGCGGAAACGTCCTTGTTTTCCTTTTAATGAATCAGAAAGTGATTTAAGCGGTCTGTTTGATTCTGTTTTAACAGCTGATGCTTTACGAGTATTATCGAAAAGTGAATCAACCGCTTCCTGTAACATACGTTTTTCATTACGAAGAATAACCTCAGGAGCTTTAATCTCCATCAATCTTTTCAAACGGTTATTACGTATGATTACTCTACGGTACAAATCATTCAAATCCGATGTTGCAAAACGTCCTCCGTCAAGCGGAACAAGCGGACGCAACTCAGGTGGAATAACCGGGATTACTTTTAGAATCATCCATTCCGGTAAATTTTCTCTGTTGAGGTTTGCCTCTCTGAACGACTCTACAACATTCAAACGCTTAAGGGCTTCTGTTTTACGTTGTTTAGAAGTTTCATTATTGGCAGCATGACGCAACTGATACGAAAGTTCATCTAGGTCAGTTCTTGCCAACAAATCCATAATACATTCTGCACCCATTTTAGCGATGAACTTGTTTGGGTCTGTATCATCAAGATATTGGTTTTCCATCGGAAGGGTATCCAAAATATTCAGATATTCTTCTTCGGTTAGGAAATCTAATTTGTTTAATGGTTCTCCTTCTATATTTTTAGCTATACCGGGCTGAATTACTACATATCTTTCGTAGTAGATAATCATGTCTAATTTTTTAGAAGGAAGCCCCAATAAGTACCCAATTTTGTTAGGAAGCGACCGGAAATACCAGATATGAGCAATAGGCACCACCAAATTGATGTGTCCTACTCTATCTCTACGTACTTTTTTCTCGGTTACCTCAACACCACAACGGTCACAAACAATTCCTTTGTAGCGAATTCTTTTATATTTTCCACAAGCACACTCATAGTCTTTTACAGGACCAAAGATTCGTTCGCAAAACAAACCGTCTCTTTCGGGTTTGTGAGTACGATAGTTAATCGTTTCAGGTTTCAGAACTTCTCCTCTGGATTCAGCCAAAATAGACTCTGGAGAAGCCAATCCGATAGAGATTTTATCAAATCTCTTGATTGTATTTTTATCTTTATTTCTGTTTGTTGTCATAATAACTTTTTGTTTAAGGTTTAAGGCTTAAAGCTTAAGATTCAAATTACTTTGGTCTTAAACTTTAAACTTCAAACTATAAATTATTCTTCTAAACGAATATCTAATCCAAGACCTTTGAGTTCGTGCATCAATACATTAAACGACTCCGGCAATCCTGGTTCAGGCATAGTTTCTCCCTTAACGATTGCCTCGTAAGTTTTAGCTCTACCAATAACGTCATCAGACTTCACGGTTAAGATTTCTCTCAATGTACTTGAAGCCCCATAAGCCTCAAGAGCCCAAACCTCCATCTCTCCAAAACGCTGTCCTCCGAATTGAGCTTTACCTCCAAGCGGCTGTTGCGTAATCAGTGAGTATGGACCGATAGAACGTGCGTGCATTTTATCATCTACCATGTGACCTAATTTCAACATATAGATAACTCCAACGGTTGCTGGTTGGTGGAAACGCTCTCCAGTTCCTCCGTCGTACAAATAAGTATGTCCGAATCTTGGAATTCCTGCCTCGTCTGTAAGGTCATTGATTTGATCCAACGAAGCTCCATCAAAAATTGGAGTAGCAAAGTTTCTGTTTAACTTTTGTCCTGCCCATCCTAACACAGTCTCATAAATCTGACCGATGTTCATACGCGAAGGTACTCCAAGCGGATTCAAAACGATATCAACCGGAGTTCCATCTTCCAAGAAAGGCATATCTTCGTGACGAACAATACGAGCCACAATACCTTTGTTTCCGTGGCGTCCTGCCATCTTATCTCCTACTTTCAATTTACGTTTTTTGGCGATATAAACTTTGGCCAGCTTCAAGATTCCTGACGGAAGTTCATCTCCTACGGTAATTGTAAATTTCTCTCTACGCAATGCTCCTTGAAGGTCGTTCAATTTGATTTTATAATTATGAATCAAATCGGTAACCATATCGTTGGTTTCTACATCTGCTGTCCATGTTCCTTTGGTCAGGTGTGCAAAATCTTCAACGGCCGTAAGCATTTTTAGTGTAAATTTCTTTCCTTTTGGAAGAATTTCTTCTCCTAAATCATTCATTACTCCTTGAGAAGTTTTTCCGTTTACGATAGCAAATAGTTTATCGATAAGTGTATTTCTCAATTCGTTGAATTTCACAAGGAAATCAGCTTCTAACTTATCGATATCCTCCTTGTCTTTCGAACGCTTGCGTTTGTCTTTTACTATTCTTGTGAAGATTTTCTTATCTAACACTACTCCGTGTAACGAAGGTGTTGCTTTAAGCGAAGCGTCTTTTACATCTCCGGCCTTATCTCCGAATATAGCACGAAGAAGTTTTTCTTCCGGAGTTGGGTCAGACTCTCCTTTTGGAGTAATCTTACCGATTAGAATATCTCCCGGATTAACCTCTGCTCCGATTCTGATCATACCGTTTTCGTCCAAATCTTTGGTTGCTTCTTCAGAAACATTCGGAATATCATTAGTAAGCTCTTCGTTTCCTAATTTTGTATCACGAACCTCTAATGTATAATCATCAATGTGAATTGAGGTAAAGATATCGTCGCGAACTACTTTTTCGGAAATCACAATCGCATCCTCGAAGTTGTATCCTTTCCAAGGCATAAACGCCACTTTAAGATTTCGTCCGAGTGCCAATTCTCCATTTTGAGTAGCGTATCCTTCACAAAGCACTTGACCTTTTTTAACTCTATCTCCTTTTCTTACGATTGGTTTTAGGTTAATACAAGTACTTTGATTTGTTTTTCTGAACTTAATCAGGTTGTAAGTTTTTTCGTCTGGTTCAAAGCTTACTGCTTTTTCTTTGTCAGTTCTGTCGTATCTGATTGTGATTTTTTCTGCGTCAACATACTCAACAACCCCTTCTCTTTCAGCGTTGATAAGCACTCTTGAATCAGAAGCAACTTGTCTTTCTAATCCTGTTCCTACAATTGGAGCTTCAGGCCTTAGAAGTGGAACAGCCTGACGCATCATATTCGAGCCCATAAGTGCACGGTTAGCATCATCGTGTTCTAAGAACGGAATAAGCGAAGCCGAAATCGAAGCAATTTGATTTGGAGCAACGTCAGCATAATCGAGTTCTTTTGGTTCAATTACAGGGAAATCAGCATCCTGCTTAGCAATTACTTTTTCTTCCAGAATTGTACCTTTTCCATCTACTTTAATATTTGCTTGAGCAATCAACTTGCCTTCTTCTTCTTCTGCACTCAAATAAACAGGAGCTTCTTGGAAGTTAATTTTTCCGTCTTTTACTTCTCGATAAGGTGTTTCGATGAATCCCATTCCGTTTACTTTGGCATAAACTCCAAGCGATGAAATAAGTCCAATATTTGGTCCTTCGGGAGTTTCGATAGGGCAAAGTCTTCCGTAGTGTGTGTAGTGAACGTCACGTACCTCAAACCCAGCTCTTTCTCTTGAAAGTCCTCCTGGTCCCAATGCCGATAATCTACGTTTGTGTGTAATTTCTGCCAATGGATTGGTTTGGTCCATAAACTGAGACAACTGGTTGGTTCCGAAGAACGAGTTGATTACCGATGAGAGTGTTTTTGCATTAATCAAATCAATCGGAGTAAACACCTCATTATCACGAACGTTCATTCTCTCTCTGATTGTACGAGCCATACGAGCTAGTCCAACTCCAAATTGAGCTGAAAGCTGTTCACCTACGGTTCTTACACGACGATTCGACAAGTGATCAATATCGTCAATCTCTTCTTTTGAGTTGATAAGCTCAATCAAAAATTTAACAATAGTGATAATATCTTCTTTAGTTAAAACTTGCTTATCCATTGGGATATTCAAGTTTAACTTTTTGTTCATTCTGTATCGCCCTACTTCTCCTAAGTTGTAACGTTGATCAGAAAAGAACAACTTATCGATAATTCCGCGAGCAGTTTCCTCATCAGGCGGTTCTGCATTACGAAGTTGGCGATAAATATGCTCTACCGCTTCTTTTTCGGAGTTGGTAGGGTCTTTTTGTAATGTATTGTGAATGATAGTATAATCGGCCTGATTATTATCTTCTTTATGTAAAAGGATCGTTTTTACATCGGCTTCGATAATTTCTTCAATATTATCTTTGTCTAACGTAATATCACGATCTAATATAATTTCGTTTCTTTCGATAGATACAACTTCTCCTGTATCTTCATCTACGAAGTCTTCGTGCCATGTGTTAAGTACACGAGCAGCCAGACGACGTCCGATGTATTTTTTAAGTCCTGTTTTAGACACTTTAATTTCTTCTGCCAAATCGAAAATTTCGAGAATATCTTTATCTCTTTCGAATCCGATGGCTCTAAATAGTGTTGTTACAGGAAGTTTTTTCTTTCTGTCGATGTACGCATACATCACGCTATTGATGTCTGTTGCAAACTCAATCCAAGAACCTTTGAAAGGAATTACTCTTGCCGAATAAAGTTTGGTTCCGTTTGCGTGAAAAGACTGTCCGAAGAACACTCCGGGAGAGCGGTGCAATTGTGATACAACGACTCTTTCAGCTCCGTTGATAACGAAAGTTCCGCTCGGAGTCATATAAGGGATAGTCCCTAAATAAACATCCTGAACAATGGTTTCGAAATCCTCGTGCTCTGGGTCTGTACAGTACAATTTGAGACGTGCTTTAAGAGGAACGCTATAGGTAAGTCCTCTGTCAATACATTCTTCAATTGTATAGCGAGGTGGATCAATAAAATAATCCAAGAACTCCAGCACAAATTGATTACGAGTGTCTGTGATTGGAAAGTTTTCCATGAAGGTGTTATACAACCCTTCGTTACCTCTTTCTTCAGATTTGGTTTCTAATTGAAAAAAATCCTTGAATGACTTAACCTGAATATCCAGAAAATCTGGGTAATCAGGAATGTTTTTTGTCGAGGCAAAATTTAATCTTTCGGTCTGATTTGTTATCATCAATAGATAAAATTTTTATTAAAATAAGAAATAGAAATCGTATAAAAGGATTTTATACGAAAAATGGTTTAGACCTTTGAGAAGCTTTTCTCAAGGTCTAAACCTAGCTTTTAAAGCGGTATGAATTACTTAAGCTCTACTACAGCTCCAGCTTCTTCTAAAGCTTTCTTAAGACCTTCAGCTTCGTCTTTAGAAACTCCTTCTTTTACGTTTGCAGGAGCTCCATCAACTACATCTTTAGCCTCTTTAAGCCCAAGACCTGTAAGTTCTTTTACTGCTTTAACTACTGCTAATTTAGAAGCTCCAGCTTCTTTAAGAACCACTGTGAATTCAGTTTGTTCTTCAGCAGCAGCACCAGCGTCTCCTCCTGCAGCACCAGCAGCAACAGCAACAGCTGCAGCAGCAGGTTCAATACCATACTCATCTTTTAAAATTGTAGCTAATTCGTTAACTTCTTTAACTGTTAAATTAACTAATTGTTCTGCGAATTGTTTTAAATCTGCCATTTTTTCCAGCGTTTTTAATGTTTGTAATATATAATTTAATTAGTGCGTACACTTTTTGGTTATTGTCTTTCAGACAATGTTTTAACAAGACCTGCAATAGTTGATCCACCTGATTTAAGGGCAGAAATAACATTTTTGGCAGGAGATTGAAGTAATCCGATAATTTCTCCGATAACTTCTTCTTTAGATTTGATAGCCACAAGAGCCTCAAGTTGATTATCTCCGATAAATACCGCTTCTTCAATATAAGCTCCTTTTAAAAGAGGCTTATCTGATTTTTTACGGAATTCTTTGATAAGTTTTGCAGGAGCGTTACCTGTTTCAGCAATTAAAATTGAGGTATTTCCTTTAAGAATTGAAGGTAAATCTCCAAAATTTCTTTCTGAAGCCTCCATTGCTTTGGCGAGCAAAGTGTTTTTAACAACTTCCAATTTAATTCCTGCTTTAAAAGCAGCACGTCTTAAATCTGAAGTAGTTTGGGCATTCAATCCTGAAATATCTGCGATATATACAACTCCCGTATCAGCCAACTGTGCAGTCAAATCTTGAATAGCGATTGATTTTTCTTCTCTAGTCATAATTATAATTTTTAACTACCAATTATACTGCTTTAGTATCTAAAGCTATTCCGGGGCTCATTGTACTTGATAAATAAATACTCTTGATATAAGTCCCTTTTGCAGCAGTTGGTTTAAGTTTGATTAATGTTTGAATAATCTCCTGAGCATTGTCGGCAATTTTATCGGCATCGAAAGAAATCTTACCAATACCTGCGTGAACAATACCTGTTTTATCTACTTTAAAATCAATTTTACCTGATTTTACTTCCTGAACAGCTTTAGCTACATCCATAGTAACGGTACCTGTTTTAGGATTTGGCATAAGTCCACGAGGTCCTAAGATTCTTCCTAATGGTCCTAATTTACCCATAACAGCTGGCATAGTGATAATCACATCGACATCTGTCCAACCATCTTTAATTTTTTGTAGATATTCATCTAATCCTACGTGATCTGCCCCTGCTGCTTTAGCTTCAGCTTCTTTGTCTGGAGTAACAAGTGCGAGCACTCTTACGTCTTTACCTGTTCCGTGAGGAAGTGTTACCACACCTCTTACCATTTGATTAGCTCTTCTAGGGTCAACTCCCAGACGAACAGCTATATCAACAGACTCATCAAATTTTGCATAAGCAACTTCTTTTAACAAAGTTGCTGCTTCTTTCAAAGAATATTGTTTATTCTTGTCAATTTTAGAAGCTGCTTCTTTTTGTTTTTTCGTCAATTTTGCCATTTCTTTCTACTTTAAAAAATTAAAAAGGAGCTGTTCCTGTTACTGTAATTCCCATCGAACGAGCCGTTCCTGCAATCATACTCATTGCGGACTCTGTTGTAAAGGCATTCAAATCTGCCATTTTGTCTTCGGCAATAGCCTTGATTTGATCCCAAGTAACACTAGCTACTTTTTTACGATTTGGCTCTCCAGATCCTGATTTAATCTTAGCAGCCTCTAACAATTGAACTGCTGCCGGAGGAGTTTTAATAACAAAATCAAACGATTTGTCTTTGTACACGGTAATTTGTACCGGTAAAGTTTTGCCGGGTTTATCCTGAGTTCTAGCATTAAACTGCTTACAGAACTCCATGATGTTAACCCCAGCAGCTCCCAAAGCAGGTCCAACCGGTGGCGACGGATTCGCAGCACCTCCCTTAACTTGTAGTTTAACTACTTTACTAACTTCTTTTGCCATTTTAAAAAAAAATTTACATCTCAATTGGAAGCAAGATGTGGTTTATAAATAATGTAACAATTATACTTTTTCGACTTGCATAAAACTCAATTCTAATGGTGTTTTTCTTCCGAAGATCTTAACCATAACTTCCAGTTTACGCTTTTCTTCATTGATTTTTTCGATAGTTCCGTTGAAACCGTTAAAAGGACCGTCAATAACCTTTATAGTCTCTCCTATGTTAAACGGTATATTTTGAACATCAGCCTGAACTGTAAGCTCATCTACCTTTCCTAACATCCTGTTTACCTCAGATTGTCTTAAAGGCACAGGGTCTCCCCCTTTTACTTCTCCCAAAAAACCAATTACTCCAGAAATAGACTTTATAATGTGAGGAATCTCTCCTACAAGGTTTGCTTCTATCATCACATAACCCGGGAAATAAACTTTTTCTTTGCTTATTTTTTTCCCATCTCTTACCTGAATCACTTTTTCGGTAGGTACTAAAACTTGAGAAACATAGTCTGACATACCCATGCGGCTTATCTCCGTTTCGATATAATTCTTAATCTTGTTTTCTTGACCACTTACAGCCCTAACAACATACCATTTTTTTGTATTATTATCGGTCATTATTATAGAGTTATCAAGTTTTAATTAATCCAAGAAAAGAAAGTCATTATTACTTTTTTCAAAAGCTCATCTGCACCCCAAGTTGCCAAAGCGAATAATACAGAAAATATTGCAACCGCGATAGTTAGTCGTTGTACGTCAGGCCACGAAGACCAGGTTACATTATTTTTTAATTCAGAAAAAGAATCTTTTATATAATTTATTACGCTCATATCAATTTCTTTTGGTTTGCACGGGTGGAGGGATTCGAACCCCCATCAACGGTTTTGGAGACCGCTATTCTACCCTTGAACTACACCCGTTTGTATAAAGCCAACAAAAACTACCGGAGTAGTTTTTGTCAGCTTTATTTCTTATTCTAAATAAGTTTAGTCAAGGATTTCGGTTACCTGACCAGCTCCAACTGTTCTACCTCCTTCACGGATTGCAAAACGAAGTCCTACTGATAGAGCGATTGCACTCAACAATTCTACTTCGATAGTTAAGTTATCACCAGGCATAACCATCTCAACTCCTGCAGGCAACATAATTGTTCCTGTTACGTCTGTTGTACGAACGTAGAACTGCGGACGGTAGTTGTTATGGAACGGAGTGTGACGCCCACCTTCTTCTTTTTTCAAGATATAAACCTCAGCTTTGAATTTAGCGTGCGGTTTAACCGAGCCTGGTTTACAGATAACCATACCACGACGGATATCAGCCTTGTCGATACCTCTCAACAATATACCTACGTTATCTCCAGCCTCACCTCTATCAAGAATTTTACGGAACATCTCAACCCCTGTAATAGTAGAAGTCAATTTGTCTGCTCCCATACCGATAATTTCAACAGCATCACCAGTGTTAGCAACACCTGTTTCGATACGACCTGTTGCTACAGTTCCACGACCTGTAATAGTAAACACGTCTTCAACCGGCATTAGGAATGGTTTTTCGTTATCACGCACAGGCTCTTCAATCCACTCATCAACAGCCTCCATTAGCTCTAACATTTTATCTACCCATTGTTTCTCTCCGTTAAGAGCACCAAGAGCTGAACCTTGAATTACAGGACAGTTATCTCCATCATACTGATAGAAAGACAACAAATCTCTGATTTCCATTTCAACAAGTTCTAACAACTCAGGGTCATCAACCAAGTCAACTTTATTCATAAAAACAACGATACGAGGAATACCTACCTGACGCCCTAAAAGGATGTGCTCACGAGTTTGTGGCATTGGCCCGTCAGTTGCAGCAACCACAAGGATAGCACCGTCCATCTGAGCAGCACCAGTAACCATGTTTTTTACGTAATCCGCGTGACCTGGACAGTCAACGTGTGCATAGTGACGTTTTGCAGTTGAATATTCTACGTGAGATGTATTGATAGTAATACCTCTTTCTTTTTCTTCAGGAGCGTTATCAATTGAATCAAATGAACGAGCTTCTGATAAACCTGCATCAGCCAATACCTTTGTAATAGCTGCAGTAGTAGTTGTTTTTCCGTGATCCACGTGTCCGATAGTACCGATATTCAAGTGCGGCTTCGAACGATCAAAGGTTTCTTTTGCCATTTTTTTTAAAATTTAATCTTAGTTATATAATAGTGTTCAATTTCTAACAACTTGAGCCAATGACGGGATTTGAACCCGTGACCTCTTCCTTACCAAGGAAGCACTCTACCCCTGAGCTACACCGGCAGAGAATTAAAAACAAATAATTCGGCTTTTAAATTCAAAAGCCGAATTAGTGGGAAGAGCAGGATTCGAACCTGCGAAGGTTTCCCAACGGATTTACAGTCCGTCCTCGTTGGCCGCTTGAGTATCTTCCCTTTCACTCTGCAAACACACTGTCTGCCAATCTTATCTCAAATGAATGAACTTCAAAATAAAAGTCCGCTATTTCTAACGGACTGCAAATGTATAAAAAATATTATTCAAACAAAACTTTTTTTAAAAAATTTTTATACTCTTGTTTTTTCTTTGTGTTTCACAAGTAACCTTTCTAAAGCATCGCAAGAGTTATCCACCGCTTCTTCAAATGATTTAGCTTGTTTGCTTACCGCTAAATCATTTCCAGGTATGTTTACTCTAATTTCTACAATCTTATTTTCTTTTTCACTCGTGTTCTCTAACTTAAGATAAACATCAGCATCTACTACTTTATCGTAAAACTTTTCGAGTTTATCTAATTTGACTTGAATAAAATCAATTAATTTTTTGTCTACTGAGAAACCTACTGCATTCAAATTTACTTTCATAATTTAAACTTTTTTAATTATTACTTACTTTTTGTTTCTGGGGTGTGCATTCGCATACACTTTTTTTAGTTCCGAAAGACTGCTATTTACATAAATCTGAGTCGAAGCTAGGCTCGAATGCCCTAACAATTCTTTAACTGAATTCAAATCCGCTCCATTATTTAATAAATGTGTAGCAAAAGAATGTCTCAACACATGGGGACTTTTCTTTACCTTTTCGGATACGTTACTAAAGTACGAATTAATTGTTCTATAAACAAGCGTTCCGTACAATTTAATTCCATTTTTTGTTAAGAAAAAGAAGTCGTTATCTTTAATATATTCTAAATCAGAACGGAAAGACAAATACTGTTTTATAAGGGTCACCACACTATCTAACAACGGTAGAATCCTCTCTTTATTTCTTTTGCCCAAGACCTTAATTGTTTTGGACGATAAATCAACACTGTGTAGCCTTAGGTTTATCAGTTCTGCCCTACGCATTCCGGTGGAGTAAAAAAGTTCGATAATCAATTTATCTCTCACTCCTTCAAAATCATTGCTAAAAGGAATATTCGAAATACTGATAAGTTCTTTTTCGGAAAAGGGGATTTGAGCTTTTTTGGGATTTTTTAGCGATTGATGTTTTGATAACGGATTTTCATCAATCTCTTTTATCTTTAGTAAAAACTTATAAAAAGCTTTGAGCGAGGAGATTTTTCTGTTGATAGTGCGGTTGGATATCCCTCTTTCGGAAAGCGAAACTATCCAACTTCGGATTTGACTATAATGAACTTCCTCCAAAGTATAGTCATCAAATTCACTTTTCAAGAATGATAAAAAAAAACCTAAATCATTAATATAGGCAGCTACGGTAAGATCAGAATAGTTTTTCTCCCTTAGCAAATACTCCTGAAAAGCCGTAACATTCTTATTCATAAAAAAAATCGTAGGTATCAAAGTTATAAAAACTTATTTACCTACGATAATTTTCTTCAAAAAACCTTGTGATTAATTCTCCATACTGTCTTTCAGTTGCTGGATATATTGTGCTTTTTGAATTTGAGCTCTTTTAGTTACTGACGGTTTCGAAAAAGCCTGACGTGCTCTCAATTGACGAACAACTCCGGTTTTATCGAATTTTCTTTTGTAACGCTTTAACGCTCTATCTATATTTTCTCCGTCTTTAATTGGTATAATTAACATAACATGACACCTCCTCTCATTTAGCGAGTGCAAATGTAAATATATTTTTTTGTATTGCAAAGTTTTTATTTGAAATTCATTTTACTGTAAGTTCAATTAGTAAATGCAACAAAAACCAAAACAAAATCCTAACTCTAACTTTGTCTTGGTTTTCTTTGAAAATCCGTTTGATTTTGCTATAAATCTAATCGTATTCCGATAGATAGATTGTGCTGGTCAATGGGATTATTTCTGAACAGCGGATTCAAATCGTATTTGGCATATAGCGAAATAATTCCGTATCCGATATAGGTGCTCAATCCGTATTGAAAATCGTTTACATTCCAATCTTTTCGAGTAATATCTTTGATTCTTCGTCCGTTATCTTTGTATTTCAGACGTTGCTCAGAAAACAAGTTGTATCCGACAAAACCTCCGATTCCTATTTTATAACTGTCTCTTCTTCCGAAATTAAATTCCAAATGAACCGGAACAGCTAAGTACACATTTACAAATTTATTTTTAGTAAGATTCTTTCCGGAATCTACTACTTCGGTAATGTTTCCATTTTGAGAAAAGATATAATTATCTTTGGGAGAAGCATAGTTATACATAAACGAAATTCCATATCTCAAATTCAGTAAATTGTTTTTTCTAATCAGTCTGGTTTTAAAACTCCCACCCCATTCAATAAAATTACAACTAAAGTTATCGTCGTATCCGGGCAGGTTTTGGTCGGAAATTAAATTGTTGTAGCCGAAAGCAAACAAAACATCAAAATGAGTTCTGCTTTTCCTTTTGGGAATAGTATCTCCTTCCCTACTATAAAACTCAAATCCTTTATTAGAAAGGATCAACGTATATCCGTTATCTGAGCTTTTTACTTCTCCCTGAGCTTTTGATTTGACAAGAGTAGAGAGTTTTTGGTTCTGCTCATTTACTTTTTCTTCAATATTTTTGGCTCTTTTTTGAGCTTCTCTATCTTTTAAATCTTCGGCTTTCTCATACGAAATTTCTTCCTTCATCAACAAATTATTAATGCTGTCAATAGATGTTTTTAACGCCTCTTTTTCTGACTTTGTGATGTCAATTATTTTATTTTTAATCCGTTTTGCCTCATCATTAAAGATTTCTTCTTGTGTTTTTTGGGTAAATGATGCGGTTGTGCCTCCGATAAAGGCTACAATTATATATATGATATTCTTTTTCATAACTTTATTTTTTATTCAAATATGATTCCGATTGCAAACATTCTTTCGTTGTCAGGGTTGTTTCTGAATACGGGATTCAATCCGTAATTGGCATAAATTCCGACTGTTTTATAGCTTACGGTTGCCATCAGTCCGTATTCCCAATGGCTGACGTTCCAATCGCTTCTTATAGTACGAGTAGTTGTTCTTCCATCTTCTTCGTATCGCAAAGCCTGACGGCTATCCGTATTATATCCGAAATATCCTCCTAAAGAAAATTTGAAACCTCGATTGACACGATATACTTCTTTACCTTGAACCATTGCTTTTTCAGAAAAATCAACTTCTAAGGCAATTGGCATTCGTAAATACGAATTTGAAAAAACAGAATTCCGCTTCAGATTTCCCGAATAGTTGACATAATCCGTCTGGCTTCCGTTTACTACGTAATGCTTATCGGGGTTTCCCAAGGATTCGGTTTGCCAGATATAAGTCAGTCCATATTTAATATAAAACAAGCTATTGTCTTTGAAAATTCTAGTTTTTAAACCAAATCCCACTCCAAAATCACCTCCTTGTTTATCCGAGTTGCCCTGAATGCCTCTGTATCCGATAACAAAGTGTACTTGCGGTTTTGTTCTCCTAAAGAATTCTGGAGTATAATCTTCTTCTGAGTTTTGAGGTTTTGCGATTTGCTCGTTTACCTCACTTTGCACAAGCTCAATTAATTTTTCTTCTTCTTGAGTTACTAACCGATTAACTTTTTCGGCACTTTTTTCTGCTAATTCTTGTTTGATTTTTACTGCTTTTTCAGAAGTAAGTTGGTTGTTTTGAACCAACAGGTTCAGACTGTCTGAAGCTGCCTGGAGCTTTTCTCTCTCCTTGGCTACAATTTGCTCGATGTTATCGGAAATGATTTTCGTCTGAGCCTCAAAACTCTCTGTTTCCTGACCGTACATCTTGGTTAAAAAAAGACATAACAGTCCCATTACATACAAAATAACTCTGTGCATAATACTAATTAATTTAAGTTAAAGATTTTTAGAATTTATTTAAAGTAGCTACTCTTACATTGTCATAACTCTTTTGCAGAAAGCGATCAATGGCATTTTTGCGATATTGCTGTTCAACTTCCATTTCTGCCTGATAGAGCAATGATCTGTGGTCTATAGTAACAGCTGGCTTATTGATTTTTTCTTTAAATTGTTTTTCGTTTTTAATACTTTCGAGCAAGTCCTGTGCTGTGATATAAATATTCGGTTCAACATCGGCTTCTGCAATGCTAATTTCTGAATTTTCACTTTGAAAATCGTCATTAGTATCATTGATAAAAACCTCTCTTTTCTCCACAACCTGAAGACTATTTTGAGATATTATTTTTTTGTCAATTTCCCTTTCGATTACCTCTTCATTTATAATCACAATTTTTTCATCTTTTAATTCGGGGGTAAGTATTGGTAAATTTTCTTGATGATGATTTTCATTTATCACAACATCTTTGGTGGGTATAAGTTCTTTTTTACTGGTTCTTACAAATAGACTTCCGATAGTAGCAAACAGAATCAAACTTGCTGCGATCCAGAGCCAATTTCTTTTGGTTTGCTTTTTTTCAGCAACCGAAAGCATCGCATCAAGCCTATCCCAAGCCTTATCTGATGGTTCTATAGTTCTTTGATTCAGCTCTTCTCTAAATCGTTTTTCTATGCTGTTATTTTGTTCCATTTTCTTTTTTGTTTAAAGCAGAAATCTGTCGTTGTAGCATTTTTCGTGCGTGCGAAAGTTGCGATTTTGAAGTTCCTTCGGATATTCCTAACATAGTAGCTATTTCCTGATGTTTATAGCCTTCAATTGCATAGAGATTAAAAACCATTCGGTATCCGTCAGGCAGGTTATCTATCAGATTCTGGATTTGTTCAACCGAAAAATGTTGGTTTATCTCATCGGAGCTATCTTCAAAAAAATATTCTTCTTCTGTATAATGTACTTTTTTCTGAACTCTCAAAAATGAAATGCACTCATTAATCATAATTCTCCTAATCCAGCCTTCGAAACTTCCGTTGTGCGAAAAATCTTTCATGTTAGTAAATGTTTTCATAAAAGCCGTTATCATTACATCTTCGGCTTTGTGAATGTCTTTAATGTATTGCCTACAAACACTTAGCATTTTAGGAGCATACTTCGTATAAATCTGTTGTTGTGCATAACGATTGTTTCCGACCGCCTGTTTGATTGTTCTTTTTTCGTTTTTATGTAAGTCGATAACTTTACTCACAGTTTGGTTGAATTGTTTGTTTATTAAATCGTTTAATTGATTCGGTTTTTAGTATAGACGAATGTAAATCAGAAAAGGTTGCATTAGGCTGGTTTATTTTTTTTATTCTAATCATAAACCACTAATTTCAAGGCTCTTAAATAAAAATAAATTTTTTTATTTTTTTATCAAATGTTACCAATTCACTTGAGAACAGTTCATCAAAAATTCCGTTTTCAATCAGGTTTTGAGGAGTATCTTTTTGGGTTCTTTCGGGAGTCATAACAATAATCTCATCACAAAATTCAATAGCCATATCTATATCGTGAGTAGAGAATAAAACGCATTTTTGAGTCTGTTCAGATAGTTTTTTAAGTAATTTAAAAACAGAAATTTTGTGAAGTAAATCTAAATGAGTAGTCGGCTCGTCTAAAATCATCATTTCGGTATCTTGAGCTAAAGCTCTGGCAATCATTACTTTTTGATGCTGCCCATCGCTGAGTTCAAAATGTTTGTTGTTTGTAAGTTCCTGAAGACGTGTAAGAGTAATCGTTTCTTGTATTTTTTCTTTGTCAATGTCAGACAATTCTCCTACCCAACTTGTATAAGGCTGTCTTCCTAAAGCAATAAGTTCGTAAACCGACAAATTACTCGGAGGAAGTTTTTCTGTCAATACCACACTTATGTATCGAGCTAATTCTTTTGGAGAAATTTCCGAAATATTTTTGTCATTCAGCAAGATAGTCCCTTCGATGGGTTTTTCGAATCCTAAAATGGTTTTGAGCAAGGTGGACTTCCCTATTCCGTTTGCTCCTACAAGTGCAACGAGTTTCCCTTTTTCGAGTGAAAACGAAATATCCTGAGCTACAACGGTTTCAGTTTTTGAAGTTTTATAGCCAATTTTCAGATTAGATATTTTCAGGATGGAATTCATTTTTCAAAAATACAAAAAAGTGCTTATTAAATCATTTGTGAATTCAATCTAAAAATCGGCTGTATATTTCATTTGCAATTTCTTTGGAAGTTTTATCATCTGTGTTAATAATAAGTTCGGCCTGATGATAATAAAAGTTTCTGTCAAAAAGATGCTTGTTGATATATTCGCTTAGCCCGTCGTCCGACAATTCAGCTATTAAAGGTCTTGTATGTTTTTTATTGTGAAGCCTTTTAACAAGTGTTTCTACCGACGTTTTCAGGTAAACAGAAAACACACCATCTTGATGTAGTAATAAATGATTATTAGCATAACAAGGAGTTCCGCCTCCTAACGATAAAATAAGAGATTCCTTTTTACTTAAAGTTTCCTTGAAAACTTTACTTTCTATCTTACGGAAATACACTTCGCCTTTCGTTTTAAAGATTTCGGCAATGCTTTTTTGTTCTGAACTCTCGACAAGTCTATCCAAGTCATAATGTTTTATACCTGAAATTTCAGACAAAGAACTTCCTACAGAAGACTTTCCTGCCCCCATATACCCAAGAAGAATGATTTTTTTCACCTATAAACTACTATAAATAAACGCTTTAAACACATTAAGATTCAAAAAGCCAAATTTACGATAAAAATGCTTTGAATAATTAAAAATAACCCCTTATATTTGCACCCTCTTTCGAAGAAAGATGACTCGATAGCTCAGTTGGTAGAGCACAACACTTTTAATGTTGGGGTCCTGGGTTCGAGCCCCAGTCGGGTCACTATTTATTATTATTTTTCTTTTATAGAATATCGACTCGATAGCTCAGTTGGTAGAGCACAACACTTTTAATGTTGGGGTCCTGGGTTCGAGCCCCAGTCGGGTCACTACCTTTCTTTAAATGCCTCAAGCTCAAAACTCAGGCAAATAAATCTAAAATAAAACTAATTACCCCTTCTCTTTCCCAAAAAAGAAGTAGAAAACTCACTTGTTGATGGAATTTTTGTGCTTGAAAAAAAAGTTATGCTTTTTTGTTGTTGCAATGTGACTTTTAAAAACAAAAAAACCTTGTAAAATAATTGATTACAAGGTTCTTTTTATGTATTAAATAGGTTTTTCACCAAGCATATTTCGGTGCGGCAAATTGCCCGTTGGTTACAGTTATCTTCTCTCCATTAGAAGAAAAAGCCTCAAAACTGAATGTTCCTTTGATGATTTCATCTGTATTGCTAACTATTGTGAGTGTACCATTTACCGCTCCGACATTCCCGCCAAAGGTAACTCCCGTTTCGGTCATAGTATCTGTCCATACCGAGATGGTTGCGTTAAACGAAGTTTGGTCATAAGTGTTTGACCAGCCTTGAACAAGAGGATATTCTCCCGGCTCGGGCAAAGCAATCTCGTCATTTGAATTTTGGTCAAAAGATATGTGCCATACTGCATCATTATAAAGAATAGCTTCATCATTACTGATAGTGAGGTACTTAATATCGTATTGGTTGTTGAGGAAATAAACTACTTCGCTTTCCATAGTGGCATTTTCGTAACCTGAAATTTCAAAAGATATACGACCATCTTCAATAGTTACAGAAGCAACATCATTAGCACTGTCATCATCTTTGCTGCAAGAAAAAAGAAGACATGTGGTAACCAAGAGGACTGTATAAAAATAGATTTGTTTAAAATTTTTCATCATTTTTTTATTTATTATAAACGGCAAACAACTAACTCCAATGTTTGCCGTTTAGATTGTGTTTAACTGTTAAGGAGTACAATATTCGCTACCTACGTTTTCATAAGTAACATTACTCACGGTAAGGTTTTCAAATTCATAACCTGTTCCTTCATAGAAAGCACAGTTTTGTAAATCTTTAAATATGGTATTGGTAACCGTTAAGTGTGGATTTGCCCACAGATATATTGCTCCTGTGTTTTCTATATTTCCTACCGGAAAATCGCCTTTAGCTTTTTCAATAATAGCATAGTCAATACTACTCATTTCGTTTGTATAGCCCCAATATATTCCGCCCCAATTCGTACCGTTATAAGGTTTTAAATGTACCGGTTCCGAAGCTGTTCCTTGAATTTTAAAACTCGTGCTTTCAGTAGGCATAAAAGGAGAAAATTGTAAATAAGCTCCGGCTTTAAACTGCATTTCTACTCCAGCTTCAATGGTTAAATGACCGTCTTTTTTGCCGTGCACCCGACCATCTACCAAATAAGGCACGTCTAACTTTTGCCAAGTAACTGTTTGATTTTCTATTTCGTAGTAGTCGGTTGTAATATTGAAAAAATCTGAAGCATTTCCGCTATACGAAGATGTACTGTCAAAAATATGAGTCATCTCAGCTGAAACTTTTACAGGTACGCCTTCATTTCCTGTAATAGTCAGGTTTGAAGTCGAAACAGTTGCATTTGTTTCAATACGGTGAAAATCTAAACCAACGCTACCCCCATCTCTAATTTCTACATGGTTTAAGGTAAGAGCTTGTGGCGGAGTGCTCGACACACCTCTTAGTGCCAAGCTGCCTTCATAAACAGGCGAAGACGAGGTATGATTTTGTGATCCAGCATATTCAATAACAGTATGTTCAATTAGATTGTTCGGGTTGTGGGCCTCAGCTAAGTAAATCCCTCTCCAATAACCTTTTTGTTTGGAAGTACCAGTTAAAATTACCGGATTGGTTGCCGTTCCCTTAATTTCGAAATCCTTGCTACCTAAATTAATTCTCAACCCTGCATGGTTTTCGAACTCGATAACAACACCAGCTTCTATTTTTAGACTTCCTTGCACATTGGCATAGCACGGTATGATATAATCTACTGGTCTTTGTGGGTCATCGGTCAATACTCTGTCTTCATTAAAATAATCGCAATCCAAAACTATCGGAGGTAGAATGTCTATAATTGGATTCTCTACTGTGTCGTCGTCGCTGCTACATGAAAATAGCATTAGTGAAGCAACCGCAAAAGTTGCTAATCTGTGTGTTTGTTTGATTGTTTTCATTGTTTCTCAGTTTTATGTTATTGTTATTATGTTATATATTAAACTTTACTCCGGCTACTGCTACCAGCTGACCACCATCAATAATTACGTATTTGAGTTCTGCAAAAGGTGTAACTCTACCCATATTAAAGTTAATTCCACCTCCGAGATTAAGTCCAAAACGCCCATCTGATGAAGAATAATTTCCAAACCAGCTATCCTCATAAGAAACTTTAATGCTACTGTAATTCAATCCTCCTAAAGCATAAACTTCCATATTGTCTTGTGTGACAAAGTAATAGTTTGCATTAGCATTGACCTCAAACCAATTCATCTTTATTCCATACTCCTCTTTAGGAAAATAATAAATAAATGAAGGTGAGATGGTTAAATTTTCAATAATCGGGAATTCTGCATTGGCACCAATTCCGATATTTTCGATTTCTGTTCCGTAAGCTAAAAATGCACCTATACGTGTGCTTTCCTGTGCTTGGGCTGAAAATACAGATCCAAAACTTACTAAGATTCCAAAAAGTGTTGATTTTAAATTCATGATTTTTGTTTGTTTAATTGTTGTTTATTATTTAATTGATTCTTTTGTTAGCTGTAAAATCTCCGACAACTTGAATAGTTCCTACGATGTTGAGATTATTGTCAACACGATATGCGGTACATTCAAAACTTCCTTTTACGGTGTTTTCTGTAGATGAAGTGATGGTTAGTGTTCCATTATTTGCGTTGTTACCATAGGTCGTACTATACTCTACAGAGTTAGAAAAGCTACCGTTAGGA
>JBAYPE010000007.1:0-87914 GCA_041677865.1 Flavobacteriaceae bacterium
CTCAAGCAAACGGAAACAAACACAGTATTCCTTATACCGGAGCAAATCAGGTATTGATAGTAAAGATAATTACAACAAACAACGAAGTGTTAAGCAAGAAAGTGAAGTAGCTATTAAGCCTGTATAAAGTTTCTTGAAAAATTTTATACAGGCTCAAAGTACAAAAAGTATTTGGAACAGAGCCTTTTTTAGAAACCGTAATTAACTCCTACTCCAAAAACCTGACGAGTTTGGAAGCCTCTAAAAGCATTATCGTCATAAATGGTCTGGAAATTAAAATTAGCAGAAAGATATTTGTTGATGGTCATAACCACATTCAGCTGATAATCAACATCTACATTCTGCGGGTCTTCCAAGTAATTAGAATACACGCTCAGAATGTTTTCTATCGAAACATTTTCCATTGCCTGAAACTTATAATATCCCGACGCATAAAAACCGAGTTCGTAACGCATCGATTTATTTGCATCAACTCCAAAATAGGAACCATCAACGTAGCCTGCTTCTGAGGTATAATCGCTGTTTACAAAAGTAATTTTTGAAGTAGCAGGAGCTAAATTCACTTTCAGGTTGTCTGATTTTTTCCATAACATACCCGGTCCGAAAGTAAGGTAAGCAGGCGACATAAATTGCGTAACAGCATCGCCTCTTACTTCAACCCCTTCCACATTAGTATAATTATAACCATCGGTAAACTGAGTTTTGAAGTTTAAAAAGAACGAATAGTACCAATATTCCGAAGCTTTTTTACCCAAAACAGAGTTAAACTCTAACCTGTCGTTAGTTTTTTTCTCGAATTCGGCATTTTTGGTTTTTACGATTCCGTATTCAGCAATAATTTTGTTATCCCAAGACCAATCTCCTTTTTTATAATTAAAGTCATAGTTTAGTCCTAGGTTTCCCGAAAAGTTGTTTTCACCTCCGGCCATCCAATTGTTAAAAGTGGATTGGTTAAACAAAAAAGAAATATTTCCTCCTCTTGTCCAGACTTTGATAGAGTCTTGTTCTTCTTGTGCTACTGCTGCAATTCCTGCAAATAATAAAAATGTGATTACTAATTTTTTCATCTAAATTTAAGTTTAATTTTTTCGGGTGCAAAATTACGTTAATTTATTGAATTACACATAAACAGACCAAATAACCTAGTTTTATTCGGTTTTGGTAAAAATAAGATTTTTGACATTCAACAAAGTTATTTATATTTGTAGAATTGCATTTAAAATAAATTAGTATGAGATTACAAAAAACAATAGGACTTATGGTGTTAGGCACGGCGATTTTGACTTCTTGTGAGAAAAAAGAAGAACAATCAAACGAAATTCACGGAATAAACACTTCGTATATGGATATGAGTGTTAAGCCAAGTGATGACTTTTTTCGATTTGTAAACGGAAAATGGCTTGACAGTACAGAAATTCCGGCTGACAGAACCCGTTGGGGAAGTTTTGACGAACTTCGAAAAAACACAGATGATGACGTAAAAGCCATTTTGGAAAAAGCTATCAAAAGCGGAAAATACACCTCTGATACAGACCAAGGAAAAGCCATCAATCTGTACAAAACCATAATGGATACGGTAACTCGTGATAAAAACGGAATAGAACCATTAAACCCTTATTTAGAAAAAATTAATGCAGTTCAAAACATATCTGACTTGCAAGCTCTCTTGACCGAAATGCACAAAAACGGTTTGGGATTGGGCTTTTTCGGAACGTATGTAAGTACCGACGCTAAAGATTCTAACAGAAATGTAGTGTATGTAGGAACAGGCTCTTTAGGACTTCCCGACAGAGAATATTACGTTTCAGACACTCCGGACAATGTTGAAAAGAGAGAAAAATACGTGCTACACGTAGCCAGAATGTTACAATTTTTGGGAGAAACTGAAGAAGAAGCCAAAACCAATGCAGAAAAAATTCTTGCTTTTGAAACTTCACTCGCTGTTCCGATGTTAGACAGAGTAGAAAGACGAGACAGGCGCAAAACCTATAACCCCAAATCTGTTGAAGATTTACAAAAATTAGCTTCTTTCTTCTCTTGGAAAAATTATCTCAACGAAGTCGGATACAAGAGTTTAGACAGCATCATCGTTTCGCAACCCAATTACATTACCGCTCTTGACCAAATTCTTAAAGACGGAAAAACTGACAACTGGAAAAGTTATATGCGATGGACACTTCTTAACAGCTCAACTAGTGTGCTCACCACAGAAATTGAAACAGCAAACTGGGATTTTTACAGCAAAACCCTACAAGGAGCTTTAAAAGAAAGACCAAGAGACGAAAGAGCCTTACAAAGTATAAACAGCTCTCTCGGAGAGGCTCTCGGAAGATTGTATGTGGATGAAAAATTCCCTCCCGAGGCGAAAGCCAAAGCAGAAGCAATGGTTAAAAACGTATTTATAGCCTTTGAAAATCGTATAAATCGATTGCCGTGGATGACAAAAGCCACTAAAGATAATGCTATTGCAAAAATCCATAAAACAAAAGTAAAGATAGGTTATCCAGACAAATGGAAAGATTTTTCCGCTTTGACAATCAAAAGTCCTGAAGAAGGTGGAACTTATTTTGAAAACAGACAAAACCTGGCAAAATGGCGTTTCCAAGAAAACTTAGACAAGCTCGGAAAACCTGTGGACAAAGACGAATGGTTTATGTCGCCTCAGACCGTGAATGCTTATTTTAATCCTTCGTTTAACGAAATTGTTTTCCCTGCTGCTATTTTGCAACCTCCTTTTTATGATTATAAAGCTGATGAGGCTGTAAATTACGGAGGTATCGGAGCGGTTATCGGACACGAAATTTCTCACAGTTTTGACGATTCGGGTTCGAGATATGATGCAGAAGGAAACCTAAAAGACTGGTGGACAGAAGAAGATTTAGCACAATTTACGGAATTAGGCGGGGCTTTGGCAAATCAGTACAGTACTTTGGAACCGCTTCCGGGAATATTTGTGGACGGAAACTTCACTCTGGGTGAAAATATCGGAGATTTAGGTGGAGTAAATGCAGCCTATGACGGACTGCAAATTTACTTTGAAGAAAACGGAAGACCCGAAAACATTGACGGATTTACTCCCGAGCAGCGTTTCTTTATTTCGTGGGCTACTATTTGGAGAGGTAAATCTAGAGATGAATACATCAAAAATCAGGTGAAAACAGATCCACACTCACCTGCAATGTACAGAGCTTATGTTCCGCTTCAGAATGTTGAGGCTTTTTATAAAGCTTTTGATATTAAAGAAGAAGACGGAATGTATCTTGCTCCAGAAGAACGAGTTAAGATTTGGTAGTGCTGAAAAAATAATTTTATAACAACAAAAAAGCCCTGCAATTGCAGGGCTTTTTTGTTATTCCTCTTTTAAGGCATTCCACCCTCGTGCTTTAATCGGGATAAGCGTGTTGGCTCTTGTTACCAAATTAATTCCGTTTGAAGCCTCTGTAATATGTCCGATAACGGTCAGGTGCGGATTGCCCTTTACTTTGTCGAAATCATTGATGTCAATAGTGAAAAGCAGTTCATAATCCTCTCCTCCGCTCATAGCTATGGTTGTTGCATCAAGGTTAAATTCTTCGCAAGTTGAAATGAATTGCGGATCGAACGGAAGTTTATCTTCATAGACATTACATCCTGTGCCGCTTTGTTTGCAAATATGAATAACCTCCGAAGACAAACCGTCTGAAATATCAATCATTGCAGTAGGTTTTACATCAAGCTTATTCAGAAGGTCTTTAATGTCTTTTCTGGCTTCGGGCTTGAGTTGTCTTTCGATAAGATACGTATAATCGGATAAGTCCGGTTGATTGTTTGGGTTTACCTGAAACACCTGTTTTTCGCGTTCTAAAACCTGCAATCCCATATAGGCAGAACCAATATCTCCGGTAACCACAAGCAAATCGTTTGGTTTAGCTCCGTTTCGATAAACAATTTCGCTTTCGTCTGCCTCTCCCAAGACAGTAATGCTGAGTACAAGTCCTTTTTGTGAAGAAGTTGTATCACCACCTATTACATCTACATTATAGATTTTTGCGGCTAAAGCAATTCCTTGATAAAGTTCTTCAAGAGCTTCTAAAGGAAAGCGATTAGAAACTGCAATCGAAACGGTAATTTGAGTCGGGCAGGCATTCATAGCACATATATCCGAAACATTGACTACAACAGCCTTATATCCTAAATGCTTTAGAGGAACATAAGCCAAATCGAAATGTACTCCTTCAATCAGCAAGTCTGTAGAAACAACGGTTTTTTTGTCTTTAAAATCCAAAACCGCTCCATCATCTCCTATTGATTTAAGAGTTGATTTTTGGTTGATTTCAAAATCTTTGGTCAAATGCTCTATAAGTCCGAATTCTCCTAATTCAGACAACTTGGTACGAGGTTGGTTTTTATCTTCTAACATAGGGGCAAAGTTACAACTATATCCGTAAAAATGAAAAGGCAGAACAACCAAAGCTGTTCTGCCTTTTCGAAATATATATGGAAAAAAAATTACTTTAATGAAAAGCTCTGTGAAGCTACAAGTTCGTTTCCGTCAAAAATGTGTACGTGATACAAACCTTTTTCAAAATCACTTCCTTTAAGAGTTTCGGAAACATTGACAGTAGAATTGTTGTAGTCTACGGTAGTTTCGAAACTATAAGTCAAAGACTGGTCTTCAAAATGTACGGTTTTTTTGTCTCCGAGTACATTCATTTTTCCGTCTATGATTTGCACATAATAATTTTTATCTCCTTTTTTAGCGACTTTGTTTTCGGCAACGGTAAACTGAACCTTGAGCACGTCTGCTCTTCGAGCGCGTTCTGTTTCTACTTCCTTTCCTGAGTTTCTAACTTTATAAGCTCCTGTTTTCAGATTCAGGATAGAAAGTTTTGAGGCTTCATCTACCATTTTCGAAAGTTCCTCATTTTGCCCTAAAAGCACCTGATTGTACTCACGTTCTTCAAACAAAATGGTATTTGTACTGTCAATTACTTGAACCAAACCTTCGTTTTCTTGTTTGAGTTGTTCGTTTTCTAACATCAGGGTTTTCATTTTTGACTCCAACTCCTGATAACGCTTTTTGTAATTTCCCATAGCCGCAGAATTTGCTTTTTCTTTTTTAACTTCTTCCAAAAGCTTGATTACTTTTTGACGTTCTGCTTCGAGTTCTGTTTCAAGTCCTGTTTTTTCTGCTATGGCTTGATCATAAGTTATTTTCAGAGCCTCTAAATCGGCAATTACGGATTCTTTTTCCGATACTGTTTGGGTAAGTTCTGCATTTGTATTTTTTATATCAGATGATAGTTTTACGATATATCCGATAGCTCCCAAAAGCAAAAGTGACAAAATCACTACTCCTGCTTTTAATCCTTTGTTTGAACTTGTTGACATTTTTTTAGGTTTTTAAATTACTTATTCTTGTTATGCATTCCTGAAAGGCAAATTTAATACCATTTTGTTTTTCGGGACATACAGTTTGTTTTATATTTATTTAATTTTACGTTAAGACCTAAAAACAGTAGGTTCTGTTAAAAAATCATTTATCTGATTTAATCTGCACAAGATAAAAAACAGTGTGGAAAATCCACACAAAACAGGATTTTATCCACATAATTTTTACAAAAATTACTTTATGAGATAGTCTGATTCTGTTTAAACTTTTTTCTATCTTTAGGCTTTTTAATTTTTTATTCCGTGTTAAAATATGAAAAAGTCTTTTTTTATTCTTTTCACCTTTGTTTTTTCAGTAAGTATTCTCGCTCAAAATCCTCGTTTCCAACAGCACGTTTCCTACAAAATGGATGTCGAAATGGATGTGAAAACCTTTAAGTACAAAGGAAATCAGGAAATTGTTTATACTAACAACTCTCAAGACACACTCCATAGAGTTTTTTACCATTTGTATAATAATGCCTTTCAACCGGGTAGTGAAATGGACATTCGCCTGCAAACCATTACCGATCCTGACAGGCGAATGGTGCGGACTTTTACTAAAGGCGACAAAAAAATTACGGAAAGTAGAATCAGTGATTTAACTCCCGATAAAATTGGCTATCACAATATTTCCAATTTTAAACAAGATGGAAAATCGTGTGAAATCCTGATTGAAGGAACCATTATGGAGGTAAAATTAGCACAACCTATCCTACCGAATTCTAAGACAGTTTTGTCTTTGGATTTTGATTCGCAAGTTCCGGAACAAATCAGACGTTCGGGCAGGAATTCCAGTGAAGGAGTGGCTCTTTCGATGACACAATGGTATCCGAAATTAGCAGAATTTGATTTTGAAGGTTGGCATACTGACCCATATATAGGAAGAGAATTTCATGGAGTTTTCGGAGATTTTGACGTAAAAATCACTATCGACAAAAATTACACTATCGGAGGAACCGGATATTTGCAAAACAAAAACGAAATTGGTCACGGCTACCAAGACAAAGGCATCGAAGTCAAACATCCGAAAAAAACCAAAACCCTCACTTGGCATTTCGTAGCTCCAAATGTTCACGATTTTGCTTGGGGAGCAGACGACAATTATATACACGATATTTTGATTGGAGAAAAAGGAATCGAACTACATTTCTTTTACAAAAATGACGAAAAAATTAAGGAAAACTGGAAAGCATTTCAGTCAAAAACTAATGATTTGCTCAAGTTTTTTAATGAAAATATCGGAGAATATCCTTACAAACAATATTCTGTGATTCAGGGTGGGGACGGAGGAATGGAATACGCTATGTGTACGCTCATTACCGGAAACAGAAGTCTTCCGAGTTTGATTGGAGTAACGGCTCACGAATTGGCTCATGTTTGGTTTCAAGGGATTTTAGCTTTTAACGAAGCAAAACACTATTGGATGGATGAAGGATTTACCAGCTATATATCAGACTTGGCTGTGTCGAGTATTATGGAAAAATCCTTACAGGAAGATGAAAACCCGTTTCAAACTACTTATAACAATTATTATTATATGGCTCTTTCTGGACAAGAACAACCGCTTACCACACATGCAGACCGTTATGAGTATAATCAAATTCACGGAATTGCAGCCTATTCTAAAGGTGCGATGTTCTTGACGCAATTGGGTTATTTAATCGGAAAAGAAAATTTACATAAGACCATCAAGCGTTTTTATCACGATTATAAATTCACACACCCGAATCCGAACGACTTTAAACGAACAGCTGAACGAGTGAGTGGAGCTAACTTAGACTGGTATCTGATAGATTGGACACAAACCACCAATACGATTGACTACGGAATAAAATCGGTTGAAGAAAAAGACGAAAAAACACAAGTTACTATTGAACGTATCGGGCTTATGCCTATGCCCTTGGAAATTGGAGTGATGCATGAGGACGGACGTGTGGAATTGTTTTATGTTCCGCTTAACCTGATGCGTTTTGACAAGCCTAACGAATATTTAGTTCAGAGAAAAATACTCCCAACTTGGACTTGGTCACATCCGACTTATACCTTTACTGTTGACGTTCCAAAAGATAATATTAAAGCTATTGATATTAATCCAACGCAACTGATGGCAGATGTGAATCCGGATAATAATTATTATGTGAAAGAATAATTGAAAATCATCATTTCTACATAATAATTTGTTAAAAATGTTGAATTTCTACAGTTATTTGACGCGAAATAAAATCAATCAAATCGTTTTTAACACTCATATTATGGGTTTATATTGAATGTTAGACAAGAATTGTACTTTGCGGAATGATAATTGGACTATTCATAGCATAACCAATTAAAAATTTTATGTTATGAAAAATGTATTAAAAATTTTCGGAATTTTTTGTTTAGCTTTTTTGGCTTTTTCGTGTAGCAAAGACGATGACCCTGCTGATAATGATATTTTTGTAGGAACGTATAACGGAAGTATCAGTTATTCGGGAGATGAGAGTATTTCTTCTGATGACGGAGCCGTAACTGTTGTCAAAACAGGTAGTAATTACTATTTCAGGTTTTCAAACGGAATTCCTGACTTGACAGGAGTTGAGTTTGAGGAGACAGACGACAATACTTTGGTAAATGTCGATTTTGAAGACGGAATCCAATATATTCGAATTACAGCCTCTACTTTAGAAATGTTATACACCAAAGAGGGAGACGAAACCTGGACAGCTGACTGTACTCGATAAACAATAGTTTTATCACAGTTTAACAGTAAAAATTCATCTGGCTTACTAACCTGATATTTGAAAAAGTTTATTGAATTAAAATTCAATAAACTTTTTTCTTTTACAAAAACTCGAAAATGCAACTCTATGCTTGGGTTAAAAAGTGTATTTACTTTTGTTTGCAGAGGTATTATTGGTCTATTTATTCTTTAAAACATCTATCATTTTCTCACCTTTAAATCCGATTTCGTAAGAATATTCTATATTTGTTGTTCTTACAAAAAATGTAAGATTACAGAAAATATCACCTCAATCATTAAACAATGAATAAAATCAGATGCAATTTTTTAGTGGTTTTTATATGTTTTTTTGCCTTTAATGCAGTTACACTGGCTCAAACCCCTGCTGATGAGTGTGAAGATTTATTTGAAAAAGGAAATAAAGCAGTGCAAAATAAGCAGTATTTAGAAGCCTTAGAGTACTTTACAAAAGGTGAACGATTAGCCGAACAGCATGACCTTTATGAAAAAGTATATTTTGCAAAAAACTTTATCGGAATCATATACTATAACTTATATAATTACAGCGAAGCTCTGAATTATTATCTGGAAGCCTATGCCTATGCTCTAAGACATTTAGGATACGTTCAAGAAGTAGCAACGCTGAACAATATTGCCATTTTATACGGAGACGATAAACAATTTGAAAAATCTGAAGAATATCTTTTAAAAGCCTATCACATTGTCCAAAAAGAAAATGACAGTATCAGAATGGCACACTATGCCATTAATTTAGGGATTCTTAGTGCTCGTGACAAAAAATATACTGAAGCCCAAGAATTATTGTTCGAAGCCCTTGATTACCTCGATGACTCCCAGGAAATATTAAAATTAAACGCTCGATCTGCCTTGGCTGAAGTGTACATTTGCTTAGAGAAACATGAATACGCCAAACAAATTATCGACCAAATTTATGACGATGCCTTGCGTTTATCTCCAAACGATATTTATGCAACCCTCCTAATGCAACTTTCTAAATATTATCATTACAAAAAAGACTACGACAAGGCTATCGAAATGTGCCAAAAAGCTTTGAGTCAAACAAATAAAACTCGAAGTAAAGTAGAAATGTATGAGCAGTTATCAAAACTCAATTATCAAAAAAAGGATTTCGATGTTGCCATTAAGTATAAAGATTCTATCATAACTGCAAATGACTCTATATATAAAGCAAAAAGCAAACAAATGTATGAAGGAAATAAAGCTAAATTTGAGCTGCAAACCTACATTCACGAACTAAACACCAAACAAAAACAACTGAGTGTCGAACGCACAATATTTGCCGTAGCCGCAATTGTTTTTCTTATTATAATAGCCCTTATTTACAGAATCTATCGCAATAAAGCCATACAAGAATTACAAAAAAAAGGTATTGCTTTAAGAGAAAATAAAATTATTGCTCTGGAGCTTGAGAAAAAGAACCAGGAGCATTTGTTCTTAGAAAAACAGCTCAGAACCGTGGAGATACAATCTTTATTAGAACAAGAACAATTAAAGAATGAAATTGAACAAAAAAACAGACAGCTTACCTCAAAGGCATTGTATTTGTCAAGTAGAAACGAAATCATCGAAGAGCTTATTCGCTCACTCGCAGAGCTTCCTGAGGTAAATTCTAATAAAGAACTCAAAAAAATTCTTAGACAACTCAATGAAAGCGTACAACCGGATGAGCATTGGAACAACTTCCTTACTCATTTCGAAGAAGTAAACCAAGGCTTTATCAACGAACTGAAAAGCAAACACCCGGATTTAAACTCAAACGACATTCGGTTTATATGCTATGTATTTATGAATCTGAACAGTAAAGAAATAGCTTCTATATTCAATATAACTCAAGAAGCCTGTCGGAAAAGAAAAGAAAGAATCTCCAAAAAGATTGGTTTAGAAAACGGGGAATCACTTTATGAATATCTTACCCAAATTGCTGTAAATAAAGAGTAATCACATTTTTCTACAAATATGTCACATTTTTTAGGGGCGCAACTATAGACGTTAAAGTGTTTTTTTATGACTTTTGACAGAGTGAAAACTAAAACTAATCTAAAAAACACGTTAAACCATGAGAAAATTTTTTACTTATTTAGCTGTTGGCTTTTTGTTAAGCCTTCAAACACACGCTTCAAACAATTTATTAGACGACCCTTGTTTGATTCCTTCTGATATAGAAATAACAGAAGTAACCACCTATTCCGTAGATTTTGAGTGGACATATGCAGATACAAATGCAACTTTATTTCAATACACGATCACTGCTCCGGACGAAGATCCTTTGGGAGGACCTACTACAACAGATACTCAAGCCTCTTCCGTTGGATATAATCTTCTGGCAGCTTCTACTACCTACAATCTGTATTTGCGTACCATGTGTATGGGAGTTTGGAGCGATTGGTCTGACCCTGTAAGTTTTACAACTGTTTCGTGTGATGCTGTAGATATGCCTTATCTTCAGGATTTTGAAACACTTACTTCATTTTTTAACTTGGTAGAATGTGCCACTTGGGAAGTCGTTTCAGGAAACTACTGGAATGTGAATCAAGCAGTCGTAAGTGGTTTTGATGGAAACACACTGAGTTACTCAGCACACGAAACACAAGATGCAGAGAGCTGGTATATTTTTGAAAACGGAATAAACATAGAAAGTGGAGATAAAATAAAAGTCTCCTTTAATTATGCTTCAAACGGAAACGGAACAGAGAATTTACGTTTGCTTTTTGCAACAAACATAGAGGATTTTGCTGATGGAACCGGTATGCAAATAGCCAACCTTACCTTTGATGATGATACAGTAAACCAATATGTTGCCGGACCGATACCTGTCTCTGAAACAGGTGTCTATTATTTCGGATTTCAGGCGATGTCTGCCGCTAATCAGGGAGTTATTTATGTTGATGATTTCCAAGTAGAGAATTGGGTGTGTGGCACTCCAGCTGAAATAGAAATCTCCAATATCCAAACAACCGAAGCTACCTTGTCTTGGGTAACTACAGGTGAAAACACTACGAACTTCTTTCAATATATCGTTTCAACAGAGCCAATAGAACCATCAGATACAACCGAAGGAATCGTTGTTACAGGAACAACTATCGGTAACATGGTTGAAGATTTAGAAGCTAACACTACTTATTATGTATATGTAAGAGCCTCTTGTTCAGGAGTGTGGAGCGATTGGTCTGAGGCAATAAGCTTTACAACTTTATGCGATTCCGTATTACCTATGCCAACAGGAGAAACAATCCAAAATCTTGTGGAAGGAGAAACTTTAGCCGATTTAGAAGTAGAAGGAGAAAATCTTACTTGGTATGCGGATGAAGCACTCACTACAGAAATTGAAGACACTACCGTAGTGACTGACGGAACTGTTTATTACGTAACACAATCTGTTGAAAACTGTGTAAGCGATGCTTTAGCGATTACTGTAACAGTAATTGACCCTTGTGCAGATATAACAGCTCCGACAGGAAATTCTCTCCAAACTCTTGCTGAAGGGCAAACTCTTGCTGACCTTGATGTAGCAGGAACAAATCTTACTTGGTATGCGGATATGGAACTTACCACAGAACTTCCTGATACTACTGAAGCAATTGATGACACAACCTATTATGTAACTCAAACTATAGATGATTGTCAAAGCGAGGCTTTAGTTATTACGGTAGAGATTACACTAAGTGTAGGTGTCTTACCTACGACAACACTTAAAATTTATCCAAACCCTGCTAACTCTATCATTAATATTGTAACGGCAGACACAAACAATTTACCTGAAAGTTTTACTATCTACAATACTTTAGGCCAAATGGTTAAAGGTAAAAATATAACCAATTCATCTGATTTGTCAGTTGATATTAGTTCGTTAGCAAAAGGCGTTTACTTCATTAAAGTAAACAATAAAAACCAAACACAAACCTTACGATTTATCAAACAATAACAAATACAAAGCCTCCTAATCAGGAGGCTTTTTTATTACTAATTAATTCATCCAATCTTCACCGAAGTCATATTAAGCGAACCACCTACCATTTTATCATTAAAAAACGAAACATCATCATTATTATCTTGCAAAGCAAGCGAATAAATAAGCGGGTAATAATGATCGGGAGTCGGGATAGCTAATTTGGCTTTTTCTCCTAAATCTTGATAATTAATAAGAGATTTGTGATCTTTGTTAGAAATCTTCGTTTTGAACATTTCGTTCATATCCACCGCCCAATCAAACCCGAAGTTAGGCGTATTCATATTTTTCCAGTCAATCATTCTCAGATTATGAACCATATTCCCGCTCCCGATGATAAGTATTCCTTTTTTTCGTAAAGCAGCCAATTGTTTTGCCAAATCATAATGATATTGAGCCGGTTTATAATAGTCAATACTCAATTGCAACACCGGAATATCAGCATCGGGATACATATGTCGAACCACTGTCCAAGTTCCGTGATCGAGACCCCAATCATGATCTAGCCCAACATTGGTCGAAGTTATCAAACTTGCTGTTTCTTTCGCCAAAACCGGATTTCCTTTAGCCGGATATTGCACATCAAAAAGTGCTTGTGGAAAACCTCCGAAATCATGAATGGTTTTTGGGTTTTCCATAGCTGTTACATGGGTTCCGCTTGTAAGCCAGTGCGCCGAAATTACTAAAACAGCTTCAGGTCTGGGAATTTCCTTACCGAATTTTGCCCAAGTTCTGGAAAATTCATTGTCTTCGATTCCGTTCATCGGTGAGCCATGTCCTATGAATAATACAGGCATTTTTGTGCTTTGATTTTTCAAAGTTTGGCTCCAATTATATAATGGTTGTAATGATGTCATAGCTAATCCTCCTAGTCCAAGTTTGATGAAAGTTTTCCTTTTCATTATCTTTTTTACTATATTTGTATATACAAATATAGTAAAAAATACTTGAATTAGAAAAATTACAAAAAATAAAATCTTACTTTTGCACCCTTAAAAATTTAATAATCAGATGACACAAATCAGAAACATTGCAATTATTGCCCACGTTGACCACGGAAAAACCACTTTGGTTGACAAAATTATGCACCACTGCCAGTTATTCAGAACGACTGAAAATACAGGAGACTTAATTTTGGATAATAACGATTTGGAGCGTGAAAGAGGAATAACCATTGTTTCTAAAAACGTATCCGTTACTTACAAAGGTACAAAAATCAACATTATTGACACTCCGGGTCACGCCGATTTTGGTGGAGAGGTAGAACGTGTTTTGAATATGGCAGACGGAGTTTTATTGCTTGTTGATGCCTTTGAAGGTCCGATGCCACAAACTCGTTTTGTACTTCAAAAAGCTATCAGTTTGGGACTAAAACCCTGTGTAGTAATCAACAAAGTAGATAAAGAAAACTGTACTCCGGAAGAAGTTCACGAAAAAGTATTCGACTTGATGTTTGAACTTGGAGCAGAAGAATGGCAGCTTGACTTCCCAACTGTTTACGGTTCGGCAAAACAAAACTGGATGAGCGAAGACTGGAAAGTGAAAACAGACAATATCGAGCCACTATTAGACATGGTTTTAGAGCATATTCCTGCTCCGAAAGTGTCAGAAGGAACCGTTCAGATGCTGATCACTTCATTGGATTTCTCTTCGTTTACAGGTCGTATTGCTATCGGGCGTGTACAAAGAGGAGCTTTAAGAGAAGGAATGAATATTTCACTCGTAAAACGTGACGGAAAAATTATCAAATCTAAAATCAAAGAACTTCACACTTTTGAAGGAGTAGGAAGACGTAAAGTAGAAGAGGTTAAAGCAGGAGACATCTGTGCTTTGGTAGGATTAGAAGGCTTTGATATTGGGGATTCAGTAGCTGATTTCGAAAATCCGGAAGCATTACCAACGATTGCTATCGATGAGCCAACGATGAGCATGTTGTTTACGATTAACGACTCTCCATTCTTTGGTAAAGAAGGAAAATTTGTTACCTCAAGACACATCAAAGATCGTTTGACTAAAGAATTAGAGAAAAACTTGGCTCTTCGTGTAGAGGAAACCGGAAGTGCTGATAAATTTATGGTTTTCGGACGTGGAGTTCTTCACTTATCGGTTCTTATCGAAACGATGAGAAGAGAAGGATATGAGCTTCAAATCGGGCAGCCACAAGTTATCATCAAAGAAATTGATGGAGTGAAATGTGAGCCTATCGAAGAATTAACTATCGATTTACCGGAGAATCTCTCGGGTAGAGCGGTAGAGTTTGTTACTTTGAGAAAAGGAGAAATGCTTTCGATGACTCCAAAAGGAGATCGTATGGTAATCGAGTTCCAAATTCCTTCAAGAGGTATTATTGGTCTTCGTAATCAAATTTTAACAGCTACAGCCGGAGAAGCTATTATGGCACACAGGTTTTTAGAATATCAACCTTATAAAGGAGAAATTCCAGGGCGTATCAACGGCTCGCTTATTTCGATGGAAAACGGAAAAGCAATTCCATACTCTATTGACAAACTGCAAGACCGTGGTAAGTTTTTTGTAGAACCTAACGAAGACATCTATGAAGGCCAAGTAATTGGTGAAAACTCAAGAGGCGACGATATGGTAGTGAATGTTACTAAAACCAAGAAACTGACTAACATCCGTTCTGCCGGTGCCGACGACAAAATGAGGATTGCACCTGCAATTAAGTTTTCGTTAGAAGAAGCTTTAGAATATATTCAAAAAGACGAATACGTAGAGGTTACACCAAAATCTATCAGATTACGTAAAATCCTCTTGAGTGAAAATGACAGAAAGAGAAATAAAGAATCGTAAATTAACGTTAATATAATATTTCACCCTGTCAGAGCTATTAAATTCTGACAGGGTATTTTTATGTTTTTAAAAAAAGATACTTGCTTTTATAAATTAGCTCAAGTAGAAACAAACACAGCCTGACAAACTATATAAATTAAGGCTTTTTATTTATTTTTGTAAATTAAATCACTATGAACTGAAAGTCCATAGGTTTGGTTTCGGACTGAAAGTCCGATTTTTAAAAAAAAGCCACGGATTAAAAGATTTTTAGAAACTGTAAGTCTTGTACTGAAAGTGCATAGTTTCAACCAACGTATGAAACCAATGAAAACAAGTCAACTACGAACCGTTACCGTAACTCGATATATTACTCCTCTTCGCGAAGGGGGCTCTTTACCTGCTCTAGCCGAGGCAAATGACGGATTTAAATATGTATTAAAATTTAGAGGTGCAGGCCACGGAGTAAAAGCTTTAATAGCTGAACTTTTGGGAGGAGAAATAGCTAGAGTATTAGGACTTCGAGTGCCTGAACTAGTTTTTGCTCATCTAGACGAAGCTTTCGGTAGAACCGAAGGAGACGAAGAGATTCAAGATCTTTTACAATTTAGCAAAGGGCTTAATTTAGCCATGCATTTTCTCTCAGGAGCCCTAACCTATGATGCTGCCGTTAATGACTGCGACGAACTATTAGCTTCAAAAATTGTATGGTTAGATGCCTATATTACGAATGTTGACCGGACTTTCAGAAACACCAATATGCTTTTATGGCACAAAGAACTATGGCTAATTGACCATGGCGCTTCATTCTATTTTCATCATTCGTGGAGTAATTATGAACAACACGCCAAAAGTAGTTTTACCTTCATAAAAGACCATGTATTGTTACCTAAAGCAACAAAGCTACAAGAAGTTAACCAAAGCTTTAAAATGCTTTTGACCGATGAGGTTTTGCAAAACATCGTTAACCTACTTCCTGTAGATTGGCTTAGTTGGGAAGGAACTGAACAAACACCCGAAGAGATTCGGAAAATATATTTAAGGTTTCTGACTTTAAGAAGAGACAATTCTGCAAACTTTATAAAACAAGCTCAAGATGCGAGAGAAACACTTATATGAGTACGCTGTAATTCGTATTGTACCTCGGGTAGAATGTGAAGAATTTATAAATGTTGGTCTTCTGCTATTTTGCAAAAGACAAAAGTACTTACGAGCTATGGTTAAAATAAATCACCAAAAATTAAGCCTATTTAATACTGAGCTTGAGCTTGAGCAACTCCAAATAAACCTCAACTCGTTTGAACAAATATCTAAAGGAGATAAAAATGCAGGACCTATCGCAGCATTCGAAATCTCCGAAAGGTTTCGATGGCTTTCGGCCGTTAGAAGTTCGTGCATACAAACTTCTAGACCGCACACTGGTTTTTCAGATGACCTTAATGCTACCTTCGAAATACTTTTTAAAGAATTAGTCCGATAACATAAAAGTCGGCTCATAATGACCGACTTTTATGCCTTGCTAAACTATTTTATTGCTTAATCATTTTTCTGACAATGGTTTGACTTCCGGAGTCAATTTTCAGAATATAAACGCCTTGGGTTAATTTTGAGACATCAATATTATATTCTTTATCACTACTATTGTTCTCATAAATTAATGCACCTTTCATATCAAAAACCTGAAGATTATCAATATTGAAACTCTCTGCACTAATTCTTATAAAATCCTTAAACGGATTAGGATAAACACTAACTGTTGACTTTTCAAAATTATTTACAGAAAGGACTCCTTCTCCTACAGTAAAGTCATCAATAGCTAGAACGTGTGTTGAGGTGACACCGGGAGCAAAAACTCCGTTTAGCCCAATATAGTAAACACCAGATTCGTCAGGGGTAAACTCAAAATTAACTATCTGAAATTCTGAATTCGATATATCTTCAATAGAAGTAATTACCGTGCTTCCTTCTTGGTTAGCTGAATTATTCACCAATATATTTAATGTAGGATTATTTGGAGATGTAGGAGTTACAAAATATCCAAGTCTATAATTTAAGCTCATCGGATAGGTATAGCCTTGATTCAAATATAAAGGTCGTGAATAAACTGTTCTATTTATTTCTGAAGACATAATTTCTCTCAAACCAAGAAACCCTTCGCTTGCCTCCAAAAAAACCATCCAGTCATAATACGGAGTAGTAGATTCAGTCACAGACCAACCTCGTGTATATAAGAAAGTATATTTTTCTGCTGGATTAAAATTTTCAATATACGGAAACTCCGTAACTTCACTTTCTAAAGAAGTTCCGATAATTACTTGAGACCATTGACTATACTCACCACTTCCACACATTTTTCTTACGTACACTGAATAGGCCGTTCCCGGATTAAGTCCTGTAATCACATATTGATTTTCTACATCGGGTGTAGTAAACGAAGGTAGGGTTACACCTCCTGTTGTTCCTTGTTCATACGGATAAACTCCATACTCTATTTCATAAGTTCCTTCACCATTCCAGCTGATTGTCGCAGAGATTTCGGTTTGTTCTTCTAGAGTTACATATCCAAACGGACAATCTGGTTTAGCTAAAACCGTTACAGGTCTGCTATCCAAATGTTGTTCGATAACAGATCCTTGGTTTTCTCCTCCTAATACGAATCTATTTTTGAATCCTCCCTCAAGATTGGTGTTTAAGCCTACCAGAGGTAATACATCTGTTGAAGAGTAAGAGGTAGGTGTAAAATAATAAGTGATATATAACCCACCTCCGTCATGAATGTACGGAGCCGCCAATTCTAGTTCTAACATTCCGGGCTGAGTAGGAATAGTTATCTGAGTTGCGGGAAACAAATTATACCCAAGAGAAGGAATCATAGAAAATTCCGGAAAAACAGCAGTACTTACAAAAAATATTGAAAGTGTTCCAGTAGAAGATTCTCCTTGACCTTGCGAAAGCTCCCATCCGATAGAAGTAATATTATCTCCTATTTCAAACCCAGCGGCTTGCATCTCTGAAGCAGTTATTAAATAACTTCCTACATACTGAGTAACTTCAGAAGATATGTAATCAAAATCTGGGTTTGTCATCACTCCGTTAGGAATAACAAAAGGCGAATCTTGATTAGAAGCTACCGTTTGGGTTAAAGGTGACATATAAGTAACTGATTGTGCCTGCGCCCAAAACCCTAGTACTAATAACAAAAAAAGAAAAGTATTTTTTTTCATAAATCATAATTTTATATTAATAAATTAATTCTAAGCAAAATTAGAAAAAAAAACCAAAAACCCTATAAATTTATTGAAAAAATAATTTAAACAGGTTCGTAATAATTTTTAAATAGTTTCTATGAGCTTTTTTCACGAAAAATTTTACTTTTGCACTTATCAAATAAACTCTGAGTATTCAGAACTTTAGACATCGAACTTTAAACAAAAAGAAATGGGAAGAGCCTTTGAATTTAGAAAAGCAAGAAAAATGAAGCGTTGGTCTGCAATGGCAAAAACGTTTACCCGAATCGGGAAAGATATTGTAATGGCTATTAAAGAAGGTGGTTCTAATCCGGAAACCAATGCTCGGTTAAGAGCTGTTATGCAGAATGCCAAAGCTGCTAATATGCCAAAAGACAATGTGGAAAGAGCTATAAAAAGGGCAACGGACAAAGATACGGCTAACTATAAAGAGGTGCTTTTTGAAGGCTATGCTCCTCACGGAATCGCAATTTTGATTGAAACAGCAACCGACAACAACAACAGAACGGTAGCCAATATCAGAAGTTATTTTAACAAATGTGACGGAACTCTCGGAACACAAGGTTCGGTTGAGTTTATGTTTGATCACACTTGTAACTTCCGCATTCCGAATAACGGACAAGATATTGAAGAATTAGAATTAGAAATGATTGATTTCGGAGTGGAAGAAATATTTGCAGACGAAGACGGAATCGTGATGTATGCTCCGTTTGAGAGTTTTGGAGCTATTCAAAAAGAATTAGAAAACAGAGGTTTAGAAATTCTTTCCTCCGGTTTTGACAGAATTCCGCAAGTAACCAAAAAACTAACTCCCGAGCAAGTTGCTGATGTCGAGAAACTTCTTGAAAAAATTGAAGAAGACGATGACGTGCAAAACGTATTCCACACAATGGAAGAACAATAATTGGACTTGTCTGCCTGCAAAAATTTAATTAAAGTCCGTTCTATAACGGGCTTTTTTTGATGAAATAATACATCAAAAAAGGCATTGACAAAATAAAATACGAAATATCAACAACACTATTGAAATATGAGTCTGTAAGTCCTATTTCTATAATATGATATATAAAATATATAGATATAGTCATAAACAGAGCTAATCCACTATAATAATAAGTGTCTTCTTTTGATTTTATTAAAAAGACAAACAAAGAAGATACAGCCACGCATAAAAAAGTCAAATATTGAGGCATCAAGTAATCAGATTGAATAATAAATGGATTCATTATCTCAAATTCCTCTATGTAGTTATAAATAAAAGGAAGAAAAGTTAATGTAAACGTCAAAATTGTAACAAATCCTGTTTGTATAACCTCCTTTACAGATAGTTCTTTCGTTTTAAGGAGATAAAGGAATGTAATGATATAAGGAATCACAAACACATTTCTTGTGGAGAGCATTAGTCCGATAAAAATTCCGTTCCATAACACAAAATAAGGTTTCTTTTGCTCTATGCTTTTTAATAAATAAATAATCGAAAACAGAATTAAACTCCCATTCAGAAAAACATTACTTCTACTGATAACTTCCCATAAGAAGAAAACAGAAGAACAAAGTAAAATAATCGCAATCGTTTGTTTTGGAACAGAAATTTTGTCAAATTTAAGTAAACTTAAAAAGACAATTATACCTAACAAAGAAAAATACCCGAGTTCTCCCAACAGATAAAAAGGCAAGGCAAGAATGTAATAAAAAGGCATAGGTCCGGGATAATTTCCCAAATGGGAAGTAGCCATATAAACATATTTATCAGAAAAGTAATTATCCCAAAAAGAACTGATAACACTCCACCTATCTACGTTTAAAGATTCTTGAGAAATTTTTGAAAAAACAAAAAAAGACCCAATAATAAACAGAAAAACAATACCAAAGTTTACAATATTTAACTTTGATTGAAATAAATTTAGTTTCGTCCTGTACTTCCAAATTAAACCATAAAAACCAATTATTCCAATGGAAATTAATACGTAAAAAGAAGTAATTCTCTCTGTATATTTAATTGCAAACAAAAAGTTTACAAACAAAAACAGCAAGAGACTTATATTTGTTTTTGACAGCATAACATTCATTATTCAAACAACTTAGATTTTTTAATTCTTTTTTTGTGTAAAAAATACTGAAAGGAAACCCCCAATATTCCCAATCCATACTTCATACTTCTTTTAAAATTTATGGAAGAGGCATCATCAAAATATTTAGTAGGACACGTAATTTCTGCAATTTCGTAGCCCTTATCAAAAATTTGGGCTAAAAACTGATTGTCAAAAATAAAATCGTCAGAATTTTTGTTAAAATCAATACTTTCTAAAACCTCTCTGCTGTAAGCCCTATAACCTGTATGATATTCCGAAAGTTTTTGATTCATAAGCAGATTTTGAGTAAAAGTCAGAAAACGATTTGCAATGTATTTGTACAAAGGCATTCCTCCTTTTAACGCTCCTTTTCCCAAAATACGAGAACCTATAACAACGGGATAAACTTCATTGGCAATAAGATAAACCATTGAATGTATGAGCTTGGGAGTGTATTGATAATCAGGATGCAACATAATGACAATATCAGCTCCTAACTCCAAAGCTTTGTTGTAGCATGTTTTTTGATTTCCTCCGTAACCCGTATTTTTTTCGTGTTTGATAATGTGCTTTATTCCTAAAGATTTTCCTACCTCAATAGTTTTGTCCGGACTGTTATCATCGACTAAAACAACTTCATCAACAATATCAAAAGGAATTTCATTATAGGTATCTATTAGGGTTTTTTCTGCTTTATAAGCGGGTAGAACAACAACTATATGTTTGCTGTTTGCTGTTTGAAATCATAATGCAATATACAAAATTTAAACCACCTCTGCTACTACAAAAGTGCTTCCTCCGACAAAAATCAAGTCGGTTCCGGAAGCATTTTTTTTGGCACTTTTCAAGGCATTTTTTACAGACGAATAACTTTTTCCGTTAAGGGAAAAGTGTTTTGTTTTTTCTTGCAATACATCGGTTTCCAATCCTCTCGGGACATTGGGTTTACAGAAATAATAGTGTGCATTTTTTGGGAATAAAAGCAAAACCGAATCCAAATCCTTGTCGTTTACTGCTCCGAAAACAATGTGCAGCTTGTCGAATTTTTCTTTTTGGATTTCCGCTAAAACAATTTCCAAACCGTGTTTGTTGTGAGCCGTATCGCAAATTATTTTCGGATTTTCCTGCAGAATCTGCCATCTTCCCAAAAGTCCTGTGTTTTTTACCACGTTCAGCAATCCGTTTTTAATGTTTCCTTGCGAAATCTTAAAATGATTTTCTTTTTGAAGTATTTTAATGGTCTGCAAAACCGTTTTTTTGTTCTTTTGCTGATACTTTCCGATTAAATCTGATTTTGGAATTTCAAAAATCAAATCCGAAGCAAAATAGATTTCAGAATGGTTTTGCTTTGCTGTTTTAAGGAAGACTCCTTTGGTTTCAGGAGTATATTCTCCGATTATAACAGGAATATTCGGTTTTATGATTCCTGCTTTTTCGGAAGCAATTTCAGCAAGTGAATTGCCAAGGAATTGCGTATGGTCCAATCCAATATTCGTAATAACGGAAACAAGTGGAGAAATAATATTGGTCGAATCCAAGCGTCCTCCCATTCCGACCTCGATAACAGCTATATCAACTTTTTGTTTTTTGAAATAATCAAAAGCCAACCCTACGGTCATTTCAAAAAAACTCAAATTATTCTCCTCGAAAAAAACTTTGTGCTGCAATATAAAATCGCAAACAAACTTTCGAGATATTTTCTTTCCGTTTATTTTGATGCGTTCTCTAAAGTCTTTGAGATGCGGAGAAGTATAAAGCCCTACTTTACAGCCTGCTTCTTGTAAAACAGAAGCAAGCATACTCGAGGTAGAGCCTTTTCCGTTGGTTCCCGCAATATGAATAGTTTTGATTTCCTTTTCAGGATTTCCGAGATAATCGGAAAGCAGAATGGTGTTGTGTAAATCTTTTCGGTAAGCACTTGCTCCCTGTTTTTGATACATCGGAAGCTGATTGAACATCCAGTTTAGAATTTCCTGATATTCCAACTTTATTCTTTCAGTTTGAAATTATACGTAATCGTTCCGATTTGTCGTTCGGGAGCTGTCGTACTTGGGTCAAATTTGGCCTGCATAGCTGCTTGTTTTGCAATATCTACCAAGCATTTGGCTGTGTTGGTAGTTCCTCTTGCTCCGGGTTTTGCCTCGATAACTTTTCCTGATTTATCCACAGAAATTTCTACTACTACGGTTCCTTCTTCATTACATTTATATTGTGGAGCAGGCATAGCAACCGATTTGCGTCCGTCGAGCTTATAATTTCCGTGTCCTGAACCACTTCCTGCACCCGAGCCTGTTCCGTATCCGGAGCCTGTTCCCAGACCTTGACCGCTTCCGTCTCCTCCTCCCGAACCGGTTCCGCTTCCTCCACTTCCGTCTCCGTCATAACCCTGACTGTTCAGATTTCCTGACTGACTTCCTTGATTTCCTGCTTTATTTGTGTTCCCGTCACCTCCTAATAGATTTCCGATGGCATCGGTTACATTTTTGTCGGGTTGAGGTTTTATAGGAGTGTTTACAATCGGTTTTGTGTCGGGTTTTGTTTCCGGTTTTTTGTCGGGTTGCTTTTTGTCGTCTTTTTTCGGAGTTTCAGCTATGGCTACCGCATCTTCATTATCAGAGGTCAGTATTTCGTTTTCATCACTTTGCGATGTAACCGCTTCTGTTTGTGAAGCAATTGGGTCAGCCGAGGCATAATTGTCTCCCATTCCGCTGTCGTCAAATCCGAAGTTCAGAGCAATCGTGCCTCCACCACCTCCACCTTCAAGCTCTTTGACTTCGGGAGGAAAAATGGCAATAGACATCACAAGAATCATCATCACAAACAGAATTGTTGTAATAATAGCTGATTTTTTCTCTTCGTCTGTTCTAAACATTCGTTCTGATTTTCCAATAATAACTCAAAAATATGAAAATATATTGTATTTGATGTGCATTGTCAATAAAATTGGCTTTTGATTGGGATTAATGATAGCGTATTTTAATAATCAAAATACCAGTTGAACAAATCTGCACGAAGCCCTACGGAAAACCAAGTTGAATTTTGTTTGAAAGTTTCTGTTGTTTCGGCATTCGGGTCAAAGTTTCTGTAAATAACATTGGCAAAAACCTTTAGGTTCGTACTCGGATTTATCAAATATCCCACCTGAATATCCCCGATAAATACTTTGGTCGAATTTCCTTGTCCGACCTTTACTCCTGTATCATACGGACGGTTTTCGTCATAATCCAAATAAATATTCCCTCCGTAATTGTAGTTGTTGTCTGCTGTGTTGAAGTCTAATCCACGTTTTCCGGTAGTTACTTTTGCATCAGCAAAATATCTTCCTTTAAAGTATCTTGCTACAAAGATAAATTCTCTGAAATTTCCTCCCCATTGATGCCCCATACTTTGGTTGTTGTGAGCATAGTTAGTAATCGGGTCGGAGTGAGAGTACACATACGGGCGAACGATGTTATACTCCGCCTGAAGCAACAGGTTATCAACTCCAAAAGCATCATAATATTTTGTTCCTATCTGATATCCAAATTTATTTTTCCAACTCTTGTTTCCTTCTTTTACTGCATCAACCGAAAACTCATCTATCAAAAACTGTCCGTAGAAATTGACCTGATTGTTCCATTTGTATTTTCCTGTAAGTCCCAAAAGGGCATTTCCGGCTTTTGAAGACGAATTAAACTCAACTGTTCTGTAAAAAATAATCGGATTAATAAAGTTCATGTCAAACCCTCTGTCATTGGAAGTTGTCCACACTACCGATTCGAACACTCCTAAATTTAATCTGTTGGAAATATTCCAACTCAAGTAATGGTTAGCCATATATTTAGTGGCATAAGCTCTGTCTGTGGTAACTTCGGGTCTTAAATCCTTGAGCCACATATAGGTATTCGTGTATTTAATTTTCCAAAAAGTAGTGTTTATCTTAAAATACGGATACGGAGATGCTCCATCACTTTGTAATAACGAGCGATAACCATCTCCCAAAAAGTTTCTTCCGTAACCCAAATTAAGATTGATAAATTCATTTGGTGAATACGTCAAATTAGCATCAGCCGAAGGAAAGTCAAAAGCATCGGTTTCGAATTCTTTAGCAATTCCGATTCCGGGAATTACAGCCGGATTTCCTCCGCTTGGTCTAATAGAAATTGCATATTGGTTATAATAATCTGCAAAACGTCCTTGACTTTCATATAAAGTTGTAGAGAAGTGAAGTTGTTCGCCCAAAGCTCCTTGTATTTGTAAGGCTCTGGTGTTGTTGTAGGTTGTTTTTTTAGTGTCGGTATCTTCTCCAAAACGCAAATCTACAATAGGATTCATCGTAAACCAATAATTCTCGCCCTGAATCGTAACCATATTTTCATTCCACAGTTTGCGTCCCCACCAGCCTTCTTTGTTTTTGTACAATTCTTTTTGTTTTTGTTCCAAGTCATAATACTTGGCAACTTCAAAATAGGTATAAGGTTTTTGAGCTGTGTGATTATTGGCTCCCATCTGATTCATCGCTCTATCGAATTGGGCATAATAGCTATGCGAAAAAGGGATATTCAGATGGCTTTTGAGTTGTGGATTGTCAAAATTATGATAAACAATACTGTCTAATTCTTTAAGCGGTTGGTTTTTGGTTTTCACAAAAACAGGTTGTTGCTGCTCTTCTGTCGATTCCAAAGACAAAAGGCTCGGTTCTTCGAGCGGGATTGAAAATCGAAGTGTGTATTTGGCATATACAGGGTTTCCGTTGTATTCGGGTGGGCTGACTTTAGGAAGTTCGGAAAAAACTCTGTTTACTTCATCGTTTATTTCCTGATGTGAAGTATTGATGTGTAAAACTTTAAAATCTCCTTTGTTGCTGACTTCAAAAAGAACAATTATGTTAGACTGGTGATTTTGTTGGGTCAGTTCTTCTGGGGTTTGAAAATTATTAAAAACAAATTCCTGCATTTTGTTGTAAAAACAGTTTTCTGTTGCTTTAATATCCAAATCTTCGCACTCTTCGAAAACAGGAGGTTTTTCAGAAACAGATTTCTGAGAAAATGCCATTTGAAATCCGATTAGTAAAAGTGTAAGTAGTTGCTTTTTCATAAATCAATACGTATTTTTTGATGTTCCTCCCTCTGCAATAATCTTTGCAGATGAAGTCCCGATTCGTTTTACCCCAAAATTTATCATTTGCACCGCTTCTTCAAACGAACGCACACCTCCCGAAGCCTTTACAGGAAGTGGGAAAGCATTTTCCATCATCAGTTTAATCGATTCAACGGTTGCTCCGTTAGGTTCTCCGTTGGGTGTAACATAAAATCCGGTTGAAGATTTTACAAATACTCTATCGTAAATTTTTTCGTCAAAATGAGCTATAATGGCATTTTTAACCAATGCAGAAATCTGAACAATTTGCATCGGGGTAAGGGCGGCTGTTTCTATTATCCATTTTACGGTTTTGTGGTTGTCTATACCGAGCCTAGTGCATTCTAAAACCTCTTGCTTGGGTTTTTGTGAATTTCCGTTTTTAAAAGCCGTATAGTCTATTACAAAATCTAATTCGTCTGCTCCGTCTTGAATTGCTTGTTGGGCCTCTTTCAGTTTATCTTCTACAGATGAATTTCCTTCAGGAAAATCAATTACCGTTCCGACCAACACTTCCGATTGAGCTTCGTCAATTCTTTTTCTCGCCAATTTGACTACTTCGGGGCGAATCATAATGAGTTTAAATCTTTCCTTAATAGCCTCGCAAACAAACTTTTCTGCTACCTTAATATTTTCTTTTTCAGAGAGGCTTGCCTGTTCTGATGTTTTTAAGTACGTGGAATCTAAGTATTCTCTGATGTTCATAATTTACTTTTTGTATTTTTTATAAAGGTATAAAACAGTTACTCCCGATAAAGCTCCCATAAAATTTGCCAGCATATCATATCGATCTGCTGTTCTTTTTTCTGTAAAAAGCTCCTGACATATTTCAATTGCTCCTGCAAAAATAAGAGTAACAAAAATCAGTGAAAAGACACTTTCGCTTTTTATCGGCTTCTGATAAAAAATATAGCTTCCCCATAAAAAAACAAACACAAGGTAAAACACCAAGTGAGCTACCTTGTCATAAGACGCAAAGTCTGTAATTGCTTTCGGGGCTTTTGAAAAAGATACCAGACTCAGAACCACTACAACACATGTCCAAGCCAGAGCAAGCCCTAAGCAGGTTTTTTTATGCACCTATAAGATTTTTATAACCTTCAGCAGAAAGCAAAGAATCTATTTCCGAAGTATCAGAAATTTTAACCTTAATCATCCAACCCTCTCCATAAGGGTCTGTGTTTATCAATTCCGGATTGGTTTCAAGGGTTTCGTTGAATTCGGTAATTTCTCCTGACAAAGGCAAAAACAAATCAGAAACGGTTTTTACAGCTTCTACCGTTCCAAAAACTTCGTCTTTATCCAAAGTCTGGTCAAGGGTTTCTACCTCAACATAAACAATATCACCTAATTCTTTTTGGGCAAAATCCGTAATTCCTACCGTTGCGATATCGCCTTCAATAACCACCCATTCGTGGTCTTTTGTGTACTTTAAGTTACTTGGGATGTTCATTTTATGTTTTTTTATATAAAGTTTAATATTATGTTTTTATTTTAATTTCCGAATGTGTATCTCAAGGTAAATCCTGCTCTGATGTTTGTCATCGGATAAGCTGTTGAAATAACCGCTTTTGAGAACGAATGGTCATAGTACAAAATTACGGTAAAGTTACGACTAAAAGAATAGTCGGCAGTAAATTTTGCAGACCACATATTTTGCCCACCTCCAAGTTCGTTGTTGTCATAATCTAAATAACGGACAATGGTCTTGTTATTCATATAATTCAGATCGAGTTTGAGGTTCAAATCACTCTTAATCGTGTTTGTCGGATTGTCTGCCAACTTTGTATTGATAACCACATCTTTGATTCGGTATCCCGTTCCTAATGTATAAGTTTGCCCTTGCATTTCTGTAAGGAGGTTGTTGTCAAAACTCAAAGATAAAGCTCTTTCTTTTTTAACCTCTGCCCTAATCTGAACAGAATTTTTCATCTCGAAATCCACTCTAATAAGCGGGTTGAATTGCTCGACCAAATTCACATTCGAAACAATGGTTTTCGGTTGATAGTTCTCGCTTCCATCCGGATTTACCTGTTGGTTCGGGTCATACTCAAAGTTAGAACGATATGCGTTAATCGAATATGTTGAGCTATATTGATGTTGTATAGAAAAACGTCTGAATTTATCTTTGAAAAACTTATAGCGCATAAGTCCAGTATAGCGTATGTTCCACCCTGGAATAGGAATATCTCGCAACACTCCCAACGAAACTCCTGAAGCATTTTGCCCGGTATAGGCTGCAAAGAAAGCAGGCAACAAAACCTCTTGAGAAGTTTTTCCGTAACCAACAGGGAATCCGTCAGCACCTACTTCTGTTACTCCTCTTTGTTGTGCCAAACGATTAGCAATGGTAATTCGGTTGTCTCGAAATTGTTGGAAAGCCTCCGAAAAGTTTTCGTCACTTTGTGAAAAAGCCGTTCTAATCATATTGGTCGATATCGAGAAGTTACCAAAACTATATGGAGAACGAGAATTGTATTGTCCGTTCGAAATATCATACTGCTCCGAATAATTTTCCGTAGTATTTCTGTCTGCCATAAGGTCAATCTTAAAGTCCGAAAACGGTTCTAAAGATGCTGTAAAATTAAGCGTTTTGGTGCTGATTTGTGTAAAGTTTTGGTTATAATCAGGATAGTTGGTTAGCCATCCGTTTCTGGCTGCTTCAAATCGCACATCTTCCTGGCTTCCCATTATGAATCCTAAGGTAGGACGTGATGTTCCTAAAAATCCGATAGATGGTAAATATCCCGGCAAGACCGTTCCGTTGTTTTCGGAATAATTTACCTGAACGGTTTTCAGGCTGGTAACAAATCCGATGAGTCCGTCCATAAAAACACCTCTTTGTTGTGCAGGAGTCTGAGCTCCTCCTGAAACTCTTTGTCCCGGAGCAGTTCCTGCTGCAGGTCTCCTATTGGTTTGAGGTTTCTTCGTTAAACCTATATATTTATAGAACAAATCCATGTTCAGCGTGGTATTCAACTGGTGGGTGTTCGAATTCTGAATTGTGTTTCCTAAATCATATTCTTGATCTTCTCCCGTTTTTATAAATCTCAATCCGTCAGCAGAACGTTGCCAGTTATAGTTGGAGTTGTAATTATAGGTTGATTTCACAAAGCTCAAAAACGGTAGTTTTTCCAACGGTAGTTCATAGTTAAGTACGATTTGTTGTGTGTGCTGGTTGGCTTCTCCCGTATTCCAATAATCGTCCCAAATGGTATTTGATTCTATCGGAGCATTGTTTTCGTCAAGATAATTTCGAACAATATTACTCGTAGTTACGTTGTAGTTAATTTTGAGTTTTTTGGTCAGGTTATAGTTAAATCCGTAATTGTAATTAAACATATAATTTCTTCTGTACATTGGGTCAATTCCTATCCCTTGTACTTCGACCATACGGAATTGCTGTCTGTTGAAACTCCTAAGAATACTTGTGTTAAAAGTTATGCTGGAAGGCAGGTAATTAAAATTAAAATCCTGTAATAGTTTCCAATATTTACTTTTTTTCATTGTCTCAGAATTTTTGAAGGGCTCAACCGGTTTGGCTTCAAAATTATAGCTGTAATCAGCCGTAGTCTGAACCTGTTGGTCAAGCAAATCTTCTACCTCATAATCGTGATGATTGGTTTGTGTATAAGAATAAGACAATGTTATGTTTTCAGGGTCGTAAACCTGTGGTTTTTGTTCAGGAGCTCTATCTTTTTTTACCCCTATAAAGTTGATACTTTTAATTTTGGTATATTCTATTGCTCTATCTCTGATGTTATCTTGCTCCGAGGCAGGGGCATGGTCAAGATATTGCTCTAATCGTATGTCCTGATAATACGGGTCGTATTCGGGAGTGATAAATTCTTCTCCGAACGAATAGCTGAATGGTAATCGTACCCTCCAATTGTTTGGAAGGAGTTTCCCTAATTGAAATGAAGATACAATGTTGTATTGATATCTGTCTTCTCTGCTTCGTTCAACGGGTTTGTCTTCTATTCCTCCGAAACCAATGGTATTCATGTTACCTGTTGCTGTAAAGTTGGCAAAATCCGCAAAGTTAGTATCCATACTCAAAGTAGCTGCCATACCTCCTCTGTTGTCCATTTCGGCAAGACGGAGCTCGTTGAACCATACTTCTCCTCTGATATGAGAGTTCTCTGTATTGTTTTTGACTCCAAGCATCAACGTACGAACATATCCGAAGTTTGGATTTCCTTTGATACCGATTCTCATATTGCTATCAGCAGCCCCCCCTATTTCAGGGTCGGAAACATCTTTGTAGAAAATTCCGTCAGGAGGTAAATTTGACATATCAGCACTCATTGCCAGAATCTTCAATTTTGTAAGCAAATCTAAACTGATGTCCATATTGTTGGCTTCTGGCCAAACATCTGTATCTATAATAGCTCCTTCGGGAGTAACTTTTAAAGGAATTTCAACCTGATAAAAGTTTTGCGAAAAGTCGTTTCCGAAACGGATAAAAGCCATCATTTGGTCGTCTTGTAACGGGCTGGTTTCTCCATCCGGGTTTTCGGCAGAAATTATAGGAAGTGCCTCTGCATGCAAGAACATTTTCAGTTTCTTGTACTGACGCATATCCACATTTACCTGCTTGAAAACCGCTCTGGAATCTCCGGGCTCTAATCCTCCGTTATATGTTCCGTCGGCACTGGAAATTCTCATCGAAAGCGATTGCTCGTTCTGATTGATAAGCGTATTGTTTTGATAAAGTTGTTCTCTCTGCACTCCCGGAGGTGTGATATATCTGATGGGAGAGCGGTCTCCGTTTTCCTGAACATTTACCGTTTGAACATCAAAAGCCGTATTGTCTAAAAGATCTGTGGCATTATCTTCAATTGGGTCTAACGAATAGGTATAACGTCTCCAATCACTACGAACCAAATCGAGAGAACCAAATCGAAGTGTTACTTCTTCTGAGAATCCGGTGAGGAAAAGCCTCATAAAACGAATAGAACGCAAATCTGAAATACCTCCTCCTTTTGCTTCTCCTTCGGTAATGGGCACTTTGAACTGTATCCATCTGACAGGAGTAGTTGTTTCTCCGTTAGGTCCTTGCCCTTGAAGAGAAGCCGTAGTATTCAATATATTGGTCACATAATCTTGTCCTTCTTGCATATTCGGACGAATATTGATGGTATATTCATAATACGCATCTATGGTATTCATCGTGTTATCTCGGTTTACATCTTCAACATCAGGATGTGTGGTGTTTCCTCTGTCGTTATCAGAGATGCTAACAGGCGAATTACCTTGTGTTCCGTTGTATCTTTTATATCTCTCGATGATGTTTCCTTGAGCACTCAAAAAGTTTTGATAATTGTCTTGTGCAGGGTCTTCAATTCCTGCAAACGCAGGGAATTTCTGAGCTTCTTCATCGTCTGTGGAGCCATCAAATCCTAAGTCCTGAGCTGCTCTGTTTGCCTCATTGGTGTCAAAAGCATAAATGAGCGATTGAGAGGCAGGTACTTTTCCCCAAGCAGTCGAAATGGTTGCCTGATTAGACCCTGCTTCGGGAAGTCCGTTTTCGTACATCTTTCTTCCGTCTTTGAGAATATCTTCAGAAATTTCTCCCAAATTAATTTTTAACTGACCCATATTGAATGAGTTAGCAGCATCTCCCGGATTCCCTACAAATGGGTCTAAGAGCCAAAACTGAACATATTCTACGTTTGCCTGCTCGAAATTAGTAGAGGTAATTCCTCTCATAATTCCACCCCAATTATCTTGAGGGTTAGGAAGTGTATTGGTTCCGTTGGCAAGTGGATTAAAATTGTATGGTCCTCTTTCAGATGGGTAATACGTAAGGTCTAAAGTTGGAATTACCGTTGTTTGTCCTTGTGCTATATCGGTTACAGGGTATAGTTCATTAATGTAAATCCTTCTGGTTTTGTTGGAAGATAAATCGTCTTGACTTATTCCCGATGGTCTTTGACTGGTATAAAAAACAGGGTCTATGGTGTACCAAGAAAGTTTTGCTCTTTTGTACCCTGATGTTGGAGCGTCTTCGGGGAGCGGATTAGGGAGTTCTCCTCCAAAATCTATCGGAACACTTGCTAAACTCCACGAAAGAGGACCTTTCATATCAATATTGGTTTGAGACCCTTCAAAATCTTCGACATACACAGTTGCTTCTCCATCAAACTGGTCGCCTTTTGGAGTATCTGATTTGAGTACAGCTACTTCTCCTCTTATCGAAAAATTAGACGGTACATCTGTATCGAGATTAGGCAGTTTGTTTACCAATCGGGTAAAGAAAGGTACTTCGGTAGAATAGTTGAAATTAAGTCCGTAAATAGTGTTGTTTACAGACTCCATTCCGTAGCTTGATTTTTGAGTAAATGGTTTTTCTGCCATTCGCAAGAAAGTACCTCCGACGACGAGTTTATCGCTAAATTTATGTTCGATATTAAACCCAAAGAAGCGTTTGGTTTGCTGTCCGAACACTTGATTGTTTTCAACAGAGATATCAATCGGAATTCCCGAAGCCTGCAAAGACGGGTCGATAAGATGTACTTTTCCTTGTTGATAATTTACCGTATAATCTTGCCCTTCGACAAGTATTCTTCCTCCTGCCCTAACAATAACAGAACCTTGCGGAATATTGAATGCACCTATGGAAATCCCGTCTCCGGTCGTAGAACGAAAACGCCCTTTTAGCAAAAATTTATTTTTGTCGCTATCTTGCAGTGAGGCCGCTTGTGTGCTTCGGTACAGTTTGGTAAAAACATATTTTTTCTGGTCAGAGTTATAGGTGTTTTCGTTGTTATAATCTTCGAGGGAGTTAGGTGATGATTTTAGTTTTTCGAAAAGGTGTTTTCCGAAAGGTTCAACGGTTGTGAAGATAATTCTTCCGAAACGAGGATCAATAGTAATTCCGTTGAATGTATTAGTGCTGTTTTGTTGCCCTTGATTATTACCATAGCCTCCGCCCATTCCACCCATTCCGCCCATAGCATCATTTTGACTACTCTGATTTCCCATATTTCCGTATTGTCCTTGTTCGGACAAAGGATTATTTCCTGTAGAATTGGCTACATAGTCAAAAAAACCGTCTCCGTTCGGAATTTGTGGGTCATTATTGTAGTTCAATCTGTCCAAATTGAAAAGCCTCAACAAAGGAATATTAAACGGATAGTTTTCATCATCTTCATTCCACACTGAACCATCGGTTGGAGTTATATAATTCAGAGGAGATGGATCTGTATATAAGATATTGAATCTAAATCCGTCTTGTTCAAGTTGAGAACCTCCCGGAACGACATAAATGTTTTTCATCATCAGATTCCAAACCGGTTGGTTTACGTTCGTAATGGTGCTTTTAAGCATTTTCAGAATCAATGCTTGTGTGGTAGGAATATCTCCCATTTCCGAATCAGGATTCGGACTTACAACGGTTGCATCTACTCCGTCTGTTCCGAATTCTCCCACCTGATAAACCTGTCCTCCGACTGTATATTGGTAAGCCACAGCCAAAACCTCATCGTTATTCAATCGTTGGTTAAGGGAAATATATCCCAACTGTGGGTGGAATGTAAACTCGTTCGTAGTCAGTTTTCGAGCGTTTTCGAGTTTGATATAATCGGTTCCTTCGTTAATATCTCCTTTGATATCGTCTCGAAATCCTTCGTTACCAAAGGACAAATCCCGAATGGTACTTTTCAGATAATTCGATCCTATTTGTTTTGGGTCATATTTGTTGTTCTTGTTGTCCGGAGGTGTATTGGCAGGCATATTAAAAAATCCTCCTATGTGATTTTGGTTTAAAACCACCACCTGATCATTAGTAAGCCCTTGAATTTGAGCTTCTCCCAAATCCTGTAAAGCTATGATGTTCCGATTGTTAAATCCGTCAAGAGGTGTAGCATTAATTCGATTTTGTCGGTTGGTAACCCAAACTTCTACTCTTGTTATCTGAACTCTACTGTCAATAAACGGATAACTCTTTAGTGCATCATCATACTTATTTCGGAAATATTGCGACAAAAAGTAGTGTCTGTCTGCATCGTAATCCATAGCAAAAAGTTCAAAATCTTGCAACATTCCTCCTCCTTCAACGGTAACTCCTTTTGTTTGAGAGCGTTGTTCGGAGAAAATTCCGGTAAAAGTAGTTTTACCAAATTGCAATTGAGCCTTAACTCCAAATAGGCTTTGTGCTCCTCTGATGAGTGAGGTATTGAGTGGCAGGTTTACGTTTCCGACTTCAATTTTCTGAATAATATCGTCTTCGGTCGGGGTGTATTCGAGCTTGATAAGATTCTGGAAGTTAAAAGTAGATTGGGTATCGTAATTTCCCGTAACTTTTAGTCTTGTTCCTACCATACCGTTAAGTCCGACACTGATTCTTTGATTAAAATCAAAGCCTAAATTACTTTGGTTTCGGGGAGAAAGAGCAGGATTGTCTTGTTTTGTATAACGCATTCCCAAATCGAGCTCTACCGTACCGGTAGGTTTTACATCGATGGTATTTCCTCCGAAAATAGTTTCAAAAAGTTTTGAATGAACTTTATAACTTGGCAATAAATCTCTTTGATCATCGGGATTTTCAGAAGCTGCTGCTGCTGATTTTTGCCTGAAATAATCTCTTATGTTTTCTTTTAAAAACAGCTCTTCATATTCCTTTGGAGTCAAAAAAAGCGGGTAACCGATGTAGAGTTCTCCCATTCTGCTATTCAACACATATCTGTCTAAAACAGGGTCATATTCGTAAACGTCTTTAATGCTCGAAGGATTATTTAGTTCGATATTTCCGGCATCATATCCGGTTTTTGTGCTGTCTTGAACAACAGTTCCTTCTTCTTGAGCCTTTAGGCTACTTCCGAAAAAGAGAATTCCGAAAAGCAAAACCTTTGTTACAAAAGCCTTAATTGTATTATTGTATATAGCCTTCAAAGAATTATAAATTTTTTAATGCCAGTTTAATGATGTTTTCAACGGAGGCCTGAGGAGCTTCTTTAAGCACTTTTTCGATAGCTTTTTCTGCTAATTTTCTGTTAAAGCCCAATACTTCCAAAGCAGATAACGCTTCAGACTTGTTTGTATTGTCCGAAACGGTGGAAACTTCGTCCAAATCATATACTTTTAACACTTTTTCTTTCAGGTCAATAATAACCCGTTGAGCTGTTTTGGCTCCGATACCTTTGGCAGATTGAATAGTTGCTATATCCGCAGAGGCTATGGATTGAATAACCTGTTTCGGAGTAAGTGAAGAAAGCATCGTTCTGGCAATCGAAGCACCAATTCCCGATACAGAAATAAGCAATTTGAAGATTTCTCTTTCAGATTTTTCTACAAAGCCAAAAAGAGTATGAGCATCTTCTCTTACTTGTAAATACGTGAAAAGTTTGATGTTTTCCGAGTCAGGAATAAGCGAATAAGTATGTAATGAAATATTGATGTAATAACCAACTCCTGCACAATCTATTACTACATTTGTAGGAGATTTCTCTATTAGTTTTCCCTGTATGTGTGTTATCATTCTTTAGATTTTGCTTGGTTTTGAAAAATGAAATATTTACATTCTTCATTCGGCACAAAATAGCCCCCAAAATAACAAAAAACGAATATGATAAACAACTAATTACAAAGAATTTGTTGTTTTTAAATACAAAAAAACCGACAAGTTTTGAAAACTTGTCGGTTTTTTAATTTTAGTACTTGTATTTTTAGCACGAAATATCGAAACGATTTATCTTTTTTATTCTACCGTTACTGACTTAGCCAAGTTTCTCGGTTGATCAACATTTGCTCCTCTCAATACCGCAATATAATAAGAGAGTAATTGCAGCGGAATAGTTGTAATAATCGGAGAAAGAGCATCAGAAGATTCAGGAATCTCTATAACATGGTCTGCCAATTCTTTTACCTGAACATCTCCTTTGGTAACAACCGCAATAATCTTTCCACTTCGGGATTTGATTTCCTGAATGTTACTCACGATTTTGTCGTAGTGTTCTTGTTTCGGAGCAATAATTACCACAGGCATTTGCTCGTCAATAAGAGCAATTGGGCCGTGTTTCATTTCCGCAGCCGGATAACCTTCGGCATGAATATACGAAATTTCTTTTAGTTTCAAAGCTCCTTCAAGGGCAACCGGAAAGTTATATCCTCTACCCAAATACAGACAGTTTGAAGCATCTTTGTATATCGCTGCTATGGCTTGGGTTGTTTCTGCTGTTTGTAATACTTCTTTAACTTTGTTTGGAATAAGCTCTAATTCTTGCAAATATCTGTGATAATCGGAATTAGAAAGTGTTCCTTTGGCTTTAGCCAAACGCAAGGCAATCAGAGTCAGCACTGTAATTTGAGTAGTAAAGGCTTTGGTCGAAGCCACTCCGATTTCAGGACCTGCATGGGTATAAGCTCCTGCATGGGTTTCTCTCGAAATGGAAGAACCCACCACGTTGCAAACTCCAAAAACAAAAGCTCCTTCTTTTTTAGCCAGCTTAATGGCCGCTAAAGTATCTGCTGTTTCTCCCGATTGCGAAATAGCAATTACAACATCTTTCGAAGTAATTATTGGGTTTCTGTATCGGAATTCAGAAGCGTATTCTACCTCAACCGGAATTCTGGCAAATTCTTCTATAATATATTCGGCTACTAATCCGGCATGCCACGAAGTTCCACAGGCAATAATCAAAATTCGGTCTGCATTTAGGAATCTTTCTAAATTGTCTTCCACTCCTGCCATTCTGATAAGCCCTTTGTCCGACAACAGTCGTCCTATGTAAGTATCTTTAATTACACTGGGTTGTTCGTAAATTTCTTTAAGCATAAAGTGGTCATATCCTCCTTTTTCAATTTGCTCCAAATTCATTTGAAGTTCCTGAACATAAGGATCTACCAAAGAATCATCTTTTATCTTTCTGATTTTTAGTGGTTTATGACATCTCACAATTGCCATCTCTTCGTCATCCAAATAAATAGCATTTGAAGTATATTCTATAAAAGGCGAGGCATCGGAAGCGATAAAATATTCTCCTTCTCCAATTCCGATAGCAAGTGGGCTACCCAGACGAGCAACCACCAATTCGTTGGGTTTTCTTTTATCAAAAACCACAATAGCATAAGCCCCGACCACTTGATTAAGAGCAATCTGAACTGCTTTTCCGAGTCTTACATCATTTTGTTTCTGAACATCTTCAATCAGATTGACAAGCACTTCGGTATCGGTATCCGATTTAAAAGTGTAACCTCTTTTTTGGAGTTCTTTTTTCAGAGGTTCGTAATTTTCAATAATTCCGTTATGTACAATAACCAGATTGCCTGAATTAGAAAAGTGTGGATGCGAGTTTATGTCATTCGGAACTCCGTGTGTAGCCCAACGAGTGTGTCCGATTCCGATGTTTCCGTCAAGAGAAATTTCTGCTTGGGCTTTTTCGTGTAAATCCGAAACTTTCCCTTTGGTTTTGGAAAGATGCATCTCATCATTATTGTACAGGACTACTCCCGCGCTGTCATAACCTCTGTATTCCAATCTCTGCAATCCCTTAATGATAACAGGATAGGCTTTTCTATGTCCGATATATCCTACGATTCCACACATAAGTTCTTAATTTTAAGGTTTGGTATAAAGTATTTCTAATTTTAATTTTTTATCGTCTTCCGAAGTGTTATTTCCGTAAAGTACTGTTCCGAGCGGGCTCATTACTGAGGCGTACGGAGTATATCGGTATGGGCTTGTGTCGGGAAGTTCGACGCCATCTTTTAAGGCTGCCATTCCTACGATATTAATGCTTTCGGTTACAGACAATCCGAGGGTTACGTTTTTTGCATCCTCATTTTTAATGAGATTTTTAACGTGATTGGTTATTCTTATTTTATAATATACACCCTTACCTTCTTCTTTAGACAAAAGTCCTCCGAACATAAATTTATTTTGTTTAGGGTCTGTATATGTTGTTGCATCGAGCGTATAATCTGACAAAGGTATGTTGTTAATCGCATCGAACAAGTACATCCTTAGCGGGACGTGATCGATGTAATCCATTTGCGATTTATCAACATAAAAAGTCAGGTATGCTTCGTTGATAAGCCAATTTTCGCTTTCTGCTGATGCTCTTAGTGCTTCAAGCTCCTCAGAAATTCCCTCCGAATCGGTATCTCCAAACAAATTTATATACGCTAACGATCCTTCTGAGCCTTTTATATAAAGCTTTTCATCTCCCTGAATCGGGTCAGAGGAGGCTAAAGCATTCTGATAATCAGAAGATAACTGATTTTTGACTAAGCTGACTCTATGTCCTCCTAAATTTAGCACTAAAGATTTTTCTTCATCTTCTGACTCAGAGGTAGTGTAATAAACCGTTATTTTTCCTTTAGAAAAATCCATTTGCATCAGGTGGTCTGTTTGTCCGATGTCTTCTACGTTGAAAAACAGCCCTCTAAAATAATTTTTAAAGGTATTGTCATTATCCATTTGACCTGCAGGAGCATTAAATATTTTTTGCTGGAAGAAATCTTTGTTCAACTCAATTTTCATTTGAGGATTCATCCTCTCTTTAACAACTTGTTCTCCCTGGCTGTTTTCTTCGTAGATTATGTGTTCGGATTTGTCGAAATAAAACTCATCATTTTGTGCTGTATCTGTAGAATTATTAAGTCTTCCGTCTGCTCCGAACGGAATTTTTGCACTATTGATGTCGTTGTACAAATCGGTATAATATTTTTGGGATTCTTCAAAATTAGTTGAAGGGTCAAAATCTCTCAGATAATATCCGGATTCGTATATATCGAGTTTGAATTTCCCTGTCTTTCCGTAAATCGAATCTAATTCGAAAGATCTATTTCCGTCTTCGTCTGTTTCTTTGAGTGTGCTGAAATATGGAACGGTAAGTTCAACTCGGGTAACTGTTGGAGATATAATATCTGCTGTCGGGTTAGTGCCTGCAACAAACTGAAGTTGTGTTACAAAGCTCACTTCTGACTTTCCGAAAATAGGATTATCAATCACTCCAAAGCTGTTTACCAAAAATCCGTTTGCCTGAACCGGGCCGGTAGCCTTGCTGTAAGCAATGAGATTTTGTGAGGTATATGAGTTAAGATTTGTGTTTTCGTCTCCCACAATATTTGACCCGACTCTGCTGAAGTCATCATCACAAGACCAAATACTTAAAACTAAAAACAGTGGTAAAATCTTTCTTGACCAAGAAGTAACTTTCATACAAACTAAATAATTATAAAACGTGATTTTTATAAAAATCCGTATATGCCTTAGCAAACGAATCTTTGGGCACGAAAGGTAAAAAAGGTTTCCCCGAAGATTCTATAAATTCTGTTAAAGTTGGAGTGATGTTATCTGAGCCAATAATTATGGCGTCAGAGTTTTCAATAGCGGATTTTATTACATTTTCGCAATTCGGAGTACCTAAACAAGCCACTATATCTTCAGGAATTTTATCAAAAAGCAACTTTTCTTTGAGTTCTTTAGATAGCGTTCCTTTAAAAGACTGCTCATAAACAGAGGTTACGATTTTAGTGTCTTCGAACAACTTCTCGTTAGAATAATAATGCTTCATATACAACGGAAGCAGGCTCGACATCCAACCATGAACATGAATAATATCAGGAATCCAATTAAGTTTTTTGATAGTCTCCACTACACCTTTGGCAAAGAAAATAGCTCTTTCGTCATTATCTTCAAAGAGATTTCCGTCTTCGTCTTCGTAAGTGGCTTTTCTTTTGAAGTACTCATCGTTATCAATAAAATAAACCTGAATTCTTTCTTTAGGAATCGAGGCAACTTTAATGACCAAAGGCATATCTACATCATTAATAACCAGATTCATCCCCGAAAGGCGGATTACCTCGTGAAGCTGATGTCTTCTTTCATTAATATTTCCGTAACGAGGCATAAAAATCCGTATTTGTCCACCTATGTCATTAATCATTTTAGGTATATCGTATGAAGCTAAAGACACCTCATTTTCAGCAAGATACGGCACAACTTCACTGGACACATACAATATTTTCTTTTCTTCCATAACTTTTTAATTCCTGTGTTTTTGACAGAAAACAATGTGCAAAGTTACAAAAATTTATGCAATTATAAATCAAATCAGTAAGTTTGCACCCCGTAACTAATATTTTGAATGGTCATTTTTAACAATAAAAAGGAACTAAAAGTTTATTTAAACCCTTGTTTTAAAAACAATAAAACCATAGGTTTTGTTCCTACAATGGGTGCTTTGCACAACGGACATCTGTCTTTACTGGAAAAGTCTCTTGAGCAAAATGACATTGTCGTAGTCAGTATTTTTGTGAATCCGACACAGTTTGATAACAAAGAAGATTTAGAAAAATACCCGAGAACGCTCGAAAACGATATTCAAAAAATAGAAACATTGAATCCGAACATCATCATTTACGCTCCAACCATAAATGATATTTACGGAGAAAACATTGTTCCGGAGAAGTTTGATTATGACGGATTAGAAAATCAAATGGAAGGCAAGCAACGTCCCGGGCATTTTGACGGTGTGGGAACGATTGTAAAAGCTCTTTTTGAAATTGTTAAACCCACAAAAGCTTATTTCGGAGAAAAAGACTATCAGCAGGTTCTTATCGTAAATAAAATGGTTGAAAAACACCGTCTTCCGGTTAAAATTGTCGTTTGTCCGATTCTCAGAGAAAAAAACGGTTTGGCTATGAGCTCCCGAAACGAAAGACTTTCGGAGGAAGAACGCAACAAAGCAGGATTTATTTATCAAACATTGCTCAAGGTCAAAGAACTTTTTCAAACCGAAGATCCTAAAAAAATTTACGGTTTTGTCAAAAAAGCCTTTGAGGTTCAGGAGCTGTTACAACTCGAATATTTTACAATTGCAGACAGCAAAACGCTTTTGGAAATTACCAAAAAATACAAAACAAAAAAGTATCGTGCTTTTATAGCAGTTAGAGTAGGCAACGTAAGACTTATTGATACCGTTTCTCTAAATTGATTACCTTTGCAAAATGAAAATTGAAGTTTTAAAATCAAAAATTCATCGGGTTTCGGTAACGGGAGCCGATTTGAATTATATAGGAAGTATTACCATTGATGAAGAGTTGATGGAAGCAGCTAACCTTGTTGAAGGCGAGAGGGTTTTTATTGTGAATATAAACAATGGTGAACGCTTTGATACGTATGTGATAAAAGGAAATCGCAAAAGTGGAGATATAATCTTGAACGGTCCTGCTGCACGCAAAGTACAAAAAGGCGACATTGTTATTATCATCGCTTATGGAACCGTAGATTTTGAAGAGGCAAAAACCTTTAAACCGACGATTATTTTTCCGGACGAGAAAACCAATTTATTGAAGTAATTTTGAGCAAAACGGTAAAAAAGTGGCTTTCGATACTAATTCCCCTACTTTTGGGAATTTTTTTTATTGTATATGCCTACAATCAGTTTACCGAAGAACAAATAAAGGACATATTCGGACACTTTAAAAGTGCAGATTATTTCTATATTTTTATTTCAATAGTCTTCGGATTCATTGCTTCGGTTGCTCGTTCGTACCGATGGAAATACACGCTCGAACACTTGGGTTATAACATTCCTTTCAAAAATCAATTTCTGGCTGTAAATGTGAGTTATCTGATGAATATGTTTATTCCTCGTTCGGGAGAAATATCAAGGGCTTTGGTGCTAAAGAACTATGAGAATGTTCCGTTTGACAAAAGTTTTGGGACAATCATTGCCGAGCGGGTTATTGATTTGCTCATACTTTTTCTGTTTATGGGGCTTATATTTTTCCTTCAGTTTGATATTGTAAAAACATTTATATTAGATTACATTCCACAAGACAAAGTCGCTTTTATCGCAATAACTGCACTGTTTTTAAGCTCTTTATTTTTTGTGATTTACAGATACTCAAAACTCAAGTTTATTATTGCCCTAAAACAAAAATTATCCGGTTTGACTGACGGAATTCTGAGCGTGATAAAAATGAAAAACAAATGGCAATTTTTGTTTTACACGATTTTGATTTGGTTTTCGTACGTAATGATGTTTTATGTGGCTATTTTTGCCTTTCCCGAAACATCAACTTTGAGTTTTACTGCTGTTCTCACAACTTTTGTAGTTGGAAGTATTGCTATCGCCTTTACCAACAACGGACTGGGTTCTTATCCGTTTTTGGTGGCTGAAATACTTCTTTTTTATGGGATTTCTGCTACGGTAGGAAGTGCTTTTGGTTGGATTGTCTGGACATCTCAAACCATATTTACTATTGTTTTAGGTTTGGTTTCGCTCTTTCTGCTCCCTATTTTGAACAAAGTGAGACATCGTCCTGTTCACAAAGAGTCTGTCTAAACAAAATACAGCATATTGTTCATTGTTTTCCGCCTTGTTTTGTCTTCTTTCTTTTTTAATTAAAATATTCTTAATTTTGTTCGTATGAATCCACAGAATTATATCCTGTACTTTACTCATGGTAGCCACGAATACCTAAACGAAGCGGTTTTTGCTTTACTTTCTTATTATGCACATCATAAAGAAGACGAAAACAAAGTAGTTATTTATACCGACAGCATTGATTATTTCAAAGAAAAGCTACCTTCGAGTATCGAATATGTTCAGCTAAATAAAGAAACCATAAAAAAATGGGCAGGCGACATTAATTTTGTACATCGCATAAAAATAGAATTATTGAAGGATTTCTCTACCCGATTTTCAGGAAATGCTCTGTATTTGGACACAGACACTTATTTTAAACAAAACATTTCCGAATTATTCCGTCATATTAACAACGGCTCTTATGTGATGAGCCTCAACGAAGGCTCAATGGGTGAAAGAAAGAATAAAATCATTCGGGTTTTTGACGATTACCTCAAAAGGAAAAACTATCAGGTTGTTATAAACGGAAAAGAGTTCGTCTTTTCAAAAAACACAAAAATGTATAATGCAGGAGCAATCGGGTTAAACATTCCGAAAGACAGCGAAATATTCAGCGATGCTTTGGCTCTTACCGATTATATTTACCCTGAAAATCCCTCGCACGTAGTAGAACAATTTGCGTTTTGCTATCTTCTCCAGTCAAAAAACCCGACCATTATCGAGGCTGAACCTTTGATTCACCATTATTGGTACTTTAAAGAATTTCGGGAAATTATTACTCGTTTTTTCGAGCAAAACAAAGGCAAAACCTTTGAGGAATTGGTAAAACTTTCTCTACTGCTAAATCCCGAAAGAATGGGAACAGAAAAACTAAAGTATAAAAATATGAACTTTTTGGAAAAACTAATTCAGAAAGTCACCAAGTTCAGAAAATGGAAAATCCTTGAGTAAAAAATTGACGTTTCTTTTCGGAGAAAAACTTATCGAATATTTACTTTAAAGAGTTGCTGTCCTTCCAAAAAACCTTCTAACACGTCATTCGGTTCGACTTTTGAAACACCACTTGGAGTTCCGGTAAAGATTAAATCGCCAGTTTTTAGTGTGAAAAACTGCGAAGCATAAGCCACCAAATTGTTGATTTTCCAAAGCATCTGATTGGTATTTCCCTTTTGTTGCGAAATACCGTTTTTGAATAATTCCAATTCCAAATTATCCACATCTAAATCTGCTACCGAAACAAAATTACCCACTACAGCCGAATTATCAAAGGCTTTGGCTTTTTCCCAAGGCAATCCTTTTTCTTTGAGTTTTTGCTGAATGTCTCGAGCCGTAAAATCAATCCCGACAGAGATTTCGCTATAATATTTATGAGCAAATTTCGGTTCGATATATTTCCCTACTTTATTGATTTTTACGACCACTTCAATTTCGTGGTGTACATCATTCGAGAATTCGGGGATATAGAAATCGCCTTCTTTGAGTAGTGCTGTATCAGGTTTTAGGAAGATAACAGGTTCTTCGGGTTTTTCGTTTCCGAGTTCAGAAATATGATTGACGTAATTGCGTCCTATACAGATTATTTTCATTTGTTTAGTCTTAAAGTCTAAAGTTAATAAAGTCCGAAAGATAGACTCATTAAAGCAAAACACTTGATTTTTGATACTCGACTTAAATTTTTGTATTCAACTTCCTGAGTTTTATTCCTGTCAAAACTTTTTTAGTATAAAGCGGAAAATCGGCATTGAGAATCCACCCGAAATATCCGGGTTCTTTTTCCAAAACATCTTCGACCTTAACTCCTTTGTGCTTCCCGAAGGCGAAAATTTCTTCGTCTTTATCGTTAAGAGTAATAAATCCTGCAAAATCGACGGCTTTTTTTCGAGTTGTATATTCCGATAACGCTTTCATATCGTTTTCTAAATCCTCATATCGGTCGAGTTGTGCTTTTAGAATTTCGTAGGTAGCATTCGTGTCTGCTGCTGCACTGTGAGCATTTTCTAAGGTTTTATTGCAATAGAAACGATAGGCAGCCGAAAGTGTCCGTTCTTCTTTTTTATGAAAAATGGTTTGAACATCAACCGAAACTCTGTTTTTTAAATCAAAATCTATATCGGCTCTGAGAAGTTCTTCTACCAATAGCGGAATATCAAAACGGTCAGAATTATAACCAGCCAAATCTGAATCTTTAATCATATTGTGGATTTGAGGTGCCAATTCTTTAAAAGTAGGTTCGTTGGCTACTTTTTCGTCTGTAATTCCGTGAATTTCAATCGATTGAGTCGGGATCGGAATGGTGGGATTTACCAACCAGGTTTTACTTTCTTTGTTTCCGTTCGGATAAATTTTCAGTATGGCTATTTCTACAATTCGATCTTTGACTACATCGGTTCCGGTAGTTTCCAAATCAAAAAAGCAAATAGGTCTGTTGAGTTTTAATTCCATTTAATTTTTGTAAAGTATATAATTGTAAAATGTTTAGAATGGCACACCTCCATCTTCGGGTTCTTCATCGTTAAACGAAGAAGGACTGTTTCCGAAAGCATCGTGTGCAGAGGGGAGACTCGAAGTAATATCATCAGCATTCATTTTTGAAGGTAACGCTGTAAAATCGAATCCGAAATCGTCCAAGTTTCCGAATTTACCGAATTTCCCTTCAAATTTCAATCGGATATTATCTAAACCTCCATTTCTGTGCTTAGCCACAATAAATTCCGCCTGATCTTTGGTTGGCGATTGGTCTTCGTCATCCCATTGGTCAATTTTGTAATATTCCGGGCGGTAAATAAACGATACAATATCGGCATCTTGCTCAATCGCTCCCGATTCTCTCAAATCCGAAAGCAAAGGGCGTTTAGAACCCGTTCTGGTTTCTACCGCACGCGAAAGTTGCGAAAGTGCAATTACCGGAATGCTCAACTCTTTTGCCAAAGCCTTCAGATTTCGGGAGATGGTTGAAATTTCCTGTTCACGATTTCCTCCGCCTTTTCCGCTGTTTCCGGCTGTCATCAACTGCAAATAATCAACAACTATTAGTTTGATTCCGTGTTGTGAATGCAAGCGTCTGGCTTTTGCTCGCAAATCAAAAATAGAAAGTGAGGGCGTGTCGTCAATAAACAAAGGTGCTTTTTCTAAATCTTTTACTTTGGTATTGAGTTGTTCCCATTCGTGTTTTTCTAATTTTCCGGTTCTCAGCTTTTCGGAAGTAAGTCCTGTTTCGGAAGAAATAAGTCTTGTGATGAGCTGAACCGAAGACATCTCGAGAGAGAAAACCGCAACGGGATGATTATAATCGATAGCGACATTTCTTGCCATAGATAGTACAAAAGCTGTTTTACCCATACCGGGACGGGCAGCAATGATAATCAAGTCGCTGGGTTGCCAACCCGAGGTAAGTTCGTCTAATTTATTGAAACCGGTAGCTACTCCGCTCAGTCCTTCTTTATTGGCAATTTCTTCAATTCTCGACTTGGCTTGTCTGACCAAATCTTGTGCTGTTTCAGAACTTTTTTTGATGTTTCCTTGAGTTACCTCATAGAATTTTGTTTCCGATTTATCTAACAAGTCGAATACGTCGGTGGTTTCGTCAAAACAGTCTTCGATAATTTCGGACGAAATTCGAATCAGGCTTCGTTGAATGAATTTCTGTAAAATGATTCTTGCGTGAAATTCAATATGAGCCGAAGAAGAAATTTTTTGAGTCAATCCAATCAGATAAAAATCACCTCCGACAAGGTCTAATTTTCCGTTTTTTCTGAGTTGGGCAGAAACTGTTAATAAGTCAATTGCTTCGGGTTTTTCGAACAACTGTTTGATGGCTTCGAAAATGTGTTGATGTGCTTCTTTGTAGAAGGCCTCGGGAGACAAAAGATCAATTACTTCGTCAATTCCCTTTTTGTCAATCATCATAGCCCCCAACACAGCCTCCTCTAAATCAACAGCTTGAGGCTGAATTTTTCCTTTTTCGAGACTAATTATCTTAGATTTTTCCGAGCGAATCGGATTAATGTTTTTCAGGTTTTCCATAGTGCGAAAGTAACTAAAATATAACGGCAACCGAAGTTGAGTTATTGGCAAAACATTGTTAATAGTTTTTTAATAACTCGTTTTTTCTGTTGATAAGACAAAAAAATCCGAAACTTGAATGTTTCGGATTTTTAAATTCATTGATAATGAAAGGTTATCCTTTGAACTCTCCCATTTTAAGATATTTTTCCATTCGTTCCGAAACCAATTTCTCTGTTGATAATTTACTCAATTCTTTATGAGCTTTAGTGATGTATTTCTGAACGGTTTTAAAAGTTGTTTCTTTGTCGTAATGAGCTCCACCGAGTGGTTCGGGAATAATATCGTCAATAAGTCCGTTTTTTTTCATATCGTACGAAGTCAATTTCAGGGCTTCTGCCGCTTCTTCTTTATGGTCCCAACTTCTCCACAAAATTGAGGAACACGATTCGGGTGAAATAACCGAATACCAGGTATTTTCGAGCATATACACTTTGTTTCCGACTCCGATTCCCAGAGCACCTCCCGAGGCTCCTTCTCCAATAATAATAGTAATAATCGGAACTTTTAGACGAGTCATTTCTAAGATATTTCTGGCAATAGCTTCTCCTTGCCCTCTTTCCTCGGCTTCTAATCCGGGATAAGCTCCGGGAGTATCTACTAATGTAAGTACAGGAATTCCGAATTTTTCTGCCATTTTCATCAGACGTAGTGCTTTGCGATATCCTTCCGGATTGGGCATTCCGAAATTTCGGTACTGACGCATTTTGGTATTAATTCCTTTTTGCTGACCGATAATCATAAACGATTGTCCGTCAATTCTTCCGAGACCTCCTACCATTGCTTTGTCGTCTTTGAATCCTCTGTCTCCGAAAAGTTCTAAAAACGTATCTCCACACAAATTGCGAATATACTCTAATGTATAAGGGCGGTTAGGATGACGGGAAAGTTGAACCCTTTGCCAAGCCGTAAGATTTTTGTATATTTTTTTCTTAGTTTCTTCGAGCTTTTTCTCAATCTGCTTGCAAGTAGTCGAAACATCAACATCGGACTCCTGTCCGATAACCTGGCATTTATCTAACTGATCTTCAAGCTCTTTTATCGGTAATTCAAAGTCTAAATATTCCATAAAAAGGTTAGTTTTTTTTGAGTTGGAAAAGCAAAGGTAAGACTTTCTTTAGAAAAAAGAAACATTGATTTGTATGTTGAATTTACTAATTGAACTTATAATTATTTTTGCTGATTTCGATGCTTATGCCTGTATCAATATTTTCCCAAACCTCTAACGGTCCAATAGTACGTAACCAAACAGAATGTAGACAGTATTTTCAGGTTTTTTACAGTAATACTGTTTACAGGTTTCCTGCCTTTCCATGCGTACATTGCTATACTTAGTTGTGGTGTCCCGTGTGGTCCGAATGCGAATAAAATAGCAACCTGGATTTCCGCTGGTTGTAGTCAGCCTGCTGAGCTGAGATTTACTTCGCCTTGATGTTTAATAAGGTGAGTTGGGGATAAGAAATTTACATCGGTTTAACTTCGTTTTTTACTTTCCCATCGAAGTAATCATAAATATCGAACGTCTGTTGAGTTGGTGTTCTTCTTCGGTACATTCTACTCCGTCTGCACATTTGTTAATCAGTTGTGTTTCTCCGTAACCTTTGGCTGCAAGTCTGTCCGGAGAAATTCCTTTTTTGATAAGCCAATCTCGAGTAGAATTAGCTCTTCTGTCCGAAAGTTTTTCGTTATAAACATGACTTGCACGGCTGTCGGTATGCGAGCCGATTTCTATTTTCATCTGAGGATAATCTTCCATTACCTGAAGTACTTTAGCAATTTCAACTTCCGCATCCGGACGAATGTTCCATTTGTCCAAATCAAAATAAATAACCGGAATATCCAATATTTCATTAAGCGTTTGCCCTACCAGTGGTTCTTCTTTGGTTTTTCTCAAAAAAAGGTTTACCACAGTTTCTCCCGATTCATTTGGCGTTCTGACAAACTCTTCTTCTACGGAATAATTCTCTTTTTGAGCTCTTATCCTATAAGGTTTGTCACAAAGTACGATGCTTTTTTCAAAATGGTATTTTCCTTCTGTGTCTGATGTTGTTTGAGCAATTACACTTTGATTCTCGTCATACAAATTGACTTTTGCCTCAGCCAACAATTCCTTGGTTTTCAAATCCCTAATTACTCCTGCTATCAACTGTTCGCATATCGGTTTTCTGATTTCGACAAAAGTATAAATATCATCGTCTCCTATTCCCCCTTCGCGATTAGAAGTGAAAAAACCATGTCGAAACTTGCTTATGTAAAATCCGAAATCATCTACCGAGCTATTAATTGGTTCTCCTACGTTTATAGCTTCTTCATAAGTATTTTGCTCGGTTATCTTGGACATAAAAATATCTAACCCTCCGAGTCCTAATTTACCGTTTGACGCATAATACAACACGTTTTCTGAAGAAACAAACGGAAAACTTTCTCTACCTTCGGTGTTTACGGTTGGCCCTAAATTTATCGGCTGGCCAAAAGTTTCGTCTTTGTTGATGGCAACTTTCCAAATATCTGCATCTCCGAAACCGCCTGGTCTGTCCGAAGTAAAATACAAAGTTGAATTATCGGGAGATAAGGCCGGATGAGCGGTATTGAAGTCATCACTATTAAAAGGAAGTTCCGTAATATCCGACCATTGGTCGTCTTTTAAAGTAGCACTGTATATTTTGAGGAATGTGGTTTTTTCTTGATTGTAACCTCGTTTTTTCAGGTAATTGGTTCTTGTAAAATAAACCGTGTTTCCGTCTGTGGTAAAAACCGGAGTAGCTTCGTCAAATTTAGAATTCAGTTTATCGGAAAACGGAGCAGGATTTATCGGATTTCCTTCTATATCTATAGCTGCTGCATACAAAACCGAATGAGGTTGGTTGTTCCATTTGTTGGTGCGAGAAAAAGTTCCTTCCTGACGTGTCGAGGTAAAAATAAGTTTTCCTTTATGCACCGTTGCTCCATAATCGGAAAGTTTCGAGTTGATGGCCTGAGCATTTTTGATTTCGTATCTGCCTGAATTTTCTTTGATGATTTGCAAATAATTTTTGATTTCGGGTCTTGCTTCTCCTCTTGCCTGATAGTATTTTTCTAAGTATTTGTTGGCTTTATCGTATTTTTCGATAGATTTTAGACTTAACGAATACCTCAAGTAATATTCCGGTTGAGAGGCTTCGGGTTGTAAATCAAACAACTCCTGGTACCATTTTGCTGCTTCGGTATATTGTGCGTTAAAATAATAGGCATTTGCTAAACTCTGTAATATTTCAGGGTTTTTGTAGCCTTTGCTCACGACTTTTTCGTATGTCTTTATAGCATCAATATACTTGTAGTTGTCGTAAAGTTCATTTGCCCTTTTGGTCTGTGTTGTTTGAGCATTAGCGGTTATCAATCCGGCTAATAACAAGCTCCCGATATATATTATTTTTTTCATCAGATTTATATTTTATCCGTTAGAAAAACCTTGGCGAAACCATTCGTTTTGACTTGTTGAAAAACTCATATCTCAGGAAAATTTCGTGTGAACCTGAGTTGTAATTAGCCAATTTTGTTGTTTCTGCATCATAGGCATACCCGATAAACCAATTGTCGTTAATCTGAAATCCGGCTAATCCGCTTATTGCTTCTGACCATCTCCATGCCACTCCCAAGACAAACTTTTCGTTAAACAAGAAATTTCCCGTAATGTCTGCTTGCAATGGAGAACCCTCGACCATCTTAGCTAAAACAGCCGGTTTGAACTTAATGCCTTCGGTCAAATCGAAGACATAACCCGAAATCAGATAACTGTGTATGCGTTCGCTTGCCAAAGACTGCACATCATCATTGTTGTAATGCTCTGTTTCTATGATATTTGGGGCAGAAAAACCTACATAAAACTTATCCGAATACAGATAAATTCCCGCTCCGATATTGGGAGAAAACTTGTTGTTAATGTTACTCATTGCAATATCTCCTTGGTCGTGTAGGTTCAGTTTTGAGTAATCTACATTTAGTAAATGGGCAGTAGTTTTTAGTCCGAAACCCAATTTATACCTATCAGAAAGAGGAATAGTATATGAAAAATCAATCGAAATAGTGCTTTCGTCCGAAATACTTATGCGGTCATTTACGAAGGTTAATCCTAATCCTACTCGCTCTCCTACAGGCGAATGTATAGAAAAAACACCTGTGTCGGGAGCTCCGTCTAACCCTACCCATTGGGTGCGATACAATCCGAAAATGCTCAAAGCTTCACGAGAACCTGCATAAGCGGGGTTTACATTGTTTGTGTTGTACATATACTGGGTATATTGAGGGTCTTGTTGGGCATAAGAAGAGAGTGCAACTAAAACAAGGCTGACCGAAACAATGTGTTTTTTTATTTTTAGCACCATAATTTTATTTTTTAGTTAATCTGCCACAGATTGAACGGATTGTTGTTGGCCTGACAGAAAAATAGAATGTTTCATCACACAAAAATTTATCTGATATACGAACAAAACTACAAAAAAATGCATTAACTCATAAACTGTTTTAGGGTCAAAAATATTTTGGTGTTGTTCTTGAGAAAAAGGACAGTTCTGTTTTGTTAATTGCAGTAAACCACAGCAAGGAATCTATTGACAAAATAAAATTTTGAGTTGGAGTTATAAAATATTAAACCGCTATATGTGTAGTCGTTCTCTTATTTTTTTCATTTTCCGGAGCCCTGATTCGATAGTTTTTAAATCGTAAATCAGAATTGAAATCAGTATAAGTACAGGGATGAGCAACACTTTTTCGTGAATCTGAAAAGTAAGAGTTGCACTGAGAAGTCCTCCTACTATAAACATTGTAATAACCGAGGTGTTGATGATGAGCGAACGCTTTACAAAAACAAGGTTTCCTTTTTTAAGAAAGAGTTTTCCGAGTCCTAAACCTACATCTGTAACCATTCCTGTAAGGTGTGTGGTACGAACGACTTTACCACTTACCACAGATACAATTCCGTTCTGAATTCCCATAGCAAACAGCAAGGTGTTGGTTTGAAAATGAAATTCTTTATCTGAAAAAAAACACCACAAAAGAAAACCTATTTCGATAAGAATAGGCAAGGAATAAGACCATTTGGGTTTCTTTTCTTCAAAATAATTAATCAATAACGAAGCGATAAGCGACCCAAAACCAAAGGAAGCAATCCAGTAAATTACTTTCCCAGCTTCTTTCCAATCAAGCATTTCTGCTGAAAGGGCGAGTTCTCCGACATGTCCTGTGATGTTTGTCGTGAATGTTCCTAAATCAATCAGTCCGTAAACATTGATGATTCCGGCAACAAACGCAAAAAATACAGCAAGTAACAAATTGTGTTTGAAAGTCCTGTGAAATCCTTTTGACTGGAGCATATCGGTTTTTTCAGCAAATGTATTAAACTTTCAGGCTATAAATGGTGTTTGATTTAGATTTGTAAGACTGATTGCCTGTTTAAAAATTAAATTAAAAAAAATCGTATGTGAAACTTTAACAAACGAAACGCATAATAAACTGACTGTCAGTTGTTTGCGTGATTTGTTTTTTGTAACTTGTTGGTGTTAAACCAATTAAGTTAAAATGAAAAGTTATCCTACAAACATTACTGACAATCAGTGGCAATTTATAAAAAATACATTAAATAATTCATTTACAAAATGTAATAAAACTTTTTGTACAATTTACAAGGAAAATATGCTGTGATTTTATATTAAATAATAGTCAAAGGGTTGTTTGTTATTATTGGGATTTCTTGTGGCATTTTAATCGAGTCTCAAAAACCTTTATATTTTCCTTATAGGTTTGAGCAGTAAAAAACTTTACTTTTGCGTATTGCTATATTTTTGGGAATGAGTAAAAGAATTGTCATAATTCCGACATATAACGAGATTGAAAACATCGAAAACATCATTCGGGCTGTTTTTGCTTTGAAGATGAATTTTGACATTCTGATTGTTGATGACAACTCTCCTGACGGAACTTTTAACAAAGTTCAGGAACTTCAAAAAGAGTTTCCCGAAAGGCTTTTTTTAGAAATCCGACAAAAAAAATCAGGCTTAGGCAAGGCTTATGTTCACGGATTCAAATGGGCTTTAAATAACCGGTACGACTTTATCTTTGAGATGGATGCCGATTTTTCTCACAATCCGAATGATTTAGAAAAGTTATACACTGCCTGTGCCGAACAAAATGCCGATATGGCAATCGGTTCGAGGTACGTAACAGGAGTGAATGTGGTAAATTGGCCGCTTTCGAGGGTGCTTCTTTCTTATTTTGCCTCAGTTTACGTGCGGCTCATTACAGGAATGAAAATCCACGATACTACAGCCGGTTTTGTGTGTTACAAACGGAAGGTTCTCGAGAGTATTAACCTTGACAAAATAAAATTCATCGGGTATGCTTTCCAGATTGAAATGAAATACAAAGCTTTTGCAAAAGGATTTAACTTGGCTGAAATTCCGATTATCTTTACCGACCGAACTCACGGACAATCTAAAATGAGCTCGGGAATTATTAAAGAAGCGGTTTTTGGAGTGATTTGGTTACGGATAAAAAAGATGTTCGGAAAATTATAAAAAAACTCCCAAAACAGAAATTGTAACTAATGAACACATCAGACTTTGATTTAAACCACCAAAATCGAAATACAGAAAGCAAAATTATAGCTTCGCTTGAGCGAATTTCACAGGCTTTCCGTGTCTTGTTGTGGCAGCAAAGCAAAGAACATTCTTTAAGTCCGATTCAGGTACAGGTATTGATTTTTCTGCTTCATCACAGCAACGAAAAACGAAAAGTAAGCTATTTAGCAGACGAATTTAATATGACCAAAGCAACCATAAGCGATACCGTCAAAACCTTAGAACAAAAAGGACTTATTTCCAAAGAATTTGAACCGGAAGACACTCGAAGTTATATCATAAACCTGACAGAAAAAGGCAAGAATATAGCACACAAAACCTCTCTTTTTACCAAAGAAATCCGAACTCCGATAGAGAGAATAGAAGCAGGTGACAAAGAAAACTTACTGCTAAATCTTATGGAAATAATCCGTTATCTGAATCAATCAGGAGTAATTACTATTCAGAGGATGTGTATGACCTGTGCTTTTTATAAGTCAGAAAATAACCAAAATCACTTTTGCACTTTACTAAATCAGGAATTAAACCACGAGGATTTGCGTATTGACTGTCCGGAACACAAAAGCAGAGTATAACAAATACTTATAAATTTACTCGCAAACGACAAGCCAAACTTTCGGGTATCTGTCTGAAAAATATAAAAACAAGAATCAGAATATCGTTTGCAGGATTTTACATTTATCAAAGTAAAATTACAGCAGAATTAGGCAAAAAGTAAGATGTACTTGTCAAATACATAAAAAGTATTCAATAAATCCTATATTTGCACTACTATTAAACAATTTCAAAGCAATGCAAGACAGAAATATAACTCTCGGAGAGTTTATTATTGATAAACAAGAAGAATTCAAGTACTCTTCAGGAGAATTATCTCGCATCATTAATTCTATTCGTTTGGCGGCCAAAGTGGTAAATCACGAAGTGAACAAAGCGGGTTTGGTCGATATTATCGGAGCAGTCGGAACAGAAAATATACAAGGAGAAGCACAGCAAAAACTCGATGTGTATGCCAACGAAGTTTTTATTCAAACTATCATCAATCGTGAAATTGTTTGCGGAATTGCCTCAGAAGAAAATGACGACTTCATTTCGATTCAGGGCAAAAATGGAAATAATGACAACAAATACGTATTGTTGATGGATCCTTTAGACGGTTCTTCAAACATTGACGTCAATGTTTCGGTCGGAACGATTTTTTCGGTGTATAGAAGGGTTACTCCGGTGGGAACTCCTGTTACTTTAGAAGATTTCTTACAACCCGGAACAGCTCAGGTGGCTGCCGGATACATTATTTACGGAACTTCAACTATGTTGGTTTATACCACAGGATACGGAGTAAACGGATTTACGCTCAACCCTCCTATCGGTACGTTTTATCTTTCGCACCCAAATATGAAATTTCCGAAAGAGGAAAAAATTTATTCAATTAACGAAGGAAATTATTTGCAATTCCCTCAGGGAGTAAAAAACTATTTAAAATATTGTCAAGCAGAAGAAGAAAATCGCCCTTATACTTCCAGATACATTGGCAGTTTAGTAGCCGATTTTCATAGAAATATGCTCAAAGGAGGAGTTTACATTTATCCTCAAACAGCCAAAACTCCCAAAGGAAAATTAAGGTTATTGTACGAATGCAATCCGCTTGCATTTATAGCTGAACAAGCAGGGGGAAAAGCATCAGACGGATTCCATCGCATTATGGAAATCAAGCCGACAGAATTACATCAAAGAATCCCTTTCTTTTGCGGGAATGCCTCGATGGTCGAAAAAGCAGAAGAATTTATGAGAAATAGTTAATTGTGATGATAGTTTAAAACGAAAGCTGTACATCTTTAACATATAATTTTGACCCAATGAACATACAATTACCGGAAAAATTATATTACAGCATAGGCGAGGTAGCGGAAGCTTTTGGAGTTAATGCATCGCTTATCCGTTTTTGGGATAAAGAATTTGACATTCTTAAACCTAAGAAAAATGCAAAAGGCAATCGTATGTTCACTCCCGAAGACATCAAAAACCTGAAATTGATTTATCACTTGGTTAAAGAACGGGGTTTTACCCTTGACGGAGCCAAAACACACCTGAAAGAAAATCAGAAAAAAGTGTTAGACAAATTTGAAATCATATCGAAACTAAAAACAGTAAAAGCAGAACTTTTGGCTCTTAAAAACGAGTTGTAATTGCTCGGTTAAAATTCTTTTAAAAAAACATAAACATTAAATCGCATTTAAACCATGACACTCATAAAATCCATCTCCGGAATTCGAGGAACAATCGGAGGAAAAACCGGAGATAACCTTACACCTGTTGATGCAGTTAAATTTGCATCGGCTTACGGAACATTCTTAAAGTCGAAAACCGAAAACCGAAAATTGAAAGTCGTAATCGGTAGAGATGCTCGAATTTCAGGACCTATGATACACAATTTGGTGGTAAACACGTTGGTAGGTTTGGGGATTGATGTAATTGATTTAGGACTTTCGACTACCCCAACGGTTGAAGTAGCTGTCCCGCTTGAGAAAGCAGACGGAGGAATTATTCTGACGGCTTCACACAACCCGAAACAATGGAATGCACTTAAACTTCTGAATGAAAAAGGCGAATTTTTAAGCGGTGCAGACGGAGCTAAAATTTTAGAAATTGCCGAAAATGAAGCTTTTGATTTTGCTGATGTAGACAGTTTGGGAGAAGTTTTTCCGAATGATAACTATATGGATGTTCATATTGATGAGGTTTTAAATCTTCCTTTGGTTGATGTAGAGGCTGTCAGGGCAAAAAAATTCAAAGTGGTTGTGGACGGAGTAAATTCGTCAGGAGGAATTATCATTCCGAAATTGTTAGAAGAAATGGGAGTAGAAGTGGTAAAACTATACTGCCAGCCCAACGGGCATTTTCCTCACAATCCGGAACCTTTAAAAGAACATTTAACGGATATTTGCCAGCTTGTGGTTCAGGAAAAAGCTGATTTCGGGATTGTGGTTGACCCGGATGTGGACCGGTTGGCTTTTATCTCTGAAAACGGAGAAATGTTCGGAGAAGAATATACGTTGGTTGCCGTAGCCGATTACGTTTTGAGCAAAACTCCGGGCAATACGGTTTCCAATATGTCTTCGTCAAGAGCTTTGAGAGATATTACCGAGAAACACGGAGGAAGTTATCAGGCAAGTGCTGTGGGAGAGGTAAATGTGGTAGAATTGATGAAAGCAACCCGAGCCATTATCGGAGGCGAAGGAAACGGAGGAATTATTTATCCTGAACTTCATTACGGACGTGATGCTCTTGTGGGAGTAGCTTTGTTCTTAACGCATTTGGCAAATCTTGATATGACCGTTGCCGAGCTTAGAGCGAGTTATCCGCAATATTATATGAGTAAAAACAAAATTGAACTTACTCCTCAAATTGATGTAGATGCGATTTTGACTGCGATGACAGAAAAATACAAAAATGAACAGATTTCTACTATTGACGGAGTAAAAATTGACTTTCCTAATAACTGGGTGCATTTACGAAAATCAAATACAGAACCTATTATTCGGATTTATACCGAGGCAAAATCCCAACAAGAAGCCGATGAGTTAGCCCATCGGCTCATTGACGAGATTAAGGAGTTAGTCTAATATTTAGATATGGATTTACAAATTCTCACAGATTGAAACCTGTGAGAATTTTTTTATTCGTTAGGTATTGTTTCGGATAAAAATCCTTTTTATGATTTATCACTTTAGTACGCAATATAAGGAAGAAAATTGTCGCTTAAAGCTATTCAAACTCTTTTAACTACTAATCAAAAACCGCCTCAAACTTTAGTGTTGAGGCGGTTTTCTTTTTATATATAGAGAAAAATAAAAAGCGTTATACGTGTTGTCTATTGAATGTTCTATTTTTTAATTATCTTTCCTGTAATCTCTCCTTGTTGGGTTTTTATTTTTAGGATATAAACTCCGTTGTTCAGATTGTTTATATTTTGTTTTGACTCAAAATCATTAACTAAACTCGTTCTTACTAATCTTCCCGAAACATCATACAATTCCACAGACTGAATCAATGCCTCTGAGGTAATGTTGAAATAATCGGTTGTCGGATTCGGGTAGAATTTTAAATCAATGTTTTGGATATTGTCTTCAATACTTGCTGTGGCTTGAAAAATAGTAACAGCATCATTAGTAATTATCGGATAGTTGTAATCGAAATAAATGTCGGCTTTGCTCTCTACAGAATCACCTTCTGATAAGGTATTTATGGATTTCATTACCAATAAAATATTTCCGTGCCCTCCAGAATCCAGCATTATCTGATTGAAAAATACTTCTAAAACATTATCCTTGATTTGTGCATTGGCATTATGCGAAGTATTCAGAAGCCTTACGGAAGTCATATCATATTTTTCTTCGTCAATTTCCATAGCAACCACCACATTTTCCGCATAATAATTTCCTGTGTTTTCAAAACGAATGAGATAATGCAATTCTTCTCCAATATATTCCGGTTCTATTATATCTCCCTCAATACAAGTAATGTCGTTCGGGTCATAAGAACCTACGACAATTTGGCGAAAACCATAAATATTGTCATACTCATTTTCATCATCTGTCTGTGGCAAAATAACAGCGGTAAACATAAAAATGTCATCAATATTCACAGGAAAATCAGGGTTTGTGGGAGTGTTAACTTGTAATGTTACCAAAATACTTCTGCTTTCAAAAGGCATTAGGTTTTCGTAACTCCACATAAGCGTACCCGTGCTTTGAACACTTGGTACTTCGGATGCAGAAACAAAATCAAGATAATCATCATCGTAAGTAAAACTGATTCCGTTGGTCTGTGACATTACTTGGTTTCCCTTGTTGCGGTAAACAATTTTGTAGGTGGCTTCAAACCCCGGAACAGCAGGAGTAATTGGAGCAATAACCACTTCTAAATCATTATGAACTCCGTTAGGCGTAATACAGAAGTTTACTATTTCTTCATTGTTGTCATTATCTGCAAAAACAACCGTTTCGGTTATAGGAGTTATGTTAAAATAACTTGGGTTTTCTATTTCGGGACCAAGCGTATATGTTCCGTCTTGTGTAAAAAATGTGTATTCTCCGTTTTGGTTTGTAAATGATACTCCTCCGTCTGTTCCGTCATCAATAGTTACTTTTGTAAGAATTGTTACATTATCATTTTCATCACAACCATTATTGTTAAAATCATAGGTTATTGTACCAGTAATAGTGTTATAATTTCCTCCCGGAATATAACAATAAGTTGCAATTATCTGACCTGTTGCTCCAGATTGGTTTAAATAAGGTAAGATGGCTACCGCTTCATCCTCATCTGCACAGATATAAATATTATTGGGAAGATTCCCCCACATTTGTGACCAATAAAAGTCTCCTGTATTTGGGTTTAAAATACCTCCATTTTTAATGTTGATATAAGCAAGTTGAGGATTAGATGTTGCATTTAAATTTTCAAGGTTTGGTTGATTAGATAAATTCAACTCTGTTAAGTTATTACTCATACATTGTAAAGTGGTAAGATTAACATTATTGGAAACATCTAATTCGGTTAAGATATTTGCATCACAATTCAATGTTTCAAGATTAATATTGTTGGATAGGTTTAATTCGGTTAAATTATTATAACTACAGTATAATTTGGTAAGATTAATTTGGTTTGAAACATCTAATTCGGTTAAACCAATAAATGCACAGGAAAGGTAGGTAAGATTAACATTATTAGAAAGGTTTAGTTCAGTAAAGTTATTCAAGCTACTGCTACAATACAAATGTGTAAGATTGATATTATTGGAAACATCTAATTCTGTTAAACTGGTACCACTACAATCTAACTTAATAAGATTAACATTATTAGAAACATCTAACTCGGTTAAAGGATTATTATTTTGACAATATAAATGGGTAAGATTTGTAAATACTTCAATACCTGTTAAATTTCCAATATTTGAATTCTGAACTTCTAATCGATAAACATCTAACGCTTCACTTACCTGAATTTCTCCGTCATTATTTGTGTCAATTTTAATGCTTTGATTTGCTGCGTTTTTAGCTATTTGGTTACTTGTACTTGCCTCAAGCAATTTTGCTTTAAAATTCGCATCGGGAATATAAACAATAGTACTTATTTCAAAACTTATCACTGAAAAACAACCATTTGTATCTTCTGCTCTTGCCCAAATAGTAGTATCTGTAACAGAAACAAAATTTGTTGGGTTAGCAATCGGGTTGATATTATTATACGCATTTGTTTCCGTCAAGAAATAAGAAACCACATAAGGATTGCCTTGTGTGATAAGCAAATCATTTGCCGTAAGGTCAAATATTCCGTCATAACTATACAGATTATCAGGTGTTCCGATTTGAGGCGAATAAACCACCAAATTAAAAGAATCCACTACAAAAGTTGAGTCATTCAAATTTTCAATACGAACATACATTACCTGTAAATAAGGATTTATATTCCAATAAACAGGGGTTATAATAGCATTAGCACCGAATTGAGCATCGTCATACGCTTCGTAAAATGTAACGATATAATCAGACGGATTTGCTCCGTCTAATATTTCATTAATTTTAGTTGTTAAATCAAATGCTCCGTAACCGTCAGCATTAACATCACAAATTTCATAATCCGAAATCTGTGCATTTCCCATATTAGAGGACAAAATTACTGTCAATATTCCGATAAGGTGTATAATCTTTTTCATAACAAAATGTTTTAAGCAAATTTATTTGTAATTTTTTAATCGGGGTTTATTTAATTAGAATTCGTTGGGTTTCATTTAGAATTTTATAAATTTTTAATCAATTCCTGTAATCGGTCTTTTTTTCGTTGAGAAACAGGCAGATTGCTGTTATCGGACATAATCACATAACCTCCGTCTTTTTTGATATACGATTTCAGGTAGTTCAGATTGATGAGGTGCGACTGATGAACCCGCTCGAAACCGTGTTCTGCCAACAATTCCTCATATTCTTTGAGTGTTTTCGAAATCAGAATCGGTTTGCTGTTTCTGATATGAAAAGTCGTATAATTATCGGTTGATTCGCATCTGATAATATCACTTACTTCAAACAAATGAATGCCATCGCTTGTCGAAAGAGCAATACGTTTAAAGTTATCTACTTTTTTACGGATGTTCTCTAAAAGCAAATCAATATGGCTGAATGTATCGTCTTTCTTAATCGTATTTTTAATTTTTTCGATGACCTTTTGCAGTTCTTCAGGATCAACAGGTTTCAGCAAAAAATCCAAAGCCGAAAACCGAAATGCTTTAATTGCATACTGTTCGTGAGCCGTAATAAAAACAACTTGTGATGCTATTTTTCCGTTTTTTTCGGTTAATTTTTCGAGTATGTCAAAGCCTGTTCCATCTGCTAATTGAATATCCAAAAAAACCACCTGAGGATTTAGTCCGTCTATAACCGAAACGGCATCTGATACATTTTCTGCCTCTCCCAAAATTTTAATTTCGGGTGCATATCGGTTCAAAAGAGCTTTCATTCCTTCTCTTAAGTTTGAATCGTCATCTACGAGTATGGCTGTTATCATCTTTTTGAGTTATGAGTTTTGAGTTTTAAGTTTTAAGTTTTGAGTTTTTGGTTAATTTATTTATTTTTACTTGAAAATTAACAATTATGAAAGAAAGTATAGTAAAAAACAAAGCCTTTGCCTTTGCAAAACAATCCATAGATTTATATAAAATCCTTTTGTCAAAAAACGAATTTATTCTTTCTAAACAATTTCTTCGCTCTGCTACTTCAATTGGAGCAAACATCAATGAAGCATTAGCAGGGCAATCTAAAAAAGATTTCACTGCAAAAATGTCTATCTCTTCAAAAGAAGCAAGAGAAACCTTATATTGGATTGAATTATTAGAATATGCTAACTTCATAGATTATGATTATTCATTATTAAAAAACAACTGTTTCGAGCTCATCAACATGCTCACTTCAATTGTAAAAACCTCCCAAAACAACCTTAATAAGTTGTGAGTGTTGAGTTTTGAGTTACAACACTATACTCATAACTCAACACTTATAACTCATAACAGGTAATTTCAAAACCACCTTTGTCCCTTTAATTTCGCCGTTTTCTATAATTTCTTCAATAGTAAAAGTTGTTGATTTTGAGGTAGAATCTCCCATCATTTCCAACCGTTTTTTGATAATATCCAAAGCCATTGATTTATGAACCTGAACTGAATTTTCTTTGATTTCTTTAGATTTACTCAATCCTATTCCGTTGTCGGTAATGGTACAAATCAAGTTTTTGTCGGTCAATGAAAAATCAACCGAAACCCAACCGAATTCCTTTTTCGGAATAAGTCCGTGAATGATGGCATTTTCCACAAAAGGCTGAATCAGAAGTGGGGGAAGTGCTACATCATCTTCTATATTTTTGTCTTTAGTAATCGAAAAATCAAAGGCTTTATTAAACCGCAATTGCTCTAACTCCAAATAATTCTGTAAGCCTTCAATTTCTTTATCAACCGGAATTAATGCTTCTTTAGAATATTCCAAAGTCAGTCGCATTAGTTTTGAAAACTTTGACAAATATTTTATAGCCGAATCGTTTCCGTTCTGTACGATAAAACTCGAAATGGACCCTAAACAGTTAAATACAAAATGTGGGTTCATCTGCAAATGCAAGGCTTTCTGTTCATATTCCGCTAAATTTTTCTGTAAAGTCAGTGTCTTTTTGAGTTGGTTCCGGTTGTAAAATAAAAACCCCAACCCGACAGCAAGTATCAAGAATAAACCTCCAAAAATCAGTTGCAAGGTATGTCTTTTAGCCTGTTCTTGCATTAAAATTTCTTTTTGTTCCTGTTCTTTTTTGTGTAATGTTTCCCGTTTTTCAAATTCGAAATTCATTTCAGATTGAACGCTTTTTCGGATGTTTTCATAATTGGTCAGGCTGTCTTTTGCTCTCGAAAAAGACTTGAAATGTTCTAATGATTTATTCAAATCGCCTTTTTGCTCATAAATTTTACCCAACAGCTTCTCGCTCAACACCAACATTTCGAGGGTTTTAATTTCTTGTGCTAAATTCTTTGCTTTTTGAGTGTTTTCAAGAGCTTTTTCTAAATTATTTTGCTCAAAATAAAATTCTCCCAAATTAAAATACGTATCCGAAATCCCGAATTTATCTTCAATAAAATTAAATTTCTCTTTGGCTTTTTCCCAACTTTCAACTGCTTTTTCGGGTTGGGAGTTTGCCTGATAGTATAGCCCTAAATTATTGTAAAATTCTCCCTCTCCTCTGTGATTCGGGTACTTTTGAAAATAGCTTTCGGCTTTATTATAAAACTCTAAGGCTTTTGTGTAGTTCTTTTGCTCTAAATAAATGTTGGCAATGTTGGTTGTAGTGATTCCGATGGTTCGGTCTTTTATCTTTTCCTGTAATTCTTTAGCTTTTAGGAAATATTCCAACGCTTTAAACTGTTCTTTTCTTGCTTTGTAAACAATTCCGATGTTGTTGTAAACTCTGGAAAGGCGTAATTTATCATCTGAATTCTCGTATAATTGTAAGGCTTTCAGGTGGTATTCTAACGACTTGGAATAGTTGCTCTGTTCTGAAAAAACAATTCCGATACTTCCGTAGGCACGAGCCAGACCGTCTCTGTTTTTTTGTTTATTTTCGGGTTTGGGTTCCAACTCTTCAAACAGATTTTTGGCATAAATAAAATATTCCAAAGCTTTCGGATAATTTCCGGAAATGATTTGCGAATTTCCGAGATTCATATAAGCAGTAGCTTCTTCGTGTTTGTTTTGTATTTTTTGCGAAAGTTTCAACGCCTGATTGGCAAATTCTGCCATCAAAATCGGATCCTGTGTTTTGTACAAATCCGAAATTTGATTCAAAATATGTGATTTTTCTATATCGTTGGTAGAAGTAGTGAGAATCTGTTTCAGGCTGTCTATCTCTTTGTTTTGCGAAAAAATACTTCCCCAAGAGAATAGAAGCAGCATCAAGGATAATTTTATTTTGTTTGTCATTTTACTAAAAATTTTATTTGACAAACAAATGTACTATTTCATTTTGAGCAATTCCTAACAAATTAGAATTCGACAAGTTCGGATGAGAATTTGTAAAAATCGTATGAAGATTAGAAGTATTAAGACAGCTTTTAAACTTTTTCTATCAAAACGCTTACGGCATTTCCTCCGAAACCTACAGTATTTATCAGAATTTTATGTAGTGATTTTGGATAAGTTTTTGTTTCTACAAAGGGAACTTTGATAAATTTTTGATGCTTGAGCATTAGCAAAGCCAGCTCTAAACTCAATGTTCCCGAAGCTCCAAAAGTATGCCCTGTTTTCCACTTATTAGTAGTTAGCATCGGAATATTTTCTCCAAATACTTTTTCAATGGCACGAACTTCAGACAAGTCGCCTTTTATAGTTCCGGGTGCGTGCATCACAATGGCATCAACCGATCTTACATCTGTATTTTTCAGAGCCATTTTCATAGAATTTTGAAAACACTCTGCTTCTTCGGTAATCGAAACTCCGTGTTGTAGCATCTCTGTGGCATAGCCGATTCCTACAATTTTTGCAATGGTATTTTGGGTCTGCACTTTTTCTAAACAAACAACTGAAGCTCCTTCGCCCAAAACCATCGTATTTTGAGTTTTTTTCAAGTCAAATGCTCTACAAGGAAAATCCGAAAAATCACGAGCATATATTTTCAAGGCTTTCATTTGGGCTATCGTAAATGCTGTAAGCGGAGCTTCGCTTCCTCCGACCAAAAATTTATCTGTCATTCCTGAATTTATCCAAGCAATTCCGTTGAGCAAGGCGTGAAAAGCAGTTGAACAAGCAATGGAATGCGATATTTCGATTCCCGTACTTCTTAAATCTTGTGCTACCCAAGAAGAGATGTTTCCCAGAGTAGTTGTAGGAGAGGCAAGCGTTGAGGTTTTTCCCGTTTCGATGAATTCTGTATGATATTTTTCAAATAATGAAGTGGCTCCTCTCGAAGACCCGATATTTATACCAAAAACATCTGTTTCTTTCCATCCGGCTCTTTCAATGGCTTTTCGGGAAGCCAAAATAGCATACAAAACCGAATCGTCTAAATTTCTGTATTTATCTGATTTTCTGAGGCTTTCTTTTTGCTCTACTAACTCTTTGGGAAGCGTACAAACAATCTGCTTTTTGCCTTCTATTTCTCTTTCCGAAATTAGTGTTTTATCGGTCAGATAATTCTCCCAAACCGATTCGGGATTATCTCCCAATGGAGAGAAAGAAGAAAATGAAGTAATAAAAATAGGTGTTTTCACAGAAATTGCATTTACCTCACAAAGGTACTTTATTTGAATGTATTTAAACAGTGTTAACTTTCTATTCAGGTAAGTTTTGTTCTTATCCAAACCACTGGTTTACCAGCTCTTTTTCAAACGAAGTAGCGTTTTTATGTGTAAATTCGTTGGTTTGATTGTTATAGTTATAATCTTTACTCCATTCTCTGTGGTTTTGAGCGACTTCTTTGATGCTTTGTACAATAAATTTTATTTCTTTATCGGTTGTGGTCGGATGGACAGACATTCTGATCCAGCCTGGTTTTTCAGAAAGAATTCCCTGAGAGATTTTGTCCGTCAGATAATGTGAGGTCTCTTGATCAACATGAAGCAGAAAATGCCCGTAAGTTCCCGCACAACTACAACCTCCTCTTGTTTGTATTCCGAAACAATCGTTCAGAAGTTTTACTCCCAAATTATAATGCAAATCATCGATATAGAACGAAATCACTCCCAAGCGATTTTCGTGCTGACCTGCCAAAATGGTCAAATTCGGAATTTGCTTTAATTCGGTAAATATATAGTCTAAAATTTCGTGTTCTCTTTTCAGGATATTGTCCACTCCCATTTGTTCTTTGAGCTGTACAGCCAAAGCAGTTTTTATCACTTGCAAAAATCCCGGAGTTCCGCCATCTTCCCTATCTTCGATGTTGTCTAAATATTTGTGTTCTCCCCAAGGGTTTGTCCAACTCACTGTGCCTCCTCCCGGATGGTCGGGAATCATATTTTTGTATAATTTCTTATTAAAAATCAGCACTCCTGAGGTTCCCGGACCTCCCAAAAATTTGTGTGGAGAAAAATAAATGGCATCTAAATACGAGTCTGAATCAGGGTGCATATCAACCTCTACATAAGGAGCCGAACAAGCAAAATCCACAAAACAAACTCCGTTATATTGATGTATCATCTTTGCGATTTGGTGATAGGGTGTTTCGATTCCCGTTACGTTGGAGCAAGCCGTTACCGAAGCGATTTTCAAGGTATAATCTTTGTATTTTTCTAACAGTTCTGCAAAACTGTCCATGCAAATAAGCCCTTTTTCACAAGCAGGAATAACCTCTACTTTGGCAATGGTTTCTAACCACGAAGTCTGATTAGAATGATGCTCCATGTGCGAAATAAAAACAACGGGCTTCTTTTCCTGAGGAATATCTGTATATTTTTGTAAATTTTCGGGGAGTTTTAATCCTAAAATTCGCTGGAATTTATTTACTGCTCCCGTCATTCCTGTTCCTGCCGCTATAAAAATATCATCTTCTGAGGCATTTACGTGTTTTTTGATGATTTCCCTTGCTTTGTGATAGGCAAGTGTCATCGCTGTTCCGGAAACCGTAGTTTCAGTATGTGTATTGGCCACAAACGCACCAAAATCATTTATCAATTTTTCTTCAATCGGACGGTAAAGCCTACCCGAAGCCGTCCAATCAGCATAGATGATTTTCTTTTTACCGAAAGGCGATTCAAACTCTTTATCAATCCCGATAATGTTGTTTCGGAATGGTTCAAAGTATTTTTCTAATGAGGATTTTGTTTCGGTTGTGTTCATTTTAGCAGAGTTTGTGTGCAAATTTACATATTTTATTGTTGAACTTACCTTGAACTTTCGGATTGAAACAAAAATGAGATGCAATTATAATGATTTTTTTAACAATTTAAAGGCTCAAAGGGCGAAAATAAAGAAAAATCCGTAATTTCGTTGCGTTTATAAATCCTGTCCAGAAAAATGAAGCCTCTGTTTTTCATATTTTTAAGCTCTTTGTTTTGTGGAAATCTTTTTTCCCAAGATATAGATACGCTTATGGTTAAAAAAAAAACACCCAAAGTAGGACTTGTGCTTAGCGGAGGTGGGGCAAAAGGTTTGGCACACATCGGGGTTTTAAAGGTTTTGGAAGAAGAAGGTGTGCAAGTTGATTATATCGGAGGAACCAGTATGGGAGCAATGATTGGAGGATTATATGCTGTAGGCTATACGGCAAATCAGCTGGATTCTATTTTTAGAGTAACAGATTTTGATAAAATTGTGCAGGACAACCTGCCTCGAAAGGTAAAATCATTTTACGAAAAAGAAAATGATGAAAAATATGCTCTTACTCTTCCCTTTCAGAAAATGAAATTTGGGATACCCATTGCTTTTTCTAAAGGACAGAATACTTTTAATCTGTTTAATCAATTAATCTACGATTTTAGGTCTGTTACTGACTTTAGCAAGCTTCCTATTCCTTTTTTATGTGTGGCAACCGATGCAGAAACAGGAGAAGAAATTTTACTCAACAAAGGAAATCTTGCCAGAGCTATTGTAGCCAGTGGGGCTTTTCCTTCGCTCTTTTCCCCTGTCTTAATCGATGGAAGATACCTGATTGACGGAGGAATTGTCAATAACTATCCCATAGAAAGAGTCAAAGAAATGGGAGCCGACATAATCATCGGAATAGATGTGCAAACCGATTTGATGGACAGAGAACAACTTACTTCTGCCACCAAAATGATTATGCAGATAATAAATTTTCAGATGCTCCAAACTATGGATAATAAAAAGCAGGCAACCGACATTTACATAAGACCTGATATTACTAATTTTAATGTGGTTTCTTTTGGGGACGGAACAAAAATCGTACAAAACGGAATAATGGCAGCCGAGCCTTTCAGAGAGCAGTTCAGACAAATAGCATTATTGCAAGAAAAGGACAAACAAGAAAAACGAACCATAAAAAACGAGCTTTTTCTTAAAAACATTTCGTCTGTAGATGTAAAGGGAACGGAAAATTATTCTCGTGCTTATGTTATGGGGAAATTGCGTTTTAAACCCAACGAAAAAACTTCTTTTGTAGAATTCAACGAAGGAATTAATCGCCTTAGTGCTACACAAAACTTTCAAAGTATCGGGTATCATTTTGAAAAAGACGATGAAGAGGGCGATAAACTCGTGATGGAATTAAAAGAAAGCGAAATAAAAACTTTTATCCGTTTCGGATTGCATTATGACGAATTGTACAAAAGCGGGTTGCTTATTAATGTTACACATAAAAATCTTTTGACCCGAAATGATGTCTTTTCTGGAGATTTAATTATAGGAGATAACATCAGATATAATTTGGACTATCATATTGACAACGGATTTTATTGGAGCTTTGGGTTGAGATCTCGTTTTAATCAGTTTAAATCTGAGATTCCGATTAATTTTTCAGACTATATTCCTGATTTAGAGAATCTTAAAAATATAAATGTAAATTATTATGATCTTACCCATCAGGCTTATCTTCAAACTATTTTTAGACACGTTTTTTCTGTCGGAGCAGGGTTAGAATACAAAATCATTGACATAAACTCTCAATCCATTACCTTAGACGGTGAGGATTTTAACGATATTTACAAAAGTTCTAACTTCTTAAGTACTTTCGGGTATATAACTCTTGATACGTATGACAAAAAACATTTTCCTAAAAGCGGAATTTACTTTGACGGAAACATCAAATGGATACTAAACTCTACGGTTTTAGGAGATGATTTTGGACGATATTCCATTACTCAAGGAGAGTTGGGTTATGCCAAAACATTTTTTGACCGATTTACGATTACTCTTCACAACGAAGCCGGATTTACCTTAGGAAAAAGCGACGGATTGCTTGACTTCCTCTTGGGCGGATACGGATATAGAGCCATTAATAACTTCAGGCATTTTTATGGATATGATTTTTTAAAAATTATGGGAGACAGCTATATAAAAGGAACTGTCGGAACAGACGTTGAAATTTTCAGAAAGCACCATCTTAATTTTCATGCTAATTTTGCCAATGCAGGAAATGCAATTTTTGACAAAATAAATACTTGGTTTACAAAACCTGCTTATACCGGCTATGCTTTTGGCTACGGACTTGAAACCATCATAGGACCTATCGAAATAAAATATTCTTGGTCCCCCGAAACAAACAATAACCTTTGGTGGGTCAGCGTAGGATTCTGGTTTTGATTCAGGATTCTTTAATTCTTCGCAATCTGATTCTATTCTTTGATATTGCTCTACTTCTGACAACATATATTTGTAACTTTGTCCTCACTTTTGGCAAGAAATGAAAAAACACCTTTTGGAAAAAATAAATAATCCCGAAGACCTAAAAAAACTATCTGTTTCGGAGCTCCCTCTCTTGGCTGTCGAGCTTCGTAATTTTATAATCGACATAGTTTCGGTCAAAGAGGGACATCTCGGAGCAAGTTTGGGTGTGGTCGAACTTACCATTGCTCTACATTATGTTTTTGACACTCCTGATGATTTGTTGGTTTGGGATGTAGGACATCAGGCATACGGACATAAAATTCTAACCGGAAGAAAAGAAACTTTTCATACCAACCGTCAGAAAAACGGTATTTCGGGTTTTCCGAAAAGAAGTGAAAGCAACTATGACGCTTTCGGAACAGGACATTCTTCAACGGCTGTTTCGGCTGTTTTAGGAATGGCAATCGCCTCAAAATTAAAAAGAGAAAACCACCGAAATCATATTGCTGTTGTCGGAGATGCTTCGATTGTATCGGGAATGGCTTTTGAAGGTCTAAATCATTCGGGAATTTCAGATGTAAATATGCTCATTGTCCTAAATGACAATGCCATTGGAATTGACCCAAGTGTAGGAGCTTTCAAACATTTTTTGACTTCGATAAAAGAAAGTCCCGAAAAAAATCAACCCAATATTTTCACTTCGTTAAACATTAATTACTCCGGACCTATTGACGGACACAACATTCCTGTTTTAGTTCTTGAATTGGAGCGACTTAAACGCATAAAAGGAGTAAAAATTCTACATATTGTTACCACCAAAGGAAAAGGACTTCAAAAAGCAGAAGAAAATCAGGTAACATATCACTCTCCCGGAAAATTTGACAAGAATACAGGCGAAATTTTCCCTAAAAACCAAAACGGATTACCCCCGAAATTTCAAGATGTTTTTGGAATTACCCTTTTAGAATTAGCTCGTAAAAATGAAAAAATAATCGGGATTACTCCTGCTATGCCTACGGGAAGTTCATTAAAACTGATGATGGACGAAATTCCCCAACGTGCTTTTGATGTAGGAATTGCCGAGCAACACGCTGTTACGCTTTCGGCAGGAATGGCAACACAGGGAATGACAGTATATTGTAATATTTATTCCACTTTTTTGCAAAGAGCCTATGATCAGATTATTCACGATGTGGCCTTGCAGAGACTTCCTGTGATTTTCTGTTTAGACCGAGCCGGACTCGTAGGCGAAGACGGAGCTACACATCACGGAAATTTTGATTTGGCTTACCTGAGATGCATCCCGAATATAGCTGTTTTTGCTCCACTTAATGAGATAGAACTGCGAAACATACTCTATACTGTCCAACTCGAAACTTCAAACCCGATTGCTATTCGTTATCCAAGAGGTCGAGGTGTTTGTACGAACTGGCAAAAAAGTTTTGAAAAAATTGAAATCGGAAAAGCTATCCAACTCAAAAAAGGAAACAGAGTAGCTGTGCTTTCTACCGGATTTATAGGAAATAACGTAAATACCGCATTAACAGATACAGATTTTGCTCATTATCATTTTGGATTTGTAAAACCTTTAGACAAAAATGCCTTACATCATATTTTTTCTGTTTTTGAAAAAGTAATTACCGTAGAAGAAGGAACTATAAAAGGTGGTTTCGGTTCGGCTGTTTTAGAATTTGCCTCTGAAAATAATTATCAAATTCCGGTAAAAACATTAGGTATTCCAGACCGCTTCATAGGGCAAGGCAGTATTGAAGAATTACAACAAGAATGTGGAATAGACATTTGGAGCTTAAAACAGTACTTTTCTTTACAATAGTGTTTAGAAACAGAAAATGTTCTTAATGTTTTCTTTGTTCTATTTTTTTATTCTGTTGCCAAACGCTCTTGTTCTAATTTTTCAGCCAAACGCTTTTCGATAATCGGGGTAATCAGGGTTTTTCTCGAATTTTGTTTTACAAACGGAAACAACTCCAAATCGTTTTTCATTCGGTCTTCCGGGTTTGGATATTTATTGGTTCCGAGCAAAATTTCTTTACCTTCGTCAAATAACTTCTGTTCCTTTTCGGCTGATTCCGATATTTTCCTTTGGATAGTTCCCTGGATAAGTTGTGTGATGAGTCCTCCATTTTTCTCAATGTCTTTGAACAATTCCAATGCTTTTTCTGCTAATTGCTCGGTAAGCGTTTCTATGTAATACGCTCCGTCTGCAGGATTATCCACTTTGTCAAAATGGCTTTCGTGTTTCAGCACCAAAAGCTGGTTTCTGGAAATTCGGTCGCCAAATTCGTTTTCTTTGTGAAACAAACCATCATAAGCCAAGTTAGAAACTGCATCGGCTCCACCCAAAATTGCACTCATACATTCGGTTGTGGTTCGAAGCATATTTACGTTGTAATCATATAGCGTTTTGTTTCGCTTGGTCGGTAAAGCGATGATATGACAATTCGAATCATGATTATATTCTTCTTTCAAAACATCAAACAACATTCGAAGAGCTCGAAGTTTGGCAATTTCAAAGAAATAATTTGAACCCACGCTAACCTCAATTAAGATTTGAGGTTTAATATTCGGGATTCTGTTGAAGTATTCATTTGTATGAGCTAAAGTGTAAGCAATTTGCTGAACAATATTTGCACCAGCATTTTGGTACAATCCTGCATCTATACTCAAAAACGGAAGTTGTGATTGAGCGTTTATGGTGTTTAAAATAGAAAAATCCGAATCTAAATTCGCAAACCAGTTCCCATCTCTGGAAAGTTGCCCGATTGGGTCAAGAAGTATTTTAATCTCTAAGCTATTCGCCTTAGCAAAATCATTTATTTTGGCAGAAAATTCTGCTGACAGAAATAAAGTTTTTATGTAATAAAGTGCCTCTTTGGGAAGTTGTGAAAACAAATCCGCTAAATCGGTTTGTGGTTTTTCGATTATAAAACAGATGCTTTCTGCTCCACGATTAAGAGTTTCTTTGGCTCTTTTGTTTGATTTTTCTACATTAAAAACATAAATCCGTTGAAGTATTTTAAACTTCGAAATGCGAGTAGTTACAGTGGTTTTGTTTTCGAATTCGTCATTGTGGTAAAATGGTTTTACCTTAATTCCTTCGAGAGTTTCCCAAATAAGCGTTTGGTTGTAATCGGCTCCTTTGAGTTCAGCCTGAATTTTTTGTTTCCACTGCTTAGAAGAAACTGCATCAAAATCCTGAAATATTTTTTCACTCATCACTTAATTGTATCGTTTTCGTATTCAACAACATAAACATCCTCGTTTTCTCTTTTCATATAGTATTTTTCTCGAGCATATTGCTCTACCTTATTTATGTTATTCAATTCTTTGATTTGTTTTTGATCATTTTTAATTTCATTCTTATAGTAATCTCTGTTAGATTCCAAGGTTTTGATTTCCTTATTCAAAACCCGATGTTGAATGAATGAGGCATCGTCTAAAAACAGTATCCAAAAAGCAAACAACAACATTACCACGAAGTATCTGTTTCCGAAAAGCTTCAGAAAAGGATATTTTTTGACACTGTTTTTGAAAGGGTTTTTCATTGTTTTTATTCCTAAAATAAATCTGTTTACGTTTCAAATTTACATTAAATTCCTCAAAACTTTCATAAGCGGACAAAATTTATGACTCAAAATCGCAACCCATTTGTTGTCATAAAAACAACAGCTGAATTAGACAAGAACAAAGATAGTGCTTTTGTGTTATTCAGAGAGGGTAATTTTGGAAGTTCAAGTTTTATAGCACAAAATCCTGAAAAAAGTGTATTTCGTAGTAATTTTGTAGAATTTTCAACCTAAAAACAAAAAAAAATGTAATTTTATCTGTTCAAAAAAAACTTAATATTATGGCAACAATAACATTTAAAGGAACTCCTTTTCATACCATAGGAGACTTACCAAAAACGGGAAATCAAGCTCCTGATTTTGAATTAGTAAAAACCGATTTGTCGAGAATTTCTTTAAGGGAATTTAAAGGAAGTCGTTTGATTTTAAATATCTTTCCGAGCATTGATACTCCGACTTGTGCAATGTCTGTAAGAGCTTTTAATCAGAAGGCTTCCGGTTTGAACAATACTAAAGTTTTGTGTATTTCGAGAGATTTACCTTTTGCACAGGCTCGTTTTTGTGGAGCGGAAGGTATCGAAAATGTAATTACGCTTTCTGATTTTGAATCGGGAAAATTTGGGCAAGATTACGGACTTATCCTTGCCGACAGCCCTCTGAAAGGATTACATTCAAGAGCTGTTGTAGTTATTGACGAAAACGGAAAAGTAATTCACACACAACAAGTTAGCGAAATAGCAGACGAGCCGGATTACGAAAAAACCTTAGCTTCTTTATAAAATTATGAAAGACACTTCATTTGTAAAAGGAAGACTAAAGAGCCTCAGATATGCTATTTTGGGAGCATATAAACTCGTTACAACCGAACACAGTATAATGGTTCAGTTTTCTATCGGGATTATCGTAACGGTTCTGGGGATTGTGTTTGATATTACCAAAACAGAATGGATATTTCAGGCACTTGCTATAGGAATGGTTTTGGCAATTGAAGGACTAAATACGGCTGTTGAAAAAATAGCAGATTTTATACACCCCGACCATCACGAAAGAATCGGATTTATCAAAGATATCGCTGCAGGAGCAGTAGCTTTTGCTGCTATTTCTGCCATTATAATAGGGCTGATCATTTATATTCCGTATTTTATAGAATTGTTTTAGACGATACACCAAAAATGTTTATATTTGTGAGATTATTAAATTTTTGAAAATGAAAAAAATGTTTACACTGCTACTTGTCGTAGCTGCTACTCAATTCGGATTGGCACAAAATGATGCTTTCAAACAAGATGCTGTCAAAGTTATTGAAAAATCGGGTGCTGGTTCTCAATTCGAAATGGTTTTAGACCAAATCAAAACAATGGTTCCCGAAGAAAAACACGAAGAATTAACCAAAGATTTTAAATCGACACTTCCTGCTTTGTATTCTAAAATTGCAGAGGTTTATATGGAAGAGTTCTCTCACAATGATATCAAGCAAATTTTAGGTTTTTACGAATCTGAAGTTGGAAAAAAACTCAGTTCAAAGCAAGAGGCTTTATTCGAAAAATCTATGTCAGCCGGAGAACAATGGGGGTTAGACCTTCAGGTAATAATGATGAAATATATGGAGTAACAATTCTTTGAATTGCTTTATAAAAAAAGCCTTCTAAAACACTGCTTTTGTCAAGTTTAAGTTAAACTAAAATTTGTTTGGTTTAATTTCTGATTAAATTTTGAAAAATATTTCAAAGTTAAAAAGCAATGTTTTAGAAGGCTTTTTTTTATTTTTGTCAAAATAGCATTATCTTTATTCGATTTTTTAACTTAAAACCAAAAAGTATGGGAATGTATGTATTATTAGCCATTGGATTTTTTCTTTTGTTGGCTTCGTTTTTTACTGTTAAACAACAAACTGCTGTTATTGTAGAACGCTTCGGGAAATTCAACAGTATTAGACAGTCTGGATTGCAACTCAAAGTTCCGATAATCGACAGAATCGCAGGACGGGTTAATCTCCGTATCCAACAATTAGATGTGATTATCGAAACAAAAACCAAAGACAACGTGTTTGTTAAGATGAAAGTTTCGGTTCAGTACAAAGTTATCCAAGATAGGGTTTATGAGGCTTTTTATAAATTAGAATATCCTCACGACCAGATTACTTCGTATGTTTTTGACGTGGTTCGTGCCGAAGTTCCAAAATTGATTTTAGATGACGTTTTTGAAAGAAAAGACGATATTGCCATTGCAGTAAAGCGCGAATTAAACGATGCCATGCTAACTTACGGATACGATATTATCAATACCCTTATCACAGATATTGACCCTGACATTCAGGTAAAAAATGCAATGAATCGCATCAATGCTGCCGATCGCGAAAAAACAGCAGCAGAATATGAAGCAGAAGCTCAAAGGATTCGCATCGTAGCAAAAGCAAAAGCAGAAGCAGAAAGCAAAAGGCTTCAAGGACAGGGTATCGCAGACCAAAGACGTGAAATTGCAAGAGGATTGGTAGAAAGTGTTGATGTGTTGAATAAAGTGGGAATTAACTCACAAGAAGCATCAGCCCTTATAGTAGTTACCCAACATTACGACACACTACAATCAATCGGCTCAGATACTAACTCAAATCTGATTTTACTCCCGAATTCGCCTCAGGCAGGAAGCGATATGCTCAACAATATGGTAGCTTCGTTTACAGCCTCCAACCAGGTGGGAGAAGCCATGAAAAAAGCCACAAAATCTCATAAAAAATCTAAAAATGAAGGTTTCGGAATAGATACAAATCCGGAAGATGAATAAAATCATCTGATAAACGGAATCTATTCCATTTATGGAATATTTATCAATAAAAAAACTGTCGACTGATTTCGGTTGCTGTCAAACAAAAGCAATCTGTTGGTGTTTTTGAGATTGTTTTCAGATAACCGGAGAATAAATTTGGTAAAATCGGTATCTTGATTTTTTTGACATCAAAAAAGCCTGTCCAAATGCGGCAGGCTTTTTAATGTCTATTTGATTACTCAAAAAATTGTGTCAATCTCGTTATTGTATGATTACATTTGCCCGTAGAAGGGTTACTTGAATAATTAGGGTCGGTATCATTACATTTACAACCTCCTCCTTCTTTAAAAGTACAATGTTGGCAAGGATTTCCTGTACAAGTTTCTCCAATTGCCAGACTTCGGTTTAAGTACAGATTTCTATTTGACACTTCTAAACTTACTCTCATAATAGCACAATCTCCCTCTGTGCAATCTTTGGCAAAAAGATAATATGTACCATCTTCTCCTTGGGTTATTTCAGGCTCGGACGGATTCAGTTCAGGAAAGTATGCTTCCAGAATATCATAGCAGAGGTTACTGCCTAAACCTAAATCGGAAATACGACCAACAAAAGGTTCGGTAATATTTTCTTTTAATAAAATTATTTCTTCATCGGGTAAACGATAATTACTTTGATTTTGTTCTTTTTGGCTGGTATCTTCGTTACAAGATACAAATACAATAAGAACTGCAACACAACACATAATTAATTTCTTTTTCATAGATTCTTATTTTTTAGTTAAATTTCATAACAAATCTAATAAATAATAACAAAAATACAATTATTTGTTACGTGAAATATTTAAAAACGATTTGCCTATATGTTTAAAATTATTATTTTTTATGTTAAATAAATAAAAAATAAACAAACATATTTATTAGAACAAACACAAAAAACCATTATAGGCATAATAACAACAATAACAATAATAAAATGTTAAATTTTTATTTCACCCTATAATTTAAAGTATGATTTAGTGTGTAATAGACATTTTTGTAGTTTTGTTTTTTGGAAAATCAGCTAAATATTTTCCAATTAAAAAAGCATAGCTAACTTAAAACCAATCAAAACAAAATGGCACAATTTATCAAAATATATCCCGAAAACCCGAACGAAAGGGAAATCGCAAAGGTGGTAAAAGTCCTTAAAGACGGAGGATTAGTAATTTATCCGACCGATACGGTTTACGGTTTGGGTTGTGATATTACCAATACCAAAGCATTGGAGAAAATCGCAAAAATCAAAGGGATTAAGTTAGAAAAAGCAAACTTTTCGTTTGTCTGTTCTGATTTAAAAAACATTTCGGATTATGTAAGACAGATTGATACGCCTACCTTTAAGATCCTAAAACGGGCACTTCCCGGCCCTTATACCTTTATTTTACCCGGAAACAACAGTCTTCCGAAAGAGTTTAAAAAGAAAAACACAGTCGGAATCAGGGTTCCTGACAATAGTATTGCCATTGAACTGGTTAAACAATTAGGAAATCCGATTGTTTCGACTTCGATTTATGATGAAGATGAGGTTTTAGAATACACTACAGATCCGGAATTGATTTTCGAGAAATGGCAGAACATTGTAGATGTGGTAATTGACGGAGGTTATGGAGATAATTATGCCTCTACCGTTATTGATTTATCATCAAACGAACCCCAAGTAATCAGAGAAGGTAAGGGAAGTTTGGATATTTTGTAATCCTCCCCAACCCCTCCAAAGGAGGGGGTTTTAAATGTTATCGATAAATTTGGAGATATGAAACAAACAAAAATATTACTACTATTTGTTATTACTGTTTTTGTCGTAAGTTGTAATAAACACACCTCTATCGAAAATGTTTTTATTACTGAAAAAGATGAATATTGGACTTATTATGGAGGTTCAGGTTATATCTTTTTTCAGTTTCATAAAAATGGAACATACGATAAGTTTGAAAATGACCTTCTCTTATATAATAGTCACGATGATATAGTCGAAGATGATAGACAATGGTTTGTTTCTAATGATAGCATTTTAACTTGGAGACACAAATATGAGTTGTTAGTTTCAACGAAAATGTAATTGTTTTGACCTATCCTGATGAACGTGGATTTGAACACATTGTGTTAGTAAAGCAAAAAGCAAATCAACCAAGAAAAAATGAACGATATTTCGAGCAAAAAAGATTAAATAATCCTGAAAAATATCCTGTTCGTTATTCAAACTCAAAATAGACTTTCGGACTTTTTATCAAAACTTTTGTAACTTTTTTCGTTCTTTGTCGGGCATTAAATGTTAGGTGATTCTCCAAGCATCCAGCATCAAACACCCAACACCCAACATTAACAAACATTTTTGTAACCTTTTTGTCTTTGCCTACGTATAATAAGCAGTACTTACATTATTACGAGGGAAAAACTAAATGAGACAGCTTAAAATTACAAAGCAGGTAACCAATAGGGAAACTGCTTCTTTAGACAAGTATCTTCAGGAAATTGGTAAAGTAGATTTGATTACAGCCGATGAAGAAGTAGAATTAGCACAACGCATTAAAGCAGGTGATCAAAGAGCCTTAGAGAAACTTACAAAAGCGAATTTACGTTTTGTGGTTTCGGTAGCAAAACAATATCAAAACCAAGGACTTACTCTTCCCGATTTGATTAACGAAGGAAATTTAGGGCTTATCAAAGCAGCACAACGATTTGATGAAACCAGAGGTTTTAAATTCATTTCGTATGCCGTTTGGTGGATTCGTCAATCTATCCTACAGGCTTTGGCAGAACAATCTCGTATTGTGAGATTACCGCTTAATAAAATCGGTTCGATTAACAAAATCAATAAAATGTATGCTCTTTTGGAGCAGTCTAACGAAAGACCGCCAAGTGCAGAAGAAATTGCCAAAGAGCTTGACATGACTGTTAATGACGTTAAAGAGAGTATGAAAAACTCCGGACGTCACCTCTCGATGGATGCTCCGCTTGTAGAAGGAGAAGATTCTAACCTTTATGATGTATTGCGTTCGGGAGAATCTCCGAATCCGGACAGAGAGTTGATTCACGAATCACTTCGTACGGAAATCGAAAGAGCTTTGGAAACGCTTACTCCGAGAGAAGCTGACGTTGTGCGTTTGTATTTCGGACTGGCAGACCAACATCCGATGACTTTAGAAGAAATCGGAGAAACTTTTGATTTGACAAGAGAACGCGTTCGCCAAATCAAAGAAAAAGCCATCAGAAGACTAAAACATACCTCGAGAAGTAAAATATTAAAAACCTATTTAGGATAAATATAGTCGTAAAGTTGAAAGTCTTAAAGTCGAATGTTTGCATAGGTTTTTAAGACTTTTTGACTTAAGGCGTTTGACTTTAAAAAATGAAAAATACACTTATAGCCCCATCTGTTTTGGCTGCTGATTTTGGGAATTTACAACGAGATGTCGAAATGATTAACCAAAGCCAAGCCGATTGGTTTCACATTGATATTATGGATGGTGTTTTTGTTCCCAATATTTCGTTTGGGATGCCGGTTTTAGAAGCAATCACTAAACACGCTAAAAAAACAATTGACGTGCATCTGATGATTGTACAACCCGAACGCTACATCAAAACTTTTGCAAAACTCGGAGCTAATATTCTTACCGTACATTACGAAGCCTCTACTCATCTGCACAGAACACTACAAGAAATAAAAGCCGAGGGAATGAAAGCGGGGGTGGCTTTGAATCCGCATACTAATGTAGCACTGTTGGAAGATTGTATAGGTAATATTGATTTGGTGTGTTTGATGAGTGTAAACCCCGGATTCGGAGGGCAATCTTTTATTGAAAACACCTACAAAAAAGTAAAACAACTCAAAGAAATCATTTCCCGAAACGGAGCTTCAACCCTTATCGAAATAGACGGAGGAGTAACCTCTAAAAATGCCAAACAATTAGTTGAAGCAGGAGCAGATGTGTTAGTAGCAGGAAGTTTTGTTTTCAATTCTGATAACCCTATAACAACTATTGCTGATTTGAAGGAAATTACCCTATAAAAAACACCCTTCAATCATTAAGAAAAGAAGGGTATAAAATTTCTCTGAGGTCAATTAAGCTCTGTATTATTGTCTTACTATCTTAAAGGTTTTAACCGATTCGTTAATTTTTACTTGCACTAAATAATTCCCCGCAGACAATCCGGAAAGATTTATTTGAGTATTTTCTGCAAAAACAGGCACTTCTAATTTTTGCCCTACAATATTAAAGACATTTACTTCTGAAATTTCTGTATTAGCGTTAAGAAATAAAAACTCACTTACAGGATTAGGATAATAAGAAAAATTGTATTTCTGGAAGTCTCCTGTAGAGGACATAGGCTCAAATTCCGGAATAATAACCCAAGTGTTTTCGTTTACATAACTATAGTCCGAATTACAATCGCCTGCCCCGTAAGTTCTCCAAACTTTCAGTATAAAATCTACTGTTCCGGTTGCTCCGTTAGCAAAACTAACATCTCTACTATAGTGTTCTTCTCCAGGATAGTTATACGAACCGGCTGTTATGGTGTCTTCTCCAAGGTCTAATGTTGGTGAGTATAACATAGAACGTTGCTCAGTAGCTAAAGAGCCATTATAGGAAGTCATGGTATATTCTAATTTTAAATTAGATATTTGTTGTCCCTCAGGTACTTCAATACTGAGAATCGCGTCTGACCAACATTCTGAGCTGTCTTGGATTGAGTTTATACTATAACCTGAGCTTTCTTGCTCATTATTACCAGTATAGTAAGAAGTTGGTATACTTCCTGCATAAATATTATCCGGAAGGTCCTCAATTTCTTCAGAGGAAATACCTTCTTCTTGCAAAAACACCCAAGTATCATAAACACTATCTGTTCCATCGGCTAACATTAGCTTTATAGTATAGGTTTCATTAGGAATTACTTCACTAAAAGCAGTAAGGTGGGTAGTAAACCCATCTATGCAATTGTTGTATATTCCTTGGTAATTATTAATATAGAAATAAGGATTTGAAGCATTATTTCCTACACCATTATTACCATTATTAACAGTATTTACCATAACTCTATCTTCTGTAAAAGGAACTAAAGCTATGTTTTTTTCCCCGTCAATGCTCGGACCACTTATAAAAAAAGCAAATACATCATTAAATTGAGAATTTACCCACTCGTTATATTCTTCTGAGCCAAATTGATACTTAATATTTATAGATTCATGTATCGGCACGAAATCAAATTGTAGCATTATCCCGTCTTGGGTAGTCACTCCTGAGATGAAAGTTAGCTCTGTAAAACCAGACATTCCGTTCTGTGTCGAACGAAAGTTAGTTGATGGCCCCTCCAAAGTGTTTTCGTCAGCTAAAGAACCGGTGCTTAAAACAATTCCACTCTCCAAATAAGGAGAAAGCCCTCCTGAAAAACCATTTTCGAAGGCACGAATTGCATTGGGCGAACCAACTATAGATACATTTGAGTAAGTAACTCCTGTTCCGATTAGTTTTTCAACATATTCATTTGCTGTTAGAGAATTAAGTGTAATTTGTGCGGAAACAAGAGATGTTAACAAGCAAAATATTACAAATATTGATTTTTTAAGTATAGTATTTTTCATCATTCTTTTATTTTATAGTTAGCATATTCGTATAATTTAATTGTAACAGAAAGCAAAAAATCCTCATTCTCCGGAGTAATTGTAGTATTGTCCGTTATCAGCTTAATTTTATTACCATCTTCAACAGACAATGATACAAAACCTTCTACCACAACTTTAAATCTGTTTTCAATGGCAGATATGGTTTGGGTGTCTAAAACCTTTTCAGGAATAAAGGTATAAATGTCCAACTCATTAGTTGTGGTTTTTTCCACAATAATTTCTCCGACCGAAAGCTCTAAATTCACACGCTCCGATGCGTATATTGATTCGGTTTTTTGCTCGTTTGTTTTTGAGAACGCATTGCCAAATACAAAAACAGTCAAGACTAAAACTTGTAAAAATACTTTTCTTTTCATAACACACTATTATTTTAATTTTTAACACTAATTTTTATAAATATAACAAAAAAGATGTGGTAAAAATAATAAAAAAACTTTAGTACCAAAAAAATATTTTTTATGTCTGTATACACAATTAAATAATTCCGATAGAAATTTTGTAAATCTTAAGTAGCCAACTGGCAAAAAACTCTTACAAGTTAATCCCCAATTTAAAAAAGTTTGTGGTTATAATTTTTTTAATATGTTTGTAACATTATTCTGTCGGATTCGTCTGTAATTCTATAAAATAAAAAAATTATGTTACGACTTATATTACTTCTGCTTTCGCTTTTTTGGAGTTTTTATTTCACTTATGCCCAACAAATTACAGGAAGAATCATCGACTCGCAAACCAAAGAGAGTATTCCGTTTGCTACTATTCGGGTCGGAGAAGCTGATTTGATTTCTAACCAAGAGGGTTATTTTACGTTTTTGCCCGACAACAATTCCGAAACAGTTGTTATTTCTTTTATCGGATATAACTCCCAACAGCTTTCGGTTAGTCAGCTTAGGCAAAATAGCATTATTGCTTTAGTTCCGGTCATATATGACATCGGAGAAATCTATGTTACAAACGAGAAACCCAATGCAGACACCATTGTAAACCGAGCCAAAAAAGGACTGAAAACTCTATACAAAAGCACTAATCTAAAACAGACCATCTTTACCCGAAAATCAACCGAATTTAAACCCAAGACAGCAGAAGTCAAAATCAAAAAATCAACCGAATTTTCAAAAAACGAACTCAAAAAACTCAACGAGGAATTAGCCGGATTCACTTCCGGATTGGTGAATTATCCCCCTCAACAATTTACCGACAGATTAGTAAATTATTATACCTCCACAAAAAAGATTAATGACAAATTTGCATCTGTTTCTAAGGTAGAGGTTATAAAAGCAGTTAAACTTCACGACCGGAACCGCTCTACACACCTTGATGATTTAGAAAAAACCGCTGCCAATCTGATGCTTAAATACGTTGATACCACTAAGTTTTATCGCATTAAAAGCGGACTTTTCGGTTCGAGAGATACTATTTCATTTAGTGAAGAATACAATAACAAATCTAAAAACAAATATGCAAAACAACAATCTCCCGAAAACAAAAAAAACAGTGAAATCAAATCAAGTATAACAATAAGTCGTTCTACACTTTGGAACTCCGAAACGAGTGAATTTATCCATAAGACCGATATTTACACTTATACATTTGTCGAAACCACATATTTAGATGGCGAATTAGTTTATGTGATTGACTTTAAACCCAAAAAGAAAAAGGCAAAATATTCGGGAAGACTTTACATAAATGCTGATGATTATGCTATTTTGAGAGCTGATTATGATTTGGCAGAAGGAAAGAATTTATACAGCTTTAATTTAAAACTTATTTTAGGAGTAAAAAGTGCTCAAAACATCAGTAGAGGAACATTCATTTACAAAAAAGTTTCCGATAGCGATATGTATTATCTGTATTATGCCTCAAAAGAATGGGGACAATATTTTTATATAAATCGCCCTTTGAAACTCATCGAAATCACCAAAAACCGAAAAGAAAGAGACGTTGTGGCCTTTGACATAAAAGTAGAAGGCAATATGATAGATAAAAGTGAATATCTCAACACTTCCATACAATCTGTTACTTCCGAGGAAGTCGAAAAAATCAAAGAAAAAGACTTTAACTACGAAATACAAAGTGAATACAATCCGAACATTTGGAAAGGTTACAATATTATTGAGCCTTTAGAGGAGATGAAAAAGTTTAAGGTTTTAGAAGAATAAGACAGCACATAAGTATTTGTGAGGGAAAATAAAATAGATGATTTTGCCGTAAAATTATTCTGACAAAAATCATTTTCTGATACGGGCTTTTTTGTACCTTTACTCTATTAATTCTCACAACTATGAAAAATATCTTATTCCCAACCGATTTTTCGCAAACAGCTGATAACGCCTTTATTTATGCCCTTCATTTGGCAAAAAGTCTCGGAGCTAATTTGCATGTTTTGCATACGTATTCTATACCTATTGTATCCGGACTTGGAGTAGAAAGCTCGGAAGTTATCCAACAGGTTTACGAAAATGTAGAGCTAACAAGTTTCGAAAAATTCAAAGAAAAAGCCACAGAACTTCGGAAAATAGCAGAGCAGGAAGGCGTTTCGGATGTGAAACTTTCATTTGTTTTTCAGGAAGGAGATTTAATTATGAACATCTTGGAAACCATATCAAAAGAGCATATTGATTTGGTGGTAATGGGAACAAGCGGAGCTTCCGGATTTGAAAAAAAATTCTTTGGCTCGAACACGGTAAATACGATTAAATCTATAGATATTCCGATTTTGAGTGTTCCGCATCAAGCAAAATTCAAAGGAATTACCAAAATAGGGTTTACTACGATTTTTAAAGATTCGGATAAAAAACCTTTGTCCGAAGTACTAAAAATTGCCGAACAATTCAACGCTAAGGTTCGATGCCTGAATGTAGCAAAAGATATGAGAGATGTAACGGTTGAACTGGCCGTCAGAGAATGGGAAAGAGATTTTGGTTCAGACCAACTTAAATTTATCATTCGAGAAGAAGCAGAACAACCTATAGAAGAACACATTTCGGAGTTTATTCGCGATTTAAACCTAAGTTTTCTGGCGATCGTAAAGCGAAACCAAACTTTTTTCGAACGCATTTTCAATCCGAGTTTGTCCAAAAAATTATCGTACAAACTTGATATTCCGTTGTTGATTATCAAAGAAGAAAAATAATTTTTAAAAAAGATGAATATTACCAAAATATTTGAAAACAACGAAAACTGGATTGCCGAAAAACTCAATCAACAACCCGATTATTTTAAAAAATTAGCCGAAGGACAAAGCCCAAAAATTCTCTATATCGGTTGTTCGGATTCTCGCGTTACGGCAGAAGAACTTATGGGAGCTTCTCCCGGAGAGGTTTTTGTTCATCGCAATATTGCCAATATGGTTGTCAGTATTGATATGAATGTAATGTCGGTTATTAATTATGCAGTCGGAGCTCTTAATATAGAACAAATTATTGTTTGCGGACATTACGGCTGTGGAGGTGTCAGAGCTGCTATGGAACCCGACGATTTAGGAATTCTGAATCCGTGGCTCAGAAACGTAAGAGATGTTTATCGGATGCACAAAAATGAGCTGAACGCAATCGAAAACCAAAACGAACGATACAATAAATTAGTTGAGTTTAATGTTCAAGAACAATGCTTAAACGTCATCAAAACGGCTGTGGTTCAGAAGGCTTATTACGAAAGAAAATTAAAAGTTTACGGTTGGGTTTTTGACATTCACACCGGTAAACTCATTGATTTGAAAATCAACTTTGAGAAAATGATGAAAGAAACTCAGGAGATTTATAATCTTATCAAGTAGTCAAAAGTGGTGCACTGCTGAAAACGGTTTGCTCTTCACGATTTCATCAATTGATGCTTTATAATCAAACCATAAAATATTCGGATTGCGTTTGAACCAAGTGAGTTGTCGTTTGGCAAATCTTCGGGTGTTTTTTTTGATTTCTTCGACAGCAAACTCAAGTATGATTTTTCCGTCAAAATAATCGAACAACTCCTTGTATCCTACTGTTTGCAAAGCATTTAGATGCTTATGTGGATAAAGTCTTCGGGCTTCTTCCAAAAGTCCGTTTTTTATCATAATATCCACTCTTTGGTTGATTCGTTCATAAATGATTTCTCGATTGGCTTCCAGTCCGATTAGAATGGTTTTAAAATTTCGGATGTTTTTCTTTTGATTCAGAAATGAAGAGTATGGTCTTCCGCTTCCTACGGAAACTTCCACAAAACGCATCATACGTTGCGGATTTTCAAGAGTTTGCGGGTTTTCGGTTTGTAATTTTTCGTAATAAAAAACATCTGTTTCTTTGAGTTTTTCCTTCAAAAAAGATATTCCTTTTTCGTCGTATTCCTTTTTGATTTCTTCCCGAACCGAAGGTTCAATATCAGGAAAATCATCAAATCCTTTTACAATAGCATCGACATACAAACCCGAACCTCCGACCATTACCTGAACGGAATTCTTTTGAAACAATTCGTCTAATTTTGCAAGAGCTTCCCGCTCAAAATCTCCTACATTGTATGACTCAAAAATACTTTTATTCTGAATAAAATAATGCGGAACAATTTCTAATTCTTCCTTGCTCGGAACGGCTGTTCCGATGGTCATTTCCTTAAAAAACTGTCTGGAATCGCAAGAAATTATCTCACTTCCATAGTGTTTTGCCAGCTCAATAGCCTTAGCGGTTTTTCCGATAGCGGTAGTCCCGACAACAACAATCAGTGTATTATAATTCTTCGATTGCATCTACCTCAACTTTTAGATTATTGATGATAAATTCCTGACGGTCAGGGGTGTTTTTACCCATGTAGAATTCCAACAATTTTTCGATAGACATCGCCTTATCGAGCATTACCGGATCTAATCGCATATCTTCTCCGATAAAATATTTGAACTCATCGGGTGAAATTTCTCCCAATCCTTTAAACCTTGTAATTTCGGGTTTGGGTTTGAGTTTTTCGATGGCAGCTTTTCGTTCTTCTTCCGAATAACAATAAATCGTTTCTTTTTTGTTTCGAACCCTGAAAAGCGGAGTTTGCAAGATGTATAAATGTCCGTCTTTGATGAGTTCCGGAAAGAATTGAAGGAAAAACGTAATCAATAGTAATCGGATGTGCATTCCATCGACATCTGCATCGGTTGCAATCACGATATTATTATAACGTAAGTTTTCCATATCTTCTTCAATATCCAAAGCCGATTGAAGCAGGTTGAATTCCTCGTTTTCGTAAACGATTTTTTTGCTCATTCCGTAAGAATTCAGTGGCTTTCCCCGAAGTGAAAATACCCCTTGGGTGTTCACATTTCTGGATTTAGTAATCGAACCACTTGCCGAATCTCCCTCTGTAATAAAGAGTGTGCTCTCTAAACTCAACGGATTTTTAGTGTCTGTCAAATGTACCCTGCAATCGCGTAGTTTTTTGTTGTGAAGGCTTGCTTTTTTGGCTCTTTCTCTGGCCAGTTTTCGAATTCCCGAAAGTTCCTTTCGCTCTCGTTCTGCCTGTAATACCTTACGAAGTAAGGCGTCGGCCGTTTCAGGATTTTTGTGTAAGAAATTGTCGAGATTTGTCTTAACAAAATCATTGATGTAAGTGCGGACAGACGGAAGATTTTCTCCCATTTCGGTCGAGCCTAATTTAGTCTTGGTTTGCGATTCAAAAACCGGCTCAATAACTTTAATGCTTACAGCACTAACAATAGATTTTCGGATATCAGCAGCCTCAAAAGGTTTATTAAAAAACTCACGAATCGTTTTGGCTACCGCTTCTTTAAAAGCACTCAGATGTGTTCCTCCCTGGGTGGTGTTTTGTCCGTTTACGAACGAGTGATACTCTTCGGAATATTGAGTTTTGCTGTGTGTAATAGCTATTTCGATGTCATTTCCTGTGAGGTGGATTATCGGATAAACCATATCATCTTCGTTGATGGTTTCTTCCAACAAGTCCTTTAGTCCGTTATCTGAATAGAATTTTTCTCCGTTGTAAATTATGGTAAGCCCCCGATTAAGGTAACAATAATTTTTGAGCATCCGAATCACATATTCATTGCGGAATTTATAATTTTTGAAAATAACTTCATCGGGGGTAAAGATTACTTTTGTTCCTTTTCGTTTGGTTATTTCGGTAATCTCTTCGTCAAGAGTTAGATTTCCAGCCGAAAATTCTGCTGCTTTTTGCTGATTATCTCGTACAGATTCGACTCTGAAATAAGCTGAAAGAGCATTAACAGCTTTGGTTCCAACCCCGTTTAATCCAACCGATTTTTTGAATGCTAACGAATCGTATTTTCCTCCTGTATTCATTTTAGAAACCACATCAACCACTTTTCCGAGCGGAATTCCACGACCGTAATCACGAACCGTAACCGTTTTGTCCTTAATGGTTACCTCAATGGTTTTTCCTGTCCCCATAACAAATTCGTCAATAGAGTTGTCGATAACCTCTTTTAAAAGAATGTAAATTCCGTCATCAGGAGAAGAACCGTCTCCTAATTTTCCGATGTACATTCCCGGACGCATCCTGATGTGTTCTTTCCAATCGAGCGAACGTATGTTGTCTTCTGTATATTGTGTTTCCTGCATAGTTAGGTCTTAGTGTTGAAAGTCTTTAGCAAAAAATATTTGTTTCTTACAAAAATAGAAAAATATAAAGAATTTTGTTTACTTTATGATTCAAACATTTGGGAGTTTAAAAACACAAAAAAGAGCTCCTTATTCTTCAATTCACAAAAACTTCATCAGACATATAAGTAAAATTTCGAAAATGCTATCTTTGCACATTGAAACCATCAAAAAAATCAAATGACCAAACTGAAAGAGACTCCAATTGAAAAAGTTACAAAGCCGATTCAGAAATTTATACAAAACGAAAAAGCAGGAGGAATTGTACTGGGTATCAGTGTAATTATTGCTTTAGTTTTTGCAAACTCTCCATTGTCAGATGAATACCATCACTTTTTGGAGCATAAATTTGGTTTTCAGTTTGACGGCAAAACTTATTTGGAATACAACCTACACCATTGGATTAATGACGGATTGATGGCTATTTTCTTTTTTGTGGTTGGGTTAGAATTAAAAAGAGAAATTGTAGGCGGTGAGTTATCAAATCCACGAAAGGCCCTACTTCCGATTGCTGCTGCTATTGGTGGTATGCTTGTTCCTGCTTTGGTTTATTTAGCCTTTAATCCGGAAGGCGAAGTACATAGCGGTTGGGGAATACCTATGGCTACCGATATTGCTTTTGCGTTAGGAGTGCTGTATTTGTTGGGTAATAAAATTCCGTTGGCTTTAAAAGTGTTCTTGACTGCTTTGGCAATTGTAGATGATTTGGGTGCGGTTTTGGTTATTGCATTTTTCTACACTTCTGACATTTCAAGTGTTAGCCTTCTTATTGGTTTTTCGTTCTTAATGGTTATGTATTTGGGTAATAAATTAGGTGTACGAAGCGTGTTGTTTTATGCCTTTTTTGGAATCTTAGGTCTTTGGACCGCTTTTTTGTTGTCGGGAGTGCATGCCACAATCGCTGCTGTTTTAGCAGCATTTACAATTCCTGCCGATGTTAAGATTAAAGAAAATGTTTTTATAGCCAGAATAAACAAGCATTTAACTCGCTTTAAAAAATCAGACGCAAACGATAAAATTCCAACTCTGACTAATGAACAACTCCATATTTTAGAGCGAATGAAGTCAGATACCAATAAGGCTATTCCTCCGTTGCAAAAACTGGAACACGCTATGCATCCGATGGTAACCTTCATTATTATTCCTATTTTTGCTTTAGCCAATGCAGGAGTTTCTGTTTTAGACATTGATTTGGAGCAGCTATTTAGCACCAATGTAGTTCTTGGAGTTGCTTTAGGGTTATTGGCAGGAAAAGTTGTTGGAGTTGTTGGCTTTACTTGGTTGTGTGTAAAATTAAAGATAGCTCCTTTTCCCGAAGGTATGAATATGAAAAATCTTTTCGGATTGAGTTTATTGGCTTCTATAGGATTTACAATGTCGCTCTTTGTTACTTCCTTGGCTTTTACTCACGAAGAATACATAACCCAAGCCAAAATAGGAATCTTTGTTGCTTCTATAATTGGTGGAGTTTTAGGTTATATGATACTAAACAAACAACCTGCTCAAGATTCGTAAACCTTGTGTGAAAACAATTACCGAGTAAGATAAAGATACCCCTGCAAAGGAGTCGGATAGTCTTTGTCGTTTAGTTCAAGAATGTAGTAATATGTTCCTGTCGGAGCATTTCCACCCATAAAGGAATTTCTTTGATTTACTTCTC
>JBAYPE010000008.1:0-83967 GCA_041677865.1 Flavobacteriaceae bacterium
ACTTTGGCTTCAACAGAAGCACCTTCTATAGCCGGGGCGCCTAAAGTTATTGTTCCGTTGTTGTCAAGCAGAAGAACTTTAGAAAAACTCACGTTTTTTCCTTCTTCTGTATCCAAACGATGAACAAATACTTTTTGGTCTTTGCTTACTTTAAATTGTTGCCCTGCTATCTCTACGATTGCGTACATAACAATATGTTTAGATTAAAAAAATTATTTTTAAAGAGTTTGCAAATGTATGACATTTAATTAAATCACACAAACTCTTTATGATTATTTATTATTTTGTTGTATTGACAAAGACGATTGTGTATGGGTAGTAGTTCAGCAAAGCTAATATAATGACTGACAAATAAGAAGCCTATTAGAGTAGATTTTCCGTAAAAATAGACGTTTAAACACTAAGCAAATTCCTGAACGGTAATGATAATAGCGTCTGCATCGAGTTCCCCTGATTGCCTCCAAACCATTTGCCCTTTTTTGTAAATCATAAGAGTAGGTACTGTTTTGATTCGTAAGGCTTCGGCTAATTCATTGTTTTTTTCTATATCAATTTTTATAACCCTTGCTTTGTCTCCAAGTACAGCAGCCACATTCCGTATTACAGAATGCATTGCTTCTGAAGATTCGTTCCAATCGTTATAAAAACTAATCAAAACCGGACTTTCCGTGTTTATGATTTCTCCGAACTTAGACATCTGTTTATTGTTTTTATAAGCACAAAAATAATACAATTAACCGATAATTTAATCTTTTTGTGTTTTTTTCGATTCTAAACCCCTGATTTCAGACAAAATCCTTGTTTTTACGAACAAAAATTTACCAATTCTTATAAGCTGTATCGCTCTGAAAAATATTGGAGCTTCCCTGAAAAATGAATTAGAATAAAAATAAATAATTACCTTTGAAATAAAACAATATTATGGAATTTATTGTAAACCAAGACAAAAAACGCTTTGAACTTCACACCGAAGACCGTACTGCTTTTATAGACTACATCCTGAACAACCAAAACATTATGTTTTTGACCCATACCGAAGTCCCGAAAGAATTAGGTGGAAAAGGCATCGGAAAAATTTTGGTTCAAAACACCTTGGAATACCTCAAAACCAACGGACACACACTCGCTCCGGTTTGCCCTTTTGTAGCAGCTTATGTCAAAAAAAATCCGGAATGGAAAGAAATTTTAGCCCAAGGATATTCCGTGCAATAGTTGATAAGATTTAAAAAAACCTCACAGGTTTTCAAAACCTGTGAGGTTTGGTTATAGCTTACTTTTTGCTTTTAATCGAGGTTAAAACTCAATTAAAAAAACGCCCTTAACTGTACACTTCCTGTGTGAATTGTTTTTGAGGTTTCGCTTTTTCGGCCTTCGTAATTTAGGTTTAAGTCCAAGTATTGGGTTAGGTTTTTCTGCAAGAGTAACCTCCAAGTGAGGTTTTGTCCGGCTTGCAATCCTTCTAACATTTGGTAGGCAACCGGAGAAAGTGAATTTCCTGTAAAATCATTTTCGTACAACGAGAATTCTCCTGTTGAGGTAAATCCTTTTTTGCCCGAAAAACTAAAGGACAATCCTGCTCGATGCTGTACTAATTCTTCTAAATTTCCAGTCGTATTCTTTTTGTTTTGGAATTCGTAAAACACATCTAAACTTGTGTTTTTGGTAAATAAATACGACAATTTCGGGTGCAGATTATAGGTTTCTATTCTAAAATTTCGCGTGTCGTAATTCTCCGAAGTAGTTTCTGTCAAAACGGTTTTTGTACTCAAATTCATCAGCCAAATTCCCGAAAAAAGATGATTGTACTGTAATTGATGCGAACCTGTTTTGTTGCTTACCGAACCAACCGACAATAGACTTTTTGCCTCGCTCAACAAATAGGTATAAGTAACCGAATGGTCTTGTTTTCCTCGGTTGTAAAACAAGCTGTTTCGCACATTCGTATTCAGAGCCAAAACCTCGTCTGAATCTCCTCCAAACGGGTTCAAATCGAAATTATCTTCGTTCCGTTCGATTTTTCTATCCACCAAAAACGAAGTCTGATTATAAAAATACGACAGTACTTTTTTTACTCCATTTTCGTTTTGCCATTGGGTAGGATTCAAAGTCAACGAATTTGAAAAACGATTCTGATGCGTTTTTACAAAAACCTGATTCGGCAGAAAAACCCGAATGTATTTGGCTTGATCCGAAAATACTGCAATTTCAAACTCTTCGAGCTCCTGAATTCCGTTTCCGTTATAATCGTTCCACATATAAACGCCTTGTCCGGGTTCGACCTCAAGATAGGTAAACTCCTGTTGTGCCAAGCTTCCAGACATGGTTTCAAACGAAGTATTCAACTGAACTAATTGATTAAAAAAACGGTCATTATACACCACTCTCGAATTCAACGAAGGTTCTTTTGGCAACACGTTATCCGTATATTTCAAAATTCTATAATTCACAAAAACTGATAAATCGCTGGTTTGAGTTTGCAACAACCTTGATTTTACGTAAAACGAATTCGACTGATTCACTCTTTGGATTGTTCCTCCTACCAAACTATCGTTTTTACGATGCAAATAGCCTAATTGTAAATACACTTTCGTGGAATCTCCTCGTCCGACAAAACCTCCATATTCGATAAATCGTTGGCTTAAATTCGAAAGCGAATTAGTCTCTTTCAAGCGTTCGGAATTGTCTTCTAATCGCAAAGAAGTTCCCACCCAATTTTTGTCGAAATGGTAACGAGCTTGAGTTTGGCTTCGTGTAAAATCGGTTGTGGAATAATTTCCGTCACTATTCAGAATTGAATTTTCAGACTGAACGGTTAGTTTATCGAATTTCAGGTTGGTATTGAGCACATTTCGGTTGGCATTAAATTGGTCCGAAAAATCTAATTTTTCGAACTGATAATTTACGAATCCGTTGTTTTTGAGCTTGGCTTTTGTACCTGCTATCAGTAAACTTTGGCTTGAGTTCATTATGGTGTTGATGTTCCAATCTCGGTCGAATTCTATAGTAAAAAGTCGCTCAATAGTTCTGAAATTCTTGTCCACAAACTGATAATCTGCAAAAGCATCTACTTGGTATTCTCCAGACAAAACTCTTTGATTCAGCTTTACTCTTCCCGCAAATCCTTGGTTGTTCTGGTCATCAATATCAGAAAATAAGTTTTTGTCATTGTTGCTCATTCCGACTTCAAAATCAGCTTGGGTTTTCTCGGTGTGATAGCCTCCTAAAAGTGTCGCCATCTGGATTTTTTCGGGAGCGACCAATCGAATAATCGGTTCGTAATTTCCTTGTGGAATTCCTCCAATGGGTTCGATGTATTGATAAATCTTTCCGATGGCTTGATTGTTTGCCAAAATATAATTTCCGTTGCCTTGACCCACAAGCGTAAAACGCACATTATACAATTCGTCTTCCGGATTGTTCGAAAATTCAAACACTTCAACTCCTCCGACCCAAACTTTTTTGTACAAAATCCGATTTTCGGAATACGAATCTTCGTAAGCACTAGATGCAACCATTTGCTCCGAATCATTTCCTGCGTTTTTAAGGATTTCGACTTGCTCTGGAGATAAATTCTGTTGTAATGGCTGATTTTTCATATCATTTTCAGAATATAGAAATCCTCCGATATTCCATTTTTCACGCTGGTGCATCACACCTCCATAAGCTATAAAACGGGTATAATTTCGTTCAGAAAATTGATATTCGATATTAATCCGCATTTCGGATGTAATCGGGAAAAGCGAAGTGAAAATCACTTCTCCAGCATTATAATCAATCACATAATGTTTGTCTTCTCCACGTTCTAACAAAATTCCGTTTACGTAAACCCGTTCTGAACCCGAAACGACTAAAACGTACAGTTCTCCGTTGTTTCCCCGAAGTTTATACGGTCCTTGATTGCCTTCCTGACCCGTAAAGCTGCTTCGTGCATATTGCCCTCTAACCAATCCTACACTCGAAAAAACCGTAGTTTTGTTTTCATCTCCGAAAGAAAAATTAGTCGAAATTCCCTGTACTTTTTTGTTGAAATTCAAAAAACGAGATTGCCTGTTTTCTAAAAATAAATCTCCCGCTCGGATGTTCCACGTATCCGAAAATAATTCGATAAAAATCTGGTCGAATTCGTCTAATCTTTGCGAATAACCTCCTTCCTGAATCGGAATATTGCTGTCCTGAATCGAAGCTCTGATACTCACATTGTCAGACAATTTTCCCGTAATCTGTAAATCCAAAGACGAATTGGTAACGGCATTCTGGTTGTTTCCGACCGTAACTCCACGGGAAATGCTTCCTGAAGTATTCAAGCCTTCGAACGGCACGAATCGCTTTGGAATTCCGACATCGAGCGAATACAACATTCCGTCATATTCTTCATTCGAAACTACTCGGTTTTCGTCATAAATCGAATATTCTTTGGTCAAAAAGTCAGGTAGTTTAAAATAACTAACCTCGAGTGAATCGGTTTGGATGTTCTGAAAGATGATTTTCCCGTTGGTATAATCGATTTCGTAATTTTCTTCGTTCAGTGGATTTCCGTTTTTATCTAAAATCGTAAATTCTGAAGGGTTGATGTTTTTGTTTTGAAGTGTTATCGTATCATTCGTAACACTGATTTTCTCCGAAACATACAAAGGATTGGTCTCTTGTGCCACAGCAACAGAAACACAAAAAACGAATAGTATCAGAAGAAAATTTTTAAACACAGATTAAAAGGATTTTCACAAATTTTCCTGTAAAAGAATATAACTGAAAAACCTTAAAAGTAGTATAAATTTGGTATTTGATTATCAGAAAATTACTTCAAACTTCGGATTGGGTTTTGATAAGTATTGAAAACCCGCATTATAGCAACAGCATTCGGAATCGTAGGTTGACTATATTTCGTTCGAAAAACAATATGATATAAAAGTCTGGTATAACTCATATTATCTTTTGTATGTGCCGCACTCCGTGCGGTAGTGAGTATCTTTTATCCCGAAGCTATGCATCGGGTTAAGTATAATTAAGTGCTCCGAACTTCTCGCTTCAGGTGGCACGGAGTGCCAAATTATACTTAACCCTAAACATTTATGTTTTGGGAAAAAAAGTAAAAACTATCCTTCTATCAAAACCTCCAGAATCTTAATTGCTGCTTCCGAGATTTTCGTTCCGGGACCAAACACAGCAACCGCTCCCGCATCAAACAGATATTGATAATCTTGTGCAGGAATCACTCCTCCAACAATTACCATAATATCTTCGCGTCCGTATTTTTTGAGTTCTTCAATCACTTGTGGAACTAGCGTTTTGTGTCCTGCTGCCAGTGAAGAAACTCCTAAAATATGTACGTCGTTTTCAACTGCTTGTTTGGCTGCTTCTTGTGGGGTTTGGAAAAGAGGCCCAATATCCACGTCAAAACCTACGTCAGCATAACCGGTTGCTACTACTTTCGCACCACGGTCGTGACCGTCTTGCCCCATTTTGGCAATCATAATACGAGGTCTTCTACCTTCTTGTTTAGCAAACTCATCTGCTAATTGTTTTGCTTTTTCAAAGCTTTCGTCGTTATTGATTTCTTTGCTATACACGCCGCTAAAACTTCTGATTTGTGCTTTATACCTTCCGTAAACGCTCTCTAAAGCGTCACTGATCTCACCGAGCGTGGCTCTGTGTCGTGCTGCCTCAACAGCAAGTTCTAATAAATTTCCGTTGCCTGTTTTGGCAACTTCGGTGATTTTTTCCAAACATTCCTTTACTTTGGCATTATCACGAGTAGCTTTTATTTGGTTTAACCTTTCAATTTGCTGCTTGCGAACCATTTGGTTATCCACATCCAAAATATGTAACGGATCTTCTTTTTCTAATCGGTATTTGTTCACACCCACAATAATATCTTGTCCGCTATCGATTCTAGCTTGTTTTCTTGCTGCAGCTTCTTCGATGCGAAGCTTCGGAATTCCCGCTTCGATGGCTTTTGTCATTCCGTCTAATTCTTCCACTTCCTGGATTAAAGCCCAAGCTTTATCAGCAATTTCTGAAGTTAAACTCTCTACGTAATAACTTCCTGCCCAAGGATCAACCGTTTTGGTAATTTTGGTTTCTTCTTGGATATATATTTGCGTGTTTCTAGCAATTCGAGCTGAGAAATCGGTCGGAAGGGCAATTGCTTCGTCCAATGCATTGGTATGTAACGATTGTGTTCCTCCAAGCGCTGCTCCCATCGCTTCGATAGCCGTACGAGCTACGTTGTTAAATGGGTCTTGTTCGGTTAAACTCCAACCTGAAGTTTGGCAATGCGTACGTAAAGCCAATGATTTTTCGTCTTTCGGGTTGAATTGTTTCAGGAGTTTTGCCCACAACATTCGTCCGGCTCTCATTTTAGCAATTTCCATAAAATGATTCATCCCGATGGCCCAGAAAAACGACAAACGAGGAGCAAATGTATCGATGTCCATTCCTGCTTTGATTCCGGTTCTTACGTACTCTAATCCGTCTGCTAACGTATAAGCCAATTCAATATCATTGGTTCCTCCAGCCTCCTGAATATGATAACCCGAAATCGAAATTGAGTTGAACTTAGGCATAAACTTGCTGGTATATTCGAAAATATCTGCAATGATTTTCATGGAAGGTGTTGGTGGATAAATATAGGTATTCCGAACCATAAACTCCTTTAAAATATCATTTTGGATGGTTCCTGAAAGTAACTTTTTGTCCACTCCTTGTTCTTCGGCCGCTACGATATAGAAAGCCATAATCGGAAGTACGGCTCCGTTCATTGTCATCGAAACCGACATTTCTCCCAACGGAATTTGGTCGAATAACACTTTCATATCTTCAACCGAATCAATCGCCACTCCCGCTTTTCCTACATCACCCACTACTCTTTCGTGATCAGAATCATAACCTCGGTGAGTAGCCAAGTCAAAAGCAACCGAAAGTCCTTTTTGACCGGCGGCTAAGTTTCGTCTATAAAAAGCGTTACTTTCTTCGGCTGTCGAAAAACCTGCATACTGACGAATTGTCCAAGGTCGTCTCACGTACATCGTAGAATAAGGTCCTCTTAAATTCGGAGCAAAACCTGCTGCAAAACCCAAATGTTCCAATTCCTCCAAATCCTTTTCGGAATAGGATTGCTTTACATCAATTCCTTCGGCTGTGAGGAAAGTTTGTTTCAAGTTTGAATTTGTTTCAGGTTTCAAGTTAGCTTGACCTTTAATTTTTATGTGTTGTATGTTTTTTCTGTTCATTGGATATGAATTTTATTTTCTCTGTTCCAAATATTTCAATGCTTTTTCCAAAGCTATATCTTTTTCGTTTAAAAAATCAGCTATTGTTTGTTTTACTTCTATATCGGGCAAAATACCGACCCCGACAAATTCACGTCCGTCAGGATAAGTGTCTTTTTTTGTACAAACTCTTGCTTCGCCTCCGTTTGGTAAATCGAAATGGATAGGTTGTCCAGTACTTCCGAAAGTGGGTTCTCCGATTTTTATAAAATGCTTCTGATTATCAGCCGCAACCAAAAAATCTTCCGCAGCCGAAGCTGTATTGTTGGAAATCAAAACAACGGTCGGCTTTACAAATCTCGGAATATCTTTATCGGTTTTAAACTCATTTTTCGGAAATTCATAGTAATTTCGATTGTTGAAAGTCAGATATTGTTCTTTTTTGGAAGTATTGTTTAGAGTATCTTTTTCCGTTACATATTTTCCCCAAGCTTTGAAAGCTGCAATATTTTTTCTGCTGGACATTTTGGCATAATTCAGCTTTTGGTCTTTGGTAAAATACTGTAAAATCTGAAATGCATTACCTGAATTTCCACCTCCGTTATTTCTCAAATCAATGATAAAAAATTTAGCTTTGGAAAGTTCGGGAACTATTTCTTTAAAAGCATCAACAATCACTGTTGTATTAAATGAATTTAAAGCAATGTATAATGTGTTGTTTTCAAGCCATTTGTGTTCCAATAACTGAAAAGATTTGTTTTCAGGAACGAGTTTTTCATCGGTTGATTTCTGTAAAACCAGTTCTTTGATGACTTTTTTTTGGTTTGGCAACAAAAATTCCACTTTATATTTTGTTCCGTAAGGAGCATAAAACAAATCGTTTACAGCCCAATTTTCCAAAATGTAATCGGTAGAATAAGAAATATATGGTTTTATGTATTTTTCTTTATATTCTTTAATGTCTAAATCATTTATTTTCAGAATTTCCGTTCCGATAGGAAGTTCGTTTTTTGTACTTTCGTTAATTCTGTAAATAATGGTTTTGTTTTCGATATTTTTTAGGCGAAATTCAATCGTTCCAAAGCTCTGATAACCAAAGTTTTCACCAATATAATCAGGAGGATAAACATTGGTGTGCCCATCTTTTAAAGTAGCACAAAATTTTTCCAATAACCTGTAATATTCATAGTCGTTTTGGGTTTCCAAAATATCTTTTAACAATTGCTTGTAGTCCGTTTCGAGTTTGGAATAATCCAATTTATCCAAATACACAAAATTTTGGTTTACTTCATTCCAAAAGGTCGAAGCTCCAAACAGCTTATTTTCCATAGAGATTTCACTTCTATGCTGGGCTTTTAGATAAAATAAACCCAATAAAAATATTGTGACATAAAGGATTTTTTTCATAACTATATTATTATTTCTCATCAATCTGCTTAACATCTTTTCCTTTTAAAGATATTTTTGCATTCACAGAAGAAACTACTTTTTTGCCTGTTTTTTGTTCTAATTCCAATCGTGCTACTTTTATTGTATCAAACGGAAAATCTGCTCTGTATCAGCCACATCGGTCATTCTCATTTTTCCGTCTTCAGCAAGCATTTTCAACTGTCCCATATTTTGGGACAGTTCACTTCCTTCTGTTTTGAGTTTGGTTTTCAAAGCACTCCAATATTTTCTTGGACGTGGGCTTTCTGTCAGCACTTCAATTACATCAATAACCGAAATGTACCATTTTCCCTGCTGTTCGTCCCAAAGTGTACGGACTTTCTTTTCTTTAAATAATTTTATTTCGTTTTTCTTTTCCATAATAAAAGTTATTTTTCAAACCATTATAATTTTCGGGTAAAAACTACAAGGAATAAATTACAACAAATTTAATAAAAATTCGCCACACGTGAGTTGATGAATTTGAACAAGGCTTAATAACACCTTTTCTGCAATAAATATCAACGTGCAATAATGTTGTTTCTTTTTGAACAGATTCATAAAAACAGCTTAGATGATTTTCCTTATTTTTGCACACAAAATTACATTTGTCAAGAGTATAAAAAATCTATCTTTCTGAAAAACGAAAGAAAGGAACTGTAATAATTTTGGAAGAAAAAGACACATACAAAACCATAGAAATCCCGTCTGAAGAAGTGTTGTACAAAGAAAAAAACAGCAAGTTTTTTGGATATTGTTTTCCGGTACACTCAGAAGAAGAAGTAAAATTGATTTTAGACAAAATCAAAAAACAACATTTTTCTGCCCGACATTGGTGCTATGCTTTTCAGCTCGGAACAGAACAAGTTTATTATCGGGCAAACGATGATGGAGAACCAAGTGGAAGTGCCGGACTTCCGATTTATGGACAAATTCAATCATTTGAACTTACCAATATTCTGGTAGTTGTAGTTCGTTATTTCGGAGGTGTAAAACTCGGAGTTGGAGGATTGGTTACAGCTTATAAAGAAACAACCAAAATGGCTTTAGAAAATGCTCAAATCATCGAAAAAACCATTGATATTCATTACACAATCGGTTTTGAATACAGAGAAATGAATCGAGTGATGCGGGTCATCAAAGAAAAAAACCTGAATATAATCGGGCAAAAATTAGAAATGGATTGTCAAATCGAAATTGCTGTACGTAAAAAAGAAGCTCAGCAAGTTTTTGATATTTTTCAGGCAATGTATGAAGTCAAAATTTCCGAAAAAGAATAAATTTCCGCTACATAAAAGGTGAAACCAGTCGTACGATTTTTTCGATAATGCGTTTGAATTTTGAACGATTTATCCATTGCTCAGGGTTAATCTGAACGGAATCTTCCAAGTCTTTGTAAAAAGAATTTCGTACTTCTTGTGCGATTCGCTTGTCGTAAACCAAAGCCGAAACCTCAAAATTCAAATCAAAACTTCTCATATCTAAATTGGCAGTTCCTACCGAAGCCAATTTTCCGTCCACTACAAAAGTTTTGGAGTGAATAAATCCTTTTTCGTACATATAAATCTTGATTCCCGCCTTGAGCAATTCACCCAAAAATGCTTTTGTGGCAGTATGTACAATTTTTGAATCGCCTTCTTTCGGAACCAATAATTTTATCTCTATTCCGCTCAAAGACGCAATAATCAAAGCCTCTTGCAAAAACGAATCGGGGATGTAATACGGAGTAGTAAGCAGCACTTCTTTTTGAGCAGAATTTATAGCCTGAATAATAGAATATAAAATATTTGGTAAATCAGAATCTGGACCGCTTGATACAATTTGAGCATAGTAATTTTCTGGTTTATCAACCTCATCAAACGGAAAATATTCTGAATTCACAGTCAGATTTTCGTCACTACAAAAGCTCCAGTCTGACAAGAAAACCCTTTGTAAAGTAAAAGAAGAAAACCCTTTAATCATCAGATGAGTGTCTCTCCAATACAGCTTGTTTTCAGGTTGGTTGATATATCGGTCACAGATATTTATTCCTCCGACAAACGAAGTTTTTCCGTCAATAATTACAATTTTTCTATGATTGCGATAATTCAATCGGTTTGCCAAATAAATGAGTTTGATTTTGTTGAACGGAAAAGCCTGTACTCCGTTCTGGTTCAATTCTCGTGCAATGGTTTTTCGGATGGATTTACTTCCGAAATCATCATAAATAAAGCGAACTTCGACACCCTCTTTGGCTTTTTGTATAAGTAAATCTTTGAGCTGGTTTCCGATAACATCATCTTCATAAATATAAAATTCGATATGAATGTGTTTTTTGGCTTTTCGGATTTGGTCAAACAATAAAGGGAAAAAGTTTTCTCCGTTGTTTAATATGCGAATGTCCGAGTTGGGTAACACGTAAGAACGTTCTGTTTTTTGATTTGAAAGTAGCCGGATGAGTTTTCGGTTTCTCTTAACCGAAAGACGCTCTGTAGATAAGATCTTTTGATTGTTTTCGGTCAATCTGCGTTCGAGATCTTTTTGGAAAAATTGGTCTACTTCGAGTTTTTTGTTGTAAATCTTTCGTTTTCTGTAATTTATTCCGAACGAAAAATAAAATATTACCCCGAAAATAGGAACAAAAACCACAAATAACAAATATGCCAATGTTTTGCTAACCGAACGAGTATCCCAAATAATACGAATACATACGGTTATGATAAAAAGCAAATAAATAAGTTCTATTACAATAATCCATTTTGTTTGTTCAAAAAACATAGTTACGGATTTTAGGCTACTAAAGTACGAAAATACATATTTGTATTTTGTATATGCTTACCTTTGTTGTTTAAATAGATATAAAATGACAAATAACGACATATTTAAAAAACTCCGTGTGGCCTTGCAGTTAAGAGACGAAGAGATTATAGAGATTCTTCAATTGGTTGACTTCAGAATTTCAAAATCAGAATTAGGAGCTTTTTTCAGAGCAGAAGACCACCCGAATTACAAAGAATGTGGTGATCAGATTTTGCGTAATTTTCTCAATGGATTGGTAATCCATCTTCGAGGAACTAAAGAAAATCCTAAAAATCCGAAGCAGGTTTTAGCTCAGAAAAAAACAGAAAACAAAGTACAGAAAACAGAGAAACCAACCATTGAAAAGAAATCCGTTAAAAAAAATACGGCTAAAAAAGAGGCTAAACCAAGTTTGGGAAAAATTAAATTCAACAACGGAAAAAAGAAAAAGAATTAACAAAAAAGACCTTCTTTGATAGACCTATTAAGGATTAGTTTCTCAATGAAATTTCTAATTACACTTCTAAAATTTTGACTGTAAAAATCTCAAAAAAGAGAAGAAAAAACACCAAAACTCTCATTATCTTTGCAGAATATATTTCTATAAATCTTATGACCACACTTATAAAAAACGCTAAAATTGTAAACGAAGGAGAAATTTTTGAAGGAGATGTTCTAATCGAAAATGAATTTATCTCCGAAATTGCGGAACAGATAAGCGTTAAGTCGTCTGATTGGAAAATTGTAGATGCCGAAGGAAATTATCTCATACCCGGAATGATTGATGATCAGGTGCATTTCAGAGAACCGGGACTCACTCACAAAGGCGATATAGAATCAGAAAGCAAGGCAGCCGTTGCAGGCGGAATTACTTCGTTTATCGAACAACCCAATACCGTTCCAAATGCCGTTACACAAGAACTTTTAGAAGAAAAATATCAAATTGCTGCTCAAAAATCGTTTGCGAATTACTCGTTTATGATGGGAGCTACCAATGATAACTTAGATGAAGTTTTGAAAACCAACCCTCGAAATGTAGCTGGAATCAAGATGTTTTTGGGCTCTTCGACAGGAAATATGTTGGTTGATAATCCTGAAATCATCGAAAATATTTTTTCAAAAACAAAGATGCTAATTGCTGTTCATTGCGAAGATGAAACAACAATCAAAAATAATTTAACCCGATACAAAGAGGAATTCGGAGAGGATATTCCGGTTGAATATCATCCGAAAATCAGAAGTGCGGAGGCTTGCTACCTGTCGTCTTCCAAAGCTATCGAATTGGCTAAAAAGACAGGAGCGAGGTTGCATGTTTTTCATCTTTCGACGGCAAAAGAAACAAAACTTTTTACTAATAAAATTCCACTCGAAGAAAAGCAAATTACTGCCGAAGTTTGCCTACATCATCTGTGGTTTACCGATGAAGACTATGCTCAAAAAGGCAATTTTATCAAGTGGAATCCGGCTGTTAAATCGCAAACAGATAAAGACGAACTTTGGAAAGCATTACTTGACGGAAGAATTGACAACATAGCCACGGACCACGCACCTCACACACTCGAGGAAAAGTCAAAAAAATATTTAGAAGCTCCTTCCGGAGGACCATTAGTTCAGCATGCTTTGATCGCTCTTTTTGAAGCACACTTACAAGGAAAAATTTCGGTGGAAAAAATCGTTGAGAAAACGGCTCACAATCCTGCCAAAATCTTCAAAATTGAAAAACGAGGCTTTGTAAAAGAAGGTTATTATGCGGATTTGACCATCGTAAACCCTCATCAGCCTTGGAATGTAAACAAAGACAATATTTTGTACAAATGCGGTTGGTCGCCCTTTGAAGGAACAAATTTTAAAACAAAAATTACCCATACCTTTGTAAACGGAAAGGTGGTTTATCAGAACGGAAAAATAAAAGAAGAAAAAGTCGGACAGCGATTGTTATTTAACAGAGAGTAAGACCGATTCTTTTTTTTAAAAAAAATGATAAAAATATTTACATACATAATCGTTGGGCTAACTCTTTGGAGCTGTACAGAAACAAAATCTAAGCCCCAAAACCTTATTGCGGAAGACAAAATGATTGACATTTTGTACGATATGAATATGTTTCAGGCTATCAGAAACAACGATTATCGCCTGTATGAATCGCATAACATAAATCCTGAGCACTACATTTACAAAAAGTACAACATTGATAGCCTTCAGTTTGTTCAAAGCAATAAATATTATGCTTCCAATATGGAAGAGTACGACAAAATACTCAGTGCTGTAATGGATAGGATAAAAATCGAAAAAGAAAAAGTAGAACTCCACAGACCTAAACTCGATACCACCAAACTTCCTGAGAAAAAACTCATCAGGTCTTTGCCTTCAAAAAGACAACAATAAGTACTATCTTTTGTTTCATAGAAGATTTTTTCATACTTTTATTTTTTCAATGAAAACCAACTACTTATGAAGTTTTTGAAAAAATTTTTGTTTTGGATTTTTGCTCCTCTTTCGGGAATCGTACTGCTGATGTATGTGTTTGATGTAGATTATTTGTTAAAAGCCGTTAGGGTTACTTATCTTAACGGATATAATACGGCTTTTCTTGATGATTACCAATATTTTGACAATCGAATTATAGAAAACGGAGCAGTACAACCTTGGAATATTCACAAAGATTATAATAAAATTCCGGAAACACCAAAGCTTTTGGAAACTCATAGCGAGCTAAAGACTACAGCTTTTCTGATTATCAAAAACGACAGTATTTGGCATGAAAGTTACTTTGACGGCTACGGAAAAAACTCACATACTAACTCTTTTTCGATGGCAAAAAGCTATGTGAGTGCTTCTTTGGGCAAAGCTATTATGGAAGGAAAAATTAAAGGTCTCGACCAACCGGTTTCTGACTTTTTCCCTGAATTTTCCGAAGGTTTGGCAAGTAAGATGACCATAGGAGACTTAGCTTCGATGGCTTCCGGGCTTAACTGGGACGAAAAATATTACAGCCCGTTTTCGGTAGTAACCCGAGCTTATTTTGATGAAGATTTGAAAAAAGTTATTCTAAACTTAAAAACTACCGAGCAACCCGGACAAAAATTCAAATATTCAAGTGGAGATACTCAGCTACTGGCAATGATTGTCGAAAAAGCAACTGGAGAAACGCTATCTGACTATATTTCAAAACATTTCTGGAAACCACTCGGATGCGAAAATCAGGCTTTTTGGCAGGTTGATAATCCAGAGGGAATCGAAAAGGCATATTGCTGTATAGCTGCAAATGCACGAGATTTTGCCCGACTCGGAAAACTCTACAAACAAAAAGGAAATTGGAACGGAAAACAGATTTTGGATACTGCCTTTGTAGAATTGTCCGTACATCCACGATTTGAAGGAGCTCCTTACGGATACGGGTTTTGGCTTTCCGACTATTTAGGAAAAAACATTTTTTATATGCGAGGGCATTTAGGGCAATTTGTTATTGTAATTCCCCAAGACGATTTGATAATTGTACGCTTAGGACATCTCAAAGGACTTCAAACCGAAACCGACCCGCATAGTAATGACCTGTATGTTTATATTGACGAGGCATATCAGATGCTTACAAAAGAATATGACTATGCAATCGAGGGAAAAAATTGAAGTGTTTTTCAGAATGAATTAAAAATTAAATTTCGTACCTTAGCAGACAATAACTTTCTTAAAAAATTTTAAATATGTCAAAAGGTTTTTTTAATGTTCCTAAAGCTATAAACGACCCTGTAAAGTCTTATGCAAAAGGGACTCCCGAAAGAGAAGCTGTATTAAAAGCTTATAAAGAAATGTGGAATGCTCAGGTTGATGTTCCGCTATATATAGGAGGAAAAGAAATCAGAACCGGAAACACCAAAAATCTCTCCGCTCCTCACAATCATAAACACATTGTAGGGAAATACCATTTAGCTGAAAAAAATCATATTGAACAGGCCATTTCAACAGCTTTGGAAGCCCGAAAAAAATGGTCTGAAATGTCATGGGAACACAGAGCTTCTGTATTTTTGAAAGCAGCTGAGCTTATCGCAGGACCATACAGAGCAAAACTCAATGCTGCAACAATGATTGCACAGTCTAAAACGGTTCACCAAGCTGAAATTGATGCAGCTTGTGAATTGATTGACTTTTTGCGTTTCAACGTAGAATATATGACTCAAATCTACAGCGATCAACCTATTTCTGATTCTTCGACATGGAACAGAGTAGAATATCGTCCACTAGAAGGATTTGTGTATGCTATCACTCCGTTTAACTTTACTGCAATTTCAGGAAACCTTCCTTCATCGGCTGCCTTAATGGGTAACGTAGTGGTTTGGAAACCTGCAGCTACTCAGATTTTTTCGGCTAACGTAATTGTTGAAATCTTCAAAAAAGCAGGTTTACCTGAAGGAGTTATCAACGTAGTTTACGGAAACTCATCAATGATTAGCGATGTTGTTTTAACTCACAGAGAATTAGCCGGAGTTCACTTTACAGGTTCAACCGGAGTATTCAACAGTATCTGGAAAACCATCGGAAATAACATTTCTAATTACAAATCATATCCAAGAATTGTTGGAGAAACAGGAGGAAAAGACTTCGTAATTGCTCATCCAAGTGCTGATGTAAAAGCATTAGCTACAGGATTAGTAAGAGGTGCTTTTGAATTCCAAGGACAAAAATGTTCTGCTGCTTCAAGAGCTTATATTCCACAAAGCTTGTGGAACGAAACCAAAGAATTGATGTTGGCTGATTTAGCTTCTATCAAAATGGGGTCACCTGAAGATTTAGACAACTTCGTAACAGCTGTAATCTCAGAAGAATCATTCGACAAATTAGCAGGATTTATTGACAGAGCAAAACAAGATACTGATGCAGAAATCATCGCTGGTGGAAAATATGACAAATCTGTAGGATATTTTATCGAGCCTACGATTATCTTGACTACAAATCCAAAATATGTAACTATGGAAACCGAACTTTTCGGACCTGTACTTACTATTTATGTATATGAAGACAACAAATGGGAAGAAACGCTTGAATTAGTTGATTCTACTTCCGAGTATGCTCTAACGGGAGCTGTTTTCTCTCAAGACCGATATGCTATTGAAGTGGCTTCTCAAAAACTTCAAAATGCAGCCGGAAACTTCTACATCAACGATAAACCAACTGGAGCCGTTGTAGGAAATCAGCCATTTGGAGGAGCTAGAGGCTCGGGAACAAACGACAAAGCGGGTTCTGCTTTGAATTTACTTCGTTGGGCTTCTGTAAGAACTATTAAGGAAACTTTAGTACCACCAACAGATTATAGATATCCGTTTTTAGGATAATTATATTTTGGTAAGAAAATAAAAAAAATCCGATTGCTCTTTTGCAATCGGATTTTTTTGTCGGGGTGGCAGGATTCGAACCTGCGACCTCCTGGTCCCAAACCAGGCGCGATGACCGGGCTACGCTACACCCCGAAAAATAATTTTCGGAAACAGACTGCAAATGTAGTACTTAATTTGTTTTATGCAAATGTTTTTCAGAAAAAATTAAGCACCGTAGATTCAATTATTAAACCAGGCAAAACGTAAAATTTTACCTACTTTTCTTTTAAATCACGAGCAATAATCGTAAATTTGTTAGGTTCAGTTTCTGTTTAATGCAGGAACCCCGAAAAACCATCTTTTGTATATCCAAATTATTTATTGATAATGAGAATCGAAAAAATTTTAAAATTAACACCCGAAATTCCCTTGTCGAAACAGATAATCCTCAATATTTCTTTTACACAAAATCTGATTTCCGAAAGACTGACAGAAGTTCTTAAGCCGTATGATATTTCTATCGAACAGTTTAATGTTTTACGAATACTTCGAGGACAAAAAGGAAAACCCATAAATATGGGAGCCATTCAAGAGCGGATGCTTGCCAAAACGAGCAACACTACTCGGTTGATTGACAAACTGTTGCTCAAAAAAATGGTTACCCGAAATGTTTGTAAAAATAATCGACGAAAGATTGAAGTCAGCATTACTGACGAAGGATTACAGATTTTAGAAAAAGTGGACAAATTGGTTGAAAATATAGAAGAAAATTTGACTTCCAACTTCACAGCAGATGAGCAAAAAGAACTAATTTTACTTTTGGAAAAGTTCAGAAAATCAATGTAAAAGTATTTACAGACAAAAAAACCATCAAAAAATGACCACAACAAGACCCAACGGCTCGTTATACACCAAAATCGAAAACAAAATAGCAACCATAGAGTTTGGACATTCGCAAAGCAATTCTTTTCCGGGAGAGTTATTAGAAAGACTCACAAATGAATTAAACCTTTTAGGCGAAAATCCCGAAGTAAATCTCGTTGTACTGAAAAGCGAAGGTGAAGGAGCTTTTTGTGCCGGAGCTTCGTTTGACGAGTTGCTCTCGGTTACCAATCCTGAACAAGGGGAAATATTTTTTTCGGGTTTTGCCAACGTGATTAATGCTATGCGATTATGTCCTAAAATCATTATCGGTAGAATCCACGGAAAAGCAGTCGGAGGTGGAGTCGGATTGGTTGCTGCCTGCGATTACGCACTTGCAAGTGTAGAAGCAGCCATAAAGTTATCGGAACTCGCCATCGGGATAGGACCTTTTGTTATAGAACCTGCCGTTTCTCGCAAAATCGGAAAAGCAGCAATGTCTGAGCTTACCCTTGCTCCCTACTCGTGGAAAAATGCTTATTGGGCAAAAAACAAAGGACTTTATGCAGAGGTGTACGAATCCGTTAAAGATTTGGACAAAGAACTCGAAACCTTCTGTATGAAATTAGCCGAGTGCAATCCGGATGCTCTTTATCAAATGAAAAAAGTGATTTGGGAAGGAACAGATAATTGGAATACTCTTCTTTATGAAAGAGCCAAAATTTCCGGAAAATTAGTGCTGTCTGATTTTACCAAAAAAGCCCTACAAAAGCTCAAAAAATAAACGAAAGTTTAAGAGCCTGTTTAAATTTTATTCAATAAAATTTAAACAGGCTCGTAACAAAATCAATAGTTTTGCGTCTTATTGAGCAGTAAAAATTATTCGCTATGAAAAAAATAACAACTTTATTGATTTTGGTTATGGGTGGATTTGCTCTAAACGCACAACAGTTTGGAGGAATTGCCACCTATCAGTCAAAAACTTCTACTGATGACGTAAAGATTGACAGCCCTCACGTCACTCCCGAAATGCAGAAAATGATTGAGGAGCAAATGAAAAAAATGTCTGAAAAAACTTTTACACTTTCGTTTGACAAAAACATATCACTTTATGAAGAAGAAGTAAGATTGGAATCAGGCGGAGGCGGAATGTTTGAAGGCTTCCGAATGATGTCAAACACGACGTACGGAGGAGTTTATTACAAAGACATCCAAGAGCAAACCTATTTACAGGAAAGAGAAATTTTCGGGAAGGAATTCTTAATTAAAGACTCCCTGAAGGTCTATGATTGGGAGTTGGGAACCGAAAGCAAACAAATCGGAAATTACACTTGTTTTAAGGCTACAGCTGTTATTCCGTTTGACGTAACGGATTTCAAAAATATGCGAAGAAAAGAAGCTAAAGATGAACAGGAAAAAGAAGAACAGGAAAGTTCGACTAATTTTTTGGATATGATAGATATTCCGAGCGAAATTGTGGTTACGGCTTGGTACACTCCCGAAATTCCTGTTTCGCACGGCCCTTCGGAATATTGGGGATTACCGGGACTTATAATGGAGGTAAACTCCGGAAAAACAACCATTCTTTGTTCTAAATTAGTAATCAATCCGAAAGAGAAAAAAGAAATAAAAACTCCGAAAAAAGGCAAAGAAGTAACTCAAAAAGAATTTGAAAAACTCCTTGTCGAAAAAATGGAAGAACTTCAACAAATGGGAAGAGGACGAGGCGGAATGAGAAGGTTTTAGTCATTTTAGACCCACCTCGAAAAATCAACCGTTTTTACATCTTTACAAATTAAGAAAATGAGAAAATATCTGCTCACTGCTTTTTTTGCATTATTTTTTAGCTCAACCGATGCACAAAACATAAAAGTTCAGGGAATTGTAACCGACAGTTTGGGAATTGCTATCGAGATGGCAAACGTAATGGCTGTAAATTTAGACCTAGACAAAATGGACGGATACAGTATTACCGGAGAAAAAGGGCAATATGCCCTAAACCTAAAACCAAATACCAAATATCAACTCAAAGTGAGCTACTTGGGGTTGAATACTAAAACGATCGATTTAGAAACCAAAACCGAAAATGTTTTTCTCCCGATTCAAATGGAAGGCGAAGGCATTATGCTTGAAGGTATTGAAATTGTACACGAGATGCCCGTTTCTATTAAAGGCGACACCATTATTTACAATGCAGATTCTTTTACCAGCGGAACAGAAAGAAAATTAGGCGATGTTCTTAAAAAACTTCCGGGAGTTGAAGTAGATGAAGACGGAGGAATTAAAGTTGAAGGAAAAGAAGTTACTAAACTGATGGTGGAAGGAAAAGATTTTTTTGACGGAGATACCAAAATCGGAGTGCAGAATATTCCGGCTGATGCAGTAGATAAAGTGCAGGTTTTGAGAAATTATAACGAAGTTGACCAAATGCGTTCTGTAACCGACAGTCAGGATAATTTGGCAATGAACATAAAACTCAAAGACGGAAAAAAGAACTTCTGGTTCGGAGATATCACAGCAGGAACAGGACCCGATGAGCGTTATGTAGTAAACCCAAAGATTTTTTATTACAGCGAAAAATACAGCCTGAACCTAATTAGCAACTTTAACAATACAGGAGAGCAACCTCTTACCTTTCGGGATTATATCAGGTTTTCGGGAGGTTTTAGAAATATGATGCAAAGAGGAGGTTCGAGTTTTCAGGTTTCGAGCAACGATTTAGGAATTTCGATGGTAAGAAACAACCGAGCCAAAGAAATTGACACTAAATTCGGAGCTGCTAACTTTAGTTATAATCCTACAAAAAATTGGACTTTAAGCGGATTCGGAATCCTTTCGGGAACAAAAACCGATATGTTATCGTGGAGCAGAAATTCGATTCTGAATACCGAAAACCAAGAAATCATAACCACACAAGAAGAAGATAACACACGTTTTCTGAAATCAGAAATGGGAATGTTCAAGCTCAGTTCAAGCTATAAACCCAATACCAAAGTAACTTTTGAGTACGATGTGTTTCTGAAAAAATCGCAACAGATTGAGGACAATGACATCCTGACCACTGTAACCCCGAACGCAAACCAAAATCAGTTTATTTCTACTGATAAAAAACAAAACCCTATTTCGGTAAATCAAAATGCCTCGCTGTTTTATGCTCCAAACGACACGCATGTTTTCGCCTTTGAAGCTCAACATCTTTATCAGGACGAAGATCCTTTTTATAATGCTAATTTGGGCAACCAACCTTTTGACCTTGAAGGATATATCGGAAATCAACTCAGACAAGACATTTATCAGGAGCGTTTTCTGAAAACCCACAAAACCGATCTGAAAGCCGATTACTATTATTCCGTATCTAACAAAGCTAATATCAATGTTACTTTAGGAAACACTCATTCGTATCAGAACTTTAACTCACATATTTTTCAAATCTTGGACAACGGGAACCGAAACGATTTGAATGCAGAGGAAACCAATAACCGAGTTACCTATGCTTTTAACGATGCTTTTGTAGGATTGCATTACCGATTTATTACAGGTAAATTTACCTTTAATCCGGGTGTTTCTATACATTATTATTCGATGAAAGACTCTCAATTATCCAGCGAAAACAACAGAACCTTTGCCCGACTTTTGCCTGATATAGACATCAGATATCAAATCAAAAAATCGGAAACACTGAATTATCGTTTTGCTTTTACCAATAACTTTACCGATATACTGAATTTGGCAGAAGGTTATATTTTTCAAGGATATAGCAGTCTGTACAGAGGAAATCGCTTTTTAGAAAACTCGACCAGTCAGACCCATACCTTGAGGTACACCAAGTTCAATATGTTTAATATGGAAAACTACGGAGTATATGCCAATTACAGCAGTACAACAGACGCTATCAACCGTGTTTCTTCTTTTGACGGAATCAATCAAACTTCTACTTCGTTTAACTCCAATTTTGCTAATCAATCGCTTTCGGGAGGAGCATATTACGGAAGGAGTTTTGCAAGATATTATAAAGCGGGTGCAGGAGCAAACATCAGCTTTATCAAACAAAACGTAATTCAGGTGAACCCTTCGAATAACCAACCGTCGGACAACACCATCGAGCAGTTTTCGCAAAATTATTCTGTGAATTTCGGAACTACTTTTGAACAACTTCCGAATATAGAACTCAGGTATTCTATTCAGATTAATGACTATATGAATGATGTTTTTTATACCTCAAGCCCCAAAATCAATTTAGATTACTATTTTCTGAACGGATTTTCGTTTACCACCGATTATACCTTTAACAGCTATACCAACAAATCAAGTACGATAGACAACAAATTTGATTTTTGGAATGCCGGTTTGGCTTATAACAAAAAAGACTCCAAATGGGAATACCGCATAGATGTCACCAACTTGCTGAACACCAAAAGCCTGAACGAAGACAGTTTTTCGCAGTTTAACATTTATACTTCGCAGTACTACGTACAACCAAGATATGTGGTCTTTTCGCTAAAATATAATTTGTAAACTTCTGATTTGGTGCGAGAATTTCAATCGCACCAACAGAAGTTCTGGTGGAGTTAGAAAAAGAATAGTATTTAGCGGGTATGTGCAGTATCGGATTGTACAAGTATTTTCTTTATCATCAGTTTATATACAGATTCGAGATATATTTTATTCATTCATAATTTGAGTTGCTTCCCAAACATGTTCTATGTTGAATTCTCCAAAGTAACTTATGAAATTTCCATCTTTTGAAATTACTACAAAACTGCTACAGGGGTAATGATGTTCAAAAAATAATCTTTCAATGATGCCTTCTGGGTCTTTATTCCAATTTAAAATCCCATCATATTTTTTAAGCCCGACATTGTCTTTATATATGTATAAAGGTTTAACTCCTGTTATCTGGTTTAAGCCTTCTTCAAGTTTTCTGTACTTATTTGCAATCCACTCTTTGTTTGTTGTTCCGCTACTATTACAAGGGTCTTTCCCTGGATAGTAAATTATTACAATAGGCTTTTCAGAGTCTAACTCAAGGTTTGTAGTATTCTCGAGTAAAGTTTCCAAACTTTTTCTATCATTTATTTTCCCACGTTCTTCTCTTAAAGTTAGTTTTTTGTGGTTGACAGAATCTCCTGGAATTTCTAATCGTTTTTTTGTAGAACGAATTTGATTGAATTTTGATTTGCTTACCTCTACATTGTTTTCATCGAAGTATCTTGTCTTATCGTTACCTGTTTTAGTGGATGAGCAAGAGTAAATTAAAACTACGAGTAAAAAGAGTAAAAAGTTTTTTTTTCATAATAGTAATTTGATTTTATATCTGTTTCGTAAAAAATCACTACTCACTCACAATAGTACAAATAAAAAAGCAATTCACAAAATTTTGTTAAAAATCTTTGTATCTCAAAGTTGGGGAGGGTTTGTAAAGTTAGAGAAGCTTAGCGCTGTCATTCCGAAACAAGTTCGGAATGACAAGATTATTAGTTCCTTGGAAATCAGAAAGGCTTTTTGGAGCAATGATTTTTTTCTTAAAATACCAGCAAATTAATTTCGTTAGAGGGCAATCCGAACCAATCGCCTACTTTTTTGTTGGTAAGTATTCCGTGGTAAGAATAGATTCCGTTTTTCAGTCCGTTATTGCATCTAATAGCGGTTTCTATACCTCCGTATTCGCCTATTTCGAGCAGGTAAGGAATAAGAATATTGCTTAGGGTAAGTGAAGCGGTTTTAGAGTATCTCGAAGCGATGTTCGGAACACAATAATGCACCACTCCGTGTTTTATGTAAGTTGGTTTTTTGTGGGTTGTAACTTCCGAAGTTTCAAAACAGCCTCCCGTATCGATGCTTACATCTACAATTACCGCTCCTTTTTTCATGTTTTCAACCATAGTTTGGCTTACCACAACCGGACTTCGATTTTTACCTTTTAAAGCACCTATTACCACATCGCAACGCCTTAGTGATTTGAAAAGCAACTTGTCCTGAATAGTTGAGGTAAATATCGGTTGGTTGAGCTGGTTTTGCAATCGTCTGAGTTTACTTACGGAATTATCAAACACTTTTACATTCGCTCCCAATCCTAAAGAAGTCTTAACTGCGTGTTCTGCCACAGTTCCTGCTCCCAGAATTACTACTTCTGTCGGAGCGACACCTGTTATATTTCCAAGCAAAAGTCCCTTTCCCGAATCGTGGTTTCCGATGATTTCCGAAGCAATCATTATAGCGGCTTTTCCGGCAATCTCGCTCAACGATTTTATAAGCGGATACGAGCCGTCTAAATCCTTGATGTATTCGAATGCCAAAGCGGTAATTTTTTTCTGCTGAAGGGTTTCGAGATAGCTTTTCTCTCTTGTTTTAAGCTGAATAGCAGAAACGAGCAATGCATTGTCGTTCATCATTTTGATTTCTTCAACAGTAGGCGGTTCTACTTTCAGAATTATCGGACAGGAAAAAACCTTTTGGGTATCTACCGTTATTTCCGCTCCTGCTTCGGAGTATTCTTTGTCGGAATAATCGGCTCCTTTTCCTGCACCTGCTTCCAAAAGCACCTGATGTCCGTTGTTGGTAAGTGTGTTTACCGCTTCGGGAGTCAGACATACGCGTTTTTCCTGAAAAATAACCTCTTTCGGAATACCGATATAAAGGTTGCTTTTCTTGATTTGAATTTCGAGTTTCTCTTCGTGAGGAAACAACTCTTGTTTGCTGAAAGGAGTAACAATTCCCATAATTTTCTAAACGATATGCCTAACAAATGTATCAAAAAAAAAATTAATACTCTATAAAAATTATAACTTCCAAAAATGTATAAGTTCAATTAGTAAATGCAACAAAAGTTAAAAATCAACAGCTGATTTTTTGATGTTTGCCTCAATTAAAGAGAAAAAAACATTTCGCTCTTAAGATACGTTCATATTTTTTGTGCTATAACAGCTTTTTATTATCAAAAAAGTAACTGAAAATTAGTGCATTATCAAAAACAGTGCTGTTGTTTTTTCTCATTTTCAATATATTATACTACTTACAAAAGTGAATTATTTTATTTCTACTATATTTGCACGAGTTATGATAAAAATAGTATTTCAATTATGGACTCTAAAATCACCAATATCTCTAATGAAATAGATTTACCTATCTTGTATAAAAAAGTTTCTTCTTTATTTGGAAAAACTATATATAGGCTCGTGCGTTTTATGTTAAAAAACGTACTTACGCTTATTGGATTAATTGTAACAGGAGGAGTAATTGGTTATTTTTTAGACCAGCAACAAAGTAAAATATATAAACATGAAGTTATTATTATACCTAATTTCGAAAGTCACTCTTATCTTTATAAAGAAATCAGTAACAAAAAATTTGATGAAAACTCTCCTATTGTTTCCGTTCAAATAGAACCTATAATTGATATTTATCATTTTATAACTTCGGGAAACAACCTGAAAATAGCAGAGTATTTAAGCACAAATAATATAAAATTCCATGAATACAAACCTAATAATCAAGCTGAGAAAATATATCAACAACATTTACTTACTATATATACCTCCGGAAAAGACCCTAGCGGCTCAATTGTAGATAATTTTCTGAAAAACTTGAATCAGATTTCGTATTTTTCTGAAAAACAAAAGATTGAAGTTGAAAACATAATAAGACAGATTAATGACAGTGAAGTTTCAATAAAAAACATTGACAGAGTTTTTGAAACATTAGGGGTTTCAGGTACTTCAGGCAGTATAAATATCGAAATGAATCCCCAATTAGGTGTGCTTCTTGAAAACAAAAAAGATCTCATGGAAAGAACAAGTTGGTTAAAAGTTAAACTGTTTGAGCGTTCTAAAATTTTTAATGATATTTCACGTTTCTCAAATATCAATGTTAAATCTTCTTCTAACAAGATTATTATTCCTTTAGTATTAGTTTTTTTGTTTGTAGGATTGATTTCTGTAAAGAAAGTATATAGTCGGTATAACAATTCACCGAACTAATGGACTTGTTTTGCTTGTAGATAATTTTTGCTCGTCAGTATATAAAAAGCTAAAAAAATCGTCATTACAGGAATGCTCGAAAAAAAACTTCCTGCAAAGAAAACTACCATTAATAAAGCCAGTAATAAAGTATGCTTTCGGATAAAATCTATTGGAATAATATATTTAAAAAACGTAAGCAGATAAATGATTGTTCCTGTTATTCCGAATGTAAGCAGGAAATCAATCAGCTCAAACTCTATTTTGCGTAGAGAAGAATCCAATCCGCCAAAAAGATAGTTCATCAAGCCCCATTTTTCAGCTATATACGGAATGAATAATTCTGTAAATTGTTTACTCCTCAACGAAGTAAGCATTGTTATCAGTCCGTCATTTGTATATACTTCGTGTAAAACAGGGGAAAATTCAGGGAGAAAAATATTCAGAATATAGTCTTTTGACAAAAAAACCATAAGAAAAAACAAAGGCATAGCAACCAAAAAAAATATTTTACTTTTTCGGTATAGTACAAAAGCAATAAAAAGAATAAAAAACAGTAATACAGCTTTGGTTGCCAGAAAGAAAATAAACAAAACCGACAAAAATAAGTTTAATCGATTTTTTCCTGATGAATTATTTTCGTTCAGATAATAAAAATAAATGATATATATAATTGCAATATAACTTGCGTGGCTTACGTTCCTCATCAAGCCAATAAACCCAAATCGTGAGCTTATTTCATAAGCTGAAAACAGCTCATAATTCCCAAAAAAACCTATGATTACAGCAATGAGGTTCAGATAAAAATAAAGCTCGAAGCACGTCCTTAAAAAAGAAAGAATCGCTTCTGAAAACCTGTTGTATTTTTCGATATATATTTTGTAGGACAGGAATAATACAAAAACAAAAAGATACCAGTTGATAATGACGATATTACTTTTTATATTCTGAAAAAAAGAATATTCTGAATTGAGAAATACAAGTCCCAGACAATGAAGAAAAAACAAAGAAGCTACGGAAAGATAAACTGCCTTATATTTCGGAGTATAATTTTTGATTATAAAAGCAACTGCCAAAAGCTGAAAAATTCCTTTAATAATCTGCGAAGTATGTACCAAATCGTTTTTGTTTTGGTAACCTGTTTTGCTGATAAAATCGGACACTACAAAAACAATAAAAATCAATCCGAATATATATTTGGCTGTTATTTGTTTAAGCATTTCTGAAAATGTATTTAAAATTCCATTTTAAGGCAAATTTTAAAATACTCACAATGTTCCAGTAATTATATTTGCTCCAGATGTTTTTAGAGCTTAATTCATTCAGGTGATGATATACAAATGTGTCTTTTACGGTAAGTATTTTCATCTTTTTGTAAGTACATTCAAAGCAAATATCAATATCTTCACAATAGAGTCTGTATCTTTCATCGAGTAAAGTTCCATTCTCTTTGAGCAACTTGTTGCTGATTAACATACACGAACCCAAAACCCATTCTGCCTTTTCAGTCCGTTTTTCTTCTGTGGTTTTGAATAACCCTATTCTTTTTTTGAAAACCTGCCATAATGAAGGGAATTTTTTCCACGTTACCTGTATCTGATTATCAGGGTAATATGTAAGCGGACTTGCTATTCCTGTTGTAGTATCGTTTTGAGCTTTTTCAAGTAAAACGGATAAAAAATCTTCCGTAAAATAAACATCAGGATTTAATAAAAGATAATAATCAGACGATAATTTGAAATGCCTTATTAAATCATTGTTGTTTTTGGAAAACCCCTCCAAAATTTTTTTAGAAAGAACATTATCGGAAAAAGAGCTGCTGTTCAGGATTTCCAAAGTATTATCTTTAGAATCCGCGTCACAAAAAAAAACATTTTTATAGCTGAATGTTTCTAAACTCTGCAAAAGTTTAGGAATATAATCTGCGTGATTATGTGTTACAACGAGTATGGAAACACTTGGCTTATCAGTCATTTAAAATGTATTTTTTTATCGTGGAAAAATAGTCCGCAAAGTTATAGCTTTTTTCAAATTTAGTTCTGTTTGCCAAACATAAATCGTCTAATTTATCTTTTTTTTTCTCAATAAATGCAACAGCCTGTTCAATATCGAATAGGCTTCCTGTTCCTCCCGAAATAATTTCATCTGAAACATATTGCTTTGTGGTTATGACAGAAACTCCGTTCATCAAAGCCTCAATATAAACCAACGGATATACTTCATAATACGCATCGCTTAAAAGCAGTAAAAAATCCGTTTGACCAAAGAGCTTCATTTTCTGTTCTTCGTCTGTAACAGGTGGTAAAATTGTTGTCCTGTCATTATCAAGTTTTCGGATAAGCTCTATTTTTTCTTCCGAAAATGAATCTAATATTCCTCCGCAAATTGTTATGTCAAAATCCTTGTTATTTTTAGTACAAAACTCACAAAATTCGTAAAGAGATTGCACTCCTTTAGGTTTTGAAAGATTGGAAAAAAACAAAATTTTTATGGTTTCTCTTTTTCTTTCATTCACAAAATTTCCATTGTAATAATCTTCCAAAGCATTGGGTAAAAGATATTTTTTTTCAAAAAAATCAATTTTGTTATATTGCTCTTGGGTTATAAATATGCACTTTACGTCTTTGAACTTAGCTGATGAGAAAAATCGTTTCTTTTTTTCCAATCCGTTAGCGTGGATATGTAATGTTACGTTTTTAGACTTTGAAAGCACTTTTGACAAAATATAATAGTCCCGGTAAAAAGCAAAACCTTTCGTGGAAAAGTTCATATATACAAAATCTTCTTTTTTAATTGCCTCTGTTTTTTTTACGATTTGCTTCAAAAAAAAGATTTTTCCAACTCCGAATTTCCCGAAATCTTCAAAAGATTTTGCTTGAGCAACATCAATAGTTTTTACCTGAAGGGAATCGGTTTTTAAAAATCTGTCAATGATTTGCTTTGAAATAATCTTAACACCGTTAATTGGTCCTCCTAAAGGAAATATTACAAATAATCTTTTCATTCTAAAGCCTTATTTTCTTTCATAAAAAGAAACAAAGTTGTAAAAAATATAAAAATCACAATTCCCATTTGTCTTTCCAAAACAGATTCTGTCAAAAAGAAAAAAGTAATCGAAAGCATAAAAAACAACTGTATTGTATTCCTGTTATTAAAAGCTAACTTAAATTGTTGCAATATAACACATAAAAACAGTATAATTCCTGTAATTCCTGATTTTAATGCTTCACTCAAATATTGGTTATGCGGATTATATTTCGTTTCGACTCCGTGTTGAAACCCTATTTTTTCATACCCTTTTACCAGTTCTTTTTCTGCATCTCCCATTCCTACTCCAAACCAAAAATTTTCTTTGATGACAGCAATCGTTCCGTGAGCTTTTGCTACTCTTGCTTTAAGAGCTGTAAATTGATTCCCCGAAAAATCAGTTTGCGTAATATCTGATTTTATTTTTATGGATTTGGATTTTTCAAACAAAAAACCTGATGAAAGTACCGCAAAAGATATGATTATTACGGACAAAACAACTTTGGTTGCTGTTGATTTAAATATAAAAAAACAAAATATTAATAATATTATTAAATTGAAAAGCATTATTAATGAGTTCAACAACATCAATATAACAACCAAATAAATTATTATCCCAATTTTAACAAGACCAAATGTTTTCAGTATTTTATTGTTGAAGAAGTCAGAAACAATCAGAAATAGACTTATCAAAACCTGTGAAGCAAAATAAATAGGGTGTATTTTTAAAAAACCTGTGAAATTGAAATAAGAGAAAAAATTACCATTAATCTCATTAAATGGGTTTACACTTCCGTAATCATAGGTTTTCAGAGCCGCATTTACAACACATATTATACTTGTAAATATACACCCATAAATAAAGTATTTGAATATTGTATTTATGAATTTATCATTTATATAAGCAGAAACTGACAAAAACGAAAACGGAATAATAAAATAATAGAGTTGTCTATTAAATTCTTTCATCCCTTGTGTTAAGTCTTCTACCCACAATAAACTGAAAATATTCCATAAAGACCAAGCCCAAACCAAAAAAATGTATTTATTTGATTTCAGGGCTTTAATAAAATTTAATCTGTTAAAAAACAAAAGTGAAACGGCAATAAAACCTATTATAAAAATGTTATTTATATTTATCTTAAAAGGTAGCGTAAAGCCCACTCCCGAAATAAAAAAGAGCAATATGCTTTCTTTATCCAACGGTTTTTTGTGAAATATCGTTGTCATATTTAGAAACAATAAGGTAAAAAACAAATAAAGTGTCGAAATATATAAACACATTATCACTAATAAACAAAATATTTAAAAATAAGAGCAAGAAAACGCTTCTTTTCCCTTTAATGTTAATCATTATGAAAAATATAAGCCAAACTATAAACAAAATAATTCCGAGTTCTATTAATACCTTAAAAATATCCGAATGTAAGAAGTGATAATCCTCATATTTGTTTTCAAGATACAAATGAATACTTCCTAAAGAACTTCCTGTCCATAAATGTTCTGAAAACCTATTTATTACATCTTTGTAAACCACAAAACGACCTTGAGTAAAGTGATTTATAGAAATGCCTGTATGCGTTTTTACAAAATGGGTGAAAAAATCAGAAATAAACAAATATATTAGCCCTATGAACCCTATATTCAAACCTACAAAATACCCAAGTGTACCCATCGGACTAAATTTTATTCTTACAATTTTAGAATAAATAAACCACACTAATATTGCTATGAAAAAAGCTATGATAGCAATTCTTTTGAAAGTCAACAGAAAAAATAAAAAAGAAACTGAAAAATAGATTTTTCTTTTTTCAAAAAAATAATATATCGAAAATAATCCTAACGGAAACGCCAGCCATGACTCTGTCGGAAATTCGGATAATTTAAACGCTTCAAAAAAAGATGACAGCAACCCCACAACATCTAACAACTCTTTCCAAAAAAACATAATGAACGACAAAATGTAAGCTGTAAAGAAAACATCTATTGTTTTACGGATGTCCGTTTCTTTTGAGCCTGTAATAACAAGGACAGTCAATATAGGGATTAGTAATAAAAAAACTTCTTCAAAAAAACGAGTATTGCTCTGCCCTCTAAAGATCATTACAAGAAAATTACAAAAAATGAGGCTCAAATAGAGAGTAAAATTATTAAGCAGGAATTTTTTTATTACAAACTGTTTGTCAAATAATAAAGATATGCCGACCACAGGAAAAATCAGATATTTCAAATATCTCCCCGAATGTTCCATACTCGTAAAGTAGGAAGCCAACAAAAGTATAACGGCAGATAGGTATATAGCTAAGGTCTGAATCTTCATAGCGGTATTTTTTTAATCGCCTTTTTGAAACAGTAAAATCCTGCTAACAAGACGAATAACTCCCCTAAAACACGAATAAAACACAATAATTCCGAACTCACATTTCTATAAGCGTAAGAACATAACAACAGGTTAAACAATATGGCGAAAAAATAAATTTTCATAAAAATCTTGTCTTTTTTCAAAGAAAGCAAACCTTGAAAAACATAAATGTTAGCCAATATAGAAACTAATGGCAAAAAACCTAATATCTGCAAAGACTTTTTAGCCGGTAGATATTCTCTGCCGAAAAAAACCTCAATAATTGTTCCCGAAAAAATAAATATAAAACCTCCGACTCCCAGGCAAATTATAGTGACTACCCATACAGAATAATTTATGTTTTTTTTGAATTTTTCTATGCTTTCATTTACCTGTTTTGAAATCATCGGGAAAAATGCTTGACTAAAAGGTATCAAAAGCAAGGCCTGAATACTGATAATCAACTTGTTTGCTGTTGAATAAGAAGCTAAATCCGATGCAGTCCCTTTTTCTTCTATCAAAAGGAAATAAATCAAACTCGGAATAGTTATAAGAATGGTGGAAATAAATATAGGAGTAGCCTGCAGAATAATTTTTTTTATAGTAGAGAAAGAAGGGGAAAGAATCTTAAAATCAATATATTTCTTCATTAAAAAGTAAGAATATATTCCGACTAAAATAAGAGCTAAAGACTGAAGGGCATTAAAAATCCAGTAATCCGAATCTTTCTTTATTAAAACAATTATTAGACCTGCAATTATTATTTTTGCGATGAGATTTATAAAAGATATCCGTATTAGTTTTTCCATTCCCTGAAAAAACCACAACGGAAATAAAAAGAAACCAATATTAATGGCAAAGGTTGTATAAAGTAAAAGCTGGATTTCTTTCCACCTGATATGGTTGTGAACTAAAACGACAAAAATAAAAAAAGATAAAAGCAGCAATACTAATTTAGCATAATAAACCTGATTGCTTAAGTAACTTACAAAAGTTTTGTTTTCTCTTTTGTTTGAAATAATTCGGGTGGCAGTTACGTCAAATCCGTAATTTACTATTACAGTAAAGAAATAACAAAAATATCTTGCGAATTCAAGCTCTCCGAAATGCTCCGGACTTATTATTCGAGCTAAGTACGGAATCAACAACAAAGGAATAACCGTATTAGCTAACTGAATCAACGTAAGACTCGATATATTTTTTAAAAACACTTTTGACATAAAAAGAATCTAATACAGATATTTGGACAGGTTTTTAGTTATAAAGAAAGGGTCATATAAATTATTATCTTTAACGGTCTTCAAAATCATTTTATTATTGATAAAATCAGCCTCAACTTGTGGGTTAAATAAAAAAAAATCTTTCATCATATCAGGTTGAACCTGATATTCAATAGCATTATAGGTAATTTTCAATGAATCTACTTCTAAAGTAATCTCTTCATCGGTATTAAAGTCAATTCGTAATCTTCTCGGAGGTTTGTCTGTTTTAAATAAAAAATGGACAGAAGAAAATTCTTCTTTTGCCATAATAGTTTTACTGTTTTTTTCAGAATAGTTACCAAAATAGCTTGTGTTATAAAAAACTTGTATATCAATATCCTGTTTTGTTTGAAGATATAACTTAACCTCAAGCTCTTTTAGCTTGTTATTACACCCAAACAAACAAAATATTATGAATAAAAAAAAAAAATAATTCTCTACTTTCACTACAAATTATTTAGTGTTTCATAACAGGTTTTAATTTAACTACATCACAAACAGCTTTCAATCAGATAAAAGATTTAAAAAAATAACTACAAAACTAAACATTTTCACCCCTCTATACAAGAAACATTTGCATATTATATTTGTGAAATGATTTAGTTTATAGATTTAGCAACTATCTCCTTAACAATCTAAACACACAACAATAAATCATAATTTTTTTCTTTTTCACAAAACCTTATAATTAAAAATAAATTTTTAAATTTAGGCATTAATATTACTAATTCATCCCTATGAAAAAACGAAATTTATTTTTGGGGTATTATTTCAATAATAGCCTTAATGACTCCTTCCTGTACGGATACAATAGAGGATCCTCAACCAGAAGAATCAAACGCTAATTACAGCCTAACTGGTTTTCCCCTACATTTCTTTCATTCCCAAAAGTTTAGGGGTTTCAATATAAATCCTTGGATTAGTGAGGCCGAATTCGGGGAGATTGTTGAAAAAACAGGAGCAAACATCTTACGTGTAAGTTTCACAGGAGGAGCTAAGTTAATGAGCAAAACCCCATCAAACGGCACAGGCTCTACTGCTGAATATGAATTTAACGATGATGCTTTTGAGGCATTAGATCATATTTTAAATTGGGCAAAAAATCATAATATAAAAATAATTATAGACCCTCATACCGCTCCCGGGTTTGAAAGCGATTTCACAACAAGTGCTACAGATGCCTTTTGGCATGATACTGAATGGCACAATCATCTTATTAGCCTTTGGGAAAAAATTATTACTGAAGTTAGTATCCCCGCATATCAAGATGTGATTGCAGGATATGATTTACTTAATGAGCCAGAAATTCCAGGCCCCTTATTGTGTCAATATGGTAATCAGTGGAATACACTTGTAGCCACTCTTGTTAATACAATTCGAAGTAAAGAAACTCAATTCCACCACCCTATTATTATACAACCTGCAGGGGTAGCTATCGGGCTTAATTGTAACGGAGGAGGGGGAACACCACAAATCTTATCTCGTTGGCGTGCATTGAAATTATTATGTTTACCAGATGATGACAATTTAGTAGTATCATCCCACTTTTATGACCCACTATTTTTTACTCATCAAGGGGTTGCCCTTAATATTCCTACCGGTTTTCGATATCCTGGTAATATACCCAACTTCCCCAATGTCTTATATGCTCCTCCAACGGAATATTGGGATCAAAACAGAATGGATGCTGAATTAAACTATCTTAGAATTTTTAGTGCCCAACATCCTAATGTACCTATACTTATTGGTGAATTTAGTATAGCCCGTGCAGCAGGATGTGATGGGGATGTATTTCTAAATCATTTTCTTAAAATGGTGGAATATGAGGGGTGGAACTGGACTTATAACGCTTGGGACAGACAAGAACCAAACCTTCCTGCCCCATGGCACCCTGGGTATTCGTATACATCTCCTCTAAGCAATAATGCTCCTAATACAGAGTCACTTGAAACTGCTCCTCGTATAAATTTACTCAGACAATATATGTATAAAAATCTTAATAATTTTCCTCCTACAAACCAAATGATTTATGGGTTATACAGATTGTCGCACGCTAACGGTGAGCAATTACTTACACATAACTTGTCAGAAGTAAGCACAGCGGTTTTTGACCATGGATATGTAATTGATGGCGTATTTGGCAGGGTTGCTAAAGATAATAATTCTAATGTAGTTACTGTACATAAGCTTCGTAAACCTAATTCGGGAAATCGACTTTTTACTACAAGTGAAACGGAAAAAAATACAGCAATTAATACTTATGGCTATATAGATGAGGGTATTGGTTTTTATGCTAGTTCCACAAATATAAACAACAGTTATATACCTGTATATCGTTTACAAAAGGGTGCATTCCATCGTTATGCCATGTCTGTGGCTGAAAAGGATTATCTTAGTACTTCTCTTGGGGGTAATTGGGTGGTAGAGTTAAATGGTTTACCTGCTTTTTATTTACAGCCAAGCCAGATGTATTGAGATACTCTTTAAATAAAATTCTTTTATTGTTTCATCAAGAAATTAACTTTTAAACAAACATCTTAATATTATTTTTGACAGAATCTTACCTGAACAGGCAAAAGGGAATTATGTTTTTTTCTGCTATATATTCTCTTTGGCACTGTTATCAAAACACAAAGGGAAATAATAATTCAGCACACTCTTGTATATACAAACATTAACATTTCTTATAGAGTTAAGTTAATTTTTTTAGGTTATCTTTGCCTTGAATTTTTTAATTAAAAAACAATTTTTATTATGAAAAGAATAGTATTAAGTTTATTTGTCGTAGCGGGATTAGTTTTTTCGGCTACAAGTTGTAAAAAAGCAACAGAAGAAAATGATGCTCAGGATGTTGCAACAGAAACCATGGAAGCTGTAAAATACACAGTAGATACAAATGCTTCTGTTATTGAGTGGAAAGGTAGCAAAGTAGCAGGTAGTGCTCACTTCGGAACTCTTGCTCTATCAAACGGAGAAATTAGCGTTAAAGACGGAGCAATCGAGGCAGGTTCATTCGTTATTGACATGAACACAATTACTGTACTTGACTTAGAGGATGAAGAGAAAAAAGGTTGGTTGGAAGGACACCTTAAGGGTAATTCCGAAGAAAAAGCAGACCATTTTTTCAACGTAGGTAAATTCCCTGAAGCAAAATTTGAAATTACTTCGGTAACAGAAGGGGCAATTGAAGGAAACCTTACCCTAAAAGAGACTACTAAAAACGTGAAAATCCCTGTAAATGTTCAAGTTACAGAAAATGAGCTTTCTATCGAAAGCGAAACTTTTGTTATCAACAGAACAGACTGGGGAGTAAATTACAACTCAGGAAGCGTTATAAAAGATTTGGCTGCTGACCAAGTTATCTCTGATGATATTGAATTAAAAGTTGCTGTAAAGGCTACAAAATAATTTTTAGGTTACGATTATTAATTCGTGATTATTTAAGAACTTTGCTCTTCGGAGCAAAGTTTTTTTTTATTTATGAAAATCCCAGAGTACAAAAATACCTTCGTTCAACAACTGATTCCTTTTTACGAAAAAGAGGAAATCGAAAACTTCTTTTATCTGATTTTAAAACACCTCAAAAACATTTCAAGAGTTGATTTAGCCCTGAATCCTAACTTAGAGTTTTCAGAAAACGAACCCAAAAATATGGCTTTTTATCTGCAGGAATTAAAAAACAACAAACCCATTCAGTATATATTGGGCTCAACCAAATTTTTGGGATTAGAATTTGAAGTAAATCCTAATGTGCTTATTCCCAGACCCGAAACCGAAGAATTGATTGATTGGATAATTTCCGAGAACAAAAACCGGACAAATCTAAAAATCCTTGACATCGGAACCGGAAGCGGTTGCATTGCCATCTCGCTTGCCAAAAACCTCAAAGCAGAAGTTACCGCTTTTGACATTTCGGAAAAAGCTCTCGAAACAGCTCAGAAAAATGCAGATCGAAACCAAGCATTTGTACATTTTATAGAATTCGATATCTTGAACGACATTTGGGAAGGACAACAATTTGATATTATTGTTTCTAATCCGCCTTATGTACGAGAATCTGAAAAAAAGCAAATAAAACTCAATGTTTTGGATAACGAACCTCATTTGGCTTTGTTCGTTTCTGACCAAGACGCTCTTATTTTTTACAGAAAAATAGCCGATTTTGCTCTAAAACACTTATCTGAAAACGGACAACTTTTCTTTGAAATCAATCAGTATTTAGGAAAACAAACTGTAAGTCTGCTTGAAGAAAAAGGTTTTAAAAATATTATTCTTAAAAAAGACATTTACGGTAATGACCGAATGATTTTTGCTCTAAAACCCTGATTTATCAAGGAGTTGTACTCGAAACCTGAATAATTTTTCCGTTGTGGAACTTCGCTCCTTCCAAAGCAAAATCATAAATGTATTTTGCCATTTCTGAAGCTCCTATCGGAGCTTGATAACCCGGAAAAGCCTCTGACAACATTTCGGTCTGAACCGCTCCTAAAGCCAAAACATTAAACGAAATTCCCTTGTCTTTATATTCTTCTGCCAAGAGTTCAGAAAGTGTAATTACTGCTCCTTTACTCGAAGAATAGGCAGCCAGTCCGGGAAATTTCATACTGCCTTGAACCCCTCCCATACTGCTAATAGTAACCACGTGAGAACCGCTGTTCATAAAAGGAAGGACCGTCTGAGTAAGGTTTGCCACTCCAAAGACATTTACTTTATAAACATATTCAAACTCCTCGCTTGTGATCTGTTCAAAAGGTTTATTGACCAAAGAACCTGCATTATGAATCAACACATCAACCTTTTTCCAGGTATCGGAAATAAAATTTTGTACTAATTGCAAATCATTTTTGTCCGACAAATCAACCGATAAAAAACTGATATTCGGATTTTGGATCAATCGGTTGTTGTTTTTTCTTGAAAGAGCCAACACGTTATGTTCTTTTTCTGCAAAAAGCAAAGCTGTTTCAAGCCCTATTCCTCTGCTTGTCCCTGTGATAATGATGTTCATTTGTCTGATAAAAATTTTTGGAAAGTTATATTTATCGGTAAATTTTGTTGTATAAATCTTGGTATATGTTCAAGATGATTTTCCGTTTGAGTTTCATAGTCGGAGTCAGATGTCCGCTATCAACAGACCACACATCAGGTGTAAGTTCAAATTTTTTTACCTGCTCCCAATGTCCGAAGTTTTTGTTGAAATTGTCGATTTCTTCTCCGATTCTCTGTATAACTTTAGGGTTTGAGGCAATTTCTGCATAGGTTTCTCCGATGCTAATTTCTTTGATTTTTGCCCACTCCTTCACAAAGTCAAAACTTGGCTGAATCAGTGCTGCAGGCATTTTTTCTCCTTCTCCTATTACCATGACCTGTTCAATAAAGCGAGACTGTTTAAGAGTGTTTTCAATAGTTTGGGGAGCAACGTATTTTCCTCCCGAGGTTTTGAACATCTCTTTCTTCCGATCGGTAATTCTCAAAAATCCTTGAGCGTCTATCTCTCCTATGTCTCCTGTATGAAAATATCCGTTTTTCAGGGCTTCGTCTGTTTTTTCTTGGTCTTTGTAATAGCCCAACATTATATTTGGTCCTTTACATAGAATCTCTCCGTCTTCTGCAATTTTTACCTCTACATTGTCAATCGGACGACCTACCGTTCCTATTTTGAATCCTCTGTTTCTCATATCATTTACTGCAATAACAGGCGAGGTTTCCGTAAGTCCGTAACCTTCCATAACAGGAATTCCGGCAGCTGTAAACACTCTGGTAAGTCTGGGTTGTAGTGCGGCACTTCCTGAAACTAAAAGTTCCAGCTGTCCTCCTAAAGCCTCTTGCCACTTGCTGAAAATAAGTTTTCTGGCAATTTTGAGTTTGAGCTCGTACCAACTTCCCTTTATTTTGTAAGGTTCATACTGAAATCCTAATTCCATTGCCCAGAAAAACAATCTTTTTTTGATTCCTTTCAGCTCAACTCCTTTGGCAAAAATCTTATCATAAACCTTTTCTAACAAACGGGGCACAACCGTCATAATTTGCGGTTTAACTTCTTTCAAGTTATCACTAATCTTTTCGATGCTTTCGGCAAAATAAATCGACACACTGTAACATTGGTACAGATACAAAATCATCCTTTCGAAAATGTGGCAAACGGGCAAAAAACTCAATCCCTTGTAATGCCCGACCTCAAAAGGAACTCTGGTAGAACTTCCGAGAACATTAGATATAATATTCTGGTGAGAGAGCATGACTCCTTTGGGTTGCCCTGTTGTGCCGGAAGTATAGATAAGTGTTGCTAAATCATCGGTTTTGATGGAATTTTTCCGATTTTCCAACTCATTTTGATTGGACAGGTCTGTTCCGGATTCGAGTAATTCGCTCCAATTTTTACATCCGGATATTTCCTCAAAGGAATAAATTTCTTTCAGGGTGGGAATGTTTGCCCTAACGCTGTTTAATTTTTCAAATACTTCTTTGTCCGAAACAAAACAATAAACAGCCTCCGAATGATTCAAAACATACTGATAATCAGATTCAGAAATCGTTGGATAAATAGGAACATTCTGTGCTCCTGTTTGCAAAATTCCTATATCGAGTATGTTCCATTCCGTTCTGTTGGTAGAACTAATCACTCCAACTTTTTGGTTTTTTTCCAACCCCAGCCTAAGCAAAGCTCTTGAAATTGCATTTGCCCTGTCAATATATTCTTGTGTAGATGTCTTTTCCCAAATTCCGTTTACCTTCGTTACCAAAGCATCGCTCAAAGGATGGTTCTTTAGCTGATAATACGGAAAATCGAATAATCTGGTGATTTCGTTCATAAAACATATTGCTTTTAGGGATCGAATTATCCTGCAAATTAAACCTTTTTCAGCAGAAATAAAATTTTTATTACAATAATTGAAACGTATAGAGAAAAGTTGTAACTTAGGGGTTAGATTCGTGTGTTATGACAGAGCTGGAATTAGAAGAAGAAAATAAAGCAATAGCTAAAGAATACAAAGAGCTTTTACGGATAAGCTATCAGACTCTTTCCGACAAAGACAAAAAGCTAATCAGAAAAGCCTTTGATGTAGCGGTTGAAGCCCATAAAGATCAAAGACGGAAATCGGGAGAGGCTTATATCTTCCATCCGATTGCTGTGGCAAAAATCGTTGCTTCCGAAATAGGTTTGGGAGCGACATCTATTGCTTCGGCACTTTTGCACGATGTGGTCGAAGACACTTCTGTTACGGTTGAAGACCTCGAACGAATGTTTAATCCGAAAGTGGCAAAAATTGTTGAAGGACTTACCAAGATTGCCCAAGTAAAAACCGATCAAGACATTTCGCTTCAGGCAGAGAATTTCCGAAAAATGCTACTTACCCTTAACGATGATGTACGGGTAATTCTCATCAAAATTGCAGACCGACTCCATAATATGCAAACGATGGATTCAATGGTCGATTATAAACAAGCAAAAATCGCATCGGAAACTCTTTATATTTACGCTCCACTAGCACACAGATTGGGTTTGTATAACATCAAAAACCAACTCGAAGACTTGGGTCTGAAATACACCGAACCGGAAGTTTATTATGACATTCTGGACAAAATGAAAGAAACCAAAGAGGAGCAAGATGCCTATATCAAACACATATCTGACATATTGAAGGAGTCTTTGGACAAAGAGGGGTTGAAATACAGCATAAAAGGTCGCCCAAAATCCATTTATTCTATTCACAAGAAAATGAAAGCTCAAAGTGTGACATTTGACGAGGTCTATGACAAGTTTGCTTTGCGAATTGTTTACAAATGTGAGCCAAGTGAAGAAAAATTTATTGCCTGGAAAATTTATTCGATTGTTACCGACCATTACCGACCAAGCCCAAGCAGATTACGAGATTGGATTTCTGCCCCAAAATCAACAGGATACGAAGCCCTACACATTACCGTTATGGGACCAAAAGGTCGTTGGGTTGAAGTGCAGATACGAAGCGATAGAATGGACGAAATTGCAGAAAAAGGTTATGCTGCCCATTACAAATACAAACAAGGAAATACAAGCGAAAACAGCTTGGACTTATGGGTAAATTTACTCCGTGAAGCCTTGGAAAACCAAGAGACGAATGCGGTAGATTTCGTAGAAGATTTCAAAATGAATTTGTACTCCAAGGAAATTTATGTCTTTACCCCAAAAGGAGAAATTCGTTCACTTCCCAAAGGAGCAACTACCCTTGATTTCGCTTTCAGTATCCATACCGATGTAGGACTAAAAACTCGAGGAGCTCGGGTCAATGGAAAGCTCGTCCAACTCAATCACGAACTCAAAAGCGGTGACCAGGTTGAAGTCATTACCTCTCAAAACCAAAAACCAACAGCCAACTGGTTAGATTATGTTACTACCTCAAGAGCAAAAAACAAAATCAGGAACGTACTGAACGAAAACAGCAAGAAAATTGCTGAGGAAGGCAAAGAAATTCTCAAAAGAAAACTTCGTCATTTGAAAATTACACTTAACGAAAGTACGATCAACGAACTAGTAGTCTTCTTTAAACTGAAAACGAGCTTGGATTTGTTTTATCGTGTAGGAGTCGGAACCATAGACAACCAACAACTTAAAGACTTTGCCGCTCAAAAAAGCAATAGTTTTATAAATTTCTTCAAAAAAATAAAGAAATCTCCAACTATTAATCCGGAAGAAATCCAGAAAGAAGAAATCAGCAAAAATTACGACTTACTGGTTTTCGGAAAAGATGAAGAAAAATTAGACTATAAACTGGCAAACTGTTGTAATCCCATTCCGGGAGACCCTGTTTTTGGTTTTGTAACCATAAACGAAGGAATCAAAGTTCACAAAAAAGATTGCCCTAATGCCATCAGCCTCCGCTCGAATTACGCTTATCGGATTATACCTGCCAAATGGATTGATTCTACTCAACAAGAATTTAGAGCCTCTATAAAAATCACAGGAATTGACTCTCTCGGACTTACCAACCAACTAACCAAAGTAATTTCAAACAACATGAACGTGAACATCCAAAGTATTTCGTTGAGTAGCGAAGCAGGAATATTTAACGGACATATCGCAGTAATTGTTCCGAACAATACCGTTCTGAAAAGGCTTATAGACAATATCAAAAAAGTAGATGGAATTGACAAAGTGGTAAGAACCATAAATTAAAACTCAATAAAAATACATTTTGGGAAAAATACATTTAAAAAACATCAGAACTTTCTCGTATCATGGTTGTTTGGTTGAAGAAAGCAAAATCGGGTCAGATTATAACGTAGACTTAACCATTACAACCGATTTGTCAAAATCTGCCCAATCCGACAAATTAACCGATACTGTTGATTATGTGCTACTGAACCAAATCGTAAAAACAGAAATGGCAATCCGTTCAAAACTTCTGGAACACGTGGCTCAACGCATTATAGATAAGGTATTTGCAAAAAGCACTACCATTACTAAAGTCAAAGTCCGGGTATCAAAACTCAATCCTCCAATTGGAGGCGATGTCGAGTCAGTTTCGATAGTTTTAAAACAAAAGCAAAAATAACATTTGTTTGATTGTTAAAAGAAGAAAAAATTTCTATATTTGCCCTCCGAACAATTTGGCATCATGGCCGAGGGGCTAGGCACCGGTCTGCAAAACCGTTTACAGCGGTTCGAATCCGCTTGATGCCTCAAACAAAACGACCCAATTTCAGGGTCGTTTTTTATTTTCTACAAACTGATTTGATTTGTTATGAGTTATAAAAAATCTGTGCATTTGTGGCTAATCAATAATGCACTACGGGTATAATAAAGTCATCTTTTTTACAATCAGCTATCAACTTCAAAATCGAGATGTAATCTTCTTGTTTTTCGACAAAATCCTTATTCGAAACATCAATGATAAGTACATTTAAGTCTTTTTGTTGTTTGAGGTACTCCAAATATCCGTGATTTATTTTATCCAAATATTCAGATGGAATTTCTTGCTCATAACTTCTGCCTCTTTTTTTAATGTTTTGCAAAAGTTGTTCCGTATTCTGATACAGATAAACGTACAAATCGGGTTTTGGAATCTCTTTGTACATAATCTCAAATATTTTTTGATACAGGCGATATTCGTCTTCTGCAAGTGTAACTCTGGCAAAAATCAAAGATTTAAAGATATAATAATCAGCAACGGTAAATTTTCGGAACAAATCCAATTGTGTTAAGTCATCTGAAAGCTGTTGATACCGATCTGCCAAAAACGACATCTCCAAAGGAAATGCATAACGGCTTTGGTCTTGATAAAACTTAGGTAAAAACGGATTGTCGGCAAAACCTTCCAAAACTAATTTTGCATTAAAATCCTCTGAAATCTTCCTGGCTAAAGTAGTTTTTCCTGCTCCGATATTTCCTTCGATTACAATATTGTTAAATCGCTCCATTCCATATTGCTCAATAGGATTTTTTAAATCTGATACTGTTTTAAAACCGCTTTGGTCAGGACACCCCTCAATAAGTTCTTTGATGTTTTTCTTTAAAATCGGATGAATAAAATCGGTTTGTAAATCCTCTATGGGTTTCAATACAAAAAGCCGGTCTTGCATTCTCGGATGCGGAATTTGCAGATTCTCAGAAGCTATGATTTCTCTGTCAAAAGCAATAATGTCAATATCAATTTCTCGAGACTGATATCCATCGGATTTTGTTCGGGTACGACCTAATTCCCTTTCTATCCCAAGAATTTTTTCAAGGATTTCGTGGGGAGATTTTTCGGTATGCACAAGCAATGCGACGTTGTAAAAAGCATCGCTTTGAAAACCCCAACTCGGAGTTTCATACACTTTTGAAACATTAATTACAGTAGCTATTTTGTTGTGAATAAGCTCAATACACTTTTTTATGTTTTTGAGTTTATTCCCTTTGTTACTCCCGATTGATAAGATAATGCGATGTTGGTTCATACAGAAGCAAAGTAACTAAAATTTGTCTTAATTTTACACACAAAATAAAAAAAGAAAAAACTGTAACATTTTCCGCACTATTGCTACATATTTGTACAGTATAAAATTAAACAAAATCAGATATGAAATTTTTAAGTAATGTTCTTGCCACCCTTGTAGGACTGTTTTTATTTTTTATAATTATGTTCTTTGGGTTTTTCCTTATTGGAGTTTTAATTGGGGGCAGCCCCGACGATGGCAAAAAAACTTCGGTTAAAAACAACTCGGTTATTGTTCTCGATTTAGAAAATGTATCTCAAGATTATTCTGCAAAAACCATTGTTACAGATTTTCCTCTTTTTAACACCGAAAACTATAACGGATTAGTAGATATTCTCAACGCAATCGACAATGCTAAAACAGACAACAAAATCGAGGGAATATCAATCCTGAACACCGACTCAATGCTCGGTTTTGCTCAAATAAAAGCATTGCGAGACAAATTAGAAGACTTTAAAAAAAGCGGAAAATTTGTAGTTTCTTATTTCAACAATTACACTCAAGAACAATATTATTTAGGCTCTGTTGCCGACACGGTTTATATAAATCCGGTAGGAGGTCTTGATTTCAAAGGACTTTCATCTGAAATACTCTTCTTCAAGGATTTTCAGGAAAAGTCAGGTATTACTATGGAGGTTATCCGTCACGGAAAATACAAAAGTGCGGTCGAACCGTTCTTAGAAAACCAAATGAGTGATGAAAACCGACTTCAAATGTTAGAACTTTTGAACTCTGCTTGGGAAACGCTTGTTACCGATATTTCTAAGAGCAGAAACATTCCGGTAGATAGCCTAAATGTCATTGCAGACAGACTGGGTGCAAGAACACCACAACTTGCCAAAACTTCAAACCTGATTGACAAAGTTGTATATGAAGACGAATACCAAAACGGAATAAAAACTGCCTTAGGTCTGAAAACGAACGAAGAGTACAACGCAATTGATATGTCAAAATATGCTGCTAATGTTGCTATTTCAAACAAAAACAAAAAAGCAGAAGACAGAATTGCCGTTATTTACGCTCAAGGTCAAATATTTGACGGAGAGGGTGATGCAAAAAACATAGGAGAGGGTTATGTCAAACAAGCTCTTCAAGATGCTGTGAAAGATGACAAAGTAAAAGCTATCGTACTTCGAGTAGATTCTCCGGGAGGAAGTGCTTTGGCTTCTGATATTATCTGGAGAGAAATTGAGCTTACCAAAAAACACAAACCTGTTGTGGTTTCGATGGGAAATCTGGCTGCTTCGGGAGGATATTACATTTCGTGTAATGCAGACAGAATATTTGCCGAACCAACTACAATTACAGGTTCTATCGGAGTGTTTGGAGCTATCCCGAACTTCAGAGGATTGGCCAACAAATGGGGAATTTATTCCGACCAAGTTTCAACACATAAAAATTCTTCCAATTACAGCTTTTTTCAACCTATGAACGAAAATTTTAAAGAAGTACTTACCGAAAGCATCGAAAACATTTATGATGTATTCTTAACCCGAGTAGCTGACGGCAGAGGAATGACTAAAGAACAAGTAAACGAAGTGGCACAAGGTCGGGTTTGGACAGGAACAGATGCAAAGCGATTGGGGCTTGTTGACGAAATAGGAGGGCTTGAAGATGCTATAAAATACGCCTCTGAACTTGTCGGTACAGATGATTACAAACTCAGAAGTTTCCCTGTTTTTAAAAGAACTTTTGAAGAATATGTCTCAGAAAATTCACCTTTTCCTTTAATAAAATCAAAAGAAACACTTATCAAAGAAGAAATAGGAGAAGAAAATTACCTGATTATTCAGCAGATTAAGAATATGAATTCACGTAAAGGTATTCAGGCTATGATGCCTTATCAGATTATCATCAGGTAGTTTTATTTGAACTTAATGCTAAAAAAATGTCAAGAGACGAAAAATTAAAATCGCGTTGGGAGGAACTTGTTCGACTTTTGTCGGGCAAGTTTGCCGACGAAGAACCGTTAGACCTTGACGGAATTATCTATCTCATCGGAATACAAGAACTCGGAAAACCACATCAAACCTTCAAAAAAGATGAAAAGGTAAACCTGATGCACATTGCCATTTGCAGATTGCTCGAACCTTATGGGTATTACGAATTTGATTTTTTTGATGCAGATGGCTGGCCTCACTACAGGGTCAAAGAACAGTTACCTAAGCTAAAAGCAGGAGAACAAACCGTACTGATGAAAGAAGCAATTGTGAATTATTTCTTAGAAAAAGAGTTTATTTTGTAAACTCTTATTTTCTTTTGTATTCCGCTGATTTTACATTTTAACCTTAGAAAAAAAGCTGTCTGTCAGCAACTAAAAAAATCAAAGAATATGCTTTTGTGCCTTGTAGGACGAACGCACCAAAGCTCCACTTTCTACGTGACGGAAGCCTAATTCTTTTCCGATTTCTTCGTACTTTTTGAATTGGTCGGGAGTGATAAATTCTTTTACAGGTAAGTGTTTTTTACTCGGTTGCAGGTATTGCCCTATAGTAATTACATCGAGGTTTACTTTGCGTAAATCGTGAAGTGTTTCGATAACTTCATCTTCGGTTTCTCCGAGGCCTAACATAATTCCCGATTTGGTTCGGTTTACTCCTTGATTTTTCAGATAATTAAGCACCTCGAGGCTTCTTTCGTATTTGGCTTGGATTCTTACCTCTCTGGTCAGGCGTTTTACGGTTTCCATATTGTGAGAAACTACCTCTGGAGCTACTTCGATAATTCGGTCTAAATTCCGTTCTACTCCCTGAAAATCAGGTATTAATGTCTCTAAAGTTGTTTCAGGATTCATTCTTCGGACTGCCTTAACGGTTTCTGCCCAGATGATGCTTCCCATGTCTTTGAGGTCATCTCTATCGACACTGGTAAGAACTGCATGCTTGATGTTCATCAGTTTAATAGAACGAGCCACTTTTTCGGGTTCGTCCCAATCTACCGTTTCCGGACGACCTGTTTTTACTCCACAAAATCCACAAGAACGAGTACAGATGTTTCCGAGAATCATAAAAGTTGCTGTTCCTTCGCCCCAACATTCTCCCATATTCGGGCAACTTCCCGAGGTACAAATCGTATTCAGGTTATATTTATCGACTAAATTTCTGAGGTCTGTATATTTCTGTCCGGTAGGCAACTTTACTCTGAGCCATTTCGGTTTGGGTTGTGCTTGTTTTTGTTCTAAAATAGATCGCATTTCGCTTTTAAATTTAAGATACAAAAGTAGTGATTTTTGCGGTATGTTTTGTTGTAGTCAGACACATTTACTCTTGAATCGTTTCGAGTGATTTTTCAAAGACAGGCTCAAAGATATTTGCAAAAATCTTTTCTGCTTTTCCGTTCTTGCCAACCACAGAAGCCCTTGTAATTCTCGTAACTACCCATTTATCTTTCAATTCTTCTAAATCTGACACGTTGTAATGTTGTATCCTCTGGTGAAGGATATTTTTGTGTTTCGCCAAAAAGGATTTCCAATCTTCAAAGTTTTTGTCTAAGCAAATGGCTATAAAATCAACATTGTTTTGATTTTCTGCGAGGTTATTTATTTTTTTATGAACCGCAAAAAAGTGATTTTCAGTTTTTTTCGACCAAAAATAAACTACTGTTTTCCTTTTAAACAAATTACCACTCGATATGAGTTCGTTTTCTGTGTTTCTGAGTTTGATTTCAGGAAAACCACCAGCGGTTATCTCCCTGATAGCAGCGGTCATCTTTTCAATTTTTCCTTTTTTATCTTTGTCTGTAGAGACCTTGAGATATTCGTTCAAAAAAGTGGTGTCTGCTGCATTTTTCTCGTCTTGCATCAGATACATAAAAGCAATGTTATTAACCACTTTGTTTTTCAGGTACGCATTCTCAATAAGCGAATCGGTAGTTTGAAGTTTTGCCAAAGCTGTTTTTTGCTCGTCAAGATCAGGTGTTTTCAACAAGATTAGGTTATCAACCAAAGAAGTTATGTACCTTAGATAAGGAGAAAAGTCAGATAAATTTTCGTTATTGAAATCTATATTTTTTCGGTAATTGTAGAATTCTTTCGAGAGTTGAGGAAATTCTTTTTCTTGGCTTCGTCTTTTGTAGGCAATCGGATAAAATTCTTTTTTGGCATAATAGGAATAATCTGCAATTGCTCTGGCAAAAAGATCAAAATCGTCACTCCACAGCATTTCTTTTTTTTTCTCTTGGTAAAAATCCAATATTTGTTGGTAAGAAGAATCTGCTTTTTTTGCAAACTCATTGGTTTTCAGGTCAAAAGTATAAAAAGTATCATTTCTGTCTTTCTGATTTTTAAGATACATTTCTACCAAAAAGTTGTTCTTTTCTTCGCCTCTTCCACAAAACACTAATGATTCGTCAAAGTCAAGTGTATTGATACGAACCATAATGCTATCATTCTTATCGAAATAAACATACTGGTATTCGGGTTCGTGTTTAAAGGTATATAATCCTGAAGCGAGTGAATCGAATCGGATAAAAAAGCGATTGTTCTGGTCAAGCAGAATACTGTCAAGTAAATTCTCCCCCTGATAGAACAAAACCCATTTGTCTTTCGGATTAATAATTTCGCCTCCGAAATAAGCAGAATAATCGTTGTCTTTCGGATTGTTGCATGAAGCAAACACAAAGCACAAAAACAAAAATCTGTATGAAAAAAGTGTATTCATGGCATAAATCTGTCAAACAAAAGTATTGAGAGCTAATTTATTAGGGTGTTAATAGTGCGTTAAATAACATATTTTAAGACACAAAGACAATATAGTAATTGTTTTTATGCTCCAATAATTAGAATATTTTTCTAACTTTATGCTCCTAAAAAAACACACCGCCTTGAACGACACTCCAAAACATAAAGGTATTAGAAATCAATTGGTTAAATCTTTACAAGAAAAAGGAATTACTGATAGCAATGTGCTGGAAGCTATCCGAAAAATTCCTCGACATCTTTTTTTAGATTCGGGTTTTGAAGATTTTGCCTATCAAGACAAACCTTTTCCTATCGGAGCAGGACAAACCATTTCGCAGCCTTACACGGTGGCTTTTCAGTCACAACTTCTGGAAGTCAAAAAAGATGATAAAATTCTCGAAATCGGAACAGGTTCCGGATATCAGACCGCTGTTTTATGTGTTATGGGAGCAAAAGTTTATAGTGTAGAACGACAAAATGAGCTTTTTAAGAGAACATCACTTTTACTTCCCAAATTAGGAATTCGTCCGAAGCATTTGTCTTTCGGAGACGGATATAAAGGACTTTCAAATTATGCTCCGTTTGATTCGATTATCGTAACAGCAGGAGCAACAACTATTCCTCCGGCTCTTATGTCGCAACTGAAAATAGGAGGAAAACTCGTAATTCCGGTTGGAGATCAAGAGCAAATTATGACTTTGCTTATTCGTAAAAGCGAAACTCGTTTTGAAAAACACGAATTCGGAAACTTTCGATTTGTACCTCTTTTGGAAGACAAAGCTTAAAAAATGTCGGGTGTTTGAAGTTTATTAGTTAAAAATGCAGAGAAAACCCAATTCTAATTTTTTTCTAAAACGACTTTTATAGGCTGGTTAGTTCTTCGCCCAAATTGAGCGGCACGGGTTTCAGCAGTACACAAAACATACATGTTAAAACTACTTAGCGGAATAAAAACGGTTTTGTAAATTCCGTTAGGGTCTTCGATTTTTATCCTGAAATGTTCTGCCTGAAATTCATTATTTACAGAAATTAAATAAGAGGCTTTTGCAAAATAAAAGTACCATTTTCCGTTAGGATCATCAGGCGAAACTCTGTTCCCCTTACTATCAATTTTATAATTTTCGTAAAAACGTAAAACCTCATTAGGTTTTATCCACGAATATTTATTGTCTGTGTTTATCAAGTCTAAACCCAAAAAATCGACAAGAGTAATTTTAAGTCCATCAACAATTTCGTTCTTTCCTTCTTCTCGAGGTTCAACCACAAAATAAGAAGTGAAATCGTAGCCACAATGAATCTGCTGAGAAAATCCCGACAGAGAAGAAAGAAAAATAAGAAAACAAAAAAAACTGTGTTTCATAATGCTACAAAGATATTCTAATGAAATGATTTAATAAAGAGTTTTAGGTTGACTTTTTTGAATACTCAAAAGAAGCTGTCCGAAAAGTTGAGACATCTTTTTTTTGATTTTCTCTAAAATTATTGCTGATTACGGATATTCTTCTTTTTTTTTTACACCTATACTAATAAAAGTAAGGTGGTCGGGGTTAGGAATTAAACTATTTATCACACCAAACTCCCGTACCGCCTAATACTAATTACAACTTCCGGTAATTGTTCCTGTTTTTATATGACCATTTTCGTAAGTGTTTTTTGTTCGAAACGTATAATTAGAGCCATTTATAGAAAGCGAAAATTCGCCTAACAAAGCAACATATCCGTTTGTTTTTTGGGTTTGTACAATATTTTTATAATCGACTTTGTTTCCGTTTTTATCGGTTTTGAGTATGGCAAAAGTCGTGAGGTCACTTCCTGATTTGAATTCCCTGAAATGAACCAAAAACACATGACCGCTTTCGCATTCTGCAATTTTTCCGATTGCATTTACAGATCCTTGCAAATACGGAAACAATACTCTTGATGCCTTGAGGTTGGTTATATCCCTTCCTTGAAGCGTATTGTAATTTAAAACATAGCTGTTAGGCATTTGATTAAAATTTATCAAAAACTCTTTAAAGTCTAATTCGGTTATGGTATTTGCCTTTTTTCTTTCTTCTGCCTTGTGGTTTTTGATGTGATCCCAAAGTCTTTGGGCTTCGTTGCCCATATGGGCATATTTGGTGTTTTTCAGCTCTTTTGTGGCAATCTCAAAACCATTGGTTATAAGACCTTCGTTGTTTTTCCATACGTTAGGATCGGTTCCTTCGTCTGTAGCATAATAAAAATTTGTCAGAGCTCTATAGTAAGAAACAACAGGATGTGGGTGATTTCTGTTGGAGAAAGCAGTTCCTGCCCTGAAAGCTGAGTTTTTGTAATTTTTATTTTTAAAATCATTAAAAGCAAGAATGAAGTTCGCTCCTGAGTTTGAAGTTTTATAAGAATCCTGAGGGTTTGAGGTTGGTTCAAGTTTCATGGCTTCGTTAGTCACCTGATTTGCCATATCAAAATTATTGTTGTCAAAATAAGCCAATGCTAATTCTCCGAGCAGATAAGGAGATTTGGGTGTTTTTTCTTTTGCTTTTTTCAATATATCGAGCATTTGGCTGTCATAAATATTGGAACCGTTTTTTTTCTGTAACATAAAAACATACCAAACAGGAATGTCTCCCATCGTTTTATCGCTAAAATCTTTGTGCGAGTTTTGACCGCTTATCAATAAATCGTATGCTTTTTTGAAATCGGCTAAAGCCAAATCTACTTTGTTGAAATATCTATGCACGTGTCCTCTGTCATAATAAGCGACTGCTCCGTCAGGAAATTTTTTGATGGCATTGTCTGCCTCTTTGAGAGCATCTTCGTAATTTTTGTATTTTGTCTGATACATTGCTATTGTCCAGCTGTACGGCCAATAGTAGTCAGGCTCTTCTTTAATTGCTTTTTCAAAGTTTTTTTTAGCTTCTTTTAGTGGTTTGGTGTTGTATTCGCTGCTTTCTTTGTAATAAGTTACCCCTAATTCGAAATAAGCTCTCGAAGGGTTTACTTTTTCTTTTTTGGCAAGCTTTAAGGCTTTTTCAAAGTATTCTTTTTTATCACTTGTGAAATTTGAATTAAGACCTTTTGAAAAACAGTCTTGATAGTTATCACAGTCCTGAGCATTAGACTGAAATATAAAAAACAGCCCTATAAATAGCATGTAAATTGTGTTGGTTTTCATAGTTTTTAGCGTGTTTGTGTTTATAAAATCATTATTATCTTCCGTTATATACAAAAGGAGCCCAAATGACAGGCGATGCATATCCTGCTCCTGCTTTTCCCGAAATCATATATCTTTTGGCTTGGTTTAAGGCTTTTTCGGGAGACATTCCGTCTTTAAAAATATAATTGTAAACCAAAGTCATAAGCATCATAGTTCCTGCATCATTAACCGGCCAAAGGCTCAAAAGTGTTCCGTTTGCACCTGCTACCAATAAGGCAGAGTTAAGACCATTAATTCCTTCGCCTTTATAAAGTTTTCCGAGTCCTGTATCACAGGCACTCATAATTGCCAAATCTGCTTTGAGAGTCATTTTTGCAATTTCGGGAGCTATCAGAAAACCGTCTTCGTTTCCGTCTCCCGATTCAGGTGTGGTCATCATAATTCCCGACAATTCAGGAATACTTTCTAAGGCAAAACCGTGAGTAGCAATATGAACGACTTTGAATTCGGATAACTTTCCTGATTTGTCTAATTTTTTTATTTCGGATTCTTTTATTTGCTGGTCTGTCAGTATAACAGCATCGGGAACAATTTTTCCGATATTCTGAACCTCTTGCAATGTTCCCGGAAGATAATTTGCCGAACCAAAGCCTAATTTTGCAAACTCTGTTTTCAAGTGGTTTCCTTTTGAGAGTTTTTCGGTTATGGCAGTTTGTAATTCGTAAAATTGTTCTAATCCTCTTACAGGGCTACTTCCTGCCGACTGTTTATAAGTGGCTCCTCCCATAGCTATTACGCTTTTTCGGGTGTTTGTGTAGTTGCGGGACTTCAGGCTTGACCAGATTGTTGCAGAAGGAATGTAGCTTATATCGTGTTTTTCTACTAAATATTTTCCGCTTTTGTCGATTAACGATTCAAACGGAAGGTAATTGAGTACGCCTTCTCCGCTTATGATGATTTTGTTTTTACCCGACAAATCAGATTGAACAGGAGCAATTAAAAAATCGTACCATTGTTTAAGAAAAGCCGTTTGGATTTGTTTGTATTGAGAATCTGAGGTTTGCAGAATTTCACGAGTTAAAGAAAGGGTTTGATCAAGGTGTTTTTTCTGGAAAGCATTTTCTTTTGAAGCATACACCAGAAGTTGTCCGTCTATGATTTCTTCTTCGACCGAGGCTTTGTACCCGTTGAGGTATTGAGGTTGTTTGGATATTCTGTTCAGATAGTTTGATTTGAACTGCAGCCAAGAATCTATCGGATAATTGTGTGCTATTCTGGAGTTGTTTTTTGTGATTACGTTGATAATTACTTCCCCTGGTTGTCCCAAACTGTAATAAAGTAATATTTCGTTGTCTGCCAATAAAGATTGGGCTTTGCTCAATGTCATAAAGCCCGTGTTGAGGTTCAGTTTTTCCTTTAAAATCCTTCCTCTGCTTTTTTCCTGTACTTCAAACAAGGCAGAAGAGTTGTTGGTTTTCTGATAACACAAAACTAATCCTTCGTAGGCACTCGAATGTTCATTCATCATTACCAGAAACTGCGAAGCAGAAAAGTGTTTTTTGTAATCTTCTGTAATGGCAACAGCCTTTTTGAACAACTCGATTGCTTCCGAATAGCGTTTTTCGTAATACATCAAATATCCTAAATTGTTGTATTCGACCTGAGCTGCCGAATATTCTTTGTTGGCAATTCGGTACTGTATAGATCTGTTGGCAACCTGAACGGCTTTGGAATATTGTTTTTGGCGATATAAAACCAAACTATAGTTGGGAGCAACAATTGATATTATCCTTTCGTCTCCCGTTGATAGTGCCAGATTATAGGCTTTTTCGAGATTGGTGTTTGCTGTCTTAAAATCATTGGGGTTGGTACTCATAATATAGTTTACCCCGATACTGTTTAATGCCTGTACTTGAAATTCAGTATTTCCAAGCTCTTTGGCAAGCGAAAGTAACTGTTGTGCTGTCTGGATTTTCTGACTGTCTAATTTCAAGTTGCCCTCACAGAGCATTTTTCTGTTGAGTAGCATTACTTTTAAATATGTCAAATGACTAATGCTGCCCAATTCGTCCAACCCTTTTTTTGCGTATAGATAAGCGGTTTCGTTATTATACTGAGAATCTTCGTGAGTGCTGAGATACAAATACGCATTCGCTCGTAAGAAATTTAAGTAACTTACGCCTGCATTTTTGGTTACAAAGTCTTTGAGTAACCCGATTCCTTGATGATAATCTACCGAATAATATATTCCGTTTGCTTTGTAGTAATTTAAGGCTGAGATACCCAAGTTGTTTTTGGGATTATATCCGCTCATTGTATTTACGGTTGGCTGATATTCCGAGCAATTTGCTCCGGAGTTCCATTTTTCAAAACATTGCCCCATTTTTTGGACAAGAGCAATAGAATTAGGGTATTTGTTTTGGTAACTATCAACTCTGGAAATCATATCAGAGACTTGAACTCCGGAGAATTTATTCAACATTTTCAAGTCTTTGACAAGTTCTTCTTTAAAGCCGTCATTATTTCTGATCTGAAAAGCAAATTCCATCCATTTTTGGGCTTCTGTGGTGTTGTTTCGGGCCAAATGATATAAAGAAGCAATGCTGTACATGCTTGAATCATAAGGAGCAAGATTCATGGCTGTGTTAAGATGCCTTTCAGAAGAGGCGAGATCTTTTTTGAGTAATTTCACAAAAGTCATTAGTGCATATCCTGCATAATTATCTGTGTAATAATAAATCAAATCTTGTGACTTTGACTCCATCAAAGTGATGTTTTCTTGCTTATAAGCTTCTTGGAAATCGTTTATAAGCTGGTTATAATCTTGTGCTTTAGACTGATAAGAGGACAAGAAAAAAACAACGAGAAAAAATAGAATTCGTTTTAGGTCTTTCATCTGATTTTCGGTTTTTGGCTAAGTTGCTAACTTTATCAATACAAAAAAATAAGGCAAATGCCCTATATTGTTTAGAGTCGGTTTGAATTTGGTGTTTTTATGAAAATTTACTTCCCCTCGCCCCCAAAATCCTTTAAAATTAAATCTCAAAAAAGTAGAATTTAGAGAGACTCTTAATTTTTTTAGGTTCATGTGACTTAATTTCTAATACCATGTCTATTAGAGTTTGTAAACTAAGCTTGAAACTAATTGCAAATTTAAGATCGAATCACAATTACAAAAAAAGCAAAAAACCGCTCCTCGAGAACAATTTAACGAATGTTTGATTATATTTGTTATGCGATTTTTGTTATTTCGTAGAAAATGAAGGCTATGAAAAAGATTTTTGTTGTTTTAGGAAGTGTTTTACTCTTGTTTGCTTGCAACCAAAAAAGTGAATCAGGGCGAAATGAAGACAAAGTTGTTATGGCAAAAATGTCAATACTTTCTAACGATGATTACGGTGGAGAGTTCGTTTCTGATGAAAAAAATAAAGCATCTGATAGTTATTCCACAGAACAAAAAATTATCAAAAATGGAAATCTTCGCTTTCAAACCTCCGATTTAGATAAAACAGCTGCACAGATTTATGAGTCGGTAAAAAAACATAAAGCTCAAATTCAGAGCGATAGCCAAGGCAAAGGATATAATTCGTTTTACAGAAACATAACTATTCGTGTTCCGAGCCAAGATTTTGAAAGTTTGGTAGCCGAGATAAGTCAGGGAGTCTATTATTTTGATACAAAAGAAATATCATCAGAAGACGTAACCGAACAATACATAGATATTGAAGCTCGGTTAAAAGCCAAAAAAGAACTCGAAAACAGGTATTTGGAAATTCTGCAAAAAGCTCAAAAAGTATCTGAAATTCTCGAAATTGAAAGAGAGCTCTCAAAAATAAGAGAGGAAATCGAATCCCGACAAGGGCAACTAAATTACCTGCAAAGCAAAGTAAGTATGAGTACGCTTCATATTTCTTTTTACAAAGAAACAGCCAATACGGGAGTTACCGCCTCGTATGGTTCTAAAATGTGGAATGCTCTAAAAGGCGGATTTAACGGAATGTCGTCCTTTTTCTTAGGGCTGCTATACATCTGGCCTTTTATAGCTATATCTGTAATTGCTTTCTATATCATTCGAAAAAAAATAAGAAAAAGAAAAAAATAACCCATGAAATTTATACCAAAAAAAAAATATGTCATTACCTCGCTTTTAATTGGGTTTTTCTTTGTTGGAGTAAGTTTTAAAAATGATTTTTTTGAAATTGCCAAACAAATCGAAATCTTTACCACTATGTTCAAAACCGTAAATATGAACTATGTGGACGAAACCAACCCGGGAGAACTAATGGATGTTGCCATCAAAAATATGCTTAAAGAATTAGACCCTTATACGGTTTATTTCAACGAAGCTGATGTGGTTAAATTCAAAATAAACAGCGTTGGAGAATATACCGGAATCGGAGCAACTGTAAACCGAAAAGACGGAAAGGTAATTATCAAAGAAGTGTTTAAAGATTATGCAGCTGACAAAGCCGGATTAAGAGCGGGAGACGAAATAACTCACGTAGGCGAAATTAAATTAGAAGATTTTAAAGAAGATACTTCGCAACTCTTGTCAGGAGCTAAGGGAACAAAAATCAACATCAAATACAAAAGACAAGGAAAAATTTCGGACGGAGAAATCATCCTTGATGCAGTTGATGTAAAGGCAGTTCCTTTTTATGCCAAAATCAATGAAAATACCGGGTATATCGTGCTCACGCAATTCAATGCAAAAGCCAGCAGAGAAACTCATTTTGCTTTGGAAGAACTAAAAAATCAAGGAGCAACCCAAATTGTTTTAGATTTAAGAGGAAATCCGGGAGGGCTACTGGGAGAAGCCGTAAACATCTGCAATCTGTTTGTCCCGAAAGGAGAAATCATAACTACAACCAAATCGAGAATTGACAAACACAACAATGTTTACAGAACAATGCGTGAACCTGTTGATACAGAAATTCCGCTTGTTATCTTAATTGACGGACGAAGTGCTTCTGCTTCTGAAATCGTAGCCGGAGCATTACAAGATTTAGACAGAGCTGTAGTGGTTGGAAGTCGCAGTTTCGGGAAAGGATTGGTACAACGGCCAATTGATTTAACCTACGGAACCCAAGTAAAAGTTACTATTTCGAGGTATTATACTCCATCGGGAAGGTGTATCCAGGCTCTCGATTATTCTCATAAAGATAAAGACGGAAACGCCACCAGAACCGAAAATTACACCGCTTTTAAAACCCGAAAAGGAAGAACCGTTTATGACGGAGGAGGAATTCAACCCGACATAGAACTTGAAGAATCCAAATTAAGTCCAATTACGCAAGCTCTTGTTCAGGAAGACGGTTTGTTCAATTATGCTACACATTACTATTACAAAAACCAATCGCTCGGAAATAAAATCCCGAAAATAACTGATTCAGATTTTAATGATTTGAAATCTTGGCTCAAAAAAGAGAATTTTTCGTACAATACCGAAACTCAAAAAGCCCTCGGAAAAACACTTGAAACAGCCCAAAAAGAAAAAATTGACCAAAATATTACCGCTCAATACGAGGCTCTTTTACAGGCTTTGAAAAAAAGTAACGAAATCGAATTGGACAAAAACAAAGAAGAAATCAAACGTCTTTTGGTTGATGAATTAATTCTCAGATTTCAATACAGAGAAGGATTGTACAACTACTACCTGAAATCAAATACCGAAATCCAAAAAGCAATACAGGTTTTAAACGATAAGACAAAATACAATAATATTCTTAAAATATAATACTCTTATTTTTAAGTTTATCTTATTTTCGAATGAATAAATTAAAACACATATTTCTTTTATTTATGATGCCTTTTGGGCTGTGGGCACAGGAGGAAATCGTGCATTCGGTTTATTTTGATTTTGACAAATACAATATTCGTGAAGATCAAAAAGACTTGGTGCTGAACTTCATCAAAGCCCTCGATTCAACGATGATTGAATCTATTTCGATTTACGGATATACCGATGACAGAGGAAAAGAAGATTATAATTTTATACTTTCGACCAACCGTGCCAATGCCATAAAAAATAAACTTATCGAAAACGGAATCACAAACAAAATCATTGTTTCTATTGAGGGAAAAGGGCGGATTATGATAGACGACGATTTGATTGACAACCTGCCCGAAGTTCGTTCGAAAAACAGGCGAGTTGATGTGGTTGCCAACCTAAAGGAGATCAAAGAAGAGGAATTACAGATACCCGGAGTGTACCATACCTTAACCAAAGATAACATTGTGGGAGACAGGATTTATCTTAAAAATTTACTGTTTGAAAGAGGAAGCAGTAAACTCACAAATCAATCCAAGCGAGAGCTGAATAAAATGGTTGTTCAATTAAACCGAAACAAAAACTTCCGTTTCGAAATTCAAGGGCACGTTTGCTGCACTCCTTCGTATCACAAAGAAGCTATTGACAGAGATACCCGAAAAAGAGAACTTTCAGAAAATAGAGCAAAGGCGGTTTATAATTATTTGGTTTACAGAAGAATATCAAAAAGCCGAATGACTTATAAGGGATACGGAACCTCACAACCCTTAGGCAAAGACCCTCGACTCGACAGACGGGTTGAATTTTTGATTACTAAAAAATAAAGTCTAAATACAATACGCTTGACAATAATTTCGGTAACTTTTGCCAGAATTGATAGAGGAGTATTACTTTTGCATAAAGTATTTGTTTGCCTGCAAACAAAAGACTTTTACTAATCACTAATAACCATTAATTACTTGAAAACAAAAATCGCAATAAACGGCTTCGGTCGAATCGGACGAAATTTATTTCGCTTGCTCTTGAATCAGCCGGAAATTGAAGTGGTTGCCATAAATGATATTGCAGACACCCGAACCATGGCTCATTTGCTTAAGTATGACAGCGTTCACGGAGTTTTGCCTTATGAGGTTTCGTCTGATAGTTTGTACATTTTGGTAGAAGGAAAAAAGTTTCGTTTTTTTCACGAAAAAAACATTTCGGACTTGCCTTGGAAAGATTTAGATGTTGATTTTGTTATAGAATGTACCGGAAAATACAAAACTTTTGGGGTTTTGTATCAACATATTCTGGCAGGAGCCAAAAAGGTAATTTTGTCTGTTCCTCCCGAAGACGACAAAATAAAAACCGTTGTTTTGGGTGTAAATCACGGTGTTTTGGATGGAAGCGAAAAAATTGTTTCTAACGCAAGTTGCACAACCAATAATGCTGCTCCGATGCTCAAAGTTTTAGACGAACTTTGTGGAATCAAGCAAGCCTACATCACAACAATTCACTCTTACACTACAGACCAAAGCTTACACGACCAACCACACCGAGATTTACGGAGAGCCAGAGGTGCAGCCCAATCCATTGTTCCAACTACTACAGGAGCAGCCAAGGCTCTGACCAAAATCTTTCCTGCCTTGAGCAATAAAATCGGAGGTTGTGGAATCCGAGTTCCTGTTCCTGATGGTTCTCTGACGGATATTACTTGCCATGTCCGAAGAAAAGTTACTATCGAAGAAATAAACCGAGCTTTTAAAGAGGCTTCTGAAAATCAACTAAAAGGAATTTTAGGCTATACCCAAGATCCGATTGTTTCGGTTGATATTCTCGGAAACAGGCTTTCGTGTTTGTTTGATTCCGAACTTACTTCGGTGATTGACGATATGGTAAAAGTGGTAGGATGGTACGACAACGAAATTGGTTATTCTGCAAGGCTGATTGATCTGATTCTGTTTATGAATAAGCAATAAATATGTGATATTTTGGATGTAACACTTGCACAAATTTTAGAGATAAAACACGCTCACATCACTATTTCGGGTTCAAAATCTGAAAGCAATCGCTTGTTGCTCTTACAAGCTCTCTTTCCGAATATCACGATCGAAAATCTATCTGATTCTGACGATACAATACTGATGAAAAAAGCCTTAGAAAGTGCAGAAAATCATATTGATATTCGTCATTCAGGAACAGCAATGCGATTCTTGACCGCTTATTTTTCAGCACAGCCAAACAAAGAGGTTCTTCTCACGGGTTCAAACCGTATGAAAGAAAGACCCATCGGAATTTTGGTCGATGCTCTGAGAGAAATGGGAGCTAAGATTGAATATATCGAAAACAAGGGTTTTCCTCCGTTAAAAATCAAAGGAAAAAGACTTACCAAAAATAAAATATCCGTTCCTGCTCATACAAGCAGCCAATATGTTTCTGCTCTTATTCTGATTGCTTCACAACTCGAAAACGGACTTGAAATTAGTTTGGAAGGAAAAATCACTTCTCAACCCTATATCGAAATGACGTTGGCTTTGCTAAGTCAAATCGGAATTGAATCCATTTTTAATCAAAATTGTATTGCAATTCCTAAAACATCTTTTCAGAAAAATAGTCAAGTTAAAATTATTATAGAAAGCGACTGGAGCAGTGCTTCTTATTTTTATTCGGTTGTTGCTTTGAGCAGAATTGGAACAGCAATTACCCTGTCTTCTTTTAAGCAAAATAGCCTTCAGGCAGATAGTGTTTTGGTAGATATTTACAGTAATTTCGGAGTCGAAACGATTTTTAATAATGATGCTTCTATTACCATCAGAAAATCGAAAAATCTCGAACCTCCAGCTCAAAATATAAACCTTACAAATTCTCCCGATATTGCTCAGACCATTGCCGTTACGTGCTTTGGATTGGGAATAGGTTGTAACCTGAGCGGATTACATACCTTAAAAATCAAAGAAACCAACCGGCTTTCTGCCCTAAAAAACGAAATCGAAAAATTAGGTGGAAAAGTCGAAATCACAAATGATTCGCTAAGCTTAGAACCAAACCATTCTATTTTAAAACCTATTTCTGTTGCTACCTACCAAGACCACAGAATGGCAATGGCTTTTGCTCCCTTAGCTTTAAAAACAAAATTAAAAATAGAAAATGCAGAAGTAGTTTCAAAATCATATCCAAAGTTTTGGAAAGACTTACAAAGCATTGGTTTTGAAGTGTTAATAGCAGAGAAATAATTCGAATTACAAACCCTATTTTTTACTTATTTAATCATTCATCAAAAGCTTTTCATTTTTTGCCTAATTTTTTTTCAAGTTCAATCTGAAGCTCTTCCAATACCGGTTTTACGGTACTTTCCGGTAAATCTGCAATTCTGATATACATCAGTCCATCAACCGAGTTGTTAAAAAGCGGATCGACATTAAAGGCAATAACTTTTGCATTTTGTTTGATGTATTTTTTGATAAGCACCGGAAGACGCAAATTCTCGGGTTCTATCTCGTCTATAATTTTATCAAACTTATTCAAATCGGCTTTGGTTTCGTTAAAGACAAAATCTTTATCTGCATCTTTGAGTTTTACTTTATATTCCTTTTTCGGGTGTACATACTGAGCTACATAAGGGTCGTAATAATGCGATTTCATAAACTCAATCATCAGTGATTTCGAAAAATCCGAAAATTGGTCGCTTATGCTTACGCCTCCTATCAGATATTTGTGTTCCGGATAACGCAATGTGGTATGAACAATTCCTTTCCAAAGCAAGAAAAGAGGCATTGGCTTTTGTTGATATTCGCTTGTGATAAAAGCACGTCCCATTTCGATGGACTTGTGCATCATATCGTGCAATTCGTTTTCAAAACGGAAAAGTTCCTGAAGATAAAAACCGCTTATTCCATATTTCGGGAAAATTTCTGACCCCAATCCCATACGATAAGCTCCTGCAATTTTTTGAACATCATCGTCCCAAAGAAACATGTGGTGATAATATTGGTCGTATTTGTCAATATCTATAGACTGGTTGGTACCTTCTCCAATTTCTCTGAACGTGATTTCACGAAGCCTTCCGATTTCGTGCAATATATTTGGGATTTTTTCTGCATTGACCAAAAACACTTCGTAATTTTTGCTTTGCAACAGTCGGTAATCTCCTTGTCGAAGTGCTGCAATTTCCTTAATAATTTTATCCTGATTGGCTGGTTTTACAATTTCTTTCGGAGGTTTATTGGTTTTAGGAATAATGCTTTGCGTATTAAGAATTTTTCCTGTCGGTTTGTGAAAAGCGTTCGAGAGCATATAGGTTTTCTTGCGCAAGAATTCGCAAAATTCTTCAACCGACGAAGAGTGTTCGTTTTGTTCGCTTACGCTAATAGGTCTTCCGATACGCACCTTTATAGTTCGCTTTTTTTGAGTGAGTAATTCTGACGGTAATTTAGCCGTTCTTAAGGTATCGCTCAATTTTGACAATACATAAAAAAGTCTACTGTTTTTAGCGTGAAAATAAATGGGAACAACCGGAACTTGAGCTTTTTTGATGATTTTGATAGCTCCTTCTTCCCAGGGTTTATCCACAATAAGTTCGTCATCTTTGTAAGTAGAAACCTCTCCTGCCGGAAAAATCCCCAAAGGTTTGTTGTCGCTCAAATGACGAAGTGTTTCTTTGATTCCTATGACGTTTGATTTTTCGTTTTTGTGATTTTCAAACGGATTTACAGGCATTATATATGGCTTGAGCGGCTCGATTCTGTGCAGCAAAAAATTGGCAATGATTTTAAAATCGGGCTCTCTTTCGAGCATTAATTTAAGCAGTAAAATTCCGTCAATTCCTCCGAGTGGGTGATTGGAAATGGTTATGTACGCTCCTTCTTTAGGGATTCTTTTAAGGTCTTCTTCAGGAATTTCAAATTTAATCTGAAACTCGTCCAAAATAGCGTTCAAAAACTCTGTTCCTTGCAGGTGTTTGTTTCTGTCATAAATCTTGTTGAGTTCAGAAATACGTAATGTTTTCATAAACGCCCACCCCAGAAATGTTCCTACAAATCCGTACTTATCAACTTTTATGACTTTTGCTATTTCTTTTGCAGAAACTAATCCCATATTCTCAGGTTGCAGATAAGAAGCAAATATAGAGAAAATATAAATAGTTGTCGCTTAAAAATTCATCCTAAAAACAAAAAAACTGATTTTGTAACACCATATAAGAATTCATTTTTCAGGCAGTTTCTGATTATTTTCAAAACACATTCCGGTTCTTTATTTTGTTGATTCTTTGTGGCTAATTATAAAACATTTACTTTTGTACTTCTTTAAAAAAAACTATGAGTTTTATACACGAAATTAATAAAAGACGAACCTTTGGAGTTATTGCTCACCCCGATGCAGGAAAAACCACTTTAACCGAAAAACTATTACTTTTTGGAGGGGCTATTCAGGAAGCCGGAGCGGTTAAGAGCAACAAAATTAAGAAAGGAGCAACTTCCGACTTTATGGAAATCGAAAGACAAAGAGGGATTTCGGTGGCTACTTCGGTTTTGGCTTTTAATTACAAAGACAAGAAAATAAACATCCTCGATACTCCCGGACACAAAGATTTTGCAGAAGATACTTTCCGAACACTTACCGCTGTAGATAGCGTGATTGTTGTGATTGACGTAGCAAAAGGAGTGGAAGAACAGACCGAGAAATTGGTTGAAGTGTGTCGTATGCGGAATATTCCGATGATTGTTTTTATCAACAAATTAGACCGAGAAGGAAAAGATGCTTTTGACCTGATGGACGAAGTAGAACAAACGCTGAAATTACGAGTAACTCCACTTAGTTTCCCAATTGGGATGGGATATGATTTTAAAGGAATTTACAATATTTGGGAAAAGAACATCAACCTTTTTACAGGCGATAGCAAACGAGATATTGAAGAGATGATTTCGTTTGATGATTTATCTAACCCTGAGTTAGAGAAAATAATTGAAGAAAAACCAGCTAACAAACTTCGGGAGGAATTAGAGTTGGTCGCAGAGGTTTATCCTGACTTTGACAGAAACGAATACTTAGAAGGAAATCTGCAACCTGTGTTTTTTGGTTCGGCTTTGAACAACTTCGGAGTTCGTGAGCTTTTAGATTGTTTTATCGAAATTGCTCCTGCTCCCAGGGCCAAAGAATCGAATACCAGATTAGTAAAACCCGATGAGAATAAATTTTCGGGATTTGTGTTTAAAATTCATGCCAATATGGACCCAAAACACAGAGACCGATTGGCTTTCGTAAAGATTGTTTCGGGAACATTTGAAAAAAACAAACCCTATTTGCACGTTCGTTTAGGGAAAAACTTGAAGTTTTCTTCGCCTAATGCGTTTTTTGCAGAAAAGAAAGAAGTAGTCGATACTTCGTATGCAGGAGATATTGTCGGGCTGCACGATACCGGAAATTTCAAAATTGGAGATACACTTACCGAAGGAGAAATAATGAGTTTTAGAGGGATTCCGAATTTTTCTCCCGAACATTTCCGTTACATTAACAATGCAGACCCGATGAAATCGAAACAATTGGAAAAAGGAATCGACCAGCTTATGGACGAAGGCGTGGCTCAACTTTTTACCTTAGAAATGAACGGAAGAAAAGTAATCGGGACGGTTGGAGCACTGCAATACGAAGTTATTCAATATCGCTTAGAGCACGAATACGGAGCAAAGTGTTCGTATGAAAACTTTCCTGCTTTCAAAGCGTGTTGGGTTAAACCGGAAAATCCAAAAAACGAGGAATTTTTAGAATTTTCGAGAGTAAAACAAAAGTTTTTGGCAACAGACAAGCACGGGCAATTAGTCTTTTTGGCAGATTCCGAATTTTCGATACAAATGACCCAGCAGAAATACCCGAGCGTGAAATTACGCTTCACTTCTGAGGAAATAGTATAAACTATCCTTGAAAACAGGCACGGATTAAGGGATTTTCAGGATTATAAAAAACCTGTGTAAATCGTTTAATTTGTGATGAAAAATTTAGTTTTAAACCCTATTTAAAACCAATAAAAAAATCCACATTAGTTTTCAAGCCAATGTGGATTTTTTGTATAATATTGATTTTTAGAACAATTTGTTTTTAGCTTGCCGAAAAGTTGGCTTTAATTTCATCAGATAGTTTTTCAAACTCTTCCGGAGTGAGTTTTACTTTGTGCTGAAAGGTCATTTCTGTCATCTGGTTAAGCGGAATCAGGTGTACGTGAACGTGTGGCACTTCAAGTCCTACAACTGCCATTCCGACTCTTTTGCAAGCAACGGTTTTTTCTATAGCTTTTGAGACATTATATGAGAACTTCATCAATTCGATATAATGTTCTTGATTCATATCAAAAATCTTGTTTATTTCTTGTTTCGGAACGCAAAGCGTATGTCCTTTTGCGTTCGGGTTTACATCAAGAAAAGCAATAAAGCTATCGTTTTCTGCGACTATATAGCCCGGAATTTCACGATTGATGATTTTGGTAAATATAGAACTCATAATTAATCTCTGGATATTTCTAATACTTCAAATTGTAATTTTCCGTTCGGTACGGTAATTTCTGCAACTTCACCTACCGATTTTCCTAAAAGTCCTTTTCCGATAGGCGAAGTAACCGATATTTTTCCGGTTTTAAGGTCTGCTTCGCTTTCGGCAACCAACGTATAGTTAAACTCCATTTTGTTGGCAAGGTTTCTTATTTTTACCTTTGACAACACCAATACTTTAGACACATCGAGTTGAGATTCATCAATAAGTCTTGCGTTGGCATATAGTTCTTCCGTTTTAGAAATTTTCATTTCCAAAAGTCCTTGTGCTTCTTTTGCGGCATCATATTCCGCATTTTCAGACAAATCTCCTTTGTCTCGAGCCTCGGCAATTGCTTGTGAAGCCTTCGGTCGTTCTACTGATTTCAGGTAGTCTAATTCGTCTTTTAATTTCTTTAGCCCTTCTGCTGTGTAATACGATACTTTAGCCATAATTCCTTGTTTTATAAATAGAAAGAATCCCAAAAACAGCTTGGGATTCTTAATTTTGGTAATATTTTTGTTTTTCAGTCGTTATATAAGCGTTGTGTTTATAATAACTCAAAGGTACGATTATTATTTTTAAATTTGCAATTATTTAGATGTTTTTTTATGACCCGCAATACCTTTGTATTGATTTTATTGCTTTTTGTAGCTATAATCGGCTGCGAAAGCGATACTGTTCGACACAACAATCCGTTTGTGCCCAATTACCCGTTTTCTTTTCAAGTTGATATGGAACTTCCAATGTATAGTGCACTTCTGTATCCTTCTAATGCTGTTCTGATTACAACTGCCGGAATAGGAGCCAACGGAGTAATTGTCTTTAATGCAGGAGGAAGTTACAGAGCTTATGAAGCAAACTGCCCGAATCAATACATGAGTAATTGCTCCCGATTAGAAATTGAAGGAATTAAAGCCGTTTGCCCTTGTGATGAGTTAGAATACAGCCTGTTTACGGGAACGCCTTTTGGTGAAGGGAATTATACCCTGATTCCGTATAGAGTAGAACAATACGGAAATGTTTTGATTATATCAAACTGATGTTGTTATGGTCTTACGATTTTCTTGTCCGCACTTTATAAACAGCATATCCGACAATTCCCACTAAAACATACGGAATAGCCATCAGGTAAACGATTCCGTCATTGATAGCTTCGGCTTTTACGCCTCCTTCTTCGCTTTCCAAAACAGCTCTACACATCGCACATTGAGCATTTCCCTTTATAGAGAATAGAAAAAAGAGAACCGAGAACAAAAAACAGAGAGTGGATTTTTTAGTAAACATAGTAAGGTGAAATCATAAGATAAACAACAACCCCGGTAACAGCAACGTACAGCCAAAGCGGAAAGGTAATTTTAGCAATTTTTCTGTGCTTGACAAAATTTCCCGAAATTCCTCTTACATAAGTAATCAACACAAACGGAATCACAACTATTGACAATAAAATATGTGTCAGGAGAATAAAGAAATAAATATATCGAATCGTTCCTTCTCCACCATAGGGAGTAGATTCTGAGGTCATGTGATAGGCTACATACATCGTCAAAAACAACACCGAACAGGTAATGGCAACTTTTATTAATCTTTCGTGAAGTGTGCGATTTCCTTTTTTGATTGCCATAACAGCCCAAACGAGCAAAACTGCGGTAAATCCGTTGATTGTAGCATAAATAGGAGGTAAAAACGTGAGCGGCTCTACATCTATCCCGAAATCAGATAATTTTACTCTAAACAACATGGCAACCACAACAGGAATCAAAACAGACAGTATAACTATCCATTTGTTATATTTTTTTTCAATCGAATTTACCTGCTCTTGCATTTTTATAGTTTTTTGAGTTTGCCTCGACTTGTTGAACCTGTCAGTAAGACTTATCCATTCCCTGCCAACGCTACTTTTTATTTTAGGCAAATGTATGAAAAAAAGTGAACTTCACGTCTGAAACAATTGCCCAAAATTCTGTTAATACCAACTGATATTTAAACCTTTAAAAAACAAAAAACTGTCTAAAAAGGAAATTTCTTTAGACAGTTTCTTTTATGTTATGAGCTTTAGAAAAAATTATCCTAAAACTTCTTTCACTTTTTTACCGATTTCGGCAGGAGAGTCCACTACGTGAATTCCGTTTTCTCTCATAATGCGTTTTTTAGCTTCGGCAGTATCGTCAGCACCTCCAACAATTGCTCCTGCATGTCCCATCGTACGACCTTTCGGAGCGGTTTCGCCTGCAATAAATCCGACAACCGGTTTGCGGTTTCCGTCAGCTTTAATCCATTTGGCTGCATCAGCTTCTAATTGCCCTCCGATTTCTCCAATCATAACAATACATTTGGTTTCAGGGTCGTTCATCAATAATTCAACAGCTTCTTTGGTAGTTGTTCCGATAATCGGGTCTCCTCCGATTCCGATAGCGGTTGTGATTCCCAATCCTTGCTTTACCACTTGGTCTGCAGCTTCATAAGTCAAAGTTCCTGATTTAGAAACAATTCCTACACTTCCTTTTTTGAAAACAAAACCGGGCATAATTCCCACTTTTGCTTCTTCTGCTGTGATTACTCCCGGACAGTTTGGACCAATAAGTCTGCAATCTCTGCCATTTACGTAATCATACGCTTTAATCATATCTGCCACAGGAATTCCCTCTGTAATGGTAATGATAACTTTAATACCTGCATCGGCTGCTTCCATAATAGCATCAGCTGCAAAAGCAGGTGGAACAAAAATAATACTGGTGTCTGCTCCTGTTTTTTCTACTGCATCTTTTACAGTATTAAAAACCGGTTTTTCCAAATGTGTTGTTCCTCCTTTTCCGGGAGTTACTCCACCTACTACGTTAGTTCCGTATTCAATCATTTGAGAAGCATGAAAAGTTCCTTCGCTTCCTGTAAATCCTTGAACGATTATTTTTGAATTTTTGTTTACTAAAACACTCATTTTATACAATTTTGATTAAAGCAAGGCAAAAGTACGGTTTTTGATTTATTATATAAAACAAATACTATTATTTCTTTTTTAACTTTTATGGTATTTGCTAATTAAACTTATAGGATTTTTCAGATTAAATCAGCTTAGAAAGTTTTTCGGTGAGTTTCTTTCTGCTAAAATGCTGTAAGCCAATCGGAAACACTTTCAGATTGTTTTCTTTGTAAAGATTGTAATAATTCAGAATGGTTTGTTTTACTTTTTCTAATTCAGAATAATCACAGAAAACCCCTGTATTGGTCTGAATCACAATGTTTTTAATGTCTGAATTTTCATTGGCAATGGCTAATATAGGTCGGTGCGAAGCCATGTATTCGTAGAGTTTTCCGGGCAAAATCATTTTGGTTTCTTCGCTGTCAGATTCGATAAGCAACAAAACCTGTGATTTTCTTTGTTCGATTACGGACTCTGTATGAGATAAATAGCCCGAATTTTTAACAAAAGAGTCTAATCTGAACTCCGAAATTGTATCCAAAACTTCCTGTGAAACCACTCCGACAAGTTTTAGCTGAAAGTCTTTTTTGAAATCCGGATTTTCTTTGATGAGCTCTTTCAGGGCTTTCCACAAAATTCTCGGGTTTCTTTCCGATAAAAACGAACCAATATGAGCCAAAGAAAACTTATTGTCCAAAGGCTGTTTTTCGATTTGTTCCACATCGTATCCGTTGGTAATAACTTCTATCGGTTTTTGGGTAATGACAGAAAATTCCGCTTTGGTTGACGGGCTGGTTACGATGATTTGGTCGGCTGTTTGGAGTACTTTTTTTTCTAATTCTCTATGTTTTTTCTGAGACTTTCCTGAAAGTTTTAAGTCTTTGTGATAGCCAATATTCGTCCAAGGGTCGCGAAAATCTGCTATCCATTTGAGATTTAATTTTTCTTTCAAACCCAAACCAATCAGATGCAAACTATGTGGAGGTCCGGTTGTTATTACGGTTTCGATTTGATTCTCTGCAATGTATTTTTCAAGATACGAAATCGAAGGTTTAACCCACAAAACCCGAGCATCAGGAATGAAAAAATTTCCTCTGGCATAAAGCAATAATTTATCGGAGAAAGATTGTTTTCGCTTGTTTGGAATAATTCCCGAGCTGATTTTTTTAGTTTTGTTTTTCGAGAGAAATGAAGCAATCCGATACGGTTCTCTGATAGGATGTTTCAATATTATGATTTGTTTGAAATCTTCGGTGAGTTGAGGGTCAATTATCGGATAAGTCGGATTTTCGGGAATATAAACCACAGGGTTGATTCCGAAATCGGGAAGATATTTGACGAACTTGAGCCATCGCTGTACTCCCGGTCCTCCGGCAGGAATCCAATAATAGGTTATGATTAGGGCTTTTTTTGTCATTTTGTAATATTTTTGCCTTGTATTAAAGGCTTGTGCTTTGTTGAAATTTTTCAAAAAGTTCGATGGTCTTTTGGTTGATTTCTTCAAAAGATAAGCGTTCTTTAGATTGATATAACAACATAAACGAATAGGGCTTGTTCAAATTTTTTCTGAGCAAATGCTGATTGAGCCTGTACGTTTCTCGAAGAATGCGTTTAAAATAATTTCTATCGACTGCTTTCCCGAAATGTTTTTTAGATACCGAAACACTTATCTGAAAGGGATTTTCAGTGTTTTCGTGTGCTAAATACATCAACCGCAACGGATACTTAGAAACCGATTTTCTGCTATTAAACAGCTTTTCGATTTGTTTTCTGCTTTTTAGTTTCTCGCTTTTCGGATACGTAAATTTCATGGGTCAAAAGTACAAAAAAGCATCTTCTAAATGTTCAATTCTAAACTCAGAGCCTTTTATGAGTACAGCAATAATATCAAAACGAGCATTGACATCAAGGTTTTTTGAAATAATATATTGGTCAAAAGCCTGAGTTAAAAGTCTGATTTTTTTTTGATTGACAAAATCTTGCGGATTGCCGAATTCGAGCGAACTCCGGGTTTTTACCTCAACAGCTACAAGCAGGTTTTCTTTTTGAGCAATGATATCAATCTCCGCCTTCTGGAATCTCCAGTTTTTATCCAACACCACAAAGCCGCTGGAAGTTAAATATTCAATCGCCTTCTCTTCTCCTATTTTTCCTAACTCGTTGTGTTCAGCCATTTTACTTCGCAATAGTTTTAATCCAAAAACTCCACTAAAGTTTGTGTATTTCCTACCTCAAATTTTACTTCTTTTCCTAAAATCAAAGTGCGGTTATCGGGTAAATGTCCTGCCGGAAAATCAAAACAAATCGGAATATCATATTCCTTAGTTACATCAAGAATTATTTCGTTGGCAGTCATTCCAAACGGAATTTGATTGTCGTGCATATCGGTCATTCCCCCTACTATTATTCCTTTCACATTGTCAAAATAGCCGTTCCGTTTCAGGCTCATCATCATTCGGTCTATGTGATATAAATATTCGTCTAAATCTTCAAGATAAAGAATTTTGTCTTTTGTTGAAATTGATGATTTTGAACCCAATAAACTATACAGAATAGAAAGATTTCCCCCTACCAAAACACCTTTTGCCTCTCCTTTTTTGTTGTAAGACGAAAGTGGAATTTCATACGAAATTTTCGTTCCAAAAAGAGCTTTCCTAAGAGATTCTTTGGCTTTGGTTTCGGCTTTAGGAACACTGAAAGACATAATCGAATGCAAGGTTGCCACACCTAAATTATGAATGTGTGAATGTAAAACCGTAACATCACTAAAGCCCATTATCCATTTCGGATTTTGTAAAAAGTGTGAAAAGTCGATTTTGTCAATGATGCGAACCGTTCCGTAACCACCTCTGGCACACCAAATGGCTTTAACCGAATCATCGTTGAGCATCATCTGAAAATCTTCTACTCGTTCTGCATCTGAACCTCCAAGCTGAAAGTTGTCTAATCCGATTGTTTTTCCGAGCCTGACATTTAATCCCCAGCTTTTTAATAATTCAACAGCAGGTTGAGCTTCTTCGGGAGTGAATTTTCGAGCTGTACAAACTAAAGCAACAGTATCGCCTTTTTTCAGATAAGGAGGGATTTTCATTGTCGTAAATTCTTTTTTAAAGAAATTTTTATTTTTTAGATTTTTTCAAAACTCTTATAGCCTCTTTTCCTGTTCCAAACCCTAAATCACGGAGTACTTCAATATCAGACAAACTACCATCGGTTTCTACAACAAGATTAACAATAACACTCTCTTTTAAATCTTTAGGAACTTTAGAGGTTTTGTAGTTTTGGGCAATAAATTCTCTAAAGGCATTTATCCTTCATGGATATTCAGGATCTATTTCTACTGCTGTATAAACTTTATTCTTTTCATTTTCAATAGAATTTGTTTCTATGATTATCTCTCCTTCATTTTGCGAATATCCCACACAAGACACCAATAGTAAACCAAGTAAAATTGCTTTTTTCATTTCCTAAAAATCTATCATTAAAGCCAAAGATAAATATTCTTTTCTTAAATTTCGTACCTTTGTTTGATTTATAACATCATTTTTAATGACTAAAATAAGAATTACAAAACAGTTTTCGTTCGAAACAGGGCATGCATTATATGGTTATGACGGAAAGTGCAAAAACGTTCACGGACACAGTTATAAGCTCTTTGTAACAGTAATCGGAAGCCCGAACGAAGATAAAAACAACGTAAAATACGGAATGGTTATCGATTTTACAGACTTAAAGAAAATCGTTAAAGAAGAAGTGGTTGATGTGTTTGATCACGCAACCGTTTTTAATAAGAATACGCCACACATTGAGCTAGCTCAAGAACTTAAAGACAGAGGTCACCACGTGATTTTGGTTGATTATCAACCAACAAGCGAAAAAATGGTGATTGATTTTGTTCAGAAAATCAAATCCAGATTACCACAAAATATCGAACTTTTCTCACTCCGCTTACAAGAAACCGATTCTTCGTTTGCCGAATGGTATGCTTCTGACAATTAATTACGAATTTTAAATTACGAATTACGATTCAACAAATCCTTGATTAAACGAATAAATCACTTGAAACCAGAACATCAGATAACTTTAGAAAACGGAAAAAAAGCCTATTTTGCTTCAGATAACCATTTGGGAGCTCCAACTTGGGAAGAAAGTCTTCCTAGAGAAAAGCGATTTGTGAAATGGTTAGACGAAATCAAACAAGACGCTGGAGTTATTTTCCTTTTGGGAGATTTGTTTGATTTTTGGTTCGAATACAAAACGGTGGTTCCGAAAGGATTTGTGAGAGTTCTCGGGAAATTAGCCGAACTTCGCGATAGCGGAATTCCAATCTATTTCTTTGTCGGAAATCACGATTTATGGATGAATGATTATTTCGAAAAAGAACTTAACATTCCGGTTTTCCATTCTCCACAAGTGTTTATCATCAACGGAAAATCTATTTTTATAGGGCACGGAGACGGATTAGGACCAGAGGATAAAGGTTACAAACGGATGAAAAAAGTGTTTACCAATCCTGTGTCAAAATGGTTTTTCAGATGGTTGCATCCTGATATCGGAGTGAAATTAGGACAATATTTATCGGTAAAAAACAAATTGATTTCAGGAAATGATGATGTGAAATTCTTGGGTGAAGAAAACGAATGGCTGGTGCAATATGCCAAACGAAAACTAGAGCAAAAACACTACGATTATTTCGTTTTCGGTCACAGGCACTTGCCTTTGACCATTAAACTCAACAACAACTCCACTTATATCAATCTTGGAGATTGGATACATTATTACACTTTTGGAGTTTTTGACCAAGAAACTTTACAATTAGAAAAACAAGAAAACATTTAATTTCAATATTTTTGAACTAAAATATATTAAAATGAAAAAAATTCAAATGGTTGACCTAGCTGGTCAGTACCAATACATAAAAGATCAAATTCAAACAGGATTCAACGAGGTTTTAGATAACACGGCTTACATCAACGGACCACAAGTTCACGCTTTTCAAAAAAACTTGGAAAATTATTTGGGAGCAAAACACGTGATTCCGTGTGCTAACGGAACCGATGCCCTTCAAATCGCTATGATGGGATTGGGATTGAAACAAGGCGACGAAGTGATTACCGCTGATTTTACTTTTGCTGCAACGGTTGAAGTTATCGCTCTTTTAGGGCTTACACCTGTTTTGGTTGATGTTGATGAGGATACCTTCAACATTTCGATTGAAGCGATTAAAAAAGCGATTACTCCGAAAACCAAAGCGATTGTTCCGGTTCACCTGTTTGGGCAAGCTGCTAATATGGATGAAATTATGGCTATTGCCAAAGAACATAATTTGTTTGTTATCGAAGATAATGCTCAAGCTATTGGAGCGAATTATAAATCTTCAAACGGACAAAAACAAAAAGTTGGAACTATCGGACACGTAGCGGCTACTTCGTTTTTTCCTTCAAAAAACCTAGGTTGTTATGGTGATGGTGGAGCGATTTTCACGAATGATGATGAACTGGCACATACACTTCGTGGTATCGTAAACCACGGAATGTACGTTCGTTATCATCACGATGTAGTTGGGGTGAATTCTAGATTAGATAGCCTTCAAGCAGTAGTTTTGAATGCCAAACTCCCAAAGCTTGACCAATATAACACAGCTCGTCGCGAAGCGGCTAAAAAATACAGCTCCGCTTTAGCGAATCACAAAAATATCGTTACTCCAATTATTAAAGGAGATGACGATTCTCACGTTTTTCACCAATATACGTTGAGAATCATTGGAGCAGATAGAAACGCTTTAATGCAACATTTGTTAGACAAAGGAATTCCTTGTGCTATCTATTATCCGATTCCGTTACACAGCCAAAAAGCCTATGCAGATACTCGTTATAAAGAAGAAGATTTCCCTGTAACAAACCGCTTGGTAAACGAAGTGTTATCACTTCCAATGCATACCGAACTCGATGATGAACAAATTAAGTTCATCACCGATAGTATTTTAGAGTTTTTGAAATGATTTTGAAGTTTTTAAAATTTCGATAAGTCGAAAATATCTGTGCATCTGTGACAGTTATATTTTTTTTACGTGTGCTAAATCATAATTATTAAAATTCCTTCTTTATGCAAATACATTACATGTCCGAGCAAAACAGTATTCTTACGCATTTTTTATCACAATTACGCAATATTGAGGTTCAGAAAGACAGTATGCGTTTTAGGAGAAATATCGAAAGAATAGGAGAAATAATGTCTTATGAAATCAGCAAAACGCTTGAATTTGAGCCTGTTGAAATTCAAACGCCTTTGTCTGTAAAACAAACGTATCAACTTAAAGATAAAGTTGTAATATGTTCAATCTTGCGAGCCGGATTGGCTTTGCATTATGGTTTCCTGAATTATTTTGATGATTCCGAAAACGGGTTTATTTCGGCTTATAGGCATCATCCTTACAATGACGAACGATTTGAAATAAAAGTAGAATATCAGGCCGTTCCGAATATTAACGACAAAATTCTGCTTCTGGTTGATCCGATGTTGGCTACCGGACAATCGCTTGTGGCTGTTTTTGACCAACTTTTATCTACCCAAAAACCCAAAGAAATTCATATTGCTGCAGTTATTGCCGCTCCTGAAGGAATAGAGCACCTCAAACAACACCTGCCCGATTATTGTAACTTATGGATTGCGGTTCTTGATGAAAAACTCAATGATAAAAAGTATATTGTTCCCGGGTTGGGAGATGCAGGAGATTTGGCTTACGGGAATAAATTATAATTAAAGTTGTCAAAAAAAGAGGCTTATAGTACAAATTTTTAATTGTTGTTTAGCTTTTTATTAAGTTCAGCCACTTCTTGTCTTAAAGACTTGTTATCCTCTATCAGTTTTTTTGACATCTTCAAGAACAGACTCGGGAAAATTGTTAATCGTAAAATTCTCACAACTGATTTGTCCTTTGTTTATTTTTACCTTATTGACGATTTTATCCTCCATAAAATAACTTAGCTCTTTATCAAATATTTTACAGATTTTATCCAAAAGCAAAACATCTACTTTTTTGGATTGTCCTGTTTCTATATAATGCAATGCTGTTTGCGAAATTTCTAACGCTTTTGCCAAACTCACTTGAGAAAGATTTCTTTCCTCTCTTAAAACCTTTATTTTAGTGCCTATTTCCATAGTTTTTTGATTTTTATCAATTTTCTGATAAAAGAAAATCAATTTTTTGATAACAAATATATAAAACTATAAGCAATTTTGTCTTAACAAAAATCTCGAGAAATTTTGTTTGTGTAAAAAAATGTTTAATTTTAAATTTTAGAAAAATGATTAAAAAATTTATGCTTAGTGCAGTAGCACTATTAGGAATGACAGTGGTTTCTTATGGAGCAAATCACGTAGAGAAAGTAGAAATTAATAGTGTTGAAACTATTGAAAGCAATGAGATTGAATTCATTGTTACTTTAAATGATTATTGGGATTGTGCTAAAATAGCTCAAGATGTTTATGACGAATTAATTCAAATTACATATCACGAAGAGGCTATGGATAACGCAAATGGATATTTTGAAAGTTGTATGAATCCTTGGGGTATTCCTCATTACTTATCTCCTAGATAATTTTAATTTAATGATAAAAATGATAAAAATTCTCTCTTTTTTGTTTTCTAACTATTATAAACATATTGTTATTTGTTTTATTTTTTTTCACTATGTTTCTTACTCTCAAAATGATAAAATCATTGTATATGATGTTTATCTTTCAGAAGGCTCAATAGAAAATTCTGAATTAAAAACTAATAGTAAAGTATCATTTATTTATAATGGAGTTGATGATGCAATAGATAGTATGGAGGGAGTTTTAGAATTTAATAAAGGTGTTATTCATTCTTATATTAGGTCTAATCATATTGAACAAAAGCCTTTAAGATTAGCAAGGTCTTTAGTGGGGGCTGATGAATATTATTTTGGAGTTTATAAAGATACGATTATAAGAAAGAGAGAATTATTGGGGGAAACTTTTTTTATTAAGTTTCCTCCAAATAAGTTATGGAATATCCATAATGAAAAAAAGACAATAGGAGAATACGAATGTTTTAAAGCAACACAGGAAAAAGAAATTATTTTAGGAAATAATAAAGTGAAAAGGATAGTAGTAGAGGCTTGGTTTTGTCCTGATTTAACATTTCCTTATGGACCAAAAGATTATTGTGGATTGCCGGGGCTTATTTTAGAGCTAAAGGAAGATAAGGTTGCTTTTGTCGTGAATAAAGTTTCTTTTTCGAATAAAAATAATATTAAAATTAATTTTTTAGATAAAGTTATTGATGAAAAAGAATATCAGAAAAAATTAAAAGAAAAAACGGACTATTTTTTTGAAATGATAGGAAGATAATTTTGTGTTTTAAACAATCCAATGCTCAAACATCTCCCTAGCTCGTACAAACATCTTGCTCGTACCAATTAAAATTATAAAATGCCAAAACATCTTTTATCTATTATCTTTCTTATTTTTTCTTTAACTTCTTTCTCCCAAACCAAAGGAGGAGAAGCCACTTATGGAGTAACTTATTTAGATGATGATAACGAGAACAAAAAAAAGTTAAAAGAGATTTATGTCAGTATGCTCCCAAATATAGAAACAACAGCAAATGAATTATCCTTTACTCTTAAATTCAATACCGAATCTTCGGTATTTTATGGAAACGTATTTGAAGGAATTGCAAGTTCTAATGAGGTAAGTTTGGCTCAAGGTATGGTTGGTTATGCTTTTAAAACTTGGCAAAATAAAGAGTCGTATTATAGACATAACGAACAACGTTCTTATATTTTTCAAAAAACTAAAAATTTTGAATGGCAAATAACAAGCGAATCCAAAACTATTGATAATTTTTTGTGCTACAAAGCCATTGGTTTTGAAACTATAACAAACAAAAAAGTTGGTCGTGTAAAAAAAGCTATTATAGCTTGGTTTTGTCCTGAAATCCCGTACTCTTATGGACCTTTACATTTTGGAGGGCTTCCTGGTCTGATTTTAGAACTACAAACAACACAAGCTGTTTACGGATTAAAAAGTATAACTCTGAAAGATAATATCGAAATTGAAAAAATGCCTAATGTATATTTAAAGACAGAAGAAGAAATTCTTAAAGAAGAGCAAGTTTTTTTAGAAGAATACAATAAAAGCAAAAACAAATAAATGCCCCAAAAACATCTTTTCTCTTTCTTCTTTCTTCTTTCCTCTCTTAAAACCTTTATTTTAGTGCCTATTTCCATAGTTTTTTGATTTTTATCAATTTTCTGATAAAAGAAAATCAATTTTTTGATGACAAATATATAAAACTCTAAACAACTTTGCTTTAACAAAAATCTCGAGAAATTTTGTTTGTGTAAAAAAATGTTTAATTTTAAATTTTAGAAAAACTATGAAAAAAGTTTTATTTAGTGCAGTAGCACTTATCGGTTTTACAGTGGCTTTGTATGGAGCTAATGGAATAGGATATGGTGTTGTTCAAGGAGTTAATAACTCGTTTGAAAAGTATGGACCTTGTAGATCTGCGGTATTAGGGGCACAAAACGCCTTAACTGAACTTGGTTATGATGAAGGTTCGGCGGAATGGTCACAAATATCTGCAAAAGTGTGGCAAAATTGTGTTAACCATATTGATGGATAATTGTTATGCTAAAATATTAACACAAAATATCTCAGGAAATTAAAAAAACCTGAGATATTTTTTAATCAATTTTTATGAAACATTTTTTTACTGTTTTTTGCTATTTTCTTTTTTTCTTTTTTGCTAAGGCACAAACATCAGGAACAATTACGTATGAATTAAAGATAGAAGAGCAATCATATCCTGTGCAGAATGAGTTTTCTAAAAAAATATCAGAAGATGCAAAAAAACTTGAATTTATCTTAGATTTTAATAATAAAGAAAGTCTCTTTTATTGTGCTGATGCTATTGATAATGATTCAAACTTGGCATTGGCAGTATCCGGAGCTTCTGAACCTATATATTATAACTTCTCAGAAAAAATATTTTTAAAGAATAATTATTTAACCATATACACTAATGAAAAGGAGTTTCTTTTAAAAGATAAAGTGAATTTAAAATGGAATATAACTGAAGAATCAAAAGAAATATCCGGGTACTTATGCTATAAAGCAACTACAAAAATTAAAAAAAACACCAGCAAGGGAAAAGTGGAAGAAATTGTTGAAGTTTGGTTCTGCCCTGATTTTCCGGTAAATATATTTCCAAAATCGTATGTAGGTTTACCCGGAATAATATTTGAGGTTAGAGAAAAATTCTGTGTATTTGGACTAAAAAAAATACATTTTAATACAAACCCTAAAATACCGAAACCTTTAAAAGGTAAAGAGATAACAGAGGATGAATATCATAATATTGTAATGGAAAGAAAAATAGAATTTGATAAAAAATTTAAAGGGAAAAAATAAATAAACGAAAATGCCAAAATCTCTTTTTTCTTTCTTCTTTTTTCTGTTCTCCCTAACCATCTTTTCCCAAGCCAAAGTTTTTACGGGAGTAGTTACGGATAGCCTTAATGTTCCTTTGGAGAGTGCGAATGTTTTGGCTCGTCCTTTGGATAACGGAGGTGCTTTTAAGTTTGCCATTGCGGATAACAAAGGTCGTTACCGTTTGGAGCTGGACAAAGGTTTCGGTTATGATATTTCGGTTTCGTATTTGGGTTATACTCCTGAAAATATTGTAGTAGAAAAAGACAGCAAACTATCAGAACACAACTTTAAGCTCAAAAGTACAGGAGTTCAGATAGATGAAATCGTTATCACTCACAAATACGAACCTATCGTAATCAAAAAGGACACACTTATTTATGATGTGGGAGCTTTTGCATCAGGTAACGAACGAAAAATGAAAGAAATCCTGGAAAAACTTCCGGGAGTTGAAGTCGATAAAAACGGAAAAGTAACCGTACAGGGAAAGCAGGTTACACAAATGATGGTTGAGGGAAAATCGTTTTTTGGAGGAGGAACAAAATTAGCAGTCGAAAATATCCCTGCCGATGCTTTAGATAAAATTGAGGTAATTGACAATTTTAACGAAGTCGGTTTCCTCAAAGAAGTTTCCGATTCCGAAGATTTGGCTATGAATGTCGTTTTGAAAGAAGACAAAAAGAAATTTATTTTCGGAGATATTGAGGCAGGAGCAGGAAATGACGAGTTTCATTTGTTACATTCGGCTTTGTTTTATTACAGTCCGAATCTGAATTTGAGCTTTATCGGAGATATAAACAACATCGGGAAATCGGTTTTTACGTTTGAAGATTTAATGCGTTTTCAGGGAGGAGTGAGCAGTTTTCTGAGTTCCAACAGAAGAAATTTATCCGATTTGTATTCATACTCAATGGATAATCGGGATATAGCTAAAAACAAATCGCAGTTCGGAGCATTGAATTATGGGTTTAACGTATCTGACAAATTGAATATTTCGGGATTCGGTTTGTTCTCGAAATTGTTTACGCAAAACATTTCCAAAACCGAAATAGAATACCTTACGAATCAAAACACCACTTTTGAAAATCGGGATTTAAGCAATACCAATCGGGATTTGTTGGGAATGATAAACCTAAAACTCGATTACAGCAAATCCAAAACCGAAAAATGGTATTATAATGCACAATATAACTCAAGCAATAACGATGCTTTAAGCACCTTGCAATCGGTTACAAACCTAAACAATTCCACTTTTGAAACCCTGAACAAAGCCGATAATACTTCGTTCAAGCAATATGTGGAATGGCACAAATCATACAACCGAAAACACACCACAACTTTTGTACTGAATCATATTTATCAGAACACAAAACCTGTAAACGAATGGCTTACAGACCAAGAGTTTCTGACTTCGTTTATTCCGATTGAGGAAGATGATTTTTATAATATCAAACAGCTGAAACAACAGAAATTCAATAGTATTGACGCACTTTTCAAGTATTATTGGATTGTAAATAATTTCAATCATATTTATACAAATGTCGGGAATAATTTTTCCCAAACTGACCTCACAACTTCCGAAAGACAACTGATGTCAGACGGAACAATCAATGATTTTTCGGTTGCAGATTTTGCAAATGATATGAATTACAGACTTAATGACGCTTTTGCAGGATTAGAATATAAATTCAAAATCAAAAAGCTGACAAGTAAAGCCTCTTTATATCTGCATTTTTATTCGATGAAGAGCAATCAGATTTCGGATAATTATTCATCTTCCAAAACACTTTTAGAACCCGCTTGGAACAGCGAATATGAGTTTAATAATTCCGAAAAAATTGTATTTAATTATGTTTTTAAAAACGAATTTCCGAGAGCCGAACAGGTAGTGGAGGGTTATATGTTGAGCGGATATAACTCGGTTTTCAAAGGAAATGCACTACTCAAAAACGAGCAGTTTCACACTTCTTCTTTGAGATACAGTAAAATGAATATGTATTTGGGATTAAATGTTTTTGCGAATCTTTCGTTTAACAAAAAGACAAAAACAATCCGAAACGAAGTTGTTTTTGAGGATATTAACCGATTTACAATGCCTCTTCTTACAGATAATCCCGAAACAAACTGGCGTTTTTACGGAAGTGTTCAGAAAAAAATTTACCGTTTTCGTTTCGGATTAACTTCACGATTGAGTTGGTTTGACTACAAGCAAACGGTTAATGCGGTTTTGTCGGATAATACGAGAACTTCGCAAAGTATCGGAGCAAATGTAAGAACGGCTTTTAAAAAATGGCCTTCTGTTTATTTCGGGTATAACAAAGGTTTCAATCAGTTCAAAGGGTTGAGTTCGACCAAGTTTGAAACCGATTCGTATGATGCAAGTATCGACTACGGATTTTTACCGTCTTGGGTTTTCAAAGCAGATTATAATTATTTCCAAAACAACAACATTACTCTGAATCAAAAAGTTGATTATCAGATTACCAACCTTTCGTTAGACTACCAAAAAGAAAACAACCCTTGGGGATTCAATTTTGCAGTAAACAACATCTTAAACAACAAAACAAAAATCAATAATTCTATTTCTGACTTCTTGATTCAAGAACAAACTACTTATATACTTCCGAGAGTTTTCTTGTTTTCTGTGAGGTATAAACTTTGAAAACGCTTTATCCCTTAAACAAAAACTACCCCCAGTTAAAAGTGATTTCTTTCTGAATATCAGGGTGTAGGCTCAGGTAAACCGGACAAGTAAGTGCTGCTCTTTCTAATAGGGTTTTAGTTTTTCCGTCTGCACTTAAATTCATATCAAACTCCACTATAATTTTAGAAATCATACGAGGTTCAGATCTCATAATTTTCGTAACCGAAGCCGTTGAGCCGTCAAAATTTACGCCCATTTGGTTGGCTTTGATTCCCATAATGGTAAACATACAGGTAGCCAAAGAGTTGGCAACCATATCGGTCGGAGAAAAGGCTTCCCCTCTTCCGTTATTGTCGGTCGGAGCATCGGTTATGATTTCGCTACCCGATTGCAAATGAACTGATTTGGTTCTTAATTCTCCCGTATAAGTTACCTTTGAAGTCATTATTGTGCTTCTTTTATGATTAAATCTGTATCGTAATACAAAATGTAAACTCCTGTGTTATAATAACCCCCGTCTGGTGATTTGATATAGGCAAATTTGCTATCTATATGCTCTGTAGCAGTGTTTTTAGCTAACTTTTTAAAATCCTCTTTTTGGGATAAACGAAGTAAAACATCATAAACCACATCAAAACCACGAACAGCAAATTGACTCGGAAAAACATTGTTTTTCTTTTTGTATTCCGTATAAAAAGAGCTTGTTTCGTCTGAACTCAAATCACGAATAGAAGACGGATAATGCAGGTTTAAGTTTGCTAAGGTCGTAGAGTTTATTTCGTCAGACTCAAAGGCTTGAGTCTTTTCTAAGGCAACCAATTTTATGGTATGCGTTTCCAATAAACCTGTTAGAACTTTGGTTACATTCAGAATCATAGACGAAGACTCGGTTTCCAAAATAACATAATTGGTTTGGTCTGTTTTCAATAAACTTTTTAAGTGTTCAATATTCAAAGCTCCTTTTTCATCAAAGGTTGCAAAGGATATTCCGTTATAGTTTTTAGCAATAAAATCCTTAGAACTTTGTTTTCTTCTATCAACAATAGCTATGGTGTTTTGCTCTTTATTTTTTAAATAATTAAGCATCATTTTTTTGGAAACCTCAGAAGGAGGCGTTGCCAAATACAAATTGTCATATATTGTTCTGCCTTCTCTTGAGAGCGGAGAAACCACGATAACTCCTTTTGAACTGAGCAAAGAAGCGGTCTTTTCTGAATAAGTGCTCATCAAAGGACCTATTACTACATCAACATCTGAAAAGTCCTTAGAGGCAATGAGTCTTTGCACAGCAGAACCTGAATTTGTTTCTTCGGAATCGTAAAAAGTTATGTCAAAATTACCTCCTAACCGTTTGATAGAATCAATTGCAATCAACGCTCCGGAATAAAAATCAACCGTAACATTCAAAAAGCGATTTGTTTTGAAAGCCTCCCGAATAGCATCGCTGCTTTCCCCAAGTCCGGACGCATTAAAAGGGAGCATAATTACTATTTTTTTTCTTTCCGAATTTTTTAGGTTTTTTGAAAGATCTTTAAAGGTAAAATCAGATATAAAGGTTGAATCACTACTCTGCGAAAAAACTTCTTCCATTTTTTTTAAAGAGATTTTTATGGTATCGCCTATCTTGATTACTTCATCTTTAAGGTGTGGAAATTGAGGATTGTTTTTTATCAACTCTTCTTTCGGAATTTCGTATTTTTTAGAGATTCCAAAAAGAGTCTCTTGGGGCTGAACCACGTGAATAATATCTTTGTTTCGGATTATCGTACTTGTGTTCTCTACCCTTTCTCCTGTCGGAATCAAAAGTTCTATATCGGGTTGTAAGCCGTTTTCAAGAATATCCTTGTTTGCTTCTTGTATTGCCTGAATGGTTGTTCCGTATTTTTGTGCAATCCCGAAAAAAGTTTCTTTGGGTTCCACTTTGTGATATAATCCCGATTTTTTGTGGAATTTGGAATTTTTTTCCGTTTTGGGAATAAGAATTATTTCGCCTAATTTGATTCCGTTCTTGGCTTCGGGATTTAACTGATAAATGTCGTGAATGGTTACACCGTATTTTCTTGCCAAATTAGTGACCGTATCATCTTTTACTACTGTATGTTGTATATAATTTTGTGCAAAAACGCCTAAAGATGCTGTAAAAAACAGCAACAAAACAAATACCTTTTTCATATCCTTTATTTTAACATTTTTGCACTATCGCAAAAACTATTCCCATTCTATAGTTGCAGGCGGTTTTGAGCTGATATCATATACCACTCTGTTGACACCTTTTACTTTATTGATGATTTCGTTTGAAATCTTCATTAGAAATTCATAAGGAAGATGTACCCAATCTGCAGTCATTCCGTCTGTAGATTCTACAGCTCTAAGAGCCACTACTTTTTCATACGTACGCTCATCTCCCATTACTCCCACACTATTCACGGGAAGCAAAATAGCTCCTGCTTGCCATACTTTGTCGTAAAGTCCGTGTTCTTTCAGTCCATTTATGAAAATAGTATCAACCTCTTGCAATATACGAACTTTTTCAGGAGTAATATCTCCTAAAATTCTAATTGCTAATCCAGGTCCCGGGAAAGGATGACGGCCAAGCAATTCATCGTCAATTCCGAGTGTTTTTCCTACTCTACGAACTTCGTCTTTAAACAACATTCGGAGCGGCTCTACTACTTGAAGTTTCATAAAATCAGGTAGTCCACCCACGTTGTGATGCGATTTTATAGTAGCCGAAGGTCCTTTTACAGAAACCGATTCGATTACGTCAGGATAAATAGTTCCTTGAGCCAACCACTTTACATCTTCTATCAAATGAGCTTCATCATCAAAAACTTCGATAAAAACTCTTCCGATAGCTTTACGTTTTGCTTCTGGTTCTTCGATTCCTGCTAATTGTGACAAAAATTTATCAGAGGCATCTACTCCTTTTACGTTCAGACCCATTCCTTTGTATTGGTCAAGTACGTTTTCGAATTCGTTTTTGCGTAAAAGCCCGTTATTCACGAAAATACAATATAAATTTTTCCCGACAGCTTTGTTCAAAAGAACGGCAGCTACCGTAGAATCTACTCCTCCGGAAAGTCCTAAAACAACTTTGTCGTCTTGGATTTTCTCTTGGAGTTCTTTTACGATACTTTCCACAAAAGAATCAGATGTCCAGACTTGAGGAACTTCTGCAATTTTCACTAAGAAGTTCTCTAGCATTTTCTTTCCGTCTGTCGAATGATAAACCTCCGGATGGAACTGAATGGCATAAGTAGTTTCGCCTTCAATTCTGTAAGCGGCATTTTCGACATCTTTGGTTGAAGCTAGACGAACGCCACCTGTCGGGAGTTGCTTGATAGTGTCGGAGTGGCTCATCCAAACCTGACTTCCGGTATTCACTCCTTCAAAGAAAGGTTCGTTTTCTTTCAGATACGAAAGATTTGCTCTTCCGTATTCTCTGATGTTTGACGGAGCTACTTCCCCACCAGAAAAATGTGCTAAATATTGAGCTCCGTAGCAAACTGCCAAAAGCGGTTTTTTTCCTCTGATTTCAGACAAATCCGGATGCGGAGCATCTTCGGCTCTTACCGAAAACGGACTACCGGACAGAATAACTGCCTTGTAAGACGATAAATCTTTCGGAGGATTGTTATACGGAAAAATCTCACAGAAAATATTTAATTCTCTGACTCTGCGGGCAATAAGCTGTGTGTATTGTGACCCGAAATCTAAAATAAGTACGTTGTGTTGCATA
>JBAYPE010000009.1:0-73315 GCA_041677865.1 Flavobacteriaceae bacterium
CAACTCCATTTTTATTTTTGCCTTTCCGAAAGTATTAATGTTCAAATTCAACAAACCTTTTAGTATTTGCTGTGCTTCTTGCGGATTGTCCAAATTGAATCCTATAAAATGAGCGTGTAACAACTGTAAGTCTATTGTGTTTGTATTTTTACCAAATTCGTCCAACAGATTTTCTAATTCTGTTTTTATCTTCGGGTATTCTTTCGGGTCAGAAGTTTGGATTTTAATTTTGACAAGCATTGTCTTTACGGCAATCTGAGTTTCTCTATCTTGAGCATTTTCCAAAACAAAATCAAAAATCTCCTTTGCAAGGATATAATCTTCTTCTTCTACGGTAAGATTGGCTAAATTCAGAATACTTGAAAGACCTTCATCATTTCGTCTGTAAATGGCTTTTTCTTGTGCAAAAGCTCTGTCGTATTGTTTTTGTTGTACAAAAAACCAACTCAGAAATTCGTTCCAGTAAATATCTTGTGTTTTTTGAGCTTTGACCAATAGAGATTTACGAAGAAGATCAGAAAAACTATCCGAAGCATCATCTAACATAAAAAGGTAGAACTGATTTTGAATAGAAACCGTAAAATTTCGGTTAGTATAAGAGTACTCCAAAAAGGAATCGATCATCATTTCTAAATTTCCAAGTTGCCCGTAAATACGTCCTTTTTGGTATTCGTAATTCAATCTATCATTTTTTTCAGAAGCCATTTCATAGATTTCTAAGGCTTCTTGTAATAGATTTTTTTGCTCAAAAAGATAGGCAACACCTCCTGCATTATTCGGGTTTTCTTCAACAGCATCTCTGGCTTTCTGGTAAAATTCTTTAGCCTTTTGAGCGTTTCCTTGCAATTGGTAATTATACCCCAGCTCAACATTCAGATTTGGCTGTCGGGTTCTTTTCATTCGGTCAGAAATTATTTTTTCTGCTTTTTCAAATTGTTTTAATTCCTGATAACAGGATAATAAACTGCTGAAATATACCGAATTATTAGGATTGGAAGCCAATAATCCCTCATAGGCAATGGCGGCTTTTTCAAACTGTCCTTTGCTGAAATACTCTTTGGCAAGAATATCGTTTTGGGCTGATAATACAACCGAAAACAAAAGTGATAAAAATAATATTAGGAGTCTCATTGTGCAAAGTCTATAAAAAAACAAAAGTAGCCCAAAAATAAGATTTTTATATTTAAAAGCCCCTTAACTCAAAAATCTTTTTTAAATTTGCCCGTGTTAAACTTACTTCAAAGAGGAAAAATTTGACTGATTGCAACCTCTGTTAAAAAAATGCTAAAGCAGTGTATATTCCACGCTTTATCTTTTTCGGTTGCGCTTTTTTGAAGTTTAAAAATATTATATATGTCTTATTTATTTACTTCGGAATCTGTTAGCGAAGGACATCCCGACAAGATTGCAGACCAAATTTCTGATGCTTTGATAGATAACTTTTTGGCTTTTGACCCGGATTCGAAAGTAGCTTGTGAAACGCTTGTTACCACAGGTCAGGTAATTTTGGCAGGAGAGGTAAAATCGAATGTTTATCTTGATGTACAGCAAATTGCTCGTGATGTTATCAAAAAAATTGGTTATACCAAAGGAGAATATATGTTCGATGCTAATTCGTGTGGAGTGCTTTCTGCCATTCACGAACAGTCTCCCGACATTAACCAAGGTGTGGACAAAATAAACAAAGAAGATCAAGGAGCTGGAGATCAAGGAATGATGTTTGGTTATGCCACTGCAGAAACCAAAAATTATATGCCTTTACCTCTTGACCTTTCGCATAAATTATTGGAAGAATTAGCAGAACTTCGTAGGGAAAATAAAGAAATTACTTATTTACGTCCCGACTCTAAAGCACAAGTTACTTTGATTTATGACCAAAATAATAAACCAGCAAGTATTGATACTATTGTGGTTTCGACTCAGCACGATGAATTTGCTGACGAACAAACCATGCTCGCTCAAATACGAAAAGATATTATCGGGATTTTAATTCCAAGAATAATTGCCAAAAACCCTGATTATAAACGTTTGTTTACCGATAAAATCAAATACCACATCAACCCGACAGGAAAATTCGTTATAGGTGGACCTCACGGAGATACAGGGCTTACTGGTCGAAAAATCATTGTAGATACTTACGGAGGAAAAGGTGCTCACGGAGGAGGTGCATTTTCCGGAAAAGATCCGAGTAAAGTGGATAGAAGTGCAGCTTATGCTACGCGTCATATTGCAAAGAATTTGGTAGCAGCAGGTGTGGCAGACGAGGTTTTAGTACAAGTTTCTTATGCTATTGGAGTGGCAGAACCTATGGGAATTTATATAAATACTTACGGGACCTCAAAAGTAAGCTTGTCGGATGCAGAAATAGCCAACAAAGTTTCGGAAATTTTTGATATGCGTCCGTATTTTATCGAGCAACGCTTAAAACTTCGCAACCCAATTTATAGCGAAACCGCAGCCTATGGACACATGGGGCGTAATCCGCAAAAAATAACCAAAACATTTGTTTCGCCTAACGGAGAATCAAAAACTATGGAGGTTGAGCTTTTTACTTGGGAAGAACTCGACTATGTGGACAATATCAAAAAATCTTTTGGGTTATAAAATAATCTAAACACTTAAGAAAACGATTTACAAGCGACATAATATGTCGCTTTGTTTTTTGATATAATTCGGTAAGAGAATTTTTAATAAAGAATATTCCAACTAAAAAAGCCAATTGTTTAAGTTATAAACAACTGGCTTTCACTTGGTAGCGGGAACAGGACTCGAACCTGTGACCTTCGGGTTATGAGCCCGACGAGCTACCTACTGCTCTATCCCGCGATATTGGACTGCAAATATACAACAAAAAATCTAACTCCGCAATAAAATTTTGATATAGTTTGATTCGATGTTGTGTTCAATAGTTGAATCTCCGTTTTATAATATCATCGAAAGTTGAATTCGCTTTCTGGCTACATCAACCTCAACTACTTTCACTTTGATATGTTGGTGGAGTTTCACTACTTCATTTACGTCAGACACGTAACCTTCTTTGAGTTGTGAGATGTGAACCAATCCGCTTTCTTTGATTCCGATATCGACAAAACAACCAAAGTTGGTAATATTGTTCACGATTCCGTTGACGACCATTCCGATTTTTACATCGTCAATAGTTCGTAGGTTCGGGTCAAACTCGAAGACTTTGACTTCTTTTCTTGGGTCTAGTCCCGGTTTTTCGAGCTCTTTTACGATGTCTTTTAAAGATAAGATTCCGATGTTGTTTGTTATGTATTTTTCAAGTGGAATAGCACTTATTTTTTCTTTGTTCCCGATTAACGAAGCTACTGAAACAGCTAAATCTTTAGCCATTTTCTCTACTATCGGATAGGCTTCAGGATGTACAGCCGAATTATCCAACGGATTTTCTGCATTATGAATTTTTACGAAAGCTGCTGCTTGTTGAAAGGCTTTTTCACCCAATCTCGGAACTTTTTTGAGTTCTTTTCGACTAGAGAAAGCTCCGTTTTCTAAACGATAATTCACGATATTTTCTGCCATCTTCTCCCCGATTCCCGAAACGTAAGAAAGTAAGGATTTGCTGGCTGTGTTGAGGTTCACTCCCACCGCATTCACACAACGAATCACCACATTATCGAGTTCTTCTTTGAGTTTGGTTTGATCAACATCGTGTTGATACTGCCCCACTCCAATTGATTTTGGGTCGATTTTCACGAGTTCAGCGAGTGGGTCTGCTAATCTTCTTCCGATAGAAACCGCTCCACGAACTGTTACATCATAATTTCCGAATTCTTCTCGAGCGATTTTGGATGCAGAATAAACCGAAGCTCCAGCTTCACTCACAACAAAAACCTGAACAGGCTTATCGAAAGCAATTTTCTTGATGAAAAATTCCGTTTCTCTAGAAGCTGTTCCGTTTCCTATAGAAATCGCTTCGATATTATAAGCATTCACCATCGACCGGATTTTTTTCATCGCCACAGCTGTATCGTTCTGTGGCGGATGTGGGAAAATAGTTTCGTTATAGAGCAAATCGCCTTTTTCGTCGAGACAAACCACTTTACAACCCGTTCTATAACCCGGGTCAATGGCTAAAATTCGCTTTTCACCCAATGGAGAAGCTAATAGTAACTGCTTCAAATTCTCCGCAAAAACTCCGATGGCCGTAGCATCTGCTTTGGCTTTTGCCTCTTGCAGCACTTCGTTAGAAATTGCAGGTTCGAGCAGTCGTTTATAACTATCCGCAATGGCTCTTTTCAGGTATTTTTTCGTATCATTATTGTTCTTAATAACTAAATTTTCGATAAACTCAAGAGCTTCTTCTTTCTCAATGTCAATATTGAGTTTTACGAAACCTTCAGCTTCTGCACGAAGCATAGCTAGTAATCTGTGAGATGGAGCACGGTTAAGTGACTCATTCCAATCAAAATATTGTTCGAACTTTTGAGCTTTTTCTTCATCTTCAATCTTTTTAGATTTTTTAGTGGTAACCACAGCCTTACGTTGAAACAGTCGTCTTAGATTCTTACGTATATAAACATTCTCATTAATCCATTCCGCTATGATATCCTCAGCTCCAGAGATAGCTTCATCTTCGTTTTGAACTTTGTCATTCAAATATTTCGAAGCAATGAATTGGACATCATCAGCATTCTGAGCCATAATAATTTTGGCTAATGGCTCCAATCCGTTTTCTCGAGCGGTATCGGCTTTGGTTTTGCGTTTCTTTTTATAAGGCAAGTATAAATCCTCTAACTCATTCAAATCAAAACTGGCTTCGATTTTATTTTTCAGCTCCGGAGTCAAAGCATTTTGCTCTTCAATCGAATTTAAAATCGTCTCTTTTCGCTTGACGATAGCCTCAAAAGAGTTTTTAAGTTTAACGATTTGTTCAATCGCTACTTCATCCAGATTTCCGGTTTTGTCTTTTCGGTAACGGGCAATAAACGGAATGGTGTGGTCTTCTGCCAAAAGTTCGAGTGTGGCAACGATGCTTTTTTCGGATACTTGTAGATGAGATTGAATGTAAGATTGAATGTTCATTTGAAAAAATCTAATGTTTGAAAAAATCTAATGTAAATTATAAGGAACAAAAATATCTAAAATGATTCGGATAAACCCTCCATTTGGAAATGATTTTGTGCAAAAAAGAGCCTGAAATCAAGCTCTTTTTTTCTATTGTATCCCTAATCTTTTATGTGTATCGGTTATCGCTCTTTCGTTTTTATGATTAATCCAAGCTTGTCCTTTTCGCTTTCTCATAAAATTATCAAAATGTCGCATGATAAAAATATTGTATAGAGCACTTGCTAAAAATTTAGGTTGTTTTGGGATAGAACGCAAGCTCATCGAAAATCCGGGAGTAATATATTTCATATAATGCCAATAACCTTCGGGCATATAGAGCATTTCTCCGTGTTCTAAATTTGTGATATATCCTTTGGCTTGTTTAAGAGCGGGAAACTTTTCGTAATCGGGATTATCAAAATCAATATCTTCTCTGGAAATCAAAGAATGAGGTACTTTGTACAAATATTTGGTTTGGTCTGGCGGAAAAATAACACACTGTTTTGTTCCATGAAAATGAAAGTGAAAGATATTCGAATAATCAATATCAAAGTGCATAAAGACCTTTGAATTTTCGCCTCCGAAAAAGAGCATGGGCATTTGTTTGATAAGCTTCATTCCGAAATCTGGCCATTTGAAGTCGTTTTGTAAAGACGGAACTTCTTTCATCAAATTATACAGAAATATTCGATAAGAAGTTGGCTCGGATTCCAACAAATCAATATAATCTGACATTTTCATTTCGACATGAGCCTGGTTAAATTTATCTTTCCCCGACACAGGGCGGTCATCATAAAGCGGAACGGTTTTATCTCCTGTAATTTCTTTGATATAGGAAAGTTTCCATTTTTCGTAAGCCGGCCAATCGTGCGTTAATTCTTGAATAACAACAGGCTTTTGTTTTTTGTAATATTTCTGGTAAAAATCCGTAGTAGAAATGAATTTTACTCTTTCTATCTGCTCCAGTTGCATAGTTTCAAAACTTTAAATAAAAGTTATGTTTGAGTTATAAAATTTGGATGCAAAAATACAGAAGAAAATTGTATTGTGATTAGTGAACAGTCAATAAAAATTTTACCCACACACACTGTAATTGAATTTAGTCTAATGATTGATTTTCCTGATTAGCCAATCTTGAAATTTCTTCAAATTCTTCTGCTGAGATATTTCCGTAGTAAAAGTTAATTGGATTTACAGGTTTTCCGTTTACGTGAACTTCGTAGTGCAAATGCGGAGCTTCTGAGCGCCCGGTACTCCCAACAAAACCAATGATGTCCCCGCGCTTTACTCGTTGTCCTTTTTTCACGTTGTATTTACTCAAGTGAGCATAAAGGGTCTTGTAGCCAAACCCGTGTTTTAGTACAATGTGATTTCCATAACCCGAAGCTCTGTTGTCTGCTCTTTCGACAATTCCGTCGCCTGTTGCATAAATGGGTGTTCCTGTTTTAGCTGTAAAGTCCATACCTGCGTGGAATTTTCGTATTTTCGTAAACGGATCATTTCTGTAACCATATCCTGAAGCCATTCGGGTTAGTTGTTCGTTTTTTATAGGCTGAATAGCAGGAATGGCAGCTAAAAGTTCTTCTTGTGATTTTGCCAAATTATATATTTCGTCAAGCGATTTGGACTGAATTACCAATTCTTTGGTCAGAATATCCATTCGTTTAGACGTATTAATTAATAATTCAGAATTATTAAATTTTTCTAAGTCTTTGTATCGGTTCACTCCTCCAAAACCGGCTTTTCGTTGTTCAAACGGAATCGGGTCAGCATTAAAATAAACTCTGTATAAATTGTTGTCCCTTTCGGCTATATCGTGTAACACATCTTCAATTTGTTCCATTTTTTTGTTTAATAATGAATAACGAAACTGAAGATTCTCTATTTCTCTTTTTTGAATTCTGTCTTTTGGAGTATCGAGAATTGAAGTATTAACCAAAACCCAAAATGCTATAAACCCAAACAAAGCAGACGAGAGTAACCACAACGTAATATAACCTGCTCTACGTCCTCTGTTAGGTTCGATTTTTTTATATGCTAAATTTTCTGGGTCGTAGTAATATTTTACTTTAGCCATATTCTAAAATATCCTATTTTTGCAAATTGTAATCACAAAGATATAAAAATTTAATTACGAATTAGGAATTACAATTAAACCTGTCTGCCGACAAGCAGGCAAATAAACGATTAAACGATTCAACAAAATATGAAATCTTCTGAAATAAGAAACCAATTTTTGACATTTTTCCAAGAAAGAGGGCACCTGATTGTTCCCTCTGCACCTATTGTTTTGAAAGACGACCCGACTTTGATGTTCAACAATTCGGGTATGGCTCAGTTCAAAGAATATTTTTTAGGAAATGCAACTCCGAAAAGCAACAGAATTGCCGATACTCAAAAATGTCTTCGTGTTTCAGGAAAACATAACGATTTGGAAGATGTAGGGTTTGACACCTATCACCATACTATGTTTGAAATGCTGGGAAACTGGTCTTTTGGGGATTATTTCAAAAAAGAAGCGATTGCCTGGGCTTGGGAATTTCTGACCGAAGTGTTGAAATTAGAAAAAGACCGTTTGTATGTTTCTGTTTTTGAAGGAAATGAAGCCGAAAATGTTCCGTTTGACCAAGAGGCTTGGGATATCTGGAAACAATACGTAGATGAAGACCGAATCATTCTCGGAAATAAAAAAGATAATTTTTGGGAAATGGGAGATCAAGGACCTTGCGGACCTTGTTCTGAAATTCACATTGATTTGCGTACAGACCAAGAAAGAAAAGCAGTTTCAGGTAAGAGCCTTGTAAATGCAGACCATCCGCAAGTGGTAGAGATTTGGAATAACGTATTTATGGAGTTCAACCGTAAAGCTGATGGCTCTCTTGAAAAACTACCTGCCAAACACGTAGATACCGGAATGGGATTCGAGCGTTTGTGTATGGCGATGCAAGGCGTAACTTCGAATTACGATACCGATGTGTTTACTCCGCTCATCAAAAAAGTAGAAGAAATCACTGGATTAAAATACACAAGCAACGAAGTTAAAAACATATCTGAAGAGCAAAACAAAATCAATATTGCCATTCGTGTAATTGTGGATCACGTAAGAGCTGTAGCATTTGCTATTGCTGACGGACAACTACCTTCAAATACCGGAGCGGGATACGTAATCAGAAGAATTTTACGAAGAGCTATCCGCTACGGATTTACGTTCTTGAACCAAAAAGAAGCCTTTATCTACAAATTAGTAGAAGTGCTTTCAAACCAAATGGGAGAAGCTTTCCCGGAAATCAGACAACAAAAAGGTTTAGTTGAAAACGTAATTAAAGAAGAAGAAAATTCATTTTTGAGAACGTTAGAGCAAGGTCTTCATCTATTGGAAAACGTAATTAAAGAAACCAAAGGAAATATAGTATCTGGTGTAAAAGCATTTGAATTATATGATACTTTTGGTTTCCCGAAAGATTTGACAGCGCTAATTCTGAAAGAAAACGGACTTAGTTTTGATGAAGCGGAGTTTGATGCTTCAATGCAAGAACAGAAAAATCGTTCTAGAGCAGCATCAGAAGTAGCCAAAGACGATTGGGTTACTTTGATTGATGGAAATATTGAAACATTCGTAGGCTACGACCAATTGGAAAACGAAGTAAAAATCACTCGTTACAGAAAAATTGATTCTAAAAAAGACGGAATTTTATACCAAATTGTATTAGACAATACTCCTTTTTATCCTGAAGGTGGAGGACAAGTAGGAGACAAGGGAATCCTTTCGAATATTAACGAAACCATCGAAGTGTTGGATACGAAAAAAGAAAATAACCTGATTCTGCATATCACTAAAAAACTTCCTGAAAATCTAAGCGGAACTTTCTCAGCCAAAGTAAACGAGATTTTACGTTTTGATTCTCAGAAAAATCACTCGGCTACGCACTTGTTACACCAAGCTTTACGAACTGTTTTAGGAACTCATGTAGAGCAAAAAGGTTCATTGGTTGCACCGAATTATCTTCGTTTTGACTTTTCGCATTTTGCAAAAGTAACAGACGAAGAATTACAACAAGTAGAAGACTTTGTAAACCAAAGAATTCAAGAGCAATTACCGCTTGTTGAAAAGCGTTCTATTCCCTTTAAACAAGCTATCGAAGAAGGAGCGATGGCACTTTTCGGAGAAAAATACGGAGACAATGTAAGAGCCATTCGTTTTGGAGAAAGTATCGAGCTTTGTGGAGGAACTCACGTAAGAAACACAGCTGATATCTGGCATTTCAAAATCACTTCGGAAGGAGCAGTGGCAGCCGGAATCCGAAGAATTGAAGCTATTTCAGGAAATGGTGTTAAAGCATATTTCAGAAATCAAGAAGAGCTTTTGACAGAAGTGAAACAAACTTTAAAAAATCCTCAAGATGTTGTAAAATCTATTAACTCTTTACAGGATGAAAATAATAAACTTAAAAAACAAATTGAACAACTTCTAAAAGAAAAAGCTAAAAACTTAAAAGGAGAACTTCTTTCAGAAATTCAAGAAATAAATGGGGTGAACTTCTTAGCTAAAAAAGTAGATTTGGATGCTAACGGAGCGAAAGATTTGGCTTATGAATTGGGCAGTGGTTTAGAAAACTTGTTTTTGGTTTTAGGTACAATAACTGATGATAAACCGACGCTTACTTGTTATGTTTCTAAAGAATTAGTAGGAAGTAAAAATCTGAATGCTGGTCAAGTGGTTCGTGAATTGGGTAAATACATCCAAGGTGGTGGTGGTGGGCAACCTTTCTTCGCTACAGCCGGAGGAAAAAATCCAAACGGAATAGATGAGGCTTTGGTAAAAGCAAAAGATTTTATTTTGTAAAGACATTTTTAAATCCTAATCCTTAAAGAGTGAACTGGGAAAGCTACATCAAAGATTATAAAAATTACCTTAAAATCGAAAGAGGGCTTTCCAAAAACTCTGTTGAGAATTACCTATTTGATGTTCGGAGGCTTTGTCGATTTTTGGAGGAAAATAATATTGATGTCTCTCCCATAAAAATCAACGAAGAACAAATCCAATATTTTATATATGAGATTTCTAAAGAAGTAAATCCTCGTTCTCAATCGAGAATTATATCGGGACTGAAAAGTTTTTTTAATTACCTGATTTTTGAAGATTATCGCAAAGTAAATCCTCTTGAACTTATTGAAGCTCCAAAAATAGGAAGAAAACTTCCTGATGTACTCTCGTTGGAAGATATTGATAACCTGATTGGAGCTATTCGTTTTGATGTTGATGAAGAAAGCAGAAAGTTAGCCCACAGAAATAAGGCAATGTTAGAGACTCTTTACAGTTGTGGATTGCGGGTTTCAGAACTTACATCGCTTAAAATTTCCGATTTGTTTTTTGACGAAGGGTTTGTAAAAATCACAGGAAAAGGAGATAAACAACGTTTTGTTCCCATAGGAAAATCAACTCAAAAAATCATTGAAATCTACAATGACCAATGCAGAACACACTTCAAAATTCAGAAAGGATTTGAAGATACACTTTTCCTGAATCGCAGAGGCAGAGCCTTGACAAGGGCAATGGTTTTTACTATTATCAAAGGCTTGGCTAATGATATCGAATTAAACAAAACTATCTCTCCACACACGTTCCGACATTCATTTGCCACACACCTGCTTGAAAACGGAGCAGACTTGCGTTCCATTCAACTGATGTTGGGTCACGAATCTATAACCACAACCGAAATATACATGCACCTTGACCGAAAACATCTATCTGAAATAGTGCATAAATATCATCCTAGGAGATAATCCGAACTTTTTTAAGGTTTTTAAGTCAAAAAATAGAAGACATTTTTTATATCATCAAAGGAATGATTCATATTTAATTCTATGCCAAAATACTGATTAACAAAAGGTTAGTAAATCGTATTGCTTTTTACTTTTTGATTTTCAACAAATTATGTTATTTTGTTTTAGTGTTTTTTTTAGAGAAAACAGAATTTTTTTTGTCTATTTATTTTAGTTTTATTAGCAAAGTCCTATATTTGCCTAATAATTTTTTACGAAAAGTCTGATTTTATGAAAAAAAATATTTTAACAATAGTTTGCCTTTTGTTCGCTTTTTATGCAACAGCACAGCAAGTAAGGTATGTTAAGCAAGGAGGCGTTGGAGACGGCTCGTCTTGGGTTAATGCTTCGGGAGATTTTCAAGCGATGATTAATGCTTCATCCTCGGGAGACGAGGTTTGGGTAGCAGAAGGCACCTATCAGCCAGCTGTGGGAGAGTCTTTCTCCATGAAAGAAGGTGTCGAGATTTACGGAGGATTCCCAAGTGATAACAATAGTGCTGATATGGATGACAGAAATTGGAATCAGCATGAAACCATACTTTTGGGGAATGGACATAGTGTGATTCGTAATTCCTTTAAAAGCAATTCAAAAATGACTTCCGCTTCTGTTTTAGACGGCTTTACTATAACGGGAAATAATGTTCAGATTTCTGATAAGGGAGCAGGAATTTATAATAATTATGCTTCACCCACTTTTAGGAACTTGATTATTACACGTAACAGATCTTCAAGTAATGGAGGCGGAGTGTTTAATAGAAATTATTCTTCTCCCATATTTGTCAATGTTCTCATTTCTGATAACAGGGCTCCCAACGCAGGAGGAGTGTTAAACGAGTTCTCTTCACCAATATTTATAAACACAACCATAGTCAATAACGTGATTAATGTTTCCGGATCTGGAGGAGGTCTTTTCAATGCGGCTTACTCTGTTCCTAAATTTTTTAACTCTATAGTGTATGGTAACAACGGAAAATCTAATGTGTCTAATTCTACAGGATCAAGTGCTGAGTATAATTATAGCTTGGTTCAAGGAATCACAACCAATGATGCTAACGGAAACATTGATGGCAACACTAATCCTTTGTTTGTAGATGTTGCTTCAGGGAATTACAGACTTTCTACAGGTAGTCCTCTTATCAACGCAGGGGATGATTCTTTGTTTGACGAGGATTTAATCGTAGATTTAGATGGAAACTTGCGATTTTTTGGAGGAATAGATATAGGAGCTTATGAAAACCAAGAAGTGTATTTAGGTCCTTCAACTATTTATGTAAAATCAAATGCTACGGGGAGCAATGATGGCAGCAGTTGGGCAGATGCTTATACAGACTTACAACAAGCTATTAATAACAGTCTGAGCCAAGATCAGATTTGGGTTGCAGCTGGTGTCTATCAGCCGGATACTAATCAATCCTTTACAATGAAAGAAGGAGTTGAGATTTATGGTGGATTCCCAAATGACAACAACAATGCTGATATGGACGATAGAGACTGGAGCCAATATGAGACCATATTGTTGGGTAACGGTAGTAGGGTGATTAGCAATTCTTTTACACCTTCTAATCCAATGACTACTGCTTCTATTTTAGATGGTTTTACTATAACAGGAAATAATGTTCAGATTTCTGATATGGGAGCAGGAATTTATAATAATTATGCTTCGCCCACTTTTAGGAACTTGATTATTACACGTAACAGATCTTCAAGTAATGGAGGCGGAGTGTTTAATAGAAATTATTCTTCTCCCATATTTGTCAATGTTCTCATTTCTGATAACAGGGCTCCAAACGCAGGAGGAGTGTTAAACGAGTTCTCTTCACCAATATTCATAAACACAACCATAGTCAACAACGTGATTAATGTTTCCGGATCTGGAGGAGGTCTTTTTAACGCAGCATATTCTGTTACTAAATTTTTTAATTCTGTGGTGTATGGCAACAACGGAAAATCTAATGTATCTAATTCAACAGGTGCAAGCGTTGAGTATAATTATAGCTTGATTCAAGGAATCACAACCAATGACGCTAACGGAAACATTGATGGCAGTATTGACCCTATGTTTATAAACGCAGCTTCGGGAGATTACAGACTATCGGTAATCAGTCCTCTTCTTGATGCAGGTAACAATTCTTTATATGATGGTGATATCAATAATGACTTTGATTTATCAGGAAATCTGAGACTCTCAGGAGGTGCAATTGATTTAGGTGCTTTTGAAAATCACGGATGTACAGATGTTGCGGAATGGAACGGTTCGAGTTGGTCTCAGGCACCAAACCTTAGCACGCATTTATTAATAACAGGACATTTTGTGCTAAATACAGATTTAGAAGGGTGTTCTTTAACTGTGGATTCAGGTGATATGGTGGTAAACTCAGGGAATACTGTAACCTTGTTTAATGAAGTAAATGTTACTGGAGGTACTTTAACGCTAAGAAACAGAGCGAGTTTGGTACAGATAAACGATGTAAATAACACCGGTGAGATAACCATTGAGAAAACAACAAAACCTATGGACCAGTCAAATTACGGATATTGGTCTTCTCCGGTAGAAGGATACTTAATGAATGAGTTTTCTCCTCTTACATCAGCTCCTTACTACTATAGTTGGGATGTGAACGGACAGAGCTGGACGCAGCATTTAGGAGGTAATCAGGTTATGGAAGAAGGACAAGGATATATCATAAGAGCTCCATCAGTTTTAGGTCCTCCTCAAATTTATGATTTGTCTTTTGAAGGTACTCCAAACAACGGAGATGTAACAGCAAATGTTTTAGGAAATGGTAATTTCAACTTTTTTGGGAATCCTTATCCAAGTGCTATAAATATTGATTTGTTTTTAGCCGATGCCGATAACTCCGAATTAGACAAAATCGTTTATCTGTGGACTAACGGATACGAGGTTGTAAATGGAAACTTTGTGTATCAATTCGAAGGATTTGCAACTTACAATGCTGTTGGGCAGGTAGGAAACTCTCCTATAAGTCAGATACCTACGGCAATGATAGCTTCCGGACAAGGATTTTTCATAACAGGAAATGCAAACGGAACAGCTGTATTTAAAAACAGCCATAGAGTTGTAGGAAACAACAATAACTTATTTAACAAACTTAAAAACAAACACCGTTTTTGGGTAAATTTAGAAAGTGACAAAGGTTACTTCGGACAGACTTTGGTCGGATATATGGATGATGCCTCTAACGGAAAAGACAAAGATATAGATGCTGCTTTATTAGAAAGTAGCCAAGCCAGAATACAGGTTTATTCTTTGTTAGATGAAGAAAAAGTAATCATTCAAGGTCGTGCTTTGCCATTTGACACAGAGGACTCTTTCCCTCTTGGTTACATCGTAAAAGAAGCCGGAACTTACGCTATAACACTGGGCAACTACGAAGGTCTGTTTGCAGAGGAGCAAGATATCTTTCTTAAAGATAATTTGTTGAATGCTATCCATAACCTTAAAGAAGGAAAATATGAATTTATTACAGAAGAAGGAACTTTTGATAACCGATTTGAAATTGTTTACAAAAAATCTTCACAAGAAGAAACAAGTTCATTCCTAATTGATGACAGTTGGGTTGTTTATAACAAAGACGGGCAACTGCACATAAATTCTGTTTTGGATATGAAAAAAGTAAGCGTTTTTGATATGCTCGGAAGATTGGTGTATGAGGCAGAAAATATTTATTCGCAATCTCACACAATATCAGAAATTCATAATCAACAAGTGCTTATTGTAAAGGTTTCTTTTGAGAATAATCATAATTCTACCAAGAAAATCAAAAATTAGCCGTAGCTAAAATAAAAATAAAAATAAAAGAACCCTGATTTGAATTCAAATCAGGGTTCTTTTATTTTTAACTAAACTCTTATTTCACCCCATTTTTTTCCTTAAAAAATCCTCTTATATGTTTTTAATGTTTACTTTTGTCAAGAATTTAAAACACACTGTCTAATTATAATAACACAATTTAATTATAATAATGAGTACACATAACAATTCTACAAAAATGATTTCGTTAGACGATTTAGGAATTAAGAACGCTAAAATTAATTACCAACTTTCTCCAGAGCAACTACATAAAATAACCCTCGAAAAAGGACAGGGAGTTGAAAGCTCTACAGGAGCTTTAGCAGTAAATACAGGAAAATTTACCGGTCGTTCTCCACAAGACAGATTTATTGTAAAAGACAATACTACAGAAGACAAAGTTTGGTGGGGAAATGTGAATATCCCGTTTGATTCAGATAAATTTGAAAAGTTGTTAAACAAGGTAACAACCTATTTATCAGACAAAGAAATTTATGTTCGTGATAGTTATGTTTGTTCCGAAGATAAATACAGAATGAACGTAAGAGTAGTAACAGAATACGCTTGGTCAAACTTGTTTTGTTACAACATGTTTTTGCGTCCTGACCAGTCAGAATTAGAGAATTTTTCGCCTGAGTGGCATGTAATATGTGCTCCGGAATTTTTGGCAGATCCTGCCGAAGACGGAACACGTCAAGGAAATTTTGCAATTCTTGATTTTACCAGAAAAATCGTTTTGATTGGAGGTACAGGATATACCGGGGAAATGAAAAAAGGGATTTTCTCGGCACTGAATTTTATTCTGCCTGTTTTCAAAAATACTTTCCCAATGCACTGTAGTGCCAATGTAGGAAACGATGGGAATACCGCTATTTTCTTCGGATTGTCAGGAACAGGAAAAACAACACTTTCGGCTGACCCGAATCGAAAACTTATCGGAGATGACGAACACGGCTGGACTTCAGAAAATTCGGTTTTCAACTTTGAGGGAGGCTGTTATGCTAAAGTAATCAACCTGAGTGCGGAAGGAGAACCTGATATTTATAATGCTATTAAAAAAGGAGCTTTGCTCGAAAATGTAATTTTCAAAAACGGTAATGAAGTAGATTTCGAAGACGATTCCATTACGCCAAACACCCGTGTAAGCTATCCGATTCACTATATCAATAACATTCAGGAAGGTTCGGTAGGAAAAAATCCGAAAAATATTTTCTTTTTAACCGCTGACGCTTTTGGAGTATTGCCTCCAATTTCGAAGCTGACTCCGGGACAGGCTGCTTTTCACTTTATTTCGGGATATACAGCCAAAGTAGCAGGAACAGAAGCAGGAATCAACGAGCCTCAACCGAATTTTTCAACTTGTTTTGGTGCTCCGTTTATGCCTTTACATCCGACAAAGTATGCCGAAATGTTGAGTGCCAAAATGAAAGAAAACGGAGTAAATGTGTGGCTTATCAACACAGGCTGGACAGGAGGTCCGTACGGAGTAGGAAGCAGAATGAAACTGAAATATACCCGTGCAATGATTACAGCTACACTCGAAGGAAAACTAAACGATGTTGAATTTGTAAATCACGAAATATTCGGTATTGCTGTTCCTCAATCTTGTCCTGATGTTCCTTCAGAAGTGTTGAACCCGAGAAATACTTGGTCTGACAAAAGAGCGTATGATGCTAAGGCAAAAGAATTAGCACAATCGTTCAGAACTAATTTCAAGAAGTTTGAAGAATTTGCCAACGAAGAAATTCTTTCAGGGCTACCTAAGGTATAACAGAAAAATCCTGCAAACAATTGCGGATATATATAAAACAGTACAGATTTTAGAGTCTGTACTGTTTTTTAATTTTGACACTAAGCTTAAACTGCAAAAAACGCTTCAAGCTCTTTGAGCGTTTCTTCTGAGGTCTGAATATCTTTTACTACTTCTCCTTTGTTTAGAGCCACAATCCTATTGGAGACTTCAACCGTGTGCATTAAATCGTGGCTGGAAACCAAAATCGTTACGTCAGGATTATCGGCTAACTCTTTGATAATTCTCTTCAGACGAATTTGAGTCGTTGGGTCGAGATTTGCAAAAGGCTCGTCCAAAATAATAACTTCCGGATTTCCGATTAGTGCAGCAATGATTCCTACTTTTTTCTGATTTCCTTTTGAGAGATCTCTGAGGTACTTTTTGTTGTTGAGAATTTCATCATTAAAAAACTCTTTGTGTTTATCCAAAAGAGCATCTACATCGGCTTTGTTTTGCCCTCTTAAATCTCCGATAAAATAAAAATACTCCTCGGGAGTGAGGTATCCGATAAGGAAACTCTCATCAATAAAAGCAGTGGTAAAAGGCTTCCAATCTTCACTCAGGTGTACCTGAATACCATTGTTGGTGATATTTCCTGTTGTAGGCTGAATTAAATCCAGAAGTAGGCTGAAAAATGTTGTTTTTCCGGCTCCATTATTCCCGACAAGACCAAAACTTTCGCCTTTTTTGATTTCTAAATTCTCGATGTTCAGGACTGTTGTTCCGTTATAGGTTTTGGTTAAATTATTTACTTGTATCATTTTTCCCTTAGTATTAAGATTTGAGTATTAAGTATTAAGACTAAATATATTCTTTTTATCCTACTTGTTTGAATCCGTTAATTTGAATGTGTTTTTTGGCTTTATAGGCTTTTACGATTTTATCCATAAAAAGATTTCGCAGTAATAAACCTATCAGCCCGATGAGTCCTAAGGAAAGTGTAGCAAAATTTTGATCCACTAATTTATAGGCAACATACCACAGAATTATCGGAATCAAAAGTAGCGGAAACCCTAAAATCCATTGAGCGGTTCCGGTTCCTTGGTAATTCATCATCGGACTTTTTTCTAAATCAATTCGTTTTTTGTTGAACGAACCTGCATACAGAATCAGCGGAACATTGACTCCAGCATTATATACGGCACAAGCTAAATTTAGCAATAAGATATTTACACCAAAATAAACATAAGGAGTGGAAAGCAAAGCCAAAACTATGATAGAAAAATACATCAAACCGGCTTTTGAATCTAAATACTGCCTCATCGGAATATTTTGAGACATCATCATCGAATAATAACCGCTATCCCAAGCTGGAATAAATTGACCAAAATTAATAACGAAAATTCCTGTAATAAAAATCCCTACAAAAACTAAGAAAGCAGGCATTTCGACCGAATAAGTAGGATTTGGATAAAAAATTAATCCGTAAACCAAAAACACTAAAGACATCCAAACGGTAGTTTTCGGACGTTTGTTTCTCCAAATCAGTTTTAAATCTAATTGCAAAAACGGGGCAATACTACCAAAACGCTTTGTCCAAGCAAGGTCTGAGGACTCCACTTGGGTTGTTTTTCCCTTTAGCCCCGAATCTAAATAAAAATTATTTTTTAGGTAATTAAAGTTCCAACGATACAGTCCAAAAGCTAATAAAATTGGGAGAAGAGCCAGAAGCGGAAATTCAAATACCCAATGAATAAGTCCGCCTATGAATTCACTTATTTTGAAAACTTCAAAATATTCTAATCCAGCAAAAACAAGACCCACAGCCAAATAAGGTATCAGCCCTTTCAGGTTTTCTGCAAATTTCTTTTTGAGCAAAAAATTGGCATAGTTCACACTAATTACCAAAGCCAGCATTGCCACAATCCAAGCAATGACTTGCAAAGGAGTAAAATTTTCTTCTCTCCAACACCAAATCCCAAAAGGAATAACAACTATAGGTGTGAGCAAATTGTAAAACGAAAACAAACTTTTTAGCAATACAAAATGAATCATTTCTTGGCGTTTGATGTTGTTTACCATCAGAGGTTTGATGTTCATAATCGGTAAACTTTGTATCATAAACCTCATAAAAAGCTCACTAACTAACCAAATAACAACAAAGTTATTGACCAATAGCACGGGTTTTTGTTCCGGAAAATATTGTTTGAGCAAAGGGTATGATGCGATGCCCAAAATCAAAAATGATACTAAGAAATAAATCGCCAAAAACCCCATAAAGATTTTAAGCCCCAAGCTTTGCCCCAAACTAGCAGAGCGGAAAAATGACTTCAATTCTAATTGTAAAAAACGCTTGAACATAAAAAATGATTTTCTTGATTAGTAGGAGAAAGAAAAAAAATGTTACATTCTTGTTTGAAAACAATTTAAGAAAAACTTAGAGTCTTTTAAATTTAAAGCCTTTTTCTTTTAAGTATTCTAAAGCTTTAGGAAGGGCATATTCTAATCTCGGAAAGGCTTTGAGACTATCGTGAAAAACAATAATGCTTCCGGGCTGTACATTTTTAATCACATTTTCTAAGCATTTTTCCTTAGAGAGTGTAACATCATAATCAGCACTTAAAACACTCCACATAATAATTTTATAGTCTTTTTTATGAAGTGAAATAGATTGTCTCGGTCTGATTTTTCCGTAAGGAGGGCGAAATAGTTTGCCGTTTACAGTATTTGGTTTGTAATGTTCCGCAATAATGTTTTGGCATTGCTGAGCGTTTTCTACATATTTTCGAATGGTGGTATTCCAACCGTTTAAGTGATGAAAAGTATGATTCCCGACAGCATGTCCTGCTTCTATAACCTGCCTGAAAACATCAGGATGTTTTTGGATATTCTCTCCGATGCAAAAAAAAGTAGCTTTTGCCTCGAATTTTTCAAGTTCTGCTAAAACCCAAGGTGTTACCTCGGAAATCGGACCATCGTCAAAAGTAAGATAAACCGAATTATCCTCGCTCGGAACATTCCAACAGTAGTTTGAAAATATTCGTTTGATGATTTTAGGAGGTACTATCCATTCGAGCTTCATTACAGATGAATTGAGTTAAAATTATTTATTGTATTTATTTTGCACTAATATAAGTGTTTTCGATTTATTGATGTATGTTTCTATACAAATTCCAAAAATAAGGTATAAAAAAACCTCACAAATCCGAAAACTTGTAAGGCCTATATCCTAAGAACAGATGTTTCTAACCACCGTCAACTACTCTTTACTATCTATTTTAGCCCAAGTATCTCTTAGTCCTACGGTTTTGTTGAATACTAAATTCTCAGCGGTAGAATCTTTATCCATAGTGAAATAGCCCAGGCGTTGGAATTGGAACTTATCACCTGCTTTGGCTTCTTTTAAGCTTGGTTCTAAATAGCCTTTTACGATTTCTAGTGAATTCGGGTTGATGTATTCTTTGAAGTCCACCTCTTTGTTTCCGTCCGGATTTTCGTGCGTAAACAAACGATCATACACTCTGATTTCTGCCTCAATCGCATGAGCGATAGAAACCCAATGAATCGTTCCCTTTACTTTTCGTTGACTGGCTTCGGTTCCGCTTCCAGAACGTGAATCTTCGTCATAAGTCACGTGAATTTCAGTGATATTTCCGTTTTCGTCTTTCACAACGCTTTCTCCTTTAATGATGTAAGCATTTTTCAGACGAACTTCTTTTCCGATACTCAAACGGAAGAATTTTTTATCAGCATCTTCTTTAAAGTCATCTCTTTCGATGTAGAGTTCTCTCGAGAAAGGCACTTTTCTATAAGTCATTACTTCTTCTTCCGGATTGTTTTCTGCCTCCAACCATTCTTCTTTTCCTTCCGGATAGTTGGTAATTACCATTTTTATCGGATTCAGAACTGCCATCACACGAGGAGCAATTTTGTTCAAATCTTCTCTCACACAGAATTCCAAAAGCGAAACATCAATCAAATTGGTTCTTTTGGCAATCCCGATAGTATCGGCAAAGTTTCGGATAGCTGTTGGCGTGTAACCACGTCTTCTCATTCCCGAAATCGTACTCATACGAGGGTCGTCCCATCCGGAAACGTGTCCTTCTTGAACAAGTTGTAAGAGTTTTCGTTTGCTCACTACCGTATGCGAAAGGTTTCTTCTAGCAAATTCTCTTTGTTTCGGGCGAATGAGTTTATCGTCATAAATCTGGTCTAAAAACCAATCGTACAGTTCTCTATGAGGAAGAAATTCCAACGTACAAAGCGAATGAGTGATTTGCTCTAAATAGTCACTTTCACCGTGAGCCCAGTCATACATAGGATAAATACACCATTTGTCTCCGGTTCTGTGGTGTTCTTTGTGCAAAATGCGGTACATAATTGGGTCACGCATCAGCATATTCGGAGAAGCCATATTGATTTTTGCTCTCAAAACATGAGTTCCTTCCGGGAATTCTCCGTTTTTCATGCGTTCAAACAAATCAAGATTTTCTTCAACAGAACGGTTTCTGTAAGGGCTTTCTGTTCCGGCTTGCGTAGGTGTTCCTTTTTGTTTGGCCATCTCTTCCGAGGTCTGGCTATCCACATAAGCTTTTCCTTGTTTAATAAGTGCTACAGCCCAATCATACAGTTGTTGAAAATAATCAGAAGCATAACGCTCTTCAGCCCATCTAAAGCCCAACCATTCTACGTCTGCTTTAATAGCATCCACATATTCCTGCTCTTCTTTGGCAGGATTCGTGTCATCAAAACGAAGGTTTACAGGAGCTTGATAATCTAAACCTAAACCAAAATTCAAACAAATTGAGCTGGCATGCCCAATGTGCAAATATCCGTTAGGCTCAGGAGGAAAACGAAAACGAAGTTTATTAGGGTCGAGTCCATTTTTTAAATCTTCTTCTATGATTTGCTCAATGAAATTGAGTGATTTTTCTTTTTCTGACATGCTTCGAAATTTTGAAGTGCAAATTTAAGGATTTTACAGACAGATTTACACAGATTTTGTGGATATTAGAAATGAACTGATTTAAACTTTTTTTGCTAATAAAAAAAGGGTTGTCGAAATTTGTGTTGCAAAACATAAAAATCTCAAAACCAACCCTTATGTACAAAGTACTAGACAAAGATATGATAAAAAATGAAATAGTTATCCATTCGTAGATTCCGTAGATTCCGTAGATTCAACTAATAAATGCAACTCTATGCAATATTAGCATTAAAAATCAGTACCTTTGCACCTCTTAAAATTTAAACGAAAACAAATATAATGCTAACAGTATCAAATCTATCGGTTCAGTTCGGAAAACGCATACTTTTTGACGAAGTAAACACCGTTTTCACGCAAGGAAACTGCTACGGAATTATCGGAGCTAACGGAGCGGGAAAATCTACTTTTTTGAAAATACTTGCAGGAGAAATCGATCCTACTTCGGGGCGGGTACATCTCGAACCTGGAAAACGAATGTCCGTTCTGAATCAGAATCACAATATGTTTGACCAGCACACTGTTCTGGAAACCGTAATTATGGGAAACAAAGAGTTATTTGCCATCAAAAACGAAATGGATGCTCTTTATCTTGATTATACAGACAAAAATGCAGAAAGAATCGGAGAACTTCAAATAAAATTTGACGAAATGAACGGTTGGAATGCCGAATCTGATGCTGCTACACTTTTGTCGAATCTCGGAATTTCAGAAGATTTTCATTATAATTTGATGAGTGAAATGGAAGGAAAAATGAAAGTTCGTGTGCTTTTGGCTCAAGCTCTTTTTGGAAATCCCGATGTGTTGATTATGGATGAGCCTACCAACGATTTGGACTTTGAAACCATTGGTTGGTTAGAAAACTTTTTGGCAAATTATGAAAATACGGTTTTAGTGGTATCACACGATCGTCACTTTTTGGATGCGGTTTGTACCCACATTTCGGATATTGATTTCGGAAAAATCAACCACTATTCGGGAAATTATACTTTCTGGTACGAATCATCTCAATTAGCAGCTCGACAAAGAGCTCAACAGAACAAAAAAGCAGAAGAGAAAAAAGCAGAACTCGAAGAGTTTATCAGACGTTTTTCGGCTAACGTAGCCAAATCAAAACAAGCTACTTCTCGTAAAAAAATGATTGAAAAACTGAATATCAACGAGATAAAACCGTCTTCAAGACGTTATCCTGCCATTATTTTTGAGCAAGAACGTGAAGCAGGAGACCAAATCCTGAACGTGCAAGGATTATCAGCTTCGGTTGACGGAGAAACTCTTTTCAAAAACATTGATTTGAATGTAGCTAAGGGCGATAAAATTGTATTGTTCTCAAAAGATTCTCGTGCCACCACAGCCTTTTACGAAATTCTGAATCATAACCTAAAAGCCGATTCAGGGAAAGTGGAATGGGGAGTTACTACCATACAGTCCTATCTTCCTGCCGACAATAGTGTTTTTTTTAAAAATCCTGATTTAACTCTTGTAGATTGGCTTCGTCAATGGGCAAAAACCGAAGAAGAGCGAGATGAGGTTTACATTAGAGGTTTTTTGGGTAAAATGATTTTTTCCGGAGAAGAAGCTCTGAAGAAATCAACTGTTTTGTCGGGAGGAGAAAAAGTGCGTTGTATGATTTCGCGAATGATGATGCTCAGAGCAAACGTACTCATGCTTGACGAGCCAACCAATCACTTGGACCTGGAGTCGATTACAGCCTTTAATAATTCACTTAAGAACTTTAAAGGAACGGTAATTTTTACTACACACGACCACGAATTTGCTCAAACCGTTGCCAGCCGTATAGTTGAACTTACTCCAAACGGAGTTATCGATCGTTATATGACATTTGATGAATATATCGAGGATACAAAAGTAAAAGAATTAAGGCACAAAATGTATTCTTAATTAGTTGAATTTCAATTAAAAAACCTCCGATTTCAAACTTTGAAATCGGAGGTTTTTTTTAGTTTTATGACATTGACAATTACTGCCAACTATCTTATTTAAAATCTGCGTCAGAAACGCCTTCGTTGATTTTGATTTCTGTCGCTTTGAACTCTAATTCAACTCCAACATTCTGAATAATTGAATGAGCATATTTTACTCCTTTTACATCTTTGTAATTTTTGTAGTAAGTAAACATTGACATTTTTTGTCCCATTTGCTCAAATTCTTTTGATTCAGCCACTTTGAGCCCTGTATTTACATCGTAATAGAAACGAGTATCTCCGTTTTTGATTACATACGTATCATTTCCGTCAATGGCTTCAATTGTTTCAACAATTGCACCAGAGGTTTTTAATAATTCTAATTCCGGAAAAACAGCAGCTTCTATTTTAGTGTTTTCTAATTCTTCTGCTTCCAGTTTTTCTTTTTTACCTCCAGCATTCATTTCTGAACCGTTAAAAACTGTCTTACCCATAGAATTTCCTGCCATAAGAACATCTTGGAAGAGTTTTCCTCCTTGTTTTTTCATAATCAGATTTAATGTTCCATATCCCGGAACCTCTGCATTAGCAGTCAAAAAGTATGAATTAACTCCCTTTACAGCGGTTTCGCCTCCGATAGCTTTGATATATTTATCTAAAACCACTTTTGGAGTGATGCTTGGATCAACTGCTTTTGCCTGAGGTTTATCGGTAGGGTTTCCGTATTTATCGAAATAGAACATCGGAATACCTAATTTTTCAAGCGGTTCGATAACTTCACTTCCTTTTCCGGTAACAACAATTCTCATATTATCATAAGCAAAGTATTTGTTAGCTACTCTATAAATATCATCAACAGTTACCGCATTGATGTTAGCGATATAATTTTCGTAAAAGTTATCCGGTAATTCGTATAAAATCGTGTTAAGAGCATAACGAGCTACTGTCTGAGGTTTTTCGATTTGCATCACAAAATTTCCGATGTACCCTGCTTTTACGTTAGCCAGAGTTGTTTGGTCAACTTTTTCGGTACGGATTCTTTTGATTTCTTTTAAAAATTCTACCACAGCACTGTCTGTAACGGAATTACGCACAGATGAAGATGCTCTGAAAGTAGAGATATAACGGGTTGCTCCGATGCTTGAGCGGGCTCCGTAAGTCCAACCATGTGCCTCACGAAGATTCATATTAAGGTACGAATTAAAATCTCCACCTAAGATTTGATTTGCCAGAATAACCGCAAAGTAATCTTTGTCTGTCATTCTCAATTTATTCATATTGATAAGCGATATTTCTGACTGAACCGCATTTGGCATATCCACAAAATTGATTTGTGTGTATTGTACGTCTTTTGGGTCGGTATATTCAATTTTAGGAGAGTTTCCTTTTTTCCAAGTTCCGAAGTGTTTTTCAGCCAATTTTTTTGCTTCATTAAATTTAATATCTCCCATAATAATCAAATAAGCATTATTTGGAGAGAAGAAATTAGCATATTGTTTTTTCACATCGGCCAAAGAAACATTCTTAATTGTTTGTTCGGTTACGAACTCTCCGTTCGGATGATTTTTTCCGTAAGCTAAAACACTACTTACGCGTGAAGCTACAGCCGGAACATTTTTTTCACCAGCTTTCAATCCTTCGATGTATTTATCTTTTTCTTTGTCAAATTCTTCCTGAGTAAACAACGGATCTATAACTCCCTGTGCCATAAGCTCTAAAACTCTTGGGAAGTATTTGCTAAGCGAACTTGCATATCCACCTCCGGAATGTAAACTTACGTTAGCACCATAAAATTCGATTTCTTCGTTATAATCGTCTTTTGAAATCTTACTTGTTCCGCTACCCATAAGGCTTCCGGTTAGGTCAGCAAGTCCTGCTTTGCTTCCTTCTGCATACGGAGCGTTGTCAATGGTCAAAGAAGCTGTTACTCTTGGTAATTTGTGATTTTCTACCACCAAAACAGTAAGTCCGTTTGACAGTTTGAAAGATTTTGGTTTTCCTATGTTTACTTTAGGAGCAGGTCCCGGTTTCGGCTGGCTTCTGTCCACTTGTGCCTGTATACTAAATGTTAGAATCAAACCTAACGCTATTAATATTTTTTTCATCTTTTTAGTTCTTTTTAATTTTATTTATTCTCTGCTTTTGGACCGTGATAATTGATAAATACTCTTTGATTTGGGTTTAGGTATTTTTTAGCCGCTTCTCTGATTTCTTCACGAGTGATAGAACGGTAAATGTCAATTTCTGTATTGATAAGATTTACATCTCCGTACAACAGATAATATTCTGCCAAGCTGTGAGCAATTCCTTCGATAGTAGCGTTTGAGCTTACATATTGATTCTCGTAAATGTTTTGTAATTTTTGGAAATCTCTTTCAGAGATCAAATCTTTTTGAAGTTTAGCAATTTCTACATCAATTTCGTCTAAAAGTGATTGAAGTGAATTGTCTCCCATCGGGATGCCAAACAGAATATACGAACCGTAATCTTCTTGGCTGTAAGCAAAAGAACCGACTTCTAAAGCTTTTTTCTGTTGGTCAACTAATTTTTTGTAAAGAACCGAAGATTTTCCTCCTGAAAGATAGGTTGAAACCATATCCAAAACTCTTGCATCTCGAGTCTTCATAGACGGAGTTCTATATGCTGCTATCATCATTGGAAGCGTGACATTAGGGTCTTCCCAAGAGTCGTTAATTTGTGTAGTAATCGGGTCTTCAACATACGTTTGACGTTTTACTTCGGGTCCTTTCGGGATAGTTCCGAAATAATCTTTGATCCATTTATTAGCTTTGTCAAGCTCGAAATCTCCTGCTACTACCAAAACGGCATTGTTAGGAGAATAAAATCTGTTGTTGAAATCCTGAAACTCATCTAAAGTGGCAGCATCCAAGTGTTCCATTTCTCCGATGGTTGTCCAACGGTATGGATGTTTTTTGAATAAGTTCTGTTTGATTACCTTAAAAATATTCCCGTAAGGTTGATTATCCACACGAAGGCGTTTTTCTTCTTTAACTACCTCATTTTGAGTATCTACTCCAACCTGATTAATAACAGGGTGCAATAATCTTTCAGACTCCATCCACAGACCTAATTGAAGATTGTTTGACGGGAAAACCTCGTAATAATAGGTTCTGTCATCGGTTGTATTAGCATTGTTGGTTCCTCCGTTAGCTGTTACGATTTTGAACCATTCTCCTCTTTCGATATTTTTTGTGCCTTCAAATAATAGGTGTTCAAAAAAGTGTGCAAATCCTGTTCTTTCAGGGTGTTCGTCTTTTGCTCCTACGTGGTACATAACCGAAGTAATCACAACCGGAGCTGATTTGTCTTGATGTAGGATAACGTGCAGACCATTGTCTAAAGTGTACTGTTCAAACTGTACGTTCTGAGCCGAAACACTTCCAATAAATGCAAAAGCACTTAAAGCCATTATTGTTTTTTTCATAATGAATAAAAATTGATTAAGATTATTCTAAATATGTATCTGTTCGATACGTTTTGTTACAGCAAAAATACACTTTTTTAGTAATTATTTGTCTAAGATTTTATAAAAACAAAAAACACTTCATTTTCGAAGTGCTTTTTGTATTGTAATTTTTTGTTTTTTACTTAGAATCCAACCGTCCAGCCTTCAGCCCAAGTTGGTTTTGCTGTTCCGTTTCCTGCTCCTGTAGCACTAGGGTTTTCTGTATAAATTCCTTCTGCAGTAGAGTTAGTAAGCTCAGTTACATTTTCGAATCTAACATTTGTAGCTTTCAGTTCATTTCCTACATAACCCGCAGACAAATCCGGAGTGTCTTGAACATCAAAACCTCTCGTCCAGTTACTGATTACTACGTTATCGAAACTTCCTTTTGTACCAACACGTAATTTGATAGCTTGGTCTTCACCACCAATACTTGATCCGCTTCCTACCAAAGTAAGGTTTTTGATCGTAGGATTAGATATAGGAGTAGCTGCGTGGTTAGATGAGTTGTTATCAGCCTCAATACCTCTGTTTCCTCCGTTTGATCTTTTTCCGTACCAGTATTCTCCTGTTCCTGTCCATCCTTCAGTCCAGTCAAAAATATCATCACCTACAGAGTTTGGATTTGTGTTTATTGCCACCAAATATTTAGCATTAACTGTTCCTCCAAACCACTCGAATGCATCATCAGACCCTTCGTAAGACTGAACATACTCGATTGTAGTGCCGCTTCCAACTCCGAACAAAGAAAGCCCGTTGAACTCTTTTTCAGAGTTATAAGCATACCCTGAATATTCGATTCTCAAATATTTGATGGAGCCTGAAGAGTCTGCACGGTTTTCAGGAGTATCAGCACCTCCGTAAGTCAGGTCAGATACTTCAGCTGAAGCTGAAGTGCCTTTATTGATTGGAGCTTTACCACAGATTACCACACCTCCCCAAGCACCTGGTTCTTTTGTGTCAGCAGTCATTACAACAGGGTTAGAAGACGTTCCCTGAACAAAAATTTTACCTCCCTGACTTACTGCGATGTAACGGATTTCTGGAGTAGAAGATGTAACATCAGTTGCTTCAATTCTTGCTCCTGCTTCGATAGTTAAACTAGCTCCGTCATTAACCTGAAGTTTTCCGGTAAGTTTGTAGGTTTTTCCTGCTTCTAAAATGGCGTTTCCGTCAGTGATAGTACCTTTAAGATTATCTTGTATTACCTCAAAAGTAGAAGTGTGGCTGCCTCCGTTACTATCATCATCACTTGAACACGAAGTTGTGAAAGCCAACACAGACAACAAAGCTAATCCTGTTAATTTTGAAATTGAATTTTTCATTTTGTTTAGTTTTATTAATTTTTATAGTTAATGATGCAAATTTCTGTTTTCGTTTGGACACTCGGGTTAACTTAACGTAAACCTATTGCTAACTTTTATAGCTGATAACTAATTCCTAACGAAAAATAAAGTCCTTTTTTATATGATACAGCCAATATATCCCCGGAAGCATTTTCTTGAACCCTTTCAATTTTAGGATTAAGAAGATTTTTAGCCGAAAAATTGATTCCGAAGTTTTTATCTATTTTAGCTTTTACCACAAAATCAAGAGTTCCTACTGCTTTATCTACTAAGTTTCCTCTTCCTTCCGAACCCAAAGAATAAATTCTATCCGAAAAATAAGAATAGGCTACCGTTGCCATTATACCGGAATCATTTTTCCAGTTTCTGGTATAAGATAAATCCGCATTGAGCAACAAATCGGAAGCTCCTGCAAATGCTGATTCTTTATTGGTAAGATTAATATTTATCAGACCGTTGGTTTCTTCTCTTACTTTTTCGGCATCCAGTTCCTGATAGGTTTTCATATAAGCCACGTTCAGACCGGCAGAAAGTTTATTGTCTTTTTCTTCATCTAAACTGAAAATATTTTTTCTTACCTCAACCTCTACTCCGTAAACATATCCGTAATCTCCTGTATTAGTATAAGAAATATCGTTGGTTGAAGATGCGATTGTAGTTTCGTTTATCGGGTCTGTAATATATTTTCCGAAAGCTGTTACCGAAAGTAATTCATCGTCTTGAGGGAACATTTCCCATTTTAAGTCGAGGTTATAATTTTCAGAAGAATATAAATAAGGGTTTCCAAATGTTGTTTCGGTTACGTCTTCATAAATAAAGCGAGCTCTTTCTTTGAACTGAGGTAATGTATAAGTTTTACTCGCTCCTAAACGCAGGTTTTGTTTTTCATCCAATTCGTATTTAAGCACTAAACTTGGTAAAAATTCGTTTCTGCTAAGTGTGTTGCTGTCTCCCGAAGCGTCTAATTGGGTTCTCCAATCTACGGTTTGTTCTATTCGTTCGAATCGCAATCCGATAATAGAGCTTAATTTGTCGCTAAATCTGTATTCTAAACCTGCAAAACCAGCATGAATATTTTGTTCTCCGTTATAAATCTGGAACGCATCTCCTGCAAAAGCACTTATGGTAAATAATCCGTTATTGTAGTTTTGTGTATTAAAAAAATCATCTAATCTATTCGGATTAAGCACGGTTGTGAGTCTTTCGCTAGCCAAAATATTGAAGTTGTATTGGATCGCTTGGAATTCTCTTTCTTTAAACCTTCCGTTATAACCTAATGATATTTTACCTTTTGGATTTCCGTTATCATCTTCTCCTATCTCTCTGCTTAGCACCATATTTGCAGCCCACTCTTTTTCGGTCAGATTCTGATAATATCGATGGTTATCGGTAGTTGAATTCTGAATAAGGGTATATCCGTCAAGATTGTCTCTAAATCCTAAAGTGTTCTGAGTTCGGTCGGGCATATTTCCTTCTACTTCATTAAAAGAAACTCCCCAATCTAAATTCATTTTTTCGGTAAACGAATGATTTCCTAGTAATTGATGAATAAATAATGTATTCTGAACATAGCTTCCTCTTTGCAAAAGCCCATTGTCATTTTCTGCTAAATCGCGTATAAATCCTTTATAAATATCTCGCGATTGTTCTGAAGAATTTACGAATAAAAAATTGTAGTGCAACCCGTGATTTTCGTTAATACTATAGTTGGCATTAAACATTCCGGTTGTATTGGTTTTGTACGAAAATTTTTCTTGTTGAAATGATTTTAAAGGATTTCCGTGAGAGTCTGTTGCCTGATTTAATCCTTCTCTGTATTCAAACCCGTTATCAAAATTAGCGGTTGCAAACAAATTCATTCTCCCTTCGTTTCCTATATTAAACGACTTCCCTCCTTTTAATCCTACATTTCCTCCGAAAGGCGTTTCGTGAACCGGGTTCAAACTGTTTTGAAAGTTATAAGAATTTAGTGCATTTTCAGGAACCCAATAATTTGAAAATCCAAACTTATTCGGTCCGTCTTGTAATAAAAAGTCTCCATTATTTTCGACAGCATTAGAGTTGACAGAAGAGCCTAAAGTGATTTCGAACATTCCATCTCCTTTATAGTTTTTAGACGAAATATCCACGTTTCCCCCTGCGAAATCTCCCGAAATCTGCGGTCCATAAACTTTATCTATCGAGATATATTCTACAATATCAGTCGAAAAAAGTTCTAAGTCTATGTTTTTCTTTCCCGGATCATTCGAGGCAACCGGAAGTCCGTTAATAGAAGTAGAGTTGTATCGGTCTCCGAGTCCTCTTACATAAACATTGCCACTTCCTTCTTGCTTAGATACTCCTGAAGTTTTGGTAACAGCTGCAGCTACATCTCCGACACCTTTACGGCTGAGCTCTTGTGCTCCGATGTTTTGTTTAATTTCGATGGATTTTTGTTGTTGAATCAATAGAGCTGATTCTTTTTCTCGGCTTTGAGCAATCTCTATAACTATAGCATCAATCGAAATGCTGTTGGATGTCAACCCTTGATTAATGGTTTTTTTCTCTCCTGCTTTTACTGAAATAGGAACTTCGATAGGAGTGTACCCTATATAATTAAAAACCAAAGTATGATTTCCTTCATTAAGATCTATTGAGTATTTTCCGTTCAAATCTGTTTGCGTTCCTGTAGTTGTGCCTTTTAAGATAACGGAAACACCCGGCAGAGTTTCGCTATTATACGACAAATCTGTAATAACTCCTGCAACTGTAGCTTTTTGGGAAAATGAAATTCCGAAAATGAACACGAAAATAAAAAGTAAATAAATACGCATTATGGTTTGATTGTTAATTTCTGCGCAAAGAAACAACTGGTATGTAAAGTAGATGTCAGTACGCTTTTATGGTTTTGTTTAAAAAAAGTTAGCTTAATGTTAGGTGTGTTAAGTGAATATTATTGAGTTAATTTACTTAGTGGAGGGTTATGAAGTTTTTATTGTTTGGTGTGTAAAAATCAGCAGATATAAAAGGGTATTTAAGAAAAATAAAACGATAATTCGTTTGATTACAGAAGATGATGCAGTTTTGTAGTTTTACCGAAGTGTTTTTAACTAATACTTAACCGCAATAAAAAAATAGAATTATAGACTTGTCGGCAATTAGTAATAAAAAAACAATTTTAAAGTGAACAGAGTATTAATAGGAATTTCTTGTTTTATAGTTTCAATTGGTTTTTCACAAACAATAGGGAAATATGATTTGTCCTCGAATATGTTGATCGACTTAGGAAGCAGAAGTAGTGCAGCAGCTATAAATGTACAGGGGTCTCAATATTTTAATGAAACATATTTACCGTCTAAAGTTTCAGGTTATGAAAATGAAACAATACCACTAAGGTATAATGCCGCTCAAGATGAAATGGAATTTCAGAAAGCTGGACAACTGTATCACATTCCCAAGACTCAGAATATGACAGTAACTCATATCACTAATCAAAAAGTGTATGAATATATAGACTATATAGATAAAGAAGACAAAGTATCCGGCTATTTGGCCGTTTTGCATAAAGGAGAACAACATTCTTTATACAAAAGAGAACAGATAAAATACATACCAGCCAAAGAGGCCTCTAACAGTTATGATAGAGACCGTCCTGCTCAATACAAAAAAGCAGACGACACTTATTTTATTAAAACAGGAGATGTTATTGAAAATTTTCCGAAAAACAGAAAAGAGTTGCTTAGAAAATTTTCGAACAAAAAAACTCAATTATCTGATTTCATAAAAAAAAATAAAATATCTTTTTCCCAAGAGGGTGATTTGATTAAATTGGTAATTTTTTTAAATACCCTCTAAACAAAATAACATATTTTCTTTAAAAAGAAGGTTTGGCTCAATGCCAAACCTTTTGTATAAAATACAAAATACACTTTATGGAATATACTTGAAGCAAAAAATAATTTTTAACTTTTGTTGCATTTACTAATTGAACTTATATATTTTACTTTTGTTAATTAAATTGTTTAAAACAATGTGAGTGATTCTATAAAAAGTCCTTTATTTGAACTACCTTTATAAAAGTTTTGAATAAGGTATTTTTATGAATTGGAATCCAGAGGAAGAAGAAGAACATTATCTGTCACTATCTCGCTTTGAGGCAATGCTTAAGACAAATAAAGTATTTTTCTTTGATTCAGAAGAATTTGAAGAAATTGTACTTTATTATCTTGATACTGGAAAGACTAATCTTGCCAAAAGAGCTCTGAAATTAGGCTTAGAACAACACCCGAAATCTACAGGGTTAAGGCTTGTTCAGGTAGAAATGTTAGTTTATGAAAACCATTTTGACACGGCAGAACAAATACTAAACGAGCTACATAATGTAGAACCCACAAACGAAGAGATTTATATCCAAAAAGCCAATGTCCTTTCCAAAAAAGGAGAACATCAAAAAGCTGTCGAGCTTTTAGAAACCGCTCTGAATTACACCGATGACTACGCTGATGTTTATTCGCTTATCGGTATGGAATACCTCTTTATGGATAAATTAGAGGCAGCTAAAGAATACTTTATCAAATGCCTGCAAGAAGACAAAGATGACTATTCCGCCCTTTATAATGTGATGTATTGTTTTGACTTTTTAGAACAACGAAAAGAAGCTGTTGAATTCCTGAACTCGTTTATAGATGAAAACCCGTATAGCGAGGTGGCTTGGCATCAACTCGGGATAAAACACTATGAGCTAAAGGAATACGAGCTTGCTGTTCGTGCTTTTGACTTTGCCATAGTAATTGATGAATCGTTTTTGGGAGCTTATATGGAAAAAGCAAAATCACTCGAACACCTTAAAAAGTACAAAGAAGCCATAGTGTGCTATAATCACACCCTTGATATTGATGACCCTACTCCTTATGCTTATCTTAGAATCGGGAAGTGTTTTGAAGAACTCGGAAACAAAGATAAAGCAATCAGAAATTACAGAAAAGTAACGGTCGAAGACCCTGCATCAGAAAAAGGTTGGCAAGCCATTATCGATTTGCATATTAAAGAAGGAAAATTCAAAAGAGCTTTGAATTATATAGACAAAGCACTGGATATTGACAACGAAAATGAATTGTACTGGACATATTATGCCAATGTGCATTACGAACTTAAAAATTATGAAGAAGCTTTCAAAGGATATGGCAAAGCAATAGATTACGGAACCTCTAATTTAGATGTTTTTCTGATTTTTGCAGATATGAATATGATTCTCGGAGAATATAGAGAAGCTGTCCGAGTGCTTATGCAAGTATCAGAAATTTATTCAGAAAATTCAGAAATAGAATACAGATTGGCAGGGTTAAACTTTCTATTAAAAAAAGAACTGATTGCTAAATTTCACTTGAGTAACGCTCTGATTACTAATTTTGACAACCATAGCGTTTTATCAGAATTATTTCCAAAAGTATTTGAAACGAAAACTGTCCAAAAGCTGATTGAAAAACACAAAAATCCAAGATAATTCGTTTTAGTTTATGAAGATTTTCGGACTTGTCGGAAGAAATATCAGCTATTCATTCTCAGAAAAATATTTTTCTGACAAGTTCAAAAACGAAAATATTGAAGCCAGTATTTATAAAAACTTTGACATTCCCGAAATTACCTATTTTCCACAAATCATAAAGAAAAATAAAGGAATTAAAGGGCTAAATGTAACCATTCCGTATAAAGAAGAAATCATTCCGTATTTGGATAAACTGTCTGTAAAAGCTGAGGAAATCGGAGCGGTAAACACGATTAAAATTACCAGAAAAGGAAATCTAAAAGGTTTTAATACAGATGCTTATGGGTTTGAAAAATCCCTCGCTCCTTTATTGAAAACGCATCATACAAAGGCCTTAATTTTAGGAACAGGAGGAGCATCAAAAGCAGTTGCTTGGGCTTTAAAAAAACTGGGAATAACATACAAATACGTTTCCCGAAATCCTGACAAACAACAATTTTCGTATAGCGATATTTCAAAAGAAATAATGTGCGATTACACTGTTGTTGTGAATTGCACACCACTTGGAACCTTTCCCGATATTGAAAATTGTCCTGAATTAAATTACAATCATTTTTCGCAAAAACATATAGCTTTTGATTTGATATATAATCCTCCCGAAACTCGATTCTTGAAACAGGCAAAGCAAAACGGAGCTGTTACTATAAACGGACTACAAATGCTTACTTTTCAAGCTGAAAAAGCCTGGGAAATATGGAATAAGTAAATGTTTGAAGGCTCAATATCAAATCATTAATCGGTTTCTTCCAATTCAAAAATTTCATTTACGGTTTTCCCGAAAACTTTAGCAATTTTTAGTGCTAAAACAGTCGATGGCACATATTTACCGAGTTCCATAGCGTTGATGGTTTGCCTGCTTACACCAACTTTTTCAGACAATTCCGCTTGAGTGAGATTGGCAATAGCTCGTTGGATTTTGATGTTATTCTTCATCGTATGAAAGTTTATTTTGTTTATACATCATCCATCGGAATCTGATGATAAAAAACAATAAATGAGAGAAAAGAGCTACCATCATCACATTCAAAAATGCAAATCCGTAAAGGAACATATAACACAATAAAATGATGATATAATTAAAATAAGTAGCCCAAACCAAGCTATCCAAACGGATTTTACTAACCATTTCGTCTTCTGTTTTTTCTTTTGAAAAGGCATAAACCAATCCGGAGGCTATTAGCAGTATAAAAAGAATCTCATCAACTATAGAGTTTTCGACCCAATTAAACCACTCACTGCCTCCGAGAAGACCTGTGTCAGCTACAACTGCAAAAACTTTTGTTTTAATTTCAAAATTTCCGTAGCTGTCAAACATAACATAACTACATAAGAGCAGTAAGGTAATCCAAAACAAAAAGCCTGAAGCTTTCTTAAACCGGTACGGAAATAAATACGATGTTTTCATAAGTTATGATTTTAAGTTCGGAACAAATGTAAAACAAACTTTACATATAGTAAAAGTATTTTTACATTTTTTTCATTATTTTTTCTCTTCTCTTTTTTGTTTTCTCTTGTTATCTTTGCAAAATGAGTCATACTATCATATCTGAAAAATTTTCTAGTCTGCCTATTATCAGCCAGATTTCAGAAAAAATCTCTTCCAAAACAACTAAAATTGCAATTAAAGGACTTGTAGGTTCTTCGACTTCATTTGTCATTCAAGCACTGTTCGAAAAAAGCGAAAATCCGTTTTTGCTTATTTTTCAAGATAAAGAAGAAGCTGCTTATTACCTGAACGATTTAGAAAACCTTATCGGACAAAAAGACGTTTTGTTTTTTCCGAGTTCTCACAGAAGAGCTTATCAGATAGAAGATGTCGATAATGCCAACGTACTCTTAAGAGCTGAGGTTCTCAATCGAATCAATTCTCGAAAAAAACCTTGTATTATTGTTACTTATCCGGAGGCACTTTTCGAAAAGGTTGTTACCAGAAAACAGTTAGACAGAAATACACTAAAAATGGCTGTCGGAGATTTGCTTTCGATTGATTTTATCAACGAAACCTTGTTTGAATACAACTTCAAAAGAGTAGATTTTGTTTCTGAACCAGGAGAATTTTCGGTAAGAGGAGGAATTATCGATGTGTTTTCGTTTTCGAATGACAATCCGTATCGAATTGAATTTTTCGGAAACGAAGTCGATTCCATCAGAAGTTTTGATGTAGAAACCCAGCTTTCTATCGAACCTCAGAAAAAGATTACGATTATTCCGAATATCGAAAACAAATTTTCAGAAGAAAAACGAGAGAGTTTTTTGGAATACATTTCTGATAAAACAATCATTTTTGCCGAAAATACCGAATTACTCACTCATCAGTTAGATAAAATATTCGAAAAAGCTAAAGAAACATTTGCAGGATTTTCATCCGATATCAAACATCAATCTCCTGATGAATTATTCCTTTCAAAATCAGCGTTTTTAGATAAAGCAGAGCTTTTTACATACGTGGAACTTTCCGGAAAACCTGTTTTTGACATCAAAGCAGAATTTCAATTCAATACCAAACCGCAACCGTCATTCAACAAACAGTTTGATTTGTTGCGAGATAATTTGATTGAAAATCAAAAGTTAGGATATCAAAACTTTTTATTCAGTTCAAGTGAAGCACAAAGCAAACGTTTTGATGATATTTTTCAGTCGATTTCGGGTGAAGACAACGAGGATTGGAAGAGTTATAAATCATTTGTTTTTCCACTTTTCCAAGGTTTTATTGACAATGATTTAAAAATAGTTTGCTACACAGATCACCAGATTTTTGAACGATATCACAAGTTTAAAATCAAAGATGGTTATTCCAAAAAACAAACCATTACGTTAAAGGAATTAAATTCACTCACTGTCGGAGATTACGTCACGCATATCGACCACGGAATCGGGAAATTCGGAGGTTTGCAAAAGATTCAGGTCGAAGGCAAAACGCAAGAAGCCATCAAGTTGGTGTATGCTGAAAATGATATTGTTTATGTAAGTATCCATTCGCTTCATAAAATTGCCAAATTCAACGGAAAAGACGGAACGCCTCCAAAAATTTACAAAGTAGGTTCTGGTGCTTGGAAGGCTTTGAAGCAAAAAACCAAAGCGAGAGTAAAGCACATTGCTTTTAATTTGATTCAGTTGTATGCTAAGCGTAGAACCGAAAAAGGCTTTGCTTTTGCTCCCGATAGTTATCTGCAATACGAATTAGAGAGTTCGTTTATTTACGAAGACACTCCCGATCAATCTAAAGCTACACAAGACGTAAAAGCAGATATGGAGCTTGACAGACCGATGGACCGACTCGTTTGTGGAGATGTTGGTTTCGGGAAAACCGAAGTTGCCATTCGAGCAGCTTTCAAAGCAGTTGACAACGGAAAACAAGTTGCTGTGCTGGTTCCGACTACGGTTTTGGCCTTTCAACATCACAAAACTTTCTCTGAAAGGCTAAAAGAAATGCCTGTGAGAGTTGATTATCTCAACCGATTCAAAACAGCAAAACAAAAAGCCGAAACGTTGAAAGCTCTTGAAGAAGGAAAAGTAGATATCCTTATCGGAACACATCAATTGGTGAGCAAAGATGTTAAGTTCAAAGATTTAGGGCTTTTGATTGTTGACGAAGAACAAAAATTCGGAGTAAACGTAAAAGACAAGCTCAAAACCATAGGTCATAATATAGATACGTTGACTTTGACGGCAACGCCAATTCCGAGAACATTGCAGTTTTCACTTATGGCAGCTCGAGATTTGTCAGTAATTACGACTCCTCCACCTAATCGTTATCCGATTGAAACACAACTTATTTCGTTTAGCGAAGAAGTAATCAGAGACGCGGTTGCTTACGAAATTCAACGAGGAGGTCAAGTATTTTTCATCCATAACCGAATCGAAAACATCAAAGAAGTAGCCGGAATGATTCAACGTCTGGTTCCTGATGCTAAAATTGCTGTAGGTCACGGACAAATGGATGGTAAGAAACTCGAAGAATTGATGCTCGGGTTTATGAACGGAGAATTCGATGTTTTAGTTTCAACAACTATTATCGAAAGCGGACTCGACGTTCCGAATGCCAATACGATTTTTATCAATAATGCCAACCATTTCGGACTTTCAGATTTGCACCAGATGAGAGGACGTGTAGGGCGAAGCAACAAAAAAGCGTTTTGTTATTTCATAACGCCTTCATTCTCAACCTTGACCGAAGAAGCTCGTAAACGCTTGGATGCCTTGGTTCGTTTCTCAGAACTCGGAAGCGGATTCAACATTGCCATGAAAGACCTTGAAATCAGAGGAGCGGGAGATTTGTTGGGAGCAGAACAAAGTGGTTTCATCAACGAAATTGGTTTTGAGACTTATCAAAAAATCATGAACGAAGCCATCGAAGAGCTCAAAGAAAACGAGTTTAAAGAGTTGTATGAAGATGAAAATTCGGTTGAAAACAAGAAATACGTCAAAGAATTTTCGATTGATACCGATTTGGAATTATTGTTCCCGGATGAATATATCAATCAGGTTTCGGAACGATTGAATTTATATAACGAACTCTCGGAACTCAAGACCGAAGAAGCCTTACAACAATACGAACAACGACTTATTGATAGATTTGGACCTTTGCCAAGACAAGCAAAATCACTTTTAGATAGCCTTCGCATCAAATGGATTGCTACAGAATTCGGAATCGAAAAAATCATCCTGAAACAAAACAAAATGGTCGCTTATTTTATAGCCGACCAACAATCTGATTTTTATCAAACTACAAAGTTCCGAAAAGTACTCACTTTCGTACAATACAACCCAACATTATGCAAAATGAAAGAAAAGGAAACCCGAAATGGACTTCGATTATTGCTTTCGTTTGAAAATATCAAAACGGTTAAAAAAGCTTTGGAGGTGTTGAGTTTGATGAAGGGATAAAAGCTAAACTTTTCCAAAGTTTCAAACTTTGAAAAAGCTGATAATCCCTTTTTACCTAAAAGGATTTTTTTATTCAAATCCTCAGAGCCAACCAAAAATAAAATGTATTTTTGAACGGATAAAAACCCTGAAAATCCTAAGCTGTACAACCAATCGGGTAAATGTCGGGCATAATTACATCGAAATAATTGTACTGAAAATCCTCCAGTTGTAGTATTGCCGGAAATTTTAAAACCAAATGTTATGGAAAGAAAATTTCCGGATTACGAAAACAACAAAGTCTTACAGAGAATATGTAATCAAGATACGGGTAAAAGAATCATTTTTTTATACGGAATAACTGTTGTAAATCCTTTTTCGTTAAAATATTTTGTAGGATTTTCTTCAAAAACAGCCAAAACAAAATCACCTCCCCAAGCTCCGAGACTTTTTATAACTCCTTTAAAGTCAGAAAACAGAGTTTCTTTTATGGTTTTCATATCAAGTAGCTCACTCATTACGTTTTCGTGTTTTTCGATCAGTTCTGCAAACTCCGATAACTCTTTGGCTTGTAAAATCTGAGTTGTAATTTTATCTGTTTGTTCAACTGCTTGGGTAATATCGTGTTGTTTTGAACAGTAATTTGCAATAGCAGATTTGCTGTTTTGTTTCTTATTCAAATAAACAAAATACAGATTTTCGGAGAATTCAGGATAGAACTCAACCGTTTCTACAATAGGATTTTTGCCCTCTAACCAAAACAAAATAGGCGTGTTGTTTGTGGCACAAGCAATATCATAGCCACTTCCGTTAAAGGTGGTTTCTAACAATTTGTACGGATTTATCTGAAGCCACTGAGCAATATTGCTTATCAAGGTCGATGAAGTTCCTAATCCCCAAAGTCGTGGAAAGGTAAGGTGTGTTTCGATGTGGTATCCATTGCCTTTGTCCAAAAAATTTGGGTTGAGTTTAAAGGCTTCATGTAGTATGTTTATCAGCTTTGCTTCAAGAGGGTTTTGCCGGGATGACAAACCGCCTATAATTTCTGAAAATGGTATTTCAACATTAATCCAAACTGATTGGTCAGCATTAAAACTCCTCCAGAGGATTTTTTCGGAACGATTTTCTTCTACTATTAGGTTTTGTCCGAAAACGGTAGGAAGAGCCAGAGCTTTGGCTCCGTTAAGAACGGTATATTCGCTGGTAAGTAATAGCTTTCCGTTGCTGTAAAAAGTTTTCAAAGCCAAAAATTTTGATTTGTCTTACAAATGTAAACAAAAAGTACAGAACAGCTCTGTGATTCCGTCTGGATTTTTCTTGTAAGGTGTCCAAGATTTTGTTTGGCTCAGACTATAGATTTCAACGGCATAAATTAAAGTTCCCTTGCTGTAAAAATTGAGTCAGTTTTGCCTTCTTTTCCTTGATTTTTCAGTAGGAAAAAATGCGAACGCACAGCCGAAAATACTGGATAACAAGTGTAAGGCAAGTTGTATTCTTTGGCATATTTTCGAATAATCGGAGTAATTTTCGGATAATAAGTATGTCCTACAGTTGGAAACAAATGATGAGCTACGTGGTGGGTAAATCCTCCATAAAGGAAATCGGCAATCGGATTTCCAGCACTAAAATCTTTAGTTACAAGCATTTGATGATGTGCCCAGGTTGTATTCATTTTTCCATTTTTGGAAGGTATCGGAAAAACGGTACTTTCGTCCACGTGGGTAGAAATAAGAGCAACCACTCCAAGTACACTGGCACATAAATGCATTACAAACCAAGCCAAAAATATCATTCCGAATGTTTGATTCAACACCCAATATGGAATTACAAGCATATAAAAAAGATTAAATATTTTGGCAACAAAAAGTTTCCAGTATTCGATTTTCGGAATTTTGTACACGCGTTTCAGGTAGTTGTCTTTTGTTGCAAAAAAATCTTTAAAATCCCTGTTAAAAAGCCAAATCAAGGTATAAAGAGGATACAAAAACCACATATAAATATGTTGCATTTTGTGAAATTTGTACCAAGGAGAGTTTGGAAAAATTCTCACTACATCACTCTGTTTAATATCGCAATCCCAGTTTTGAATATTCGGATAGGGGTGGTGCAAACCAACGTGTCTTTGTATCCAAATTTTGCTGTTACTTCCGAACAGTTCCAAAACATAACAAAAAAGTCTGTTTTGTTTTTTGGTAAAAAAAACGGCATTGTGAGCTGCGTCATGAAAGGAATTTACAAAGATAATAATCATCGAAAACCCCATCAAGATATAGAACAAAAACAGCAAAGAAGTAATATTTCCGAAGTAAAGAATACAAGCATAAAAGACAAAAAATAAAGTGAGCACAAACAGAGCTTTGTAAATGTTTTTCCTCTGAATGGCTTTGTCTTTCAGCACATTTTCCTGAACTTCTTTGAGAAGTTTTTTGTAAAAATCACCTTTTTTGGGTCTGATAAAAACAGGTGGCTTCAGTTCTTTTTCATTCATCATTTTACTCACTTCTTTAAGACCTTACAAGGTTAATAATTTTGACGACCTTTTGAAAAGGACAAAAAACCTGCCAAGTTTGACAGGTTTCGATTAAAATATGCTGGAAAAATAGAGTTAATCGTGGTTGTGGACATCAATTTTTATCCAAACCACATTTTGGTTTCCCGCTTTATCGGTGGCATAAACTCCGAAGTGATATTCTCCGTTTTTGGTATTTTCAGGAATAGAAATATCCAAATGAATATTGTCTTCCATTTCGGAGAGTGTTCCTATGGTTTCATAAGTCCATTCTATTGGGTCGTTCATACTTTTTTCGTGAGAATGCCCATCTCCTGCAAAATGAATATCAATTTTATATGAAGCAAGAGCTACATTGTCTGAAAAGTCAATATCCACGTGGAACTCCTCACCGGTGTGTAAGATATCTCCATCTGTAGGTGTAAGAATTTCAATCGTTGGTTTTTGAGTATCTGTCCCCGAATTATCATCAGTAGAACACGAAAATAAAACTGTAAGTACAGCAAAAACAGATATAAAATTTATTTTTTTCATTGGTTTAAAATTTATTTTTGAATTTATGTGTAATTTTTTGTTATTCCAAACTCGCTTCAAAATCAATTCTTTAACAGCTGAAACAGGTTTAACCTGACAGCATACAAAAACATTAAGGAGGACCTCTATCCGATAAGTTTTTAAAGAGAATTTTCTTATAAATTATTAGGATAAAGGGAACCTCTATTTCTAAAAATGGAATAAATTTTTTGGGTTTTGTATATCCGAAATCAAACAGTAAAGTATTTGGAATTTTAAAAATGCTTTGCTCGCAATCGTGAGTTTTATGTTTGTGTTGAAATTGCTTTTCGTTTACGTTGTACTGGTGAAAATGATGTTTAACCACAAAATAATGCAAAGCATTATTGGCTTGCGGAAAAACAAACAGCAACAAAAAGAACAAACCGATATGTAGTTGAAGTCTCTTCATTAAATCGGTATTTGAATCATTAATTGAATATTTCTTCCTTGTTCGGGAACTTCTAAAGCTCTGTAAAAACTAATGTGATTATAATATTTTGTATCAAAAATATTCTGAACCGATAGATTGGTCTCAAATCTGAACTTTCCGAGATTTATTTCTGATGAAAATCCTGTTCCAAAAGCTAAAGAAGAAGCAGTTGTTTCTTCATTTTGTGCAATTCGGGTTTGCTCTGAAAAATATTTTCCGTGTACAAAAGCAGTCGATTTTTTAAATATCCGGCTTTGTTCAAAAAGTGAATAATTTACTTTGACAAATGTGTTGAACGGAGGAGAAAATGGTAGCGGAAAATTTTTACTGTTATCCTCCTGAATTTGTTTGTTGTAAAGGTATTCTAAAGCCGTTTCGACAGAAAATCTGCTAAACGAAAACCTGTTCTCTAATTCAAATCCTGTAAGTATTGCTTTGGTTTGAGAAAACTGGTAGATCTGCCCTGAATGCGGTAAAACCGAAAATTCTCCTGTTGGTCTGAGAAATATATAATTGGTAAAATAGTACAAATAAGGGTTGAAATTCAGACGAAATTCATCTTTTTTGTAATCCATTTGAAAATCAATCACATATCCTTTTTCGGGGTTGAGATTTTCGTTACCTTTTTCGTGTCGGAACGAACCGTGATGTACTCCGTTTGCTCCAAGCTCGATAACAGTTGGGTTTCGAAAACTACTTCCAATATTCAAAACCCAATCAATTCTGTCATTCATAGTGTACAAAACACCTGTTTTTAAATTGAAATTGCTAAAATCTTTTGATAATTCAGGACTCCGCAAAGCGTAGTGTTCCGCTAAACTTTCGGGATAACTTTTATCAATCAGGTAGTCGTACAGAAGTTCATCATAAAACTTCTTGATGTCAATGTTTGAAAAATCATATCTCAATCCTACCTCAATCCTAATTTTGTTCGAGAAACGATAGCTGTGTAAAGCAAAAATTCCGTAGCTCTCCTTGTTATATCGTGGTAACAAAAAGCTGTATCCTTTGATGTTATTGTCCTGAATTTGTACTTGTAGCCCAAAATCAGCTTTATGCTTTTCGGAAAAAAATCGGGTATATTTTGTGTTCCCGCTAAATGTATTTAGGTTAAAATCAAGCTCTAAGTCGCTGTTTTCTTCAGGAGGTGTTTGGTTGGAGTAATGTGTGTGAAATTCACTTTTTTCCTTCCTTCTGTTGTTCTGGAAAGTAAAATCAGTTTTTAGTTCTGAATGGTCAAAAATCCATTTGTGTTCGTTCTGTATCGTAAAATGATTCGATTGTTGGTATGGGTATTTGATGTTTCGGGAGTTTCCGTCATTTTGCAATCGGTCTAAATCCGGAATTCCGTGAGAACCCGGAAAAAAACCTGATTTGGTTTGATTGTTTGAAACAGTCAGAATCGAATGGTAATTGTCTTTTACATAACCAGCCTGCCCGAAAAAATTCCATTCTTGTCCGGCTGTATTTTTAAGTTTTCGGTTGTGAATCGGAATTTTCCTTGTCAGATATACAATTGTGTCTGTGGGAATGTTGTAATCTCCAAAATCTATATAAAGTCCTTTTATTTTATAAAAAAATCTGTCTTTCCTTTCCCTGAAATCAAAAGCCGTTCCAAGAGCATTATTGACCGATTTTCCAAATAACACTGCCTTTGCGGAAAAGTAGTTTTTATCGGGAATAGTATTGTTGCGTATGTTTAAAACTCCTCCGATAGCATCACTCCCGTATTCCATGGAAGAAGCTCCCTTTAGAAGTTCCACGCTCTCCACCGAAAAAGCATCAACCTCGAGGTTGTGGTCTGCTCCCCATTGTTGTCCTTCGTGCTTGCTGGAGTTTATTGAAACAACAACTCTATTGAAGCCCAGCCCTCGTATAATCGGTTTTGAACTTCCCGAACCAATGCTCATCGCATTGACTCCCGCTATATTTTCTAACGATTGTAGAAGCGACCCCGAAAAGTTTTTTTGGAGATACGCCTCATTAAAATTTTGTTTGTTTTCAATTGTTTTTGCTACTCCGTAAATGTTTACTCCCTCAATTATGTTTACGTCTTTCTGCAAAATAATTTCAAGAGTTAGGTCGGAATGCAACTGAATTTCTTTTGTATAGGTTTGAAATCCTATATAAGAAACCTGAATGACCTGATTGAAATGAGAAATTCCCGAAATAGAAAAGCCTCCATTCAAATCAGTAAAGGTTTGTTGGTCAGATAATGTTATTAAAGCTCCTGCAAGCGGATTGTTTTCGCTATCTTTTACAACTCCCGAAACTGAAAATTGGGCAAAAGACACAAAACCGACAAACACAAAAATATATCTAATTGTGAATCTCACGAATAATTATAGTTTTTAACGAATGAAGCGTGAATAATACGAGATTTTCAGACCCGACAGTTTTTTAAAACTACCAGACCTGAACAGAGATTTGTGAAATCTATACATTACACCAAAGGAGGTGCACGAAGGGAAAATAATTGATATTCGGAAGTCAATAAATACTCAACGTATTCGGTATTTATTTTATCGCTAAAAGCTTTTGAAATAAGCGAATTGAAAGCAAAAAACTCACTTTCTGTAAATGAATTCAGCGTAAAGTCACAAATAGGGCAATCGTGGGAACTTTCCGATTTGTGTTGGTGGTCGTGATTTTTGCACGTGTGTACAAGAGCCTCATCATTATAGTGTTCTATAACGTGAAGTGCTTGGAATAGAATTACAAAAAGGAAAATTCCAAGGAAAAAGAAACTCGTTATTTGTGCTGTTTTTTTCAAATCAGTACAAAGGTACGTTTTTCTCTTGAAAAGATGTCGTGCTTCTGGTCTAAAGAATTCTTAAAAATAGGGCATTTAGCGTATTTTATCGTTTTGATAAAAGCGTCATCTTAGCCCCAAGTTTTCAAGGTGAAAAACACACCTCTGTCTCTCTAAAATTTAAGATGTTTGTTTGTTTGAGAGAGAAAGACCTCGCAAATTCTTGCGAGGTCTATTTTTTTATCTTACGATAGTCATTTCATCAATTAGGTGGTGGGCTTCGGCATATTTTTCAATTATAAAAAGCACATACCTAATATCGACATTAATGGTACGTTGTAATTTATGATCAAAAATTACATCACCAGCCATAGCTTCGATGTTTCCGTCAAAGGCAAGTCCGATTAGCTCTCCTTTTCCGTTCAGTACAGGCGAGCCTGAGTTTCCTCCTGTAATATCATTGTTTGTCAAGAAATTCACAGGTAATTCTCCATGCTCGTTTGCGTATCTTCCGTAATCGTTATTGTTGTATAATTCGATTAATTTTTCAGGGTTGTTAAACTCATCGTGATTCGGGTTGTGCTTGGCAATTGTCCCTTTAAGTGTGGTGTAATAATTTGCTTTTGCGTCGTTTTTACGAGTAGGGTGTTCCGGTAGTGTAACCACAGAACCGTAGGTTAATCTCAGGGTACTGTTTGCATCAGGATACTGGATTTTATTTAGTCCGGATTCTCTCAATCCTCTTACCAACAAACGGAACGCTTTTGCGAATTTTTCGTCCAAAGCCATTTCATCTTCTGTCTTAGCACGATAACGCATCATTAAATCATTCGATAATTTAAACAATTCGTCATTTGTGATAAGTTCTGCATTTGGATTTTCCAAGAATTTCACGATGCTTTCTTTTGAAGCAAAAATACTATTTTCGAGTGTGTTATTTACATATTCTGTAAAGTCTCCTCCTGTTTTTTTGGCTAATTCGGCTACGTAAGGAGCAATATTTTTTCCTCCTTTTTTGGCATATAGGTTAAGCTGGGTTATCAGTACGTCTTTTTCTAAGGGTTGATACAAATCGGTGTATAAATCGGTAATTGCACCGTCTAAAGCCGGTTGTAATTCTCTGCGTTTCGATTCGTTAGCATTGATGTAGTTCAGCATCTGAGCACCCAAGCGGTACGGTACAGAAGCATAGCTACTCGAACGCAACATACTGAAAAGGTAGTTGTTGTGAGAAGCGTTTTCGTTGGTTTTCGCATAATACTCATTAATATCAGCAATTACTTTTCCGTATTGAGACTTGTTCTCTTTTTTGTTAGCCCATCTTTCGAATTCTTTTTCCGAAAGAGCTTTGGTTTGGGCTGTTTTGTGAAGCGTAAGTGCATCAATCATTCCCTGACGGTTTTTCCAGTAATTGGCAATTCTTGCATAAGCAGAAGCATAATCTAATCTTACTTTTTGGTTTTTGTCCATGTGAGTTTTCATAGCGTCCATTGCTACTTTAGAACCCTCAACCCAAGCAGGATAAGCAAATTTTACGTTCTGCTCGATTCCTCCCGATGGCATCCAACGGTTTGTTCTTCCGGGATAGCCTAAAATCATAGCAAAGTCTCCTTCTTTTACTCCGGCTATAGAAACAGGCAAATGATATTTAGGTTTCATCGGAATATTATCTTCGGAATATTTAGAAGGATTTCCCTCCGCATCAGTATAAACTCTAAACAAAGAGAAATCTCCGGTATGACGAGGCCATTCCCAGTTATCGGTGTCGCCTCCAAAACGTCCAATCATATCGGGTGGGGTTCCTACCAAACGCACATCGTTAAAATCTTGATATACAAAATAATAGTATTCATTTCCTTGAAAAAACGGACGAACCGAAACCGTGTATTTCCCATCTTCGTCATTTTCGTGCTGAATTTTAGCAATTTCCTGATTGATAACTTGCTCTCTTTCTCTCTCGGTCATCGAGTCATTTACCAAAGACAAAATTCTTTTGGTAACATCGTCCATCCTTACGAAAAAACGAACAGAAATACTCTTTGGAGCCAACTCTTCACTTTTATCTTTTGCCCAAAATCCGTGCGTAAGATAATCGTTTTCCGGTGTAGAAAGCTCTGCAATTTTATCGTATCCGCAATGGTGGTTAGTAAGTACTAATCCGTCTTTTGAGATGATTTCGGCTGTACAACCTCCGTTGAACTGAACAATAGCGTCTTTAAGACTACTGTTGTTGATGCTGTAAATTTCTTCTGCCGTGAGCCTTAATCCCATTTTTTCCATGTCTTTAATGTTTTTTCCAATAAACATCAAAAACCACATTCCCTCATCTGCTTTTGCTCTAAAAGGTGCTAAAACCAGTAAGGCTAATAGTAATACAAGCGACTTTTTCATATTTTATTTTTTTAATTTGCGATACAATGATAGTGTGTTTTTTTTAAATTTTTGCTACAAGTTAGAACAATTTTAACGTATTGCTGGTTTGTTCTTGCTTTTTCGAGGAAGCTATTCAAAAAATATTTTCTGATGTATATTTCTGATTACAAACAAGATAACAGTCAGAAATAGATATTGAATTACACCTTGTTGGAGCGGGCAACTCAATTGCATCAGTTATAAAAATGTCAGATTTTTTGAGCCTTACAAAAGAATAAATTCTATTTTTTTCGGTCTTTAATCAGAAAAGATTATTTTTGTTAGCAAATAATAACTATCTCAAAATGAAAAAATTGTTTATCCCTATGTTTATTGTAGCTACTTTGGTTTCGTGTAAGAAAGAAAACAAAACCGAAGAAACGGCTAAGATTACTTATCCTGAAACTAAAAAAGTAGATACGGTTGATGTGTATTTTGGCACTGAAATTAAAGATCCGTATCGCTGGTTAGAAGACGATATGTCTGATGAAACTGCATCTTGGGTACAAGCCCAAAACGAAGTAACCTTTGGTTATTTAGACAAAATCCCTTTCCGTAACCAAATCAAACAACGATTAGAAGATTTGTGGAATTACGAAAAGATAGGAGCACCTTTTATAGAAGGAGATTACACGTTTTATTATAAAAACAACGGATTACAAAACCAATCGGTATTATATCGCAAAGATAAAGAGGAAAATGAAGAAGTATTTTTAGACCCAAATACTTTTTCAACAGACGGAACAACATCATTAGCAGGAATGGCTTTTTCTAAAGACAGTAAAACTTTAGCCTATGCTATTTCTGAAGGAGGAAGCGACTGGAGAAAGGTTATCGTTATAGATGTAGCTTCTAAAGAAATAAAAGAAGACACCCTTATCGACATTAAGTTTAGCGGACTTTCGTGGAAAGGCAATGAAGGCTTTTATTATTCAAGCTACGACAAACCCAAAGGAAGCGAACTATCGGCTATGACAGACCAACACAAATTATATTATCATAAGTTAGGAACACCACAATCAGAAGATAAAGTAGTTTTTGGGCTTGAGCAAAAAAGACGTTATGTAGGAGGCTCGGTAACTGAAGATGGCAAATATCTGATTATTACTGCTGCTAATTCTACTTACGGAAACGAATTGTATATTAAAGACCTGACCAATCCGGATAGCAAAATTATTCCGGTTATAGACAATTTTGAAAACGAATATTCTGTAATCGAAAATGACGGAGATAAATTATTTATAGTAACAGACAAAGACGCTCCAAACAGCAAAATCGTAATTGCCGATGCTAAAAACCTTTCTGCTCCGTGGACTGATTTTATTCCTGAAACAGAAAATGTACTTTCGCCTTCAACGGGTTCAGGCTACTTCTTTGCTCACTATATGAAAGATGCTATTTCGCAAGTAAAGCAATACGACTACCAAGGAAATTTAGTACGTGAAGTAGAACTTCCCGGAGTAGGAACCGTAGGAGGATTCTCAGGTAAAAAAGAAGACGAAAAATTATACTTTACATTTACAAACTACATCACAGCCGGAACGATTTATTCTTATGAACCAAAAGAAGGTATTACAGAGGTTTACGAAAAATCAAAAGCGAAGTTCAATTCAGACGATTATGAGTCCAAACAAGTATTCTATACTTCCAAAGACGGTACAAAAGTTCCTATGATTATTTCGTACAAAAAAGGAACAAAATTAGATGGAAAAAACCCAACAATTCTTTACGGATATGGAGGTTTCAACATAAGTCTTACTCCAAGCTTTTCAGTTGCCAATGCGGTTTGGATGGAAAACGGAGGGATATATGCCGTTGCAAATCTGAGAGGAGGAGGCGAATACGGTAAAAAATGGCACGTAGCAGGAACACAACAGCAAAAACAAAATGTATTTGACGATTTTATTGCTGCTGCCGAATACTTAACTAAAGAAGGTTATACTTCATCTGACTATTTAGCCATCAGAGGAGGCTCAAACGGAGGATTATTAGTGGGGGCTTGTATGACTCAGCGTCCTGAATTATTTAAAGTGGCTCTTCCGGCAGTAGGAGTTTTAGATATGTTGCGTTACCATACCTTTACAGCAGGTGCGGGCTGGGGTTATGATTACGGAACAGCTGAGCAAAGCAAAGAAATGTTTGAGTATTTGCTTAAATATTCTCCGGTTCACAACGTAAAAGAAGGAGTTGAATATCCTGCAACGCTTATTACCACAGCAGACCACGATGATAGGGTTGTACCGGCACACAGCTTTAAGTTTGCAGCAGAGTTGCAAGCAAAACAAAGCGGAAACAATCCGGTTCTTATCCGAATTGACGTTAATGCAGGGCACGGAGCGGGGAAACCACTTTCTAAAACTATCGAAGAAATGGCAGATATCCAGGCCTTTACTTTGTTTAATATGGGGGTTGAAAAAGTTTTTAAATAAATAAACTATAATCACATAAATTGCACCCCTAAAGCATTCGACGAATGCTTTAGGGGTGCAATTTAAAACAACATTCAGAAATGTCCACCATCAAAGTACTTTCTACCAAAAAACTCAGCATATCAGAGCGTTTTATACTTTCTGATGCTAAATTCAGCTTGATAGAAGAAGATTTTATCCGAATCCAACTCATAAAATTTGATGCGAAAACAAACTTTGATTTGTTGCTTTTTACTAGCAAAAATGCCGTTTGGAGTATTTTAAAAAATGAAAAGCATGAGCTTTTGAGGCAAATTAAATGTATTTGTGTCGGAGAAAAAACTAAAGAGCTTCTCGAAAAAAACGGTTTTAAGGTGTTAGACTTTGCGCATTATGCAGAAGATTTAACCCAAATAATTTCAAAAAAATATTCCGATAAGTCATTTGCTTTTTTTTGCGGGAATCTAAGACGTGATGTCTTACCCGATTTTTTTAAGGAAAACAAAATAGAGTTTTCTGAATTTCAAGTGTACCACAACGAGTTCACTTCTCAAAAAATCCAAGAAGATTTTGATGTTGTTTTGTTTTTTAGTCCATCCGGAGTTCAAAGTTTTTTAGAAAAAAACACACTTGCTCATCAAATCTGTTTCTGTATTGGAACGACAACCAAACAGGCTTTAACACCTCATACTAAAAACGTCGTTCTTTCTGAAAAGCCTATAATAACAAGTGTTTTGAATGAGGTTGCAAGATATTTTTTAAAATAGTCATTAAAATAATATGTTTGCTCAAAGTCTGCTATACTGTTTATTTAAAAATTCCTAAAGAAAAACATTAGGCTTTTTATACTTGTTTTTGTACTTTTGTTCCGCTTTTTAATAATTACGACAATTTTCAACTTATGAATTTACACGAATATCAAGGGAAAGAAATTTTAGCTTCGCACGGAGTTAAAGTTCAGAGGGGTTATGTAGCTCAAAATGCTGAAGAAGCAGTAGCTAAAGCCAAACAATTAACTGCTGAAACGGGAACGGGTTGGCACGTAATCAAAGCTCAAATCCATGCAGGAGGAAGAGGAAAAGGAGGAGGAGTTAAACTTGCTAAAAATCTACAACAAGTAGAAGAAATTGCAGAACAAATTATCGGAATGCAATTAATTACTCCACAGACACCTCCAACTGGTAAAAAAGTTCATAAGGTATTGGTAGCAGAAGATGTATATTATCCGGGAGAGAGCGAAACATCTGAATTCTATATGTCAGTACTACTAAACAGAGGAAAAGGACGTAATATGATTATGTATTCTACCGAAGGAGGAATGGATATTGAGGAAGTGGCAGAAAAAACACCTCATCTTATCTTTACCGAAGAAATTGACCCTGCGGTAGGATTACAAGGGTTTCAGGCAAGAAGAATTGCTTTTAATCTTGGACTTTCGGGGAATGCTTTTAAAGAAATGGTAAAATTCGTTGATGCTCTTTACTCAGCTTATGTTGGATGTGATGCGTCATTGTTCGAAATCAATCCGGTTCTTAAAACTTCAGATAACAAAATTTTGGCAGTTGATGCTAAGGTTGTTTTAGACGACAACGCTCTTTACAGACACCCAAAATATGCTGATATGAGAGATGTTTTGGAAGAAAATCCTATCGAAGTTGAAGCAAAGGCTGTCGGATTAAACTATGTGGATTTGGACGGAAATGTAGGTTGTATGGTAAACGGAGCAGGGCTTGCTATGGCAACTATGGATTTGATTAAACACGCAGGTTATGAGCCGGCTAACTTCCTTGATGTAGGAGGAACCGCAGATGCTAAACGCGTGGAAACCGCCTTCAAAATCATCTTAAAAGATCCGAACGTAAAAGCTATTCTAATCAATATTTTCGGAGGAATTGTTCGTTGCGACCGTGTAGCTCAAGGAGTGATTGATGCGTATAAAAATTTAGGAGACTTGATTAAAGTTCCTATTATCGTTCGACTTCAAGGAACAAATGCCGAATTGGCAAAAGAAATGATTGACAACTCAGGATTAGCAGTTCATTCTGCTGTTCAGTTTCAAGAAGCGGCTGATAAAGTAAAAGAAGTTTTAGGATAATTTTCCTATATTGACAATATCGAGAAGCCGCCTCACAACTTGAGGCGGCTTTTTTATTTAATAAATCTTAATAGGTACATTGTAATTTAAGACAAGTATGCCCTTGTATATCCTTGTCTTTTATATCTTTGTTAAAAGAACTGTTTTTATGCTTAATCAGGATACTATCGTAGCTCTTGCTACTCCGTCAGGAGCAGGTGCTGTGGCTATTATACGAATTTCAGGAAATAACTCAATCGCTATTGCTAATGAGGTTTTTCAGTCTGTGAGAAACAAAGATTTGACCAAACAAAAAACTCATACCATTCACTTGGGGCATATTATGGATGGCGAAAAAACCTTAGACCAGGTGCTGGTTTCCGTTTTCAAAAACCCAAATTCTTATACGGGTGAAGATGTGGTAGAAATTTCGTGTCACGGTTCGGTTTTTATTCAACAACAAATTATTCAGCTTTTACTCCGAAAAAGCTGTCGTATGGCACAACCCGGAGAGTTTACGCTTCGTTCTTTCTTGAACGGAAAAATGGATTTAAGTCAAGCCGAAGCAGTTGCCGATTTGATAAATTCAGACAACGAAGCTTCTCACCAAATTGCTATGCAACAAATGAGAGGCGGTTTCAGTAACGAAATAGCTAAACTAAGAGAAGAACTCTTGAATTTTGCTTCACTTATTGAACTCGAACTTGATTTTGCGGAAGAAGATGTGGAATTTGCAGACCGAACTCAATTTAAAGATTTAGTAAACAGAATCGAATTTGTCCTTAAACGATTGATTGATTCTTTTGCTGTGGGGAATGTTATCAAAAACGGAATTCCCGTAGCCATTGTAGGCGAACCCAACGTAGGAAAATCTACACTTTTGAATGCTCTTCTCAATGAAGAAAGAGCTATCGTATCGGATATTGCAGGAACTACTCGAGATACTATCGAAGATGAATTAATCATCAACGGAATCGGTTTCCGATTCATAGACACAGCCGGAATCAGAGATACAAAAGATGTTGTTGAGAGCATCGGAATTCAAAAAACTTTTGAGAAAATCGAGCAAGCTCAAGTTATTCTTTATTTGTTTGAAAGTTTAAAGTTTAAAGTTCAAGGTTCGGAACACATAATTGAAATCCAAAAAATCAGAAATAAATATCCTCAAAAGCCTTTGGTGGTAATTATCAACAAAGTTGACTTGTTATCAGAGCAAGAACTCAACACTATAAAAGCCGAACTTGAAACCTTAAACCTGAAACCTGAAACTATTTCAGCTAAGCAGAAAATAGGGATTGAAGAGCTTAAAAATACTTTGTTATCGTTTGTAAACACAGGTGCTTTGCGAAATAACGAAACCATAGTGACAAATACGAGGCACTACGATTCCTTACTGAAAGCGTTAGAAGAAATTCAAAAAGTGCGTTTTGGATTGGAAAGCGGTTTATCTTCTGACCTGATGGCTATTGACATCCGTCAGGCACTCTATTATTTCGGGGAAATTACAGGTCAAGTCACTAATGATGAGCTACTTAGTAATATTTTTTCGAGCTTTTGTATCGGAAAGTAAATGCTTGTTTTTTTATCGGTTACTATCCAAAAACCAAAATTTGTTTTGTTTTCATAAATATATCAAGCAAAAAGAGTAATTCGTAAACAATCAATTCAGAGCCGCTCTTCTGTAAAATACGAAAAAATGTGAAGTTTGTAAATCCCAAATATTTCTATCTTTGCTTTTTTTAGAACAAAACGATGAAATTACATTTTATAGCCATAGGAGGCAGTGCGATGCACAATCTTGCCTTAGCTATGTATCATAAAGGATACCAAGCTACAGGGAGCGATGACGCTATCTTTGAACCTTCTAAAACTCGACTCGAAAAGAAAGGATTATTACCTCAAGAATTGGGGTGGTTTCCTGATAAAATCACTTCTGATATAGACGCTGTCATTCTCGGAATGCATGCCAAAGAAGATAATCCGGAGCTTTTGAAAGCAAAAGAGTTAGGGCTTAAGATTTACTCCTATCCAGAATTTTTGTATGAACAATCCAAAAACAAAACTAGAGTAGTAATAGGAGGTTCTCACGGAAAAACAACCATTACTTCGATGATTCTACACGTGATGAAATATCATAACATTGAAGTCGATTATATGGTAGGAGCACAACTCGAAGGATTCGACACAATGGTTCATCTTACTAAAGAAAATGATTTTATCGTTTTGGAAGGCGATGAATATCTGTCTTCTCCAATCGACAGAAGACCAAAATTTCATCTGTATAAACCCAATATAGCTTTACTTTCTGGAATCGCTTGGGATCACATTAATGTCTTCCCTACCTATGAAAATTATTTGAAACAGTTTGAAATTTTCATCAATCGAATTACCAACGGAGGAATTTTAGTTTATAACGAAGAAGATAACGATTTAAAAATCCTGGTCGAAAATACAACCAATCCAATTCGAAAAATACCTTACGAAACTCCTGAATATACGGTAGAAAAAGGAACAACATTTTTAACTACTCCCGAAGGTAATATGCCTATCGAAGTTTTTGGGAAACACAACCTGAATAATCTAATGGGAGCTAAGTGGATTTGCCAAAACATGGGAGTGGACGAAGCAGATTTTTATGAGGCTATTGCTTCTTTCAAAGGAGCCTCAAAACGATTAGAAAAGATTTCTGAAAGTTCAAACCGAGTAATTTTCAAAGATTTTGCTCATTCACCCAGCAAGGTAAAAGCCACAACCGATGCAGTTAAAGAACAATATCCTGACCGAACTCTGATAGCTTGTTTGGAGCTACATACGTACAGTAGTTTGAATGCGGAATTTTTAAAAGAATATCAATCGGCTTTAGATAATGCAGATATTGCGGTAGTGTTTTATTCTCCCGAAGCAGTTAAAATCAAACGCTTGGAAGAGGTTACGGCAGAACAAATAGCTAAAGCCTTCAATCGAAGCGACTTGATTATTTACACCAATTCAACAGAATTTGAGGAATATCTCTACAAAGCAAACCTTAAAAATTTCGTTTTACTCCTGATGAGTTCTGGGAATTATGGAGGTTTGGATTTGAATGGTTTAATCAAAAAGATATAAACAACGGTCTATAAATATTTTCTTCTGAAAATTTTTCGTAACAAAAAGCCCAATACTGCTCCTTTTGCACCTCGAGAGAAAACATCGACTGCTCCTATTGCAACATCTGGCAAGACAGAAGTAAACTGTAGGGCATCTTTAATGTTTTCGCCTTTTTGCAAAAGCTTCTGATAATGAATTTCTTTCTGAAGTTTCAGTATTTTTAAATCTCTATCGACTTCCTTATAAGAGTTATATTGTTTGTTTCGCATTGTTAATCGTCTTCGTTAAAGAAAATTTCAGAAAATCTTTTTAAAATAGGTTTTTCAATTTTGTCTTTTAAATTAAAAATAATAATTCCTAAGACAAGATAAACGCCTCCTATTATAAGAAATCCATAAACAAAATTACCTAGAGTATAGCCTATTGCCAAAGCCCCCGCTATTGAAAAGAAAACCAAAACCATAACAAAAGTAACGCCTATTAAAAGTAGCTTTAATAGCATAGAGGCGGATTTAGTAATTAGCTTAAAAGACCAAAGTTTGTAATAAGCAATATTACTCTCTATAAGGTCTTTGGTTTCCTCTCGTATGTCTTGCAGGTTTTCTTTTATTTTTCCGAACATAACTATTTGGTAGTGCTTTTAAGTTCTTTAAGTTTTTTTTCTAATGCAACAATTACGTCTTCTTTTTTAGTGTTTGCATCAGATAGCAATTCGTCAAAAGTAGATTCCAAATCAGCTTTTGTTTTGTTTGCTTTTAGTTTTAGTTTTTCGGTAAATTCATTAAATGTCTCCTTTAAATCCTCAGAAGACTTATCAAAGTTATCTTTGATTTTTTTTCTTGTTTTAGAGCCTTTATCAGGAGCAAACAAGACCCCTATTGCTGTTCCAATCGCAGCACCAACTAAGATAGCAGCTGCTGCATTTCCAATTTTGTTTGACATAATTTTTTGATTTTTAGGTTAATACTGTTTTATGTAGCAAGTCGCAAATATTATACCGAAAAGATATTTTAGATAAAAAGAGTTAATTAAAAATTATTACAAGAAACAAAACATTAACACAAAAAATCATCAATCAAACGCAACCATTTATATAATAGTGCATCTAAAGAGCAGACACAAGCTTGGTTAAAAAAGAAGTCTAAATCATTTGAAAACTAAAATTAACACATTTATTTCTATGAAAATTTGGTCGTTTAAGAAATTATTAAGAAGTTTGCACTTAACTAACTCAAAATAATTAAATATGAAATCAAGGTTTACTGGGATTTTGACGCTATTTTTAGCGTTTATGATTCAGTTTTCTTTTGCACAAGAGAAAACTATTACGGGTACTGTGACCTCTGCTGATGATGGTCTTCCTTTACCTGGGGCAAGTGTTATGGTTGAGGGAACAACCAAAGGGACACAGACAGATTTAGACGGTAAGTATTCGATTACTGCTAATCAGGGGGAAAATTTGGTGTTTTCCTTTCTTGGGATGGCAAATCAGGTAATTACTGTGGGGGCTTCTAATGTTGTGGATGTTTTACTAGCTCCAGAGACTGAAATGATTGATCCAATTGTAGTTGTAGCTTATGGTCAACAAACAAAAAGTTCAATTACCGGCTCCATTAAAGAAGTCAAAGCTGAAGAGATTCAAAAAGTGACTACTGGAAATGTTCTTCAGGGGTTGGTAGGAAAAGTTGCTGGGGTACAAGTTGTTAATAACAATGGTATGCCAGGAGACGCTCCTGTAATCAGATTTAGAGGGATAGGTTCCATTAATGCTTCTAGTTCGCCTTTGTATGTGGTTGATGGGATTCCTTTTAATGGAGACATTGCTTCCATTAATAACAACGATATCGAATCGATGACATTTTTGAAAGACGCCTCTGCTGCTGCTTTGTACGGTAATAGAGGTGCCAATGGAGTTATAATTGTTACTACTAAAAAAGGACTACAACAAAAATCAGCTATAACAATTGATACTAGGTCCGGTTTTAGCTCTAGAGCAGTAAAAGATTATGACAAAATTACAGATCCTGCAAAATACTATGAGGGTTATTTTAATATCTTGAAAAATGGGTATATGTTTGGCCCTACAGGATTGTCAAATAGTGCTGCTGCTGTTGAGGCTTCAAATAATTTGATTACAGGCCCTCAGGGGTTGGGTTACAACATTTACAATGTCCCTAACGACCAGTTGATAGATCCTGTGACGGGAACTATAAATCCTAATGCACAGATTTTGTTTCAAGAAGATTGGGAAGATTTCCTGTTTGGAAGTGGGCTTTTCACTCAGACTAATATTAGTGTAAGAGGAGGGGATAAAAACACACAACATTTCTTTTCTGTAGGATACGACAAAAATGAGGGTTATGTTGTCAATTCAGGATTAGAGAAAATGTCAGGAAGGTTAAATATCGACTCTAAGATTTCTGAAACGTTTCAAATAGGAGGAGTTATGAGTTATACTCACTTAGAGCAAAATTACCTAGATGGTTACACTGGAGGTACTTCTTATTCAGGCCCTTTTCGTTGGACTCGTTATACAGCTCCTATCTATCCTGTTCATGTTTATGACCAAAATACAGGAGAACAATTATTCAACTCTGTAGGAAATCCTATTTATGATGATGGTCAGGGTTTGTATAATGGAGGTGTTGTAAGACCGGCTGGAGCAGGGCCATTGCAAAATCCTTATGCTACAGCAATGATGGATATTAAAAGATGGAGAACAGATAACTTGTTCTCTTCTGCAAATGCTTCTGTTAATCTACTCGATGGTCTGAAATTTAAATATACGGTAACGGGAGAGTTGTTTAATCAGCATGACACTTCTATGGATACTCCGCTTATTGGAGATGCTGTTGGAGTTAATGGCCGAATTCAAATACAGTCTTCAAGAATGATTGCCTTTACAAACCAACAATTACTTACATATAATAAATCTTTTGGAGCTCACAACATAAATGTTCTATTAGGGCACGAAACCTTAGACAGAAGATCTGATTTTGTGAGTGCTCACAGAACTAATATGTTATTGCCGGATACAGATATTTTGAATCATGCAGGAGTTCTTAGAGATAACAGTGCAGGAGGTTCTAATTATGCCTTAGAAGGTTATTTTTCTAGATTCGGATATGATTATGGTAACAAGTACTATATAAATGCAAATGTTAGAAGAGATGGTTCTTCTAGATTTCACCCGGATAACAGATGGGGTACTTTCTACGGATTAGGTGCCGCTTGGAGAGTTTCTCAAGAAGACTTTATGAGTAATGTTTCTTGGGTTAATGAACTGAAGTTAAAGGCATCCTATGGAGAGCAAGGAAATGACAATTTAGGCTTGGCTCTTCCTTATATGGACTTATATTCTGTCGAAATGACTACGGATGCTGAAGCTCCTCTAATTGTAAATCAGGTGTTTAAAGGAAATAAGGACATCACATGGGAAACAAATGTTAACTTTAATGCTGGTTTCGAAGCAAGTTTATTTGATGGAAGGTTAAATGTTGAGGCAGAATACTTTAAAAGAGAGGTTAAAGACATGCTGTTTATGAAACCTTTACCTTTGTCTTCAGGATTTTCTCAACTACCTGAAAACGTAGGAGACATGGAGAATATCGGTTATGAAGTAGCTGTCGATGGAGATGTTATAAGAAACAAGGATTTAAGAGTCAATTTGTATGCTAACTTTACAAAGTTTGAAAACAAAATTACAAAATTACCTGAAAGTCCACTTGATGATAATGCTATCATCTCAGGAAGTAGAATTCTTAGAGAAGGTGGAACTTATTATGACTACTATATGAGAGAATTTGCTGGAGTAAACCCTGCAAATGGAGCCGCACTTTTCTGGAAGGATATTGAAGACGCAGACGGAAATGTTACTGGACGTGAATTGACCGAAAATTGGTCAGACGGAACGAGGTACATTATAGACAAGAAAGCTTATGCTGATATCTATGGTGGTTTTGGTGTTGGAGTAGAATATAAAGGAATTGATTTTGCAGCACACTTTGCTTACCAGTTAGGTGGATGGGGATACGATTCAGGTTATTTCGGCTACTTCGGAGGGGAAGCAGGAAGTGGTTTGCATAATGATATAGTTAACACTTGGACTCCCGAAAACACAACCGCCAATTTACCAAGAGTTGAAGTTAATGACCCTAATCTTTATTATTCTACCTCAACAATGGGCTTAATCAAAAGTGATTATTTGAGTTTACAAACACTTTCTTTGGGCTATACCTTTAGTAAAGAAATATCAAGAAGTGTTGGATTAGAAAAATTACGTTTTTATGCCCTAGCAGATAATGTGGCTCTTTGGTCAAAAAGACAAGGATACGATCCAAGACTAAGTCTTACTGGGGGAACTGATAACAAGTACTCTCTGATTAGAACAGTATCTTTTGGAGTTAATGTTCAATTTTAAAAAATGAAAAAAATGAAAAAAACATCAATATTAGGAATTGCATCAGCACTATTATTAGTGTCTTGCTCAGAAGACTTTCTGAATAAAGATGCAATGAACGAGGTTTCAACAAATCAAATAGCTGATTTGAATGCGAATTACCCAGAATTAGGACTTGCTTTCTCTGGTAATCTAGAAGCAGGAAACTATTTCTATATGAATGACTTTTTAGTTTCCGGATTAAATCAAAATCTTCATGACGATTTCGGACAGAAAGCTGTTGATTTTGGTCTTGATTTAATGAGTAACGATGTTACCCAATCGACCAATCATTGGATGGGAAACTACTATAACTTTACAGCAAGACAGACAAATTCTGTAAGAACATACATGATTTGGAGATTCTATTATAAGCAGATTTATAATATGAACTCGATTTTATCTACAATAGATGAAGGTGCTACAGATCCTGGCATCTTGCAGTTAAAAGCTCGTTGTTTGGCGGTTAGAGGGTTTGCTTATTTCCAATTAATCAGAGTTTATGGAAACGGAGATTTAGGAATCCCGTTATACACGGAAACTACTACAGATTTGTCAAGAGTACCTACTTCTGATATCTACGCTCAAATAGAAAGCGACTTGACAGCTGCACATACTCTGATAGATGGTTATACCAGAACGAGTAAAGCTTATTTAGACAATAAAGTAATAGCAGGCTTATTATCAAGATATTATCTAGAGATGGAAAATTATCCATTAGCTGCCCAATATGCTAACGAAGCAAAAACAGGTGGAACTCTTGTAAGTGGCAACCAACTATTAGATGGATTTGATGAAATAACTAATCCTGAATGGATTTGGGGTGCGGATATAACTTCTGCAACAACAACTGTCTATGCTTCATTCTTCTCACAAGTAGGAAGTCTTAATGAAGGTTATGCAGGACTTTTAGGATCCTTTAAAAACATCGACAGACGTTTATATGATGCTATATCTCCAACAGATGTTCGTAAACAGTGGTTTGCACCTGCAGGAAATCCTTGGGGAATTCCGCAATATGCAAATGTGAAATTTGTTGACGCTACATTCTTTGAAGGAGATTATGTATATATGCGCACAGCAGAAATGTATTTAAATGAAGCTGAGGCAAGGTCTTACTTTGATGAAGCTGGAGCAAGACAAGTTCTATACGATTTAGTTATCACAAGAGACCCTTCTTATACGCTTTCTACAAATTCTGGTCAAGCTTTAAAAGATGAAATCAGACTTCACAGAAGAATAGAGTTGTGGGGAGAAGGTTTTGCTTTCTTTGACATGAAAAGATGGGGTGTTGATTTAGTTAGAGATTATCCAGGGTCTAATCACACAGATTTCGGATATTTTGACTATCCTGCCGGAAGCCCTAAATTTATCTTTCAAATTCCAGAATCAGAGTTAAATGCTAACTTTGAAATTACAGAACAAAATCCTTTATAATTTAAAAATATAGTTTATGAAAAAATATGTTAAATTAATTTTGTTTTTTACTCTTTCACTTTTTTTGACTAATTGTGAAGAACATGAAACAGATGTGCAGCCTCCTTTATCTGTAGGTTTTGAAAGATCCTCGATTAAGGTTCAGGTTTCTGAAGAAGATCCTACGTATGATTTAAAAGTATATTCTACCAGAACAACAAGTACTGATAGGGTAATAAATGTTACTTTAAACGAAGAAGAATCTGACGGACTCCCTCAGGAGTACGAAGTTACATTTACATCAATTACTATACCTGCAGGAGAACTTTATGGAACTGGGGAAATTGTATTTGATTTTGAAGCCCTTCCTTTAGGGGCTGAGAAAAAGTTAGTTTTTGACTTAGAAGTTCCTGAAGATGGAACATTTGCTAATGCTACAACTCAAAAAGTAACGATTAATTATTCTCCGTTGTGTACGGCAAACACTGTTGTTTTAGACTTAGTTTTTGATCAATATTCAGAAGAAACTTCTTGGCAGCTTTATGATTCGTCAAATGCTTTGGTAGCCCAAGGAGGGCAAGGAGGGGCATATGCTTCTTTATCTAATGGCTCTACTTCTATAGAATGGTGTTTAGAAGATGGGGCATATACTTTTGTAATTTTTGATGCTTATGGAGATGGTTTTTGTTGTGACTACGGGAATGGTTCGTACACAATAACTTACGATGGTAATATTTTAGCTACAGGGGGACAATTTGGTGCAAATGAAGCTGTTGGGTTCACTGTAGGAGAGTAACTTATATAAAGAATCCAAAAGAGCCGTTAAGTTATTTTTTTCTTAACGGTTCTTTTTTGTATGAAGAAATTTTTATATTTACAAAAAAAAACATTATCATGAAAAAGCACTATATTATTTTATTGACTATCTTTGGTTTAACATTTTCTTACGCACAAGAAATCCAATTTCAGCGGGAACAATTCAGAGATCAGCTATTGAAGCGCTATGAAACTCAAAAAATAAGAACAGAGAGGATTAATTCTGATTTGAACTATCCGAAAACATATAGTTTTAATGGAGCTAAAGCTGAGTTACAATATTTTACCGAAGAAAACATTCCGATATATTATACTACTTATAATACAGGAGCTGCAGTTACTACTAGGGCTAACAAGTTGTACTTAGGTGGTGGATTAGGACTAAATATTCAAGGGCAAGGAATGTTAGTTGGAGTTTGGGATCATGGAGGTGCTAGAACTACTCATGTTGATTTTGAAGGAAGGGTAACGCAAGGAGACGGCGGGAATGTAGAAGATCATTCTACTCACGTTACAGGCACTATTGTCGGAAATGGTCCTGCCTTTATGTACAGAGGAATAGCTTTCGAGGCGGAGGCGATTGTATATAATTGGACAGATGACTTAATCGAAATGCAAAACGAGTTAAATGCTCAAGATTATTTTTTACTTTCTAATCATTCCTACGGTTATTCTGTTTTTAATAGTTCTGGTCAAATGACATTACCTTTATACTACTTTGGAGCATATTTACAAAAATCAAGAGATGTTGATAATCTCACATATTTGTATAAAGACAAATGCTACTTACCCGTCATCGCTGCTGGTAACGATAGATCGCAACAAAGTCAGATTAATAACAAAGGAGGATACGACTTATTAACAGGAGCTTCAACTTCCAAAAATTCCATAGTAGTGGGGTCGGTAAGTGAAGTTTCCAATTACACAGCTCCTTCAAACGTAATATTGGCAACCTATAGTAATTATGGACCTACTGATGATTTGAGAATCAAGCCTGATTTGGTTGCCAAAGGGCAGTCTGTAAATTCTATGTTATCTGAAGACGACACAGACAGAGGTCCTTTAAGCGGTACTTCTATGGCAACCCCAGGTGTTACAGGAACTTTGTTGTTATTACAACAATATTACCATGAATTGAACAACAGCTTTATGAAAGCAGCTACTCTAAAAGGATTAGCTCTTCATACTACTGATGAAGCAGGTCCGGCAATGGGTCCCGATCCTAGATATGGATGGGGTTTATTGAATGCTGAAAAGGCAGCTAATGCAATAACATATGCTTATGTCAACAATACTATACAAGAAACAACCTTAAACGACCAAGAACAAATAACAATTGACGTTGTTGCTTTGGGAGGAGGAATTCCTTTAGAAGTTTCCATTTCTTGGACAGACATACCAGGAGAAGTTTCTACAGGAGTTGATGATGATCCCACACCTGCTCTTGTCAATGATTTAGACATAAGAGTAATTAAAGATGATAATACTTACTATCCTTGGAAATTAGTGCCTGATAATTTCTTAATATATGTAGCTCAGCAAGCCGATAATACTGTTGACCCGTTTGAAAAGGTACAAATTAATGATGCTTCAGGAGTTTATCAGATAGTTATTTCCCACAAGGGTACATTAACTAATGATGCTCAAGATTTTTCTTTAATAGTAACAGGTGCTGAAGAGATAAATTTAAGCACAAGCAACAATCAAAGCATTGCTGGTAACATTAAGATTTATCCAAACCCTACGTCTGACTTTTTATACTTTATTTCATCAGAAAGCAATATCAGTGTTGATAAAGTAGAAATCTACGATACTATAGGAAAGAGAGTTTTTGCTTCGGAGTTAAATAATAACTCTATTGACATCTCTAATTTAACTCCTGGAGTGTATATGGTTAAAATATATTCAGAAGATGGTGGTTATGTAACCAAGAAAATTATCAAAAAGTAAGATATGTCTCTAATTTTGTAAGATGTAGATTTATTTAGATAAAAAAGAGTTGGGATATAAAAAATTTTATATCCCAACTCTTTTTAATATTACCCAAAAAACAGCAGCTTCTATTTTTTAGAACTTAAATTGAATTCAAAAATAAAACTGTATCTACATTATCTGCATAATCCCATAATTTCGGGAGTTGCGTTTGTCCGAAAACAACGGAGTTTTCAATCAGATTGTCGCTTACAACACACTGAATCAAATCGTTATCCTGACTGATTCGGTTTTTGAGTTCTTCCAAGTCGGAATAATACTCATAAAAAACTGCTGAAATCGGAGAAGAATAAGAACTGTCCTCTTTCAGAACCAGAAAACCATTGTCCAGAATCAAAAAGTTACTCATCAGAAAAACAGCTTTGTTGTAATCGTAGTTATTCATATATTTTTGGTTGTCGATAATTCCATTATATTCGTACATAGCCTCAAAAAATTGCTCGAAACTGTAATCTTTCGGGACAAACAACTTGGAAACATTCCTACACCCCAACCCGAAATAGGTAAAAATATCCTTACCTAACGCAATCAAATCTTCTTCTGATTCTTTTCCGTTTAAAACTGCAACAGAATTTCTATTTTTTCGAATAATACTCGGTTTGTCTTTAAAGTAATATTCAAAATAACGAGCTGTATTGTTACTTCCGGTAGCTATAACTGCATCAAACCCTTGTAATCTTCCATCGGTAAACTCAATTCGTTTTTCTAATTCAGGTTGTATTTTAACCAAGTATTTAGTTAAAAACGGGAGTAGTTGTTGGTCATTTGACGAAGTCTTAACAAGAGCTTTATGTCCTGAAACGAGTACGCTCAAAAAATCGTGAAACCCGACAAGAGGAATGTTTCCTGCCAAAACAAGTCCGATAGTTTTAGGGTGTTTTTCAGTGATTTTGTAAGCCGAAAGCCATTGGTCGATATTTTCTTTAGTAAGAGCTTCTGCCCACGAGCTAACTGCAAAACAAATCTGGTCTTTGGTAAACCAACCGTTATGATGTTTTTGATTTTCGATAAGGTTCAGAAAATCGTCAAAAAACAAATCGTTATAAAGCACATCAGATTTCTTAACTGGTTGTTCATCGGAGAATTGATTTAAAAATTTACCCAATTCTGCAAACGCTATTTTTGTTTTTTCTAACATCATATAATTTGGTTATGAATGGTTTTGCTCGTAATTTTGCACAAAAATAGGTTTAATTCGTCAAAAACTCGAAACTTTAAACCTGAAACCCTCAAACAAAAATAAAATGGCAATTATAATCACTGACGATTGTATTAACTGTGGAGCTTGCGAGCCCGAATGCCCGAATAATGCAATATACGAAGGAGCAGACGATTGGAGATATAAAGACGGAACTAAACTCAGCGGAAAAATTGTGCTACCCAACGGAAAAGAAGTTGATGCTGATGAGGCTCAAACTCCGATTTCAGACGAATTTTACTACATCGTTCCCGACAAATGCACCGAGTGTCTGGGCTTTCACGAAGAACCTCAATGTGCAGCCGTTTGCCCTGTAGATTGTTGTATCCCGGACGAAAACAACGTAGAAGACGAAGATGCCTTGCTTAGCAGAAAAGCATTTTTGCACAAGGAGTAACATAGTAAGTGCTCTCCTTTTTTATAAATAAGTTATTTTCTCAAAATTCATTCTTTGCTACAAAACTGATTAGCCCAAAATCACTATTTCGATTAGGAGTATTCTGTTTCCCCTAAATTTTTAGCATCTGCTTCTGCCTAACCAAACTCATTTCCGATTATATTTGTAACTTGTAAAAAATAATTTTATGAAAATGAGAAATATCAACCTGATAGTCTTTTGGTTTATAATTTGCTTTAGTATTTTTTCATGTAAGGAAAATCAAAAAGACATAACAGAGGAAGATCAAAAAGAAGTTGCTCTCAACTCTTTTACAGATGAGTTTACAAAAAACCTTTTTATAGAAGGTGTGGGTCTTTTGGAAAAAGGAGAGGTCGAAGAAGCTCGAACACGGTTTTATGAAGCTAACGAAATAGAACCCGGAAACATTTATGTTTTAAACACCATTGCGAGTGTAGAGTATCAGCACGGAGATTTTTACAGAGCAATGGAATTATATCAAACTAATATAGATTCCCATCCGGAATTTTTTGATACGTATATACAATACAGCACTATCCTTATCGAAAACAGAGAAGTTCCAAAAGCGATTGAGATTTTAAATATAGGAGAATCGCATCTCCCGGAAACAGAAAACAAAAAGTATGAGTTTTTTTATAATTTAGCCTTGGCACATTATCTTAACAGAGATTGTGAGATGTCCCAAAAATATGTCGAAACTGTTTTAGAAATGCCTCTTGATGACAAACAAACGGGAAAAGCGAAAAAACTACGTGAGGAAATAAAAAATAATTGTCGTTAGTTGGAGTAATAGTGTTCAGCGGGCAGTTTTTAGTCGTGTTGTGTGATTATGAGAAAATAAGAGTCTAACGTAAAAATATGTTATATTTCATCCTAAATAATTATAATAATTTTAGGTCTTTATTTTATAAAAACCGATAAGTACAAATGAACTGACAACCCTACTGACATAATGAATAATAGCATTAACATCAGAGCTGCAATATTTACAATTAGCTGTATAATAATCCTAATCATGAAAATTTTCAGTGATTGTACCCAAAAATAAACCAAGAATATGACAAAATTTAAAAATATAGAAAGAACAAGAGCACAAGAATCGTCCGGTGCTATAGAGAGAATGTATATCACGATGAGGCATTTATTTAATCGTGGATTTTATAAACCCATGGGAGTTTCGGGAGATACGCTTCGTGAGGCACTTTTGCTGTTGCGTCCCGAGATTTACGGTTCAATAAACAGTGAAAAAGTAGAACTCAACGGACTTCTGTACGTTATCGAACGACTTCCTATCGGAATTGAAGAATGTCGCTACATCAATCTGATTTCGGACGAAGGCTATTCCAAATCGCACTTTCAAGCCATTGTTCCTCCCAAAAGACGGAGAAATTGTTACCGAATTGATGATGAGCAGATGAATATCGAAATCACTCGTGGACGTTCAGATATTTATGATATTCTGACACACTTGACTTTTATTTTCATCGAATCACACAAAATAAAAAACCATGTTCTGATTAACGAATTCAACGGAACCGTAACTCGTGATTGGCAAACATTAGAAAGTTTGGTCGATAAAAAAGAACCCCTTTCTCAGGAAGAAAAAGAAAAAGCGATTGCTCACGTCTCGAATATGTTGGGCAGAACTTTTATTGAAGTACTAAACATTTATGGTGCGTTTGCAACGGGTGAAAATCCGGACAGATTCCTTCATATAATTTATTGGTTGGGTAAATTAGCTATCGAAGAAGTAGTTAACAACAACAAAAGAGCAATTACCTTCAGCCCGATTTTAAGAGAGCGATTAGGACATCACATTCACGGAGAAATATGGGCAGACAACATCAAAGAAATCCTCAAAAAAAATAATCTTTTAGAACGACCAATTCATATCATCAGTGCTAATATGCATTCGGTTATGAATTCGATTTTTGCCATTCCTACTTTAAATTCAAAGTTTAAAGATGTAGAAGATATAGATGTTTATGAGGCTTTGAGCAATCCTGAAAATGGAGACTTACGTAAAAAGGTTGAAGAAGTCGCTCTAAAAAACGGAATGTACCAAGTTTGGGATACCTCCGGAACAAACATTGACGTACAGATTTTTGATACCGCAAAAATCGACTTCAAAAAGTCGAGTTTCTCAAAGGCAAATGTAGCTGAAAAACCTGTGATTATTGTAATGGATTACGCCTTCGGAGAACAAGCCTACGAAACTATTGATGAGCTATTAAAACCCTACAAAGAAGGCGAAAAACGCACTTACCTGAACGTAGAATCGGTTTCTATTATGGGTAAAGCCGGAATCTTAGAAGGCGGTAAAGGCGATATTATGATTCCCTCTGCACATATCAACGAAGGAACCGGAGACAATTATCCGTTTGAAAACGAGCTTACCAAAGAAATGTTCGAAGGCAATGGAGTTCCTGTTTATGCAGGAAACATGGTAACCGTGTTGGGAACTTCATTACAAAACAAAGACCTTTTATACTTTTTTCATAAATCAACATGGGAAGTAATTGGTTTAGAAATGGAAGGTGCTTATTATCAAAAAGCCATTCAATCTGCTTCGAAAATCAGAAAAAGCATACCAAAAAACGTGAAAGTACGTTATGCCTATTATGCATCAGATAATCCGCTCGAAACAGGAAGCACGTTGGCTTCGGGAGGATTGGGAACAACAGGTGTAAAACCAACGTATCTCATTACCATCAAAATATTAGAACAGATTTTTAATTGTTAGCTTCAGATTTACACAGATCAAAAGATTTATAAAAATAATCCGTAAAATCCTTTAATTTGTGACAAAAACAAAAACGTAATGAATGTAATTCAAACCAAACTTAAAGACTGCTTTATCATAGAGCCTCAAATAATTAAAGACGAAAGAGGTTATTTCTTCGAGAGCTTTAACGAACGAACTTTTGCAGAAAAAACAGGAATAAAAGTACATTTCGTTCAAGATAATCAATCCTTTTCTTCAAAAGGAGTTTTAAGAGGGCTACACTATCAGACAGGAGCGTTTGCTCAGGCAAAATTAGTACAGGTTTTACAAGGGGCAGTGCTCGATGTAGCAGTTGATATCCGTCCCGAATCTGAAACTTACGGAAGATACGTTACGGCTATTTTATCGGCTGAAAACAAAAATCAGATGTTTATTCCCAGAGGGTTTGCACACGGTTTTTTGGTGCTGAGCGACACAGCCTTGTTCAGCTATAAGTGTGATAATTTTTATCATAAAGAATCCGAAGGAGGAATTGCTTTTGATGACTCCGCTATCGGGATTGACTGGAATTTTCCGAAAGAGCAACTCATCATTTCCGAAAAGGACCAAAACAACCCAACGCTTGAAAATGCCCGAAAAGTATGGTAGTTTTAGTAACAGGCGGTAACGGACAACTCGGACAAGCTCTGCAAAAAACAGCAAAAACCAATTTGGACATTCAGTTTGTTTTTACAGATTCCAAAACTTTAGATATTACCGACAAAGAAAGTTGCGAGCGTGTTTTCAAGCAAATAACACCTAATTTTTGCATTAATTGTGCTGCTTATACTGCTGTTGATAAAGCGGAATCCGAAACCGATTTAGCTTACCAAATCAATGTTGTTGGGGTTAAAAATTTGGCTGAAAGTTGCCAAAAACACCATACCACACTCATTCATATTTCGACTGATTTTGTTTTTGACGGAGAAAAAACAACTCCTTACACAGAAGAAGACACACCGAATCCGAAAGGCTTCTACGGAAAAACAAAGCTCGAGGGAGAACAAGAGGTTCAAAAGATTTTAAATGCTTATTTTATCATCCGCACTTCGTGGGTATATTCTAAGTTTGGAAATAATTTCTATAAAACGATGCTTCGTTTAGCTTCTGAAAGAAACTCGCTCAATGTGGTAAACGACCAAATCGGGACACCAACCAATGCAAACTGTTTGGCTAAGGTTATAATTGCCATCATCCAGCACCCAACAACTAACATCCAACCCTCTTACGGAATATATAATTTTTCGAATGAAGGAATTTGCTCTTGGTATGATTTTGCCCAAAATATTTTTGAGTTAAACAACATCAAAATCGAACTGAATCCCATTCCGACAAGTGCTTATCCTACACCTGCTGCTCGCCCGAAATATAGTGTATTAGATAAGTCTAAAATAAAATCCGTTTTCGGAATTCAAATAAAAGATTGGAAAGTAGCTTTGAAAGATTTAAAACTATCTGATAACCCAGACTCTGGCATTAACAAGTAAGAAAACAAAATATAAACTCTCAGAATTACGAAATTTCTAATTCCGGCCCGTAACAAACGTACAGTTTTACCTCTGATTTTTGTTTTATCACAAAAAGGATTACTTCGCTGGTTTAACATATTTGTGTTGTGCAAAATCTGATTGTTTTCAAAGTAAAAACTCTAACGGTATTTTACTATTGTTTTTGTCATAATTTCAGTTTACCACCACCGCTTCAACCTTTAAGAATCATTACTTTTTGCTACAGATTTTGGAACAGGTTGTTTATCCGTTTGTGTGTAATTGAGCAATTTAATGTACCTTTGTAATACTAAATTAAAACCATGAAAACACTGACAATAATAGCCTGTACTATTTTAGCAATTACAGTAAACAAATGTTCTTCTTCTGATGTCAAAGCCTTGAGCGAAGAGTTGGTCATTGAATATGAGGCTAAAACAAGAGGTAGTCAAAGTAAGGTAATTGTTAAAAATGACTCTTTAGTAGTTATGGAGGAGGGATTTAAACAAGGTGTTTTTTATTACCGTTTGTCTGATAAAGATTGGAATTCTTTGATAAAAGAAGTTCAAAAAATTGACAGGAGCAAAATCAACACTTTTAAAGCACCGACTAACAAAAGGGCTGTTGATGCTTCCCGAACAGCACAAATAAAGGTACTTCACAATAAAGATATTTACGAATCAGCTCTTTTTGATGAAGGAACACCTCCCACGGAACTCAAGTCTCTTGTAGATAAAATAGTGGAGTTGTATAGGAATTCGAAACAGAAAGAAATAAAAAATGACGATTAAAGAAGTTCAAAACGAAATTATTGACGAATTTTTAATGTTTGATGATTGGACAGAGCGATACGAGTACATAATCGAGCTTGGAAAATCGCTCCCAATGATTGACGAAAAGTACAAAACCGATGAGTACATCATCAAGGGTTGCCAATCGAAAGTTTGGCTCAATGCAGAGCATAAAGACGGAAAAATTCTCTTTACAGCCGATAGCGATGCCATTCTAACCAAAGGAATTATTGCTATTATGATTCGTGTTTTTTCAGGACAAGCTCCGAAAGACATTTTGGAGGCATCAACCGACTTTGTGGACGAAATTGGGCTGAAAGAGCATCTCTCTCCTACCCGAGCTAACGGATTGGTCTCAATGATTAAACAAATAAAAATGTATGCTTTGGCATTCGAAACCAAAAAGTCTTAATACTTTACGTAATACTAAAAAATGGAAGAATTTAAAGATGATATCAGTTTAGGAGAGCAAATCGTAAAAGTACTCAAAGGAATCTACGACCCTGAAATTCCTGTGGACATTTATGAGTTAGGACTGATTTATGACGTAATGATTAATGAGGATATGGATGTAAAAGTCCTGATGACACTTACTTCGCCAAATTGTCCGGTTGCAGAGAGCCTGCCACAGGAGGTAGAACAAAAAATACGAGCAATTGATAGGGTGAAATCGGCTGAGATTGAACTCACCTTTGATCCGCCTTGGACAAGAGATTTAATGAGCGAAGAAGCAAAGCTCGAACTCGGAATGTTGTAAAAAACCACAGTAATTCACTCTCAAAAAATCAGTGTTTTAACCAGTTTTCTAACATCTTTAGTCCGTCTGGAGTCATAATAGATTCGGGGTGAAACTGAACAGCACGAATATCATAGGTTTTGTGTCGTAATGACATAATATTTCCATTCTGGTCTTTTGAAGTAATCTCTAAAACACTAGGAAAATCCTTCGGATTTACAACCCACGAATGATAACGCCCTACCTCTATAGTTTGAGGCAAGTTTTTAAAGAGAATCTCGTCAGAAACGGTAATGTTTATAGGGGTTGCTTCTCCGTGAACTACAGAATGGAGTTGCATTAAACTTCCTCCAAAAACTTCGACAATGGCTTGTTGTCCGAGGCAAATTCCCAAAAACGGTTTTTTGTCAAAATATTCTTTGATAAGTGGTTTTAAAATTCCTGCATCATTGGGAATTCCCGGTCCGGGAGAAAGTACTATTTTGTCAAAGTCTTTTGCTTCTTCTAATTCTATTTTGTCATTCCTAAAAACCTCTAATTCAGCTCCTAAGCCTTCTAAATAATGCACCAGATTATAGGTAAAGCTGTCATAGTTATCGAGTAAGAGAATCTTCATTTTTGCTTTTTAGTTTTTGAGAATTTCGTTTTTCATAAGAGAATCTTATTCGTTTACCAATTTAATAACCCCTAAAATTGCAATAAAAAGTGTAACACCTCCGAGTAGATTATTCACGTTTTTCATAAAAAAATCTGTCTTGGATTCTATTTTTCCGATGAAGTTGGCATAAATATAAAAAACGGACATAGCACCTAATGATGCTCCTGCTGAAAACAAAATAAGAAAAGGTTTGTCAAATTGAAAATAATCATACGAGCCAAGAGTAATGCTCAAAATTACATAAAAAGGAATGGGGAACACGTTAATAAGCGAAAGAAACATTCCCATCAGAAAATGACTTCGTTTGCTGTTTATGATTACCTCTTCTTCCTGAATTTTTTTCTTTTTCGAAAAGAAGAAAAAATAAATACTCAACAACAGAAAAATTCCGATTCCGATTTCCTGAATCAGGTGGTTAATATCCGTTCGTTTGTCTATAAATCTTGAAAAAATAGTAGCAACCAAAGCCTGAAAAAACACAACAAAACTTGCTCCCGAACCCAAAGCACAAGCCCTTGATCTGCCTTGTTTTAGGCTAACTTTAGCAACAGTCATATTAACCAAACCGGGTAAAAGCGTGGTTATAAATGTGATGGCTAATCCCAAAAAAAAAGGAAATAAATAATCCATCTATTTAATTTTGAATTTAATATATGTAATGGCTTTATCGAGCTCAAGATATTGTTTTTCGTAAAATGTCTGAATAGAAGTAACCTCTTCGGGAGCTCCTTCGTTCGCATACACATTGTGGTTGGCATAAAGCACCTCGTGTCCTTCTCCGTGAAGCAAACCCAGCGTATAACCATGCATAAATTCGCTGTCGGTTTTCAGGTTTACAACTCCGTCTTTGTTAAGAATTTTTTTGTACCTCTGTAAAAATCCCGAGTTGGTAAGTCTGTGTTTTGTTCGTTTGTATTTAATTTGAGGGTCAGGAAATGTAATCCAAACTTCGCTTATCTCGCCTTCTGCAAAAATGTGTTCGATAAGTTCGATTTGAGTCCGTACAAAAGCCACATTGTTCATGTTTTCTTCAATCGCAGTTTTGGCTCCTCTCCAGAATCTTGCCCCTTTTATGTCAATTCCGATAAAGTTTTTATTTGAATACTTTTGGGCTAATTCAACCGTATATTCTCCTTTTCCACAACCGAGTTCAACAACTATCGGATTGTCATTCTTAAAAAAATCAGAACTCCATTTTCCTTTAAGTGAAAAATTTCCCGAAACCACCTCTTCACGGGTTGGTTGAATAACATTCGAAAAAGTTTGATTTTCGTTAAAACGCTTTAGTTTATTTTTACTTCCCACAGCAAAATTCAATTTTTTTGTAAAAGTAGGAAATAATACTTTTAGATAACAATTATTGTCTTAAGTCTATACCAATCATCTTTATTTTTTGGATAGCAAAACTATGATATGTTTTCACTTAAAACACTAAACCCCAAAGGTTTTTTAATGCCTTTGGGGTTTGAACTATCTTTCTCTAAAGATTACAGAATTTATTGATTTCTAAAAACTAATTTATCTTCAAAACTATCGAGCAATATAATACTATCTGTAGTTACAGTCCCAGATAGAATTTGTTTTGAAAGTTCGTTGAGTACTTCTCGTTGAACCACTCGTTTTACAGGTCTTGCTCCAAATTCAGGGTCGTATCCTTTTTTAGCCAAATAGTCAATCGCTTCAGGAGTTGCATCTAACACTATATGTTGATGTTCTAACATTTTTGATACATTTTTAAGTTGGAATTCTACGATTTGACGAATGTTATTTTCCGTAAGTGGCATAAACATTACGATTTCGTCGATACGGTTTAAAAACTCGGGTC
>JBAYPE010000010.1:0-72747 GCA_041677865.1 Flavobacteriaceae bacterium
GCAATCGTCATCGCTAAAGCAGGTTTGGGGTTCATTTGTATTTCCGGTATTATTTACAGCGACACTTACATAAATCCCTCCGTTGTTATCCAATATCATATTAAAGGCACGGTTATTGCCCCCTCCTCCTCCTATGACCCTACTCCAGCGGTACACCCCGCCACAGGTAAAGGAAGTGATGATGATATTACGACCAGAAGAGCCGATACCGTAATCGGGTACGAGGTTTCCGTCCACGTGGGTGCTGCCCGAAGCAATCGTACCCAAAAAGTAATAGTTGTTGTCTTCGTCTGTTGCTATATCCCATATAAGCTCTGCTCTGAAACTATTATTAAGTATTCCTTCTTGTTCATTGGTTACTTTAGCACTTCCGCCTCCGTGTTTTGCCCATTGCCACTGGTAGTCTTGGGCATAAGAGCCAAAAGCCGTAAACAACAAGCCAATAGCCAATAGCCAATAGCCATTAGTTAATACGTAATGTTGTCTGTTTGTTTTCATAATCAGTAGTTTTAATCCTCCCCCAACCCCTCCAAAGGAGGGGAGAAGAAGAAAGTTATTAATCGCTAAAATAATAAAACAATGCTAAAGTCTTGTGCTTTAGCATTGTTAATTATTCTTTTCAGGTTATTTTTTAACTAATTTTTGATGTAAAATTGTGTTTCCGTCTGCCTGTAGTGTAATGATATACGTGCCGGACAAGTCCGTAAACTTAAAAAGAAAATTTTTAAAAAAAAGCAATGTTTTCTTTCTGGTTTTGTAGCCTGATAAAATGTACTAAAACCACAATTATTCCGTTTTGTAAGGATAGTTTGTACGTAGTTTGTACGATGAATTAAAAAAAAATGTTTATTCGTAATGAATATTAGTATATTTGCACCCGATTTTCGTGAAAAAATGAGAAGAAATTTTGTTCTTTTTTTTGGATTATTCCTTTTGAATTTTGCTTCTGCTCAAATTCACGAGGTGGGTGTTTTTGTTGGAGGGAGTAATTTTATAGGAGATGTAGGAAAAGAAAAACACATCTCACCGGATAACCTTGCTTTTGGAGGCATTTACAAATGGAACAAAAGTACACGTCATTCGTGGAGATTTTCAATTATGCGTTCTACGCTAAATATAGATGATGCTTTGGCAGACTCAAAATCAAGACAAGAACGAGGCTTTGCTCTTGAAAACAAAGTAACCGAAGTTTCGGCAGGATTGGAATTTAATTTTTTTGAGTTTAACCTGCATAATTTGGGATTTAAAATAACACCTTATGTACACACAGGTCTAAGTTATTTTTGGTACGACAATAAGTACATCGTAAGCGGAATTGCAAAAAATGACGGAGAAAGAAGCGGAGGTTTAGCCATTCCGATGACCGTGGGGATTAAGTTTAATGTGGCAAACAATTGGGTTGTAGGAATAGAGTCGGGTGTGAGATATACATTTGTGGACGATTTAGACGGGAGTAACCCCAAAAGCAGCAAATACCAACAATACAAATTCGGAAATCTGAACAGCAATGATTGGTATGTGTTTACCGGACTTACCATCACATATACTTTCGGACAAAATCCGTGTTATTGCCCTTTGTAAGATATGAGTTTACTTGAAAAAATAGATAAAGACAGGTTGCCCCGGCACATAGCCGTAATTATGGACGGTAACGGACGATGGGCAAAACAAAGAGGAAAACTTCGTATTTTCGGACACCAAAACGGTAAAAAATCCGTTCAGAGAATTGTTGAAAATTGTGCAAGACTGCAAGTTCAGAACTTAACCCTTTATGCCTTTTCAACCGAAAACTGGAACCGCCCGAGAACAGAAGTCGAAGCCCTTATGAAACTATTGATAGGAGCTCTCAAAAGTGAGTTAAGAAAACTTTTAGAAAACAACATCAGACTCAAAACCATAGGAAATTCTGATCTGCTCCCCGAGTCTATCAGAAAACAACTTTTTGACGCTATCGAAAAGACCAAAAACAACACGGGAATGACACTCACCATAGCACTCAGTTATGGATCAAGAGAAGAATTAACAAATGTTTTTAAAAACATTTGTGGGAAAGTTAAAAATAATATAATTTCGATTGATGCTATTGATGAATCGGTTATAAATCAGCACCTTTACACACACGATTTGCCCGATGTGGATTTACTTATCCGAACCAGTGGAGAACAAAGGATAAGTAATTTCTTGTTGTGGCAGATTGCTTATGCGGAGCTGTATTTTACGCAAGTGCTATGGCCCGATTTTCAAGACAACGATTTATATGAAGCTATCATCAGTTATCAAAACAGAGAACGCAGATTTGGAAAAACAAGCGAACAGATTAAATAAACTCACTGCCTTACACAAGAAGTTTATTATTACAGGAATTTTATGCTTAGGAGCACTTTTTACCTATGCACAACCCAACGAAGAATTTGCTTCGGGTAAGTTTTATATATTAGGCGGAGTTGAGGTTACCGGCAAAGTCAATTATCAAGAGCAAACCGTTGTTACATTTTCGGGTCTTGAAAAAGGAGATAGAATTCAGGTTCCGGGCGAAGAGGTTTCTAATGCTATCAAAAAATTGTGGGGACTTGGGCTGTTCAGCGATATTAACTTTTATGTAAACAACATCAAAGGAGATAGTATATTTTTGCGTTTGCACCTCAACGAGTTGCCAAAACTGAGCGATGTCAGAATAGAAGGCATTAAAAAATCAAAGGGAGAAACCATCATCAAAGATGCCAACCTTACTAAAGGTAAGATTGTTAACGAAAACCTTATTACCACGACCAAAAATTATATCGAAAATAAATACCGCAAAGAAGGCTATTACCGAACCAAAGTTATTATTAGCACAGCTCCAGATACAATTGAAAATCAGGTAAAAATGCTCGTTAATATAGATAAAGGCTCTAAAACAAGAATCAGTTCAATAGACTTTGAGGGCAATAGCGTTTATTCTGATGGACAGCTTCGCAGGACGATGAAAAAGACTAAAGAAAAAAGTCTTTTAAGAATGTTCCGATTCGATTTACGATCTTCCAAGTATATCAGAGAAGAGTATAAAAACGATTTGGTTTCCATAATCGATAAATATAAAGAAAACGGATATCGCGATGCTCGTGTTGTATCTGATACTATTGTTTATAATCCGGAAAAAGACCGTTTGTCGTTTAACATAAAGGTTGAAGAAGGAAATAAATACTACTTCGGAGACATTAAATTTTTAGGAAATTCTGTATATCCTGATGATTTGCTTAGAAGGATTCTGGGAATAACAAAAGGAGATGAATACAACGGAATCTTGCTTCAGAGAAGAATTGAAGACAACACCAAGCCCGACCCGGAAGACCTAACAAGCCTGTATCACAACAACGGGTATTTGTTTTCCCGCATCAATGCTGTAGAAACTAGAACTGTAAACGACACCATTGATTTCGAAATCAGGATTACCGAAGGTCCGATAGCTTATTTTAACAACATTACGGTAGTCGGAAACGAAAAGACCAACGATAAAGTAATTTACAGAGAGCTTCGCACAAGACCAGGTCAAAAATGGAATAAAGAACTTGTCGTACGGACAGTACGTGAGCTCGGACAACTCGGATTTTTTGATGCAGAAACTATCCGTCCCGAAGTAAAAAATCCTGACCCTATATCCGGAACAGTTGATGTGGAGTGGAATGTTGTAGAGCGTGGAGCAAGTCAAATTCAACTTCAGGGAGGCTACGGAGGAGGAGGTTTTATAGGAACTTTAGCCCTTTCATTTAACAACTTTTCTATCGGAAGTCTTTTCGATAAAGAGGCTTACAAGCCACTCCCTATGGGAGACGGACAAAGTTTGGCTCTGCGATTGCAAGGAGGTTCTTATTTTCAAACTTACAGTCTCTCTTTTACCGAACCTTGGTTAGGAGGTAAAAAACCTATTCAGTTTACCGGTTCTGTTTCGTATAGCAAACAATATATGTTTAACTGGTACAACAGAGATGTGGACAGAAGCCAAGGGTTTAATATCATTTCCATTTATTTAGGACTGGGCAAACGACTTACCGTACCGGATGATGACTTTTATTTGCGTCAAGGAATAGGTTATCAGCATTACGACATCAATAATTATCGTATCGGATTGTTTAGTTTTGAGAATGGTTTTGCGCGAAATCTTTCCTACACAGTCGGATTCAGCCGAAATAACAAAGGACACAACCCTATTTTTCCTACTACCGGAGCAGAAATAGGAGTAACCGGTAAATTTACTTTCCCATATTCTTTGGTAAACGGAGTGGATTATGCCAATTTGAAAAACCAAGAAGAATACAAACTCAAATATAACGACAGAGGTGTTCAGGATTATCAGGTCAATGAAAATGACGAACGTCCTTTAAATGGAGATTACGTAAAAATTGTTAGTACTGACAGCAACGGAAACCATACTTACGAAAAGGTTTATGCCTATCAGGACGCAAGCCCTGACCAAGCAAAAATCGACCAAAAAAGATTCAATTGGTTAGAATATTACAAAATTAAGTTCAACGTAGATGCTTATACGCAACTTAGAGGTAAATTTGTTTTGCGTTCTGCCGCAGAATTCGGATATTTGGGAGCATATAATAACGATAGAGGTATGGTTCCCTTTGAGCGATTCTTTGTCGGAGGAGACGGATTGGCTAATTTTTCCCTTGACGGAAGAGAAATGATTCAGATGAGAGGATATCCGAACAACTCGCTTACCGACCCGAACGAAGGAGGAACTATTTATAACAAGTTTTCTTTAGAATTGCGTTATCCGATAACTATGAAACCAATGGCTTCGATTTACGGACTCGCATTTTTAGAAGCTGGAGCGGCTTATAACAATTTTAAGGACTATAATCCGTTTCAATTAAAACGCTCTGCCGGAATGGGTCTTAGAGTGTTTATGCCTGCCTTTGGATTGTTGGGAATTGATTTTGCACACGGTTTCGACCCTATTTACGGAGGAACTCGCAAAAACGGTTGGGAAACACACTTTATCATCGGACAGCAATTTTAAAAAAGATTGGCACGATATTTTCTAACTTAAAACAAGTGTTATGAAAAAATACATTTTAATATTGTTTTTGGGAGGATGCATTTTTGCAGACGCTCAGTCAAGCAGAGGACCTAAAATCGGATATTTTGATATGACCACGATTTTAAAAAGTGTCCCCGAATTTGCCGAAGCAAACAACCAATTAGAGCTTAAAGCCCAGCAGTGGAAAAAAGAAATTGACGACAGACAAGCTCAAATCAATCTGCTTATTGAAGAATTAAAAACCGAAAGAGTTCTTCTTACCAAAGAACTTATCGAAGAAAAAGAAGAAGAAATTGCCTTTTTGCAAAACGAATTGTCAGATTATCAACAAAAAAGATTTGGTCCGTTAGGAGATTTATACACCCAAAAAGCGGTGCTTGTAAAACCTATTCAAGACCAGGTTTTCTCTATTGTAAAAGACATAGCCGAAAGAAGAAATTACGATTTTATTTATGATATGTCATCTGCCTCTAATGGACTGATACACGCTAACAAAAGGTTTGATATGAATGACGAAATCATAAATGCCCTGACAAGAGCTGCAAAACGAGACCAAGCAGAGAGAAAGCGAATGAGCAAAGAAGAAGAACAAGCTGAAGACGATAAAAAATACGACCCTGACTTAAAACAAAAAGAAGAAGAACGTCAGGCAAAGTTAGATGAAAGACAGAAGATAATTGATGAGAAAAAAGCAGAACGCGACAAAAAACGTCAGCAAACTCAAGAAGAAAGACAAAAAGCCATAGAAGAACGCAAAAAACAAATCGAAGAACAAAGAGCCGCTAAAGAAGCCGAAAGAGAACGCAGGCTCGAACAACGGAAAAAAGAAATAGAGGAAAGAAAAAACGCTAACAAAACAGATTAGAAAAACAAAAAAAAGTTAAAAATTAAAAAAACACAAAAATGAAACAAATGAAATCAGTATTTATTGTAGCAGCTTTATTATTCGGAGCGATTCAGTTCGGAAATGCTCAAAAAGTAGCTCATATCAATGTTCAGGCTCTTATGGAAAACCATCCGGACTTGCTCAAAGCACAAAAGCAGATAGAATCGATTGCAGAGTCTTATGAGAAAGATTACACGGGTATGCTGTCTGAGTTTAACACCAAAAAAGACAAGTACATAGCAGAAGAAAGCACGATGACCGATGCTCAAAACCAAGAGCGTGCCAACGAATTGCAGAACATGGAAAAAAACATCCGCGATTTTATGACAACAGCTCAGAAAAACTTACAAGAGAAGGAGATGGAGTTTACAAAACCTATTATGGATAAAGTAAAAGAAGCCATTCAAAAAGTTGCTCGAGAAAAAGGATATGAGTATGTTTTTGACTCTACCACAGGAGCCTCTAACCTTATTCTTGCCGAAGGACCGGATTTGCTTACAGATGTAAAAAAAGAATTAGGTCTGTAAAAACAACAGCTAAAACAGAATTTAAAAAGTCGGAGGATTACTTCCGACTTTTTTTGTGAGAAAAACTTACCCTTCCTTTTGCCAAGTTGAATTTGTTTCGGCTTCTAAAAAAACCTTTGCAAATAGAGGGAAATATAAAGATTCTGAAAATGGGGTTTTAAAGTCAAACCCCATTATATAACTTATACTATAAAGGATAGCATTTTTGTTACAAGTAAATTATCTGATTCCGTGCATTTTCTTTTTCAACATCGGGTTCATTAATACCAAAATAAGTGCGATGGTAATCGGCATTACAGCAATAATTAAGAAGAAAACAGATAATGAATATTCAGACGAAATTTTGTCAATCATTCCTCCCATCATTCCTGCTAATTTATTTGAAATCGCAGAAGCCAAGAACCAGAATCCGAAGATTAATCCGATCAGTTTTTTAGGCGAAAGTTTACTTACGTACGAAAGTCCTACTGGTGATAGGCATAACTCTCCCATGGTTTGGAAAAAATAAGCCAAAACCAACCAAAGCATACTCACTCTCACAGCTCCGGCTGCTGCTCCTTGAGGAATATCCATCGCTCCGTACGCTACAACCAAAAAGCTGAATCCAACCAAGAATAATCCTAATGCAAATTTGATTGGTCCTGACGGATTCCAATATTTTTCCCATAATTTACTGAAAGCCGAAGCAAACATTACGATAAAAAATGCGTTTAAGATTTGGAACCAAGAAACGGTAACTTCTGTCTCAAGTGAAGTGAATTCTCTTTGTATTTTCCACAACCCTAAAACAGCGATTGAAGTAAATGAAATCAAAGTAAAAATAATCGTTAACGGATATTCTTTAAATATTTTTTTAGCCAATGAAAACAACACGTAAGTAACCACAGCTATTGGAAAAATAGTAAGTATAGCATCTATCCATTTGAATGACGTGGCAGCACCACCTTCCAAAACTCTTTGTGTATAGTCTTTTGCAAAAATACTGAGCGAACCTCCTGCTTGTTCAAAAGCCAAGAAAAAGAAAATACTGGCAACCATTAGTACTCCTACCACGAACAACCTGTCTTTTACAACATTTGAAGGAAGTTCCTCTTCTTTATTTTCTTCATCTGCTTTTAATTGATCGGCTTTGTTTAAAGGTTTATTTCCGATAACTCCGAATATCTTTTGTCCGAAATAGAACTGTAACATTCCGAAGAACATAAATACTCCTGCCAATCCAAATCCGTAATGCCATCCGATTTTTTCTCCTAAATATCCACACAATAATGATCCTAAAAACGCTCCAGCGTTGATTCCCATATAAAAAATCGTGTAACCGGCATCTTTTTTAGCACTTGTATCCGGATAAAGTTGCCCTACCATCGAAGAGATATTCGGCTTGAACATTCCGTTTCCAAGTATCATCAGTCCAAGACCTACATAGAAGAAATTTGCATCAAAACCTTCTAAAGCCATCGAGGCGTGTCCTAAGGTCATCAATAAAGCTCCAATTAAAATTGCCTTTCTGAATCCGGTGAGTTTATCGGCTATCATTCCTCCGATAAGAGGTGTTGCATACACCAACATTGTGTACCAGCCATAAAGACTCATAGCATCTGCATTTGTCCAACCCCAACCTCCTTTGGTAATTTCCGAAATTAAGAAAACGGTAAGTAAAGCACGCATACCGTAGTAGCTGAAACGCTCCCACATTTCAGTAAAAAACAATACGAATAAAGCGGCAGGATGCCCGAAAACTGTTTTGTCACTTGCACCCAATTTGTTTAAATGCGGTTCAAGTCGTTCTTCATTTAGATTCATAAAAGTGGATATTAAGTTAGGTTTTTGAATTTACAAAACGTAAAAGTACCTGTTTTTTTGTAAAATCAAAATTTAAGATATTATTTTTATTTTATTTTTAAGGCGAAATCCGTGTAAACGCATCTGAAAAAACAATCTATGTTTATAATTTTTCTAAAACAAAATTCTTCATCTTGGTATAAAGTTGCAAGCGAGTTGCTCCTCCGTAAATTCCGTGATTTTTGTCCGGATAAATTGCCCATTCAAACTGTTTGTTGTTCTGAATCAAAGCTTCAACCATCAGCATAGTGTTCTGAACGTGTACGTTGTCATCGGCACTTCCGTGAATAATCATATAATTTCCTTTGAGCTGATTTGCAAAAAAGATAGGTGAATTTTCGTCATATCCGTTTGGATTTTCTTGTGGAGTTTGCATAAAGCGCTCGGTATAAATCGTATCGTACAACCTCCAGCTTGTAACAGGAGCAACGGCAATAGCAAACGAAAAAACATCATTCCCTTTCAAAATACAGTTTGTGGACATAAACCCTCCGTAACTCCAACCCCAAATTCCGATGCGAGAAGCATCTACATACGAATAACTTCCGATTACTTTTGCTGCATCAATTTGGTCCTCTACTTCGTATTTTCCGAGTTCTTTGTAAGTGCATTTTTTAAATTCCGCTCCTTTAAAACCCGTTCCTCGTCCATCAACTGTTACGATAATATAATCCTCTTGGGTAAGCATATAATGAAAATAGTCGTCCGAGCTGTTCCAAGCATTATCTACTTGTTGCGAACCCGGGCCAGAATATTGATGCATCAAAACCGGATATTTTTTGTTCGGATCAAAATTCTTGGGTTTAATCATCCAAGCATTGAGTTTATGTCCTTTTTCGGTTGTAAGCTCAAAAAATTCTTTTTCGGGTAAATCAAATTTTTTCAATTTGTCTTTCAGAGCCGAATTGTCAATAATAACTTTGATTTCTTTGCCTGATTTTACTTCATTCAAAGTGTATTTTGGAGGTTCAGTCGCAGACGAATAAGAGTTGATAAAGAATTGATAATTCGGGCTGAAAGTGGCTTTGTTAGTTCCGTTTAGAGAGGATAAACGAACTTTATTCTTTCCGTTTAATCCTATTTTGTACACATCTCGGTTTGTCGAACCATTTTCTACCGATTGATAAAAAATAGTTTTGGTTTTCGAATCATAACCGTAAAACTGAGTTACGTCCCAATTTCCTTTGGTAATCTGACGGATTAGTTTTCCGTTTTTGTCGTAATGATAAATATGATTAAATCCGTCTTTCTCGGAAGTCCAGATAAAGCTGTTGTCGTCTAAAAATGTAAGGTTGTCTGTTATCTCTATATAATAATCATCCTTTTCGTTTAAGATAATTTTAGTTGAATTCGTTTTGGCATTTACAAAGTGAAAATCCAAATTGTTTTGATGGCGATTCATTACCTGAACACTCAACAAATTATCATCATTAGTCCATTTAATTCTTGGAATATAAAAATCATTATAATTTCCTAAATTAATTTCTGTAGATGTTTTTAGATTCGAATCATAGATGTGAAGCGAAACCTTCGAATTTTTTTCACCTGCTTTCGGGTATTTAAAAACATGTTGCGAAGGATATAATCCACTTGTGTAAACGTCCATCGAAAATTCAGGGACTTCGGTTTCGTCAAACCTTAGATATGCAATTTTATTTCCTGTTTTGTTCCATTCAAAGGCTCTTACAAAAGCAAATTCTTCTTCATAAACCCAGTCGGTAATTCCGTTGATGATATGATTTTGTTGCCCGTCTGTGGTAATTTTCGTTTCTGTTTTGGTGTTTAAGTCAAAGATGAAAAGGTTGTTTTCAGATACATAAGCAATTTTTTCCCCATCAGGCGAAAAAAGAGGTTCTTGTATTTTTTTATTGGTAAATTTTGTTAGTTTTTGAGTTGAAATATCAAAAATATAATAATCAGCCGTAAAGGAATGCCTATAAATAGATTGGCTGTTTGTAGCAATCAAAATTTTGTCTTCTTTTTCGCTAAAAACATAACTGTCAATAGAAAAGTCTTTGGTTGAGAAGAGTATTTTTTTCTTTTCTAATGTAGCAAAATCATATAAGTCTATCGAATTCCGATTCAGAACTGTATATTCATTAGAATTTTTCAAGGCTTGTAGTTCTTGCATTTGTTGGGTTCTAAAATATCCGCTCCAAATTTGTTCTAAGGTAATTTTTTCTTGTGCTGTAAGGCTTACGGAAATAAAAAAGAATAAAAAAAGTATTTTTTTGGTGCTCATTTCTTAATGAATTCAAATATAAAACCCCCAAGTTTAAGGAAAAAAATCCAATGACGTGGAATTTTAACAAAAAAACCATTTTCGGAGTTTATCTGTTTGCACAAGACTCGGTATTTTAGCGTAACTTTGCGTGTTGAAAATGTAATGTTGATTATGAGTTTTGATGTTCAAAAAATTCGGAAAGATTTTCCTATACTCTCACAGTCTGTCGGGAAATATCCGTTGGTTTATTTCGATAACGGAGCTACTTCGCAGAAGCCAAAAGTAGTAATTGATGCTATTTCGGAATATTATACTACCATAAATGCCAACATCCACAGAGGTGTGCATACTTTGAGTCAGTTGGCTACTGATGCTTATGAAATTTCAAGAGAAAAAATAAAAACTCACATTAATGCCAGTGAGGCTGCAGAGGTCATTCTTACTTCCGGAACTACCGAAAGCATTAATTTAGTAGCCAATTGTTTTACTTCGCTTTTACAAAAAGATGATGAAATAATTATTTCGCATTTGGAACACCATTCCAACATTGTGCCTTGGCAAATGTTGTGCGAAAGAACAGGAGCAAAACTAAAAGTGATTCCGATTGACAAAAACGGAGAACTCGTTATGGCAGAATATGAAAAACTGCTTTCGGATAAAACTAAAATTGTTGCTGTAAATCACGTTTCTAATGCTTTAGGAGTGATAAATCCGATTCAGAAAATCATCAAAAAAGCTCATTTGTTCGGGGCTTGTGTTTTGATTGATGGAGCTCAAGCGGTAGCTCACACAAAACCCGATGTTCAGGAGTTAGGTTGTGATTTTTATGTGTTTTCGGCTCACAAAATGTGTGGCCCTACGGGTGTGGGGATTTTGTATGGCAAACGAGAATGGTTAGAGAAAATACCGCCTTATAAAGGGGGAGGAGAGATGATAAAAGAAGTTTCGTTTGAAAAAACGACTTATGCAGATATTCCTCATAAATTTGAAGCAGGAACTCCTAACATAGCGGGAGGAATTGCTTTCGGAAAAGCCATTGATTACCTGAACGAAACAGGCTTTGAAAATATTGAAAAATACGAAAAAGAGTTGTTAGATTATGCTACTCGAAAGCTGTTAGAAACTCCAAAAGTTGTAATTTATGGGGACATTCCTCGCAAAGTATCTGTTATTTCCTTTAACGTAGAAGGAGTTCATCCGTATGACATTGGCACGATTATAGACAAAATGGGTGTTGCTGTCCGAACCGGACATCATTGTGCCCAACCAATTATGAGCTTTTTTGATATTCCCGGAACTATTCGGGTTTCGTTTTCGTTTTATAATACCAAAGAAGAGATTGACAGTTTTATCAATGCTTTGAAAAAAGCAATTTCAATGCTTTTGTAAGGTATTTTGACAAAGCAATAATATCACTTTTGAAGGAAAAACTCTATAAAAAAACCGTCTCAAATATTCGTTTGAGACGGTTTTTGTATTTTAAGATTCTATAACTTTCAGAAAATTTATTTTATCTGGAAAGTAACTCTTCTTACCAATTTACGAGCTCCGGTTGAAGAAGGTTCAACAGAACTGTCTTCTCCTTTAGAAACCACGTTCAATCTATTTTCAGAAATTCCAGCTTTCACCAAAATGTTTTTCACATTTTGAGCTCTTCTGTTTGCTAAGCCATAGTTGTAATCAGCATTTCCAACCTCGTCAGCATGCCCGAAAATATCTATAGAAGCAGAAGGGTTATTCAGTAAATAAGTACGGATAAAATCAATTCCGTGAGAAGATACGTTTGTCGGTTGATCTTTGTCGAAGTCGAAATAAGTAGTTACATATCCACCGTTAATAAACTCTTTTACAAGTTCATTGTTACCTTTACTATCAGCAGCAAGAGCAGACTTCATCGCATCAACACCATATTTAGTTTCTAAGTATCCTTCCAGTTCGTCAGGAATACCATTTCCATTTGTATCAACAGCTCTTCCTTTAGAATCTACCGCCACACCTGGAGTTGAATTTGGTTCCATATCAAGATAGTCAGGAACTCCATCTTTGTCAGAATCAACTAACATACCCTCAAGTTCTGCGATTCTTTCTTCTAAATCGGTTAATTCATCATCAACAGCTGTGAAAACAACCCAGTCAGCATGTTGTTGATTTTTACCAAAATACACAGTTAACCCCAAAGTAGCGTTATAAACAAAGCTTTTTTCAAAACCTCTTCCTTTCCCTACATGAGTAGCTCCGTCCCAAGTTCTGTCTTGATCCATATTGTTAATGGCAGTAAAATCTGCATTAAGAACAAATCTGTCAGACAACTTAACCTGACCGGTAAGTCCTGCCATAAATACACCAACATTGTCTGTGTATTCATCTCCTGAAAGATACTCACCATTAATTAATCCGTAACCAATACCTGCGTGACCCAATAGCCCGAAAGTGTTTGTCCAGTCTTCAAAATTCAGAACCCTGCCTAAATTTACAACTCCTTGTAAATTGAATCTCATATAACTGCTATCAAAAGTGGAACTTTTATCTCCGTTTTCAATTTTATCGTATCCAACATCAGCTTTTAATCCGAATTTTGGATTGAACATATAACGAACCCCTAAATCTCCGTGTAAAGAATTAAATTCAAAAGTTCCTACATAATACCCTCCGGCAAACGGTTTAGTTGGTTTAGATAAACCTCCGTTTAGTTCAACTGACCACTTATTGTAGTCTGCTTTCTCCGGTTCTGCCTCTTGAGCATTAACAAATGCTAAAGAAGAAACAAAAACAACAAATGGTAAAACAATTTTTCTCATACTTCAAAGTAATTATTTAATAGTTTTAAATTTTAATCAAAATGGATTTTGATGCAAAAGTATTAGTTTTATTTGTAAAAACACCTATTATTATCATTTTTTTTTAAAAATAGGTTGTCTATGTTTTTAATAAAATAGTTTTTTAATGTTTTGTAAACATTCACAGCTATAGTTGTTAAACTTTTTCTTCCTCAAAAATAAGTGCTAACCCATTATCTACCAAATGAGCAATTTGTGGGCGGGTTTGTTTTACTTTCTCCAGATGATTCAATAATTTTTGCACAAAATCAGTATTGTTTTGCTTGTGTACCAATTCGGCTATTTCAATCGAGAGAAGCCAATCGTTTGGGTGATTGGCAGTAATTGCACCAAAAGCTTCTTTGAGTGTAATTTCTGATGTTTTTCCTTCTCTTATGTTTCTGACAGAAGCATATAGCTTTTCTAGCTCCTCTCGCTCAGGAGTTATCTGTGCCTTGATAGTTTTCGTTGATGGAACGTGAGTAATCATATCGAAACTATTCATATCTGCCGGACCCGAAAAGCCGGATACAATTTCTTTCCCGACTGCCATGTCATAAGTTCCCCATTCTGGTTTGAAAAGGATTTCGTCTTCGTGTGTAACGGTACAATTCTTAAAGCTAATTAGAATTATTTTTCCTTGTAAATTTCTCGAACCCGTGATAATTTCTCCTTTAACGGTAATTTCTCCTTCAAATTCAAGAGTAACACTTTTCCCTTCATAAATATCATACGCTATCAAATCTCTCGGGCTCATATCTTCGATCGCCAAATTAATTCCTTTAAGTGTGCCAATAGGGCTTCCGAAACCTTCGGAGTGATATCCTGTGGAATGTCCTACGAGTTCTTTTTCTCTGTAAGCCAAAGCCGTTTTACCCGTAGTTTGGATGTAGACCGGATTTCCTTTGTGTTTGATAGTGTTAGTAAAAACTCCCGAAATCTGCAATCCTGTGCTAAGCTCAATAGTTCCTAAAGATTTGGAGTTAATGAGTTTTTTTACCGCACTATACCCTCCGGTGCGCAAAGCCATTTTGTTGGCAAATTCTTCGAGCACCATGCTCAAATGAGCGAAATCAGGAGTAACATACAATTGAGGTTGCGGTTTAGTAATGTCAAAATTTTGTTCAGCTGCTTCGATAGAGTACGGAATTTTTTTCACATTATCGGTCATACACCAAGTACTTTCGCCTATGGAAGACAACAATCCGGCTCCGTAGATTTTCGGGTTTTCAATTGTTCCTATAAGTCCGTATTCAACTGTCCACCAATGTAGGTTTCGGATTTTTGCCATTTCAGACAATTCTCCCATATTGTTTTGCAACTCTTCAACCGCTTTTTCGGCTTTGTCAATTTCTTCTTGAGGAGTTCCCTCTGCTTCTTTTAAGATAGATAACAAGCGAATTGCTTCATACATTTCGTAATCACGAGCTGATGAAATTGCCTTGCAGCCTATTTCTCCAAATCGCCTTAGATATTCGGCATATTCCGGATTGGCAATAATGGGAGCGTGTCCTGCACCTTCGTGAATGATATCCGGAGCCGGAGTATATTCGATATGTTCGAGCTGACGAATATCTGAGGCAATTACTAATACATTATACGCTTGAAACTCCATAAAAGCATTCGGAGGAATGAATCCGTCAACGGCTACGGCAGCCCAGCCAATTTCTTTTAAGATTCGGTTCATTCCGTACATACTCGGAATAGACTCAATTGATATTCCCGTTTTGCGAAGCCCTTCAAGGTAAGATTCGTGAGCAACCCTGCTCAAATAATCTACATTTTTACGCATTACATACCTCCAAACCGCTTGATTTATAGGAGTATAATCCTCATAATCCTGTGGTTTAATAAATTGTTTCAGATGATCGGGTAATCTGTCTATTAAATGATTGCTTTCGTATCCTGTTTCCATAACTTTTATAAAAAAAGAAAGTTGGGTTAAAGATACAAAAATTTAGCGTTCATTTTGTAGTATTCGGCAATCAGTTTTTGATAAAGACAAAAAGTAATTCAGTTTTTAATGTCTCTAAAGTTACAATCGTGTTAAACATCCCATATTTTTAATTTGTTGAATAACAGTTTCTGCATTGTACTGGTAATAAAAACAATTCGAGATTAATTTATTTTTCTAAAAAAGACATACTATGATTTTAATCATAAACAGCGGGTTTTTTGTTGTATTACTTTTACAAAAGCTTTATTTTTTTAGACTTTATATGGAAAAGTTCAGAATCAAATTTATTGTTTTTCTTGTTTTGCTGGTAACTTTTTTAGGTTACAGTACAACTTTATATTTCACACAAACCGAGCAGTTGGCATATCCGAATACTTTAGCTCAGAAAGGAAAGATGCTTTGGCAACAGAAAAATTGTGTTTCGTGTCATCAATTGTACGGATTAGGAGGACATTTAGGACCTGATTTGACCAATGTTTATTCCATAAGATCAGAGGCATATATCACATCTTTTTTGCAATCAGGAACGCAGGTTATGCCAAACTACCATTTGAGTCTTGAAGAAATACAGGCATTCATCGAATTTTTTAAATACACCAATACCACAGGGGTTGCAGACCCTACTTCGTTTACAAAACATTTCAATGGAACCATCTCACAACAATAAATACATAAAGAACTTTATCGGAGCGGGATTAGTGTTTTTGTTTTCTGCCTTGTTGTTCGGATTAGCAGGAGCTTTGGAATATATTATTCCTGGTTTTTGGAAAGATTTTTTCTCGTTTGAAAAAATACGTCCGCTTCATGTTTCTTCTGCAGTTTTTTGGATTTTGATAACCGCAATCGGGTGTGTGCTTTATTTTCTGAAAGAACACAACAATCAAAACTTGAAACAGCAAAAACTCATTCGTTGGGCATTCTATATTTTTGTTCTTTCGTTTGTAGGTATTCTTATTTCTTATAGCTTCGGAATTTTCGGAGGACGTGAATATTGGGAATTTAATCCGGTTTTTTCGATTCCGATTACTGTGGGCTGGATTCTTTTTATTGTTGTTTTTATGTCTAATTTCAAAACCCTGAAACAACAGCCGGTTTACTTATGGATGTGGTTTACGGGAGTTTTATTTTTTTTGTTTACCTATTTAGAGTCTAATCTGTGGCTCATTCCCGAAATCAGGAATCACTTGGTTAAAGATATGACCATTCAATGGAAATCTTATGGCTCTATGGTTGGTTCGTGGAATATGCTCATTTACGGAAGCTCCATTTATCTGATGGATAAAATTGCAGGAAATAAAACATACAGTTTTTCTAATATTGCTTTTTGGTTGTATTTTTTGGGGCTATTCAACCTGATGTTCAATTGGGGGCATCATATTTATACATTACCCACGCAGCCTTATGTCAAAAATATTGCTTATGTGGTGAGTATGACCGAATTATTTATTTTCGGGAGAATAATTTACTTTTGGAAATCATCGGTAAGCGATGCCAAAAAGCATTTTCACATTGGCTCATACCGTTTTCTGATAGCGGCTGATGTTTGGGTTTTTCTTACGTTAGGATTGGCGATTTTGATGTCAATTCCTGCTCTTAATATTTATATGCACGGAACCCATGTAATTGTAGCCCACACTATGGGGGCAACTATCGGAATCAATACGATGTTGTTACTTGCTTTTACGTATGATATTTTCGGAAATCAAACCACAAGACTAAAAACCGAGAAATTTGGCTTTTGGCTGATTAACGGCTCTTTGTTGGTTTTTTGGATATCTCTTACTATGGCAGGATTTGCAAAATCATACGAGCAGTTTAATAATCCTGAAGTTGCTTACGGAGAAATAATAAGGCAGCTAAGACCTTGGTTTTATGTGTTTTTTGTTTCGGGATGTGGTTTGGTGGTAGGATTTTTCATGGTGGTTTTTCCTTTGATGAGAAGATGGTTAAACGGATTAAAAACACTCGAGAAATCTTCAAATTCTGAATAAAAACTAGATTAAGTTAAAAATTTCGGGCAATCTCATCGAACAGTTTCTCTTTTCATAATTCAAAATCTTACATTTGTAAGATGAAAATGCTGCGATTTTTACTTTTTCCGTTCGGGATTTTATATGGGATGATAACGAGTATTCGGAATTTCTTTTATGACAAAGAGATTTTCAAGTCGTATCAAGCTCCAGTTCCTGTAATTGCCATAGGAAATCTAAGTACGGGGGGTACAGGAAAGTCTCCTCAAACCGAATATTTAATCCGTTTATTATCCGATAAATATCGAGTGGCCGTTTTGAGCAGAGGATACAAACGAAAATCAAAAGGCTTTGTTTTGGCAGATAAAAACTCCAATGTTGAGGATTTGGGTGATGAACCCTTTCAGTTTTTTACTAAGTTCAAAAACATACTGGTTGCGGTTGATGCTCATCGTAAAAACGGAATCCAACAACTTTTACAGCTCGAAACGCCTCCCGAAGTCATTTTGCTCGATGATGCTTATCAACATAGAAAAGTAAAAGCAACAGCATACATTTTGCTTACCGCTTATTCAGATTTGTATTGTGATGATTTTATTCTTCCGGTCGGAAACTTAAGAGAAGCCAAAGTTGGAGCTAAAAGGGCTGATTTTGTTATAGTTACTAAATGCCCTGCAAATATTTCGGAAGCTGAAAAAGAAAACATACGCAAGAAATTATTATTAAAATACAACCAAAAGTTATTTTTCACAAGTATAGGTTATGATAATCGTGTTTTTTCTGCCAATTCCGAATTAAATGTTTTCGAAATTAAAACACAACCAAAAGTTATTTTAGCAGGTATAGCAAAGCCTGAACCGTTTTTTTCTTTCCTAAAAAACAACGGAGATGTTTTGCTTAAATATCCCGACCACCATAATTTTTCCGATGAAGAAATCAAGAAAATAAAACAAAAAGCAAACGGGAAACCCGTCATTACCACCGAAAAAGACTATGTTCGAATCAAAGATAAATTCGACAGCAATCAACTTTTTTACCTTCCTATAAGAACAGAATTTTTTAGTGACGTAACAGTGTTTGACTGTTTGATTCTCGATGTTGTTTCATCTTAATGTTAAATTTTGATAACGTCAAATCTGCACAGAAAACTTTTTACAAACAGAGCGTTTTTAGAGTCTTTATGATCTATTGACAAACATATTTTAGCTATGAGCAAGGTTTAGACTTAATAACCTGATGGTCGAAAGTCCAAAATACTTACCTTTGTGAGTTCTAATACGCAATTATGCAATTCGATTTACTTAAAAATGATGCTCAATCTAAGGCAAGAGCAGGAAAAATAACCACAGATCACGGAGTTATCGAAACTCCGATTTTTATGCCTGTCGGGACGGTGGCTTCCGTAAAGGGCGTTCACCAAAGAGAACTGAAAGAAGACATTAACCCGGATATTATTCTGGGAAATACCTATCATTTATACCTACGTCCGAAAACGGATATTTTGGAGCAGGCAGGCGGATTGCACAAGTTTATGAATTGGGACAGAAACATCCTGACCGATTCAGGAGGATATCAAGTATATTCGCTTTCTGCCAACAGAAAAATTAAAGAAGAAGGAGTAAAGTTCAAATCGCATATTGACGGTTCATACCACTTTTTTTCTCCTGAAAGTGTAATGGAAATCCAACGCACTATTGGAGCCGATATTATTATGGCTTTTGACGAGTGTACTCCGTACCCGTGTGACTACAATTATGCCAAACGCTCCATGCACATGACACATCGTTGGCTTGACCGATGCATGGCTCATTTAGAAAAAACACCTTTAAAATACGATTATAATCAAACATTTTTTCCGATTGTTCAAGGGAGTACTTATAAAGATTTGCGTCAGCAATCGGCTGAATATATTGCAAACGCAGGAGCAAAAGGAAATGCTATTGGAGGGCTTTCGGTTGGAGAACCGGCAGAAGAAATGTATGCCATGACTGAAGTGGTTTGTGATATTCTTCCGAAAGAAAAACCCCGATACCTTATGGGAGTAGGAACCCCGATAAATATTCTGGAAAACATTGCTTTGGGAGTGGATATGTTCGATTGTGTAATGCCTACCCGAAATGCCAGAAACGGAATGTTGTTTACTTCCGAAGGAATTATCAACATCAAAAACAAAAAATGGGCAGATGATTTTTCTCCGATTGACCCTATGGGAATTACTTTTGTTGATACCGAATATTCAAAAGCCTATTTGCGACATTTATTTGCAGCAGCAGAATTTTTAGGAAAACAAATTGCAACCATTCACAATTTAGGGTTTTATTTGTGGCTGGTCCGTGAAGCTCGTAAGCATATTTTGGAAGGAGATTTTGCCATGTGGAAAAATCAAATGATTCAAAAATTAGGGCAAAGACTTTAATATTTCAGTTTAAAACGAACGATTTCACACGATTATTTTTAACAAATCAAAAAAAATTATACTTTTGAGCATCAGAGGTTTTCAAAAGTATAGGGTATGTTAGTAAAAGTATTCGGAGGTGCTGTTTTCGGGGTTGATGCCACAACCATTACCGTTGAGGTAAATGTTGATAAAGGAATTGGATATCATTTGGTGGGGTTGCCTGATAATGCTGTTAAAGAAAGCAGTTACCGCATTGCAGCTTCTTTGAAAAATATCGGTTATGAACTTCCTGGCAAAAAGATAACCATAAATATGGCTCCTGCAGACTTACGCAAAGAAGGTTCTGCTTATGACCTTACTCTGGCTATCGGTATTTTAGCTGCTTCTTCTCAAATTAAAAGTGAAAAGGTTGGCAATTATATGATTATGGGAGAACTCTCGCTTGACGGAACGCTACAACCCATAAAAGGAGCTTTACCTATTGCCATCAAGGCAAGACAAGAAGGTTTTAAAGGTTTTTTTCTGCCAAAACAAAACGTAAAAGAAGCCGCTGTTGTTAGCGATTTGGATGTTTATGGAGTCGAGAGTATTAAAGAGGTAATTGACTTTTTTGAAGAAAAATCAGATTTACAACCGATGATTATCAATACAAGGGAAGAATTTATGAAAACCCTTGATTTTCCCGAATTTGATTTTTCGGACGTAAAAGGACAAGAAAGCATCAAGCGATGTATGGAAATTGCAGCAGCAGGAGGGCACAACATAATTTTGATAGGTCCTCCCGGGTCAGGAAAAACCATGCTTGCCAAACGACTTCCCGGTATTCTCCCCCCAATGACTCTACACGAAGCTCTTGAAACCACAAAAATCCATAGTGTGGCAGGAAAAATTAAAGACACAGGGCTAATGAGCCAAAGACCATTCCGAAGCCCGCACCATTCTGCATCGGCCGCATCGCTTGTAGGAGGAGGAAGTTATCCGCAACCCGGAGAAATTTCGTTGGCACATAACGGAGTTTTATTTTTAGATGAATTACCTGAATTCGAGAGAAAAGTTCTTGAGGTTTTGCGTCAGCCTCTTGAAGATAGAGAAGTTACTATTTCGAGAGCGAGGTTTACGGTTACTTATCCGTCTTCGTTTATGTTGGTAGCAAGTATGAATCCGAGTCCGGGAGGTTATTTTAATGACGGAACACATTCTACTTCGGTTGTCGAGATGCAACGATATATGGGGAAAATTTCGGGACCACTTTTGGACAGAATAGACATTCACATCGAAGTTACTCCTGTTCCGTTTGAGAAATTATCCGAAAACGAAAAACCCGAGCCAAGCTCCGAAATCCGAAAGCGAGTAATTAGAGCAAGGGACATTCAGACCAAACGATTTGAGAATCTTGACAATTTGCACTACAATGCACAGATGAATACCAAACAAATAAGAGAATATTGTGTGCTTGACCAGCCTTCAAAAGAACTTCTTAAGCAAGCCATGGAAAGATTAGGTCTTTCTGCCCGAGCTTATGACAGAATCCTTAAAGTAGCTCGTACCATAGCAGATTTAGAAGCCTCTGAGCATATAGTATCGTATCATATTTCTGAGGCAATTCAGTATAGAAGTTTGGACAGAGAAGGATGGTTGGGTTAGAACAAACTCAGCAATGAAAATAAAAATTTCAAAGACTGTTTTTCAAAAACAGTTTCCTTAAATTTGCAATCCTAAAAGTAATATTATTATGAATTTACAAAGCCAAATAAACGGAGAAATCAAAAACGCAATGAAAACCAAAGATACATTAGCTTTGGATACATTACGAGCCATAAAATCAGCCATACTTTTGGCTCAAACCGAAAGTGGAGCAAAAGAAGAACTCTCAAAAGATGACGAAATAAAATTACTTCAACGCCTTGTAAAACAACGTAAAGAATCGGCAAGAATTTATACTGAACAAGGAAGAGAAGATTTAGCCCAACCCGAGGTAGAGCAAGCAAAAATCATTGAGAAATTCTTACCGCAGCAACTTTCGGAAGATCGCATAAAAGAGATTGTTTCACAAATTATTACCGATTTAGGAGTCAGCGGAATGGCATCTATGGGGCAAGTAATGGCAGAAGCCAACAAGCGGATGGCAGGACAAGCAGACGGAAAAACCATTTCGACGGTTGTTAGAAGTTTGTTAGTTTAGAATAGATAAAAATAGAGAACGGAAAACAGAATTAATGTTCCTCGCCTTTGTCTGTTTTCAGTTTTCTGTTCTCTAAAAAAAATAAAAGACCCCATAGTTCAATGGATAGAATATCAGATTCCGGTTCTGACGATTTGGGTTCGAATCCCGATGGGGTCACAAAAAACGCAATTTGAAAAAAGGGTTTTTTTATACAGGTTCTTTTTATATGAGAAGAAAATTTTTATATGCTTCTTTTACTTCCGTTATCAATTACCTAAAATACAAACACTTTTATTTTCCGTTGAAAAAACTGTCTGTTTTTGAAAAACAAATACTCAAAAAAGAGGTGGGTTATTATCAAAAATTATCAGACAAAAACAAGGGATATTTTGAGCATAGAGTTGCAAAATTTTTACAAACACACCCAATAATTACAAGGGAAGGTTTAGAGCTGACTCCGCAAATGCGAGTGCTTATTGCATCGTCTTCTGTGGCACTTACTTTTGGGTTTAAGCGATATACTTATACGTCGTTCAAGGCTATTTTGGTTTATCCTGATATTTATTTTTCGACCATAACCGAACAATATCACAAAGGGGAGTTTAATCCGAAAAGTAAGGTTTTGGTTTTTTCGTGGAAGCACTTTCTGGAAGGACATTTTACTTCTGACGACAACATTAATTTGGGTTTACACGAATTTACCCATGCACTGCACTTCGAAATGAAATTAAAAAAGCACCCGAATTCGAATCATTTCAAAAGAAACTTTTTGCAACTTTTACTTGAGATTAAAAAACCTGAAAAAAGAGAAAAATTACTCCAGTCAACCTATTTCAGAGCATACGCCTTTGAAAACAAATACGAGTTTTTGGCTGTGCTTGTCGAGCATTATTTTGAGACTCCCGATACTTTCCGAAGAGAGTTTCCTGTTTTTTATGAAAAGGTAAAAAGAATACTTAATCAGTAGTGTTCTGTTTTTACGATTCGCTTTAAAACAAAAAATCCCATTCTTTTCAGAACAGGATTCTCTGTAAATTGAACACCAAACTAATATTACTTATTGAATTTAGCGTATTTGTTTTTGAACTTATCGATACGTCCTGCGGTATCGACCAATTTTGATTTTCCTGTATAATAAGGGTGGGAAGTTCTTGAAATCTCCATTTTAAATACAGGATATTCAACTCCGTCAACCTCAATAGTTTCTTTGGTTTCTACAGTAGATTTAGTAATGAATACATCGTCATTTGACATATCTTTAAAAGCTACTAATCTGTAATTTTCAGGGTGAATTCCACTTTTCATCGCTATATTTTTTAATAATCCTTCTCTAATTTTGAGTTTGCAAATGTACAAGTATTTTTATTAAAAGCAAAATCCAATACAAAAAAGTTTTTTAAGGTGTGATTTTACGAAAGTTTTTTGGTATATTTTCTTCTTCTCAAATAGTTAAACATCACTCCGAAAACAGTTAAAAACACAATCGGGAGTCCAACGGTAATGATTTGTGATTGTAAGTATTTAGCTCGTATTTTTTCCTTGTCAAAAAAGGCAAGTTTTACTTCTTTGGCTCTGATGCTGATTATTCCCGAATCGTCGAGCAGGAAGTGAGCTGCATTCATCAAAAAATCTTTGTTTCCGTAGATTTGCTCTGTCCAGAGGTCATATCCGTTGGGGAGAAACTTTTTGTTGGCATACATATAATTTACTATATCTCCGTCTGAGATTACAATCATTTTGCTGTTTACTCCGTCATCTTTCGGGTTAGGGTAATCAAATGGTTTTACCCTATTTTTGTAAGCCGAAGTAAAATTTCCTTCTAACAAAACTCCGGTTATGCTCGGTTTTCCAGCAAAAGGTGCTTCTCCCTGAAATTGAAAAAGTTCAATTTGCAACGGAACTCCGACTGTTCGAGACATATTGGAACTCTCCAAAAGAATCGTTTTTTGAATTTCGTTTGCCAAAGTATCGATACTATTGGCAAATTCGTGTTTAATCACATTTACATTCTTGTTGATAAGGTGATTGTCTTTGGAAGGAATCATTACCGAATACCACCAATCTAAAGGCAAATCCTGTCCGTTTTGGTCTTTCATAGTAATTGGAACAGAGATATAATCCTGAATTAAATTATAATTTATTCTGACTCCATATCTGAAAAGCATATCGTCAAGATTCAAATCTTCTTCTACCAAGGCTACACCTCTTTGAGCTGGATTTGCTAAACTATCCAAATCAAATTTAACTTGGTCAATGAGCCACATCGTCTTTTTTCCTTTCATAATATATTGATCAAGAATGTATCTTTCTCTTTCCGAAAAAGGCTTTGTGGGCTTCGCAATAATGGTTAAGTCAAATCTGTCTAAGTTTTTGATAACCTGATTGTTGTCGTTTTGTAGTTCTTTCAAATCGAATTCCCCGAATTCATAATACGGTTTGAGACTCGTGATGAAATCAGCCATATATTTGTCATCAATCTGTCCGTTTCCTTTGAGAACAGCAATGCTCTTTTTTTCTTTTATGGTAAGTTTGGCAATGGCATCTGCAAAGGCATATTCGAGTTGTTCGACAGATTTTTGAATGTTTTCTGAAGCCGAAACTCCTAAATTGTTTATCAATAGCGGAACACGAACCGAACGTTGGTTCGCTTCATCATATCCGATAGCCCACGGGAAAATACGAACGATAGATTGATTTCCTTGTTTGGTAATCGGGATGTTTGTAGGAGTAAGTCCCATTTCATCTAACTCCAACATGGTTTGATTGATGTCTGCTTCTCCTTCCAAAAGGTCTTCCAACACAAAACGAATATTGCTGTTTATACCTCTGAATTCTTCTAAAAGCTGTTTGGTTTCTTGTTGTAAACGTCTGAATTCCGATGGAAAGTCTTCTCCTTGCAACAAAACCGTAAATTCCAAAGGTGTATTTACTTGTCTGAGCAAATCTTTGGTAGCATCCTGTAATGTATATCGTTTGTCATGAGTCATATCAAAACGTTGATACACAAAACTCCCGATAATGTTCAGAACGATTATCCCTAAAACTACATAAAAAAGCTGTTTGATATTGTTATTTTGTTGTGTTTTCATCAGTTTTTCAGAGATTTAAGTTTAAAAACAGTTAATGATAAAAACAAAACGGCTACACTCACAAAATAAATAATATCACGAGTATCCAACACACCACGACTGATGCTTTTAAAGTGATAATCCATACCCAGAGAAGCTACAAAATCGTTATAAGGAGTGAATTGTGAGGCCAAACCTTCCATTCCGAAATACAATAAAAAACAAACGAAAACAGCCAAAATAAAGGCTACGATTTGGTTTTCTGTTAAAATGGAAGTGAAAATACCAACAGCGGTATATCCGGAAATTAAAAATAAAAGCCCAAAATAAGAACCAATAATACTTCCGGAATCAATTACCGTTGGCGGACTTACCAATCCGTAAATGACGTAAACGTAAATTAAAGTAGGTAGCAAAGCAATGATAATCAGCAACAAAGCTCCGAAGAATTTTCCGTTTAGATTTGCCAAACCGAAAGTGGTTTTGTGAGTAAGAGTTCGATCGTGCCTTGTTTTCGCTCATCCGAAAAGCTTCGCATGGTTACAGCCGGAATCAGGAAAATCAAAACCCAAGGAGCTAAAGTGAAAAACGGATTCAAATCAGCAAAAGAGCCGTCCAGAATGTTGAAATCACCTTGAAATACCCATAAAAACAATCCGTTAAGCAATAAAAAAACAGCTATAACTAAATAGCCGATTAGCGAACCGAAAAATGACTGTATTTCTCGAAATAGTATTGATTTCATAAGCCTCACCCCAACCCCTCTCCCAAGGAGAGGGGTTTATGTGGGGATTTTAATTATTTATATTACACCTTTTTTCTTACTATTTTATTCCCCTCTTCGAGAGGAGTTAGGAGAGGACTTACGGAAGACTTTCCAGTTTGTCCACGCTCCAAGCTTGTGGTCTGTCGTTAAACAAGGCTTTGGTAAACGTCCAAACCTGGTTGAAAAGTTCAGAATGTCTGTAATTTTCCAAATCTTCTTCTTTCTCCCAAATGCTATACGTAAAAAACACCGATTTATTGTTTTTGTCTTGATATAACTCTAAAAATGTGTTTCCGGGAAAGTTTCTGATACTTTGTTTATGTTGATGAAAATTCTCCAAAAAAGCCTCAATATGCTCTGGATGAAAACTCATTTTTACTATACGTATGAACATTTGATTCTTTAATTATTTTATTACACTTATTAGTTTATGATATCTTTCGAAATTATAGCTGCCTTTGTTGTTAAGTATAGTTTTATTGTAAATTCTCACCAAAGAATTATCATTTTTAATCTTTTTGAGAATATTATCAGTATTATGAATTATCTCGAGTTCGGAATTTAAATTCCATTCTTCTAACTGAGCCCTATACTCTGGGAGTGTTCGTTTGGTATTGTCGGTTAAAAGATGGAACTTCTCTAAGAATTTTGGAGTGGAGATTGTATTTATTATTTCTAAAATCTCTTCCATTGTATTAGTCTGCCCAGAAAGAAAATCCCAAAGTTCATTAGCTAATAAACATTCATTCGGAGCAAAAAACTTATTCATATTAATTATTGAATTGAGAAATCTAGTTTTGTTATAACTTGTTACAGGCTCATTCAAAGGATTAACTGTTGGGTCAAAAGGAAATCCTATATAAAAATGGATTTTTTTATTAGGAAAAAGTCTATAAAGAGCAGCTTTACCTTCTAAAATTTTCTGCTTTTCTCCTCTCATTTCACCTGAGTTAGGTTTTACAGATTTCAACTCTATTGCTGTAACAGAATCATTATCTTCGATAAAAACATCTGCAGAAAAGTCCATTGCATTTATTATCTCATCTTCATATTCTGTAAATAAGAAAGCATCCTCATTTATAAGATTAGGTAATTCTTCTCCGTAACTTAATTTTGCTAATGTTGATGCTATTTGATTTCTTTGTGTTTGCCTTATAGGAAGATTTCCTAATCGTTTAGATGTATATTCTCTTTTTTCACCATTACTTAAATGATAAGCGATGTTTTCAAAAAAGGTCTGTCCCAGAGTTGTATTTAAACCGTGTAACCAGCTACTCATACTGATAAAAAAAGGTACATCAGTAACTTTACCTTCAAATTTATTAGCAAAAGCATTTAAAAAAGCTTCGTGAAAAGGAGCGTTCCTATTTTTAGAAGCATCTTCTGGAAAATTTTCAAATCGAGTAATTAAGGTTTTAATTACTTCAATTGATATTTTTTCCTTTATTTCAGCTTTTAGAGCCATTTTCTTTTCTTTTTAAATGAAATATAATTTCCGAATAAGCATTCTTGTCTTTTTCGGTTCGGTTCAATACAGGACGTTTGAATTGGTTGACAATCTTCATTCCTGCCTTTTCTGCAATTCTTGGATATAGATTGTTTTTGTCATTAGCCACTAAGAAAATATCATAATCTTCTACCAAAAACCTTTTATAATTATTCAAAACATTAACAATACCTTCTATATAACTTTCTTGTGCTACTTTGCCTTTGCCTTTGTAGAGTGGGCCAATTTCTAAATCATCATTTCTTTCAAAATTAAATAAATCATAAGCATAAGCATGTTGCTCATGATAATCTATTAAACCCACATAGGGGGGAGAAGAGAATATACCTTTTATTTTTTGTATCTCTACAAGATTTGCAAGTTGTGGTTTTTTTTCTCTCAAACCAGAAATAATATCAATATTTCTGCTATCTCCAGTCAAACAATATTGATAAGTGTTGGTTCTTAATTTTTCAAATTGGGACAAACGTTTAATAGTATCTTTAGAATAAGTTTGCCACCATTTCTGAATTGAAAAAAGAGGTTTACACATTTTTCCGTGTTTAGAGCAATAATAAGGAGTTGTAACTGGGTCAATCAAAGTGGCTAAATCTGAATGGGTTGTAGCTCTACAACTCCTGATAGTGCGACTAAGAATAATGCTTACAATTTTTTTAGTAGAAGGGTTTTGTATGTTTTTTATTTTATCAAAAACATATTCTATTTCTTCTCTTACATTTTGTAAATACCATCTATCTAAAAAAGTATCTCTTTTTTCTTGATTGAGTTTTATCTGATATTCTCTTACTAACTTTTCATAAATAGGCAGAAATTCTTTTTCTTTTTCTATACTGTATTCTTTCTCATTAATTTCTTTTTGTCGTAAGCGATATTTATACTCAGGAACAGGAAAATATTTGTTGTTGAAGAGGTATAACTCTTCTAACAATTTTGTTTCAAAATCAACCGTTTTTTTATCAGATAAGAATTCAGAAAGTGCTGTAGTAATTTGGTCTGTTTCTTTTTTTAAGTCATGTAAATCATAAGTGTCAACTTTACAGTTACTTATCATTGCATTAAACGCAGATACATCAACACCTATGGCATGCATTCCCAATTCATTAGCTTGAACCATTGTTGTTCCACTTCCTGAAAAAGGGTCAAGCACAATGTCACCTTCTTTGAAATAGGTTTCGGTTTTGAAATTATCAATATGGTTATCTAAAAAATACTCTACTAATTGTGGGATAAATTTTCCCTTGTATGGGTGTAAACGATGTACGTGTTTTGTGGTCTCAGATTCTTTGTATTTATCAAAGGAAAGTGTCCAATTCAAGTCTTCTCCCAATTGCTCTTTCCAATCTACTTCTTTGTTGCCATTATAAGAATTATAATAATCAATCAAATCTTGTTTGTAGATGTGAGTCGAGCCATTAGTACCTATTTTTCTAATTCTTCCGTATTGTACAAGATAAGAAATATTAGAGGTAGTAACTGATTTACCGGTATGTTTGGTAGCCCAATCACTTGCTTCTTTTATTGAAAATAAAACTTTTATTTCTCTCATTTTTCCTTCCTCTAAAACCTACAATTTACTTCTTTGATACTCAATAACCTGTATGAGGTAAATAATATCATTGCGGTTAGGGTTTTTCTATCCGTAAAATTATAGGAATTGGCAATAGTAAGCAAACTTTTGCTATAAGTTTTATGAAAATAAACTTATTGAATTGGTTATCAATAACACCATAAGACAAAAGGAAAGTTTAAAAGCCTCACTTTATTTGACCAAATTATAGGTTTTTACTACTTTTGGACAAATTATACATCTATGCTAAAAATAGGCGTTCTCGGAGCGGGACATCTGGGAAAGATACACTTACGATTACTCAATCAATCTTCTAAATATGAATTAGTTGGGTTTTATGACCCCAATTCAGAAAATGCTCAAAAGATTTCAGCCGAATTCGGTTACAGAAAATTTGATACTATCGAAGAACTTATCGAAAATGTTGATGTGGTAGATATCGTTACTCCAACACTTTCTCACTACGATTGTGCGGTGATGGCTATCAAAAAAGGAAAGCACATTTTCTTAGAAAAACCTATTTCGAACACCGTTGCTGAGGCAGAACACATCATTAGTTTGACTAAAGAATACAACGTAAAAGGTCAGGTGGGTCATGTGGAACGATTCAATCCGGCTTTTAAAGCGGTAAAGGATAAAATCAACAATCCGATGTTTATCGAAACGCATCGTTTGGCTGAATTCAACCCAAGAGGAACCGATGTTCCGGTAGTTTTGGATTTGATGATTCATGATATTGATGCGATTTTGAGCGTAGTGAAATCAAAAGTGAAAGACGTTCATGCAAGTGGCGTTTCGGTAATCAGCGATTCACCCGATATTGCCAATGCTCGAATTGAATTCGAAAACGGTTGTGTAGCCAATGTTACTTCGAGCCGTATTTCGATGAAAAATATGCGAAAAGCCAGATTCTTCCAAAAAGATGCTTATATTTCGGTGGATTATTTAGAGAAAATATGTGAAGTGGTCAAAATGAAAGATGCTCCTGAAGTTCCCGGAGATTTTGATATGATTCTGCAAAATGCAGAAGGAATCAGAAAACAAATCTATTTTGATAATCCGGAAGTTGCTCCAAATAATGCAATTTTGGACGAATTAGAAACTTTTGCTGATGCGATTAACAACGACACAACTCCGATTGTAACTTTAGAAGACGGCACCGAAGCACTACGCATCGCTTACAGAATAATTGATTGTTTTAAAAAATAATATAACTAAATACAAAAATGAAAAACATAGCAGTAATTGGAGCTGGAACGATGGGTAACGGAATTGCCCACACTTTTGCTCAATCAGGATTTACCGTAAAACTTATCGACATTTCAGAAGCTTCTCTGGAAAGAGGAATGAAAACCATTGCAACCAACCTTGACAGAATGGTAGCAAAAGGAACTATTACTGAAGACGACAAACACAAAACCATCGGAAACATCATCACTTATACGGATATGAAAGACGGAGTGGTTGGTGTAGATTTAGTGGTTGAAGCAGCGACCGAAAACATCAATCTGAAACTAAAAATCTTTGAACAATTAGAGGAACTTACTGATAGCAACGTAATTCTGGCTACCAATACCTCATCAATTTCAATTACGCAAATTGCGGCTGCTACTAAAAGAGCAGATAAAGTAATCGGGATGCACTTTATGAATCCGGTGCCGATTATGAAATTGGTAGAAATCATCAAAGGATATTCGACTTCGAAAGAAACTTTTGATACGATTTACAACTTAAGTAAAACCCTAGGAAAAGTTCCGGTTGAAGTAAACGATTATCCAGGATTTGTGGCAAACAGAATTTTGATGCCAATGATTAACGAAGCGATTGAAACACTATACAACGGAGTTGCAGGCGTAGAAGAAATCGATACGGTAATGAAACTCGGTATGGCTCACCCGATGGGACCACTTCAATTGGCTGACTTTATCGGATTAGATGTTTGTCTTTCGATTCTGAACGTAATGTATGACGGATTCAAAAACCCGAAATATGCTCCGAATCCGTTACTTGTGAATATGGTAATGGCTGGAAAATTAGGAGTAAAGTCAGGAGAAGGATTCTATGATTATTCCGAAAGCAAAAAAGCAGAGAAAGTTGCGAAGCAGTTTTTAAAGTCCTAAAGTTGTAACCTCAAAAGTCGGATGTCTTAAAGTCAAGAGAATTGTGATTACATAATTACGACTTTGAGACATTCGATATTTTAATTATTACTCCAAACATTATCCGAAGCGTTTTTGTCGGGCAAAAATCCTTCTGGGTCGATTTCGACTTTAGTAACTTCTTTGTCCGAATTGAGCAAATATATCCATTGGGAGTTGCGCTGCCAGATTTCAACCGGAAGTCTTTCAATTTGTTTGCTTCCGTCCGAAAAAGTTACTTCAAAAGTAATAGGCATCGGAATTTCTCCGTTGTTCAAAAATGTAATTCTCGTTCCGTTTTCTCTTTTTTCAACCGAGTCAATGGCTAAGTCTATATTTCCGTTTGAATAGAAAAAAGTTCTCCAGAACCAGTTCAGGTTTTCGCCTGTCACATTTTCGAAATAGTTGAAAAAATCGGTTGGTTGCGGATGTTTGTATGCCCAGGTTTCGACATATCCCTTGAAAGCCTCATCAAAAATTTTGGGATTCAGGATGTATTCCCGAAGTAAAATCAGACCTGTTGCCGGTTTGTAATAAGCCGTATAAGCCAGATTGTAGCCTTTTGTAATATCCGGAAAAGTACTTACAGCTTCTCTGTTTTTCCAAGTCATCCAAGCGATTCTGTTTTTCCCTTTATCTTCATCAGACGGGTATTCTCCCTGATTAAAATTGCGTGTGCTGTAATGATTGATAAACGTGTTGAAACCTTCGTCAAGCCAGGCGTGTTTGCGTTCGTTTGAACCGACAATCATCGGAAACCAGTTATGCCCGAATTCGTGATCGGTTACTCCCCAAAGACCAGCTCCTCTTGATCGGTAATGACAAAACGAAACTCCCGGATATTCCATTCCTCCTACATTGCAAGCCACATTAATAGCTGTCGGATACGGATATTCGAACAACCAATCAGAATAAAATTCAATAGATGCTTTTGTGTATTCCGTAGAACGCGACCACGCATTTTGTCCGTGGCTTTCTTTCGGATAAACCGATTGAGCCGTTATGGTTTTTCCGCTCGGAAGATCAATTTTTGCAGCATCCCAAATAAAGGAAGCCGAACTGGCAAAAGCCACATCTCGTGTGTTGTTTATTTTGTAATGCCAAGTTAGTTTTCCTGATTGCTTGGGTCTTGTAATATTGGTTTTCCCGACCTCTTCCAAGGGAAGAATCATAACTGTTGTGTCGCTTTTTGAAGCCTTGTCCAATCTTTCTATTTGGATTTTAGTAAGTACCTCTTTCGGGTTTTGTAAAGTTCCCGAAGCCACTACGATATGATTGTACGGAGCGGTAATTTTGTAATCGAAATCTCCGTATTCGCAATAAAACTCACCTGCTCCCAAGTAGGGTTCGGTATTCCAACCCGATACATCGTCAAAAACAGCCACTCTCGGATACCATTGGGCTATGGCATAAATCTTTCCGTTTTCGGTTTCTAATTTTCCCATTCTGTCCACTCCGTTTTCTGGGATTTTAAATTCAAAATTCATAGAAACTGTTGCTTTTCCTCCATTGGCAGGAATTGGTTGAGCAAAAGTTACCTTCATTCGGGTGTCGGTTATATAGTGTTCGGAAGAAGTCGATTTATTTACTTTAGCTGACAGATTCGATATTTTCACGCCTCCGTCTGTATCGGCTTTGTAGCGTCCTCCCTGAGTGGTAAGGTTTCCTTTACTTTGTTCTGTAAACAGGTTTTGCTCTACATACATCCAGATAAATGGCAGTTTTTCGGGAGAATTATTGGTGTAAAAAAGTGTTACTTTTCCTTTTATGACATCTGTTTTGTCGTCTAATTCTACTTCAATAGTATAATCGGCTGTGTTTTGCCAATATTGAGGTCCGGGAACTCCCGAGGCAGAGCGGAATTGATTTCCTCTTCGGTACAAAAAGTCGTCAAAAACCTCTTGATTGTTTGGAACAACTTCTTCCTGTGCTTTTAAAAGACTTACATTTCCTAAAAGGAACAACACAACTATCAATCTAAATAAATACCTCATATCGAACTGATTTTTAATCCGCATCAAAGGCAAAACTACATCTTTTTTGGGAAAATAATACTTTCGAAACGATTAACAGGAAGGTTTTTTTGTCTGCAAGAAATAAAAACTGTGTTTATTCAGGAATTTCTTTGTCGAGATAGCTCAGAAAAGCAGAAGGAGAAAATCCTGTTACGAACTTAAAAACAGCTGAAAATTTACTATGGCTCGAAAAACCGGATTCCTCTGCCAGATAGCTGATTTTATAACGTCTGTAATTTTTGTTTTCTTTGAGTTTTCGGACAATGTAGCGTATTCTGAGCTCGTTGATATAGGTGTTAAAATCCTTGTTGTATCGATTGTTCAGAATGTGAGAAACGTAGATGGTGTTGGTTTTGAGTTTTCCTGCCAAAACAGACATCGAAATATCATTTTCCAAATACTCGTTATTTTGTTCAAATTCTCTTAATCCAGCCATAATTTCTTTTTCTTTTTTTTCGGAAATTGAGATGGTTTTTTTAGGGATATTATCTTGATTGTTGTTTTCCGTTTGTATTTTGTTTTTACCAATCAAAGACTCTTTTACTTTTATTTCTTGAGTTAGGTTTTCGATGACCATTTTTAGCTTTTTGTTGTCTTTTTTCTTTTTTTGGTTGTAAAAAACAATACTTCCTGTTGCTAAAACCGCTAAAATACCGATGCCTATTTTAAGGTTCAAGGACATTTTGGACATACGGTTGTTGTCTAATTGCAAGGATTTCACAAGTTTATTAATTGTTTTTTTCTGATTTTCTTCATACTGATTTTTACTTTCGATATATTTTTCTCTGTAAAAAATGTATTTATCATAATTATCTGTTTGTTTATAGAATTCCGCAAAAGAATTATAGACCTCTTGCTTTAAGTTAATATTATCAGAAGTAGTAGCTATCGTATCAGCCTTACTCAAATATTTTTTTGCCACAGCATAGTCTTTCATTGCAAAATAAGCACCACCCATACCTCTGTATATAAATCCGCTTAGTGTTATATTATCCTCCATAACGCCCTCGAGTACTTGAAGTGCTTTTTTATAATATTCCAACGAAGTATCATACTCTTTTTTACTAAGGTGTATCGAACCAAGTAACTGATAATTAGTTCCTAAAAAATAGTCTTTTTGTGGGTCTGTAGGAAGTTTTTGAAAATATTTATCAGTGATTTTTGCTGCTTTTTGTGCTTTCTCAAATTCTTTTTCAGCGAGGTTATAGAGAGCAATCTCTTGATTAACCATTCCTAAATAAAGATTTTTTTGTGTTTGATTTTGAATCTTTTTACTTGCTTTTAGTCCTTTTTCAAGATAAACTCTTCCTGTTTCGGTAATGCCTATATTTCGGTATTGGGTCGATAAAAAACCTGAAATTCTGGCTTGCCATTCGTATAGTTTGTATTTCTCTGCAATTTTTTCTGCTTCCGAAGCCTTAATTATGGCTTGTTCAGGTTCTCCTTTCTGTTGGTGTAACGAAGAAAACAGCATCAGGGATTTTACCCTTTGAAGTTCTGAGGTTGAAGTTCTGAAAAGAGAGTCTGAGACTTCAAAAGCACGTTGGATATCTTTTCCTGCCAGATTTGTGGCTGTGAGAAAATAAATACTGTCAAATTTTTTGTTATTATCTTCTTTATTTTGAGCATAAATGGCGAAAACGAACAGAAAATTTAAAATGAAAATAGTGGTTTGTTTATTCATTTTAATTCTAAAATTGATTTTTGGGTAAAATAGTTGTTATACAACAAAGAAATATAAATAATATTTGACTGAACTGCTATGCAAAGACATTACTTTGAATAATTGTGCTTTTTACGAACTTTGAAAGTTATTGTTTTTTTATGAATTTAAAATTATATTAACTTTATTTTAGCAAAAATACATGGAAGTGTTTTAAAATCAAATAAGCGAAATTGTTCTAATTAATTAAAAAGAACAATTTAAACCGAAAATCTATGAATAGTCTATAATAAATCTATATAAAGACAATTGTGAGCTTCTTCTTTTTTTGTCTGGTAGGGTTTTGCTTAGGGTTTTTATAGTATTATTTGAATTTTCTTACCTCGGTAGAGTCAATAATATAACCTCGCTCATTGGCTTTTCCGTCCACCATTTCTTGTATCAATCCTTTGTTTTCTTTTTCTTCTATATGATATAATTCTTCGTAATCGGGAGTATAAAGAGCATTCGGAACCACGTTGATGTTGAAAATAAAAGTATGTGATTCTTCTTTTGTGTTGGCAAGTATGGTGGTGTAAATTCGCACATCTCCAATATTTTTATTGCTGTTGTATTCCATTTCCATAAAGCGATGTTCTCCTGGTCGTATGGCAGCGTTTGGGAAAGTAGCCACAGTACATCCGCAAGACGGAAGTACATCTTTAATTTTCAGAGGGCTCTCTCCAGTGTTGGTTATTTTTACTACAATATTTTGCTTCTGCCCTTGTAAAACAGGATAATAGGTTCTTACCGGGTCCTCTATCTCGAGGGTTGTAAGCGGTAATTCTTTTTTGCACCCTGTCAAAACGAATAAAGAAAGCAGAATCGAAAAAAAGAAAGACGAATGTTTTTTATCTGAAAATAATCTCATCGCACGCAATACTTTTAGTTTTAAAATCTCGTTGTTTAGTTATTCTGACCAAAATCCTCTCATCATTCTCTTCAATGTTTATCGGAACAGAAACCTCGTATTTCGGATTCTCCGATTTAGAGTTTATTTTTACATTATATTTTTTGTTTCCGACAACTACCGTAACACTCTCAGGTAGATAAATTTTATTTTTGGGAGCATTCAAAAAGCTGATTTTTAATTCTTTTGCCTCTCGAACATCATTTGCTTTCACTTCAAATTCAACTTCTTTTGTAACTGTACACAACAGCCAATTGTTGTAATAATCATTAAACCCGACAGCTCCATCTGTAAGAATTTTAGTGTTTGAGTAGTCTTCGTCTAATTCCGTTAAGGCTTTTACACGTTTTCCGAAAAGGAGATTTGTATAACTCTTTTTCAGAATTTCACTTTCCCAAAAAGCAATATAATCTTTCAGATAAAATCCCGACTCGTTGTATCTTTCAATTCCCGACAAAGGAAAAAGTTGTTTTAATCTATGGAGAGCGTCAGTAATTTCAGGGTATATTTTTGCCATATTTTCTCCCGATTCAAAAAAGGCATAACCGTTTTCTCCTATTCCGCTCGTTCTTGCCAGCTCAAGCTTTTGAAAAGTAAAAGCCAAAAACATAGGAGCATACGATTTATATTCTTCTTTTAGTTGGAGCATTTTATTACTGAACGCATTATAAAAAGTTATAAAGTCCACATCGTTAAGATATTTTTTTCTCGATTGTGTCCAGCCTCCATAAATATCCAACGGACGATTGGAATGAAAAGAATTGTTTTCTATTTTGGTAAAATAGTTATAAAGAATATCACTTACTTCAGGGTAATTTTGCTCTAAAAATTGTTTGGTTTCGTGTTTTAAATCAATAGTTGTGTTACGGAGAAGTTGAGCGTACAAATAGCATTTCAGGTCTTCAAACACGGCATAATCGTGTTCGTTACCGTGCATAAAAACACCTTTGATGCCTTGGTTTTTATAAAAGATTAGGTTTTTTTGAGCAATACTCACAGTAGGATAAGGGTCAAAATAATTGTCGAAATTTATGGCATAATCCCACAGGTATATTTTTTCTGAAACCTTTTTCCAGTCTGAAATTCTCTTTCGGATAAATTCTTGTTTTGGAGAATTTTCGATAACTACTCCCTTCGGAAAATCCATAGTGCTTAGCATTACTCCCACATTAGATAAAACAGGCTCTAAAGGAGGATTTTTTGTAGTTATATAAGCTGTTCCGAAAAATTCCTGATTTGGAAATTTACTTCCTAACTTGTTGATTAACAAAAAAACAGCAGGACTTGCATTGGTTTTTGTATTTCCTGCCTTTTGGCATTTATCACACAAACAGACAACCGAATTGTCGTTAGGCATTATCATAAAACGATTGATTGTCGGATTTTCGGTTGTTTGTTTTTTGATGTACGAAATCAATGCTCTTTCTAAAGAGTTGCTCGAAAAACAGAATTGTTCGTTATTCGGTTTTTCATCTACAACAGCCACCATATCTTGTGTCTTTCTGATGACTTTATTCATATTATGTCCCCATAAACCCCAGTGTTCTTCAAGAGTATGAGTCATATTTTTATCCCGAAATTCTTTTTTGAAATTCTCAGGAAAATAAGGTTCGCGGTATTCAAAGTCAGGAATATTCACATAATGCAGATTTTTGGGAATGCAGATTTCTTTTATAAAGGTCGTTTCAGAAGCGATATTGTTATTCATATATGTTGAAACAAAATAACCCAGAGCAAAATTCATTTCTTCCTCGTCGGTTGCTCTGATGATAATCGAATTTTCTTTTTGAACAAATTCAAATCCGTTGGGTGCCGTATCCAGTTTTTTGACAAGTTGCAGCTCAATAATTCTTTCTTTTGTGGAAGGAGTTTTGCGACTGATGTAAGGTTTATGTCCTGTTTTTTTATTAAAAGTATCAGAAAACCGACGAGCTTGACCCTCTAAGTGTTGGTTGTTTTGAATGTAAATTATAGGAAAAACTTCATTTTCGGAATAGACAATAAATTCTTGCGAAAATCCCTTGCAACTTCCAAAAAAAGTCAGAAATACGAAAATGAAGAGATGTTTAAACAAGCTCATTTTTTGTTAAAATTTCGTTCTTACTACTAAATACAGGTTATATTGATTGATATAACTATTAGGAGAAATCCTGAAATTATACCAATTCCCCATAACCCCGAAACTCGTGCGATGACTTACATACCGAAAATATCCCGCCCCGACCATTGTGTTTACATACGAAAGAAGTGTATTGGTCTGAAAGTCGAGTTTTTGGTCTTCGGGAGCCGTTCCTACAGATGCCATAGCTGTTACATAATCTTTATCGTTATCCAAAAAGAATCTTCCTTGAGCAAACAAACTGTGATACAAATCTTCCGAATCGCTCATAAGCATAGCTTTTGCGTTGAACCATAGTCTTTTGTAGGTTTTTTCTATTCCCAAAATTCCTGTAAAAAGATTTCGTTCGTCATTTAATTTAGCATAACGAATGCCTATTTCTCCTTGCCATTCTTTTTTAAAGGGTTGAAAGAAAGACAATCCTGCTTTCAGTTCTGGGAAAAATTGGTTGGCTATTCCTGCATTGAGCAAAAAATACGACTTGTTGGAAAAAGTATGATACCAATCTGCCTCTCCTTGTATTCCTACTCCTGTGGCTCTGGAAGCATAATTAAGGCGAGCTACATACGTATTTCTCTTTTCGAATCTCATATATTCTAAGGTAGCCACCGAAGTGTTTATCGGTATAGAATCGGTCCGGGAACTCAGGTAACTTATATTAATCTGATTTTTGAGCATCTTGGCCTCCAGATAACGCAAATGGTCTTTGTGTTCTAAGTATTTGTTAGCAGGAGCTTCATACATACTTTGAAATTTTATAGCTTCAGCATACTGACCGTCTTTTTCGTAAGCCACTCCCTTGAGGTACAGCATTTCGTTGTGATTCTTGTTGTATATTAACCCTTTATCTAAAACTTCTATTGCTTTTTGGTAATCTTCGTCTTTAATCAAAATCCGACTCAGCCTCACAGTTGCCAAAGTATCTTTAGGTCTTATATCGAGTATATCCCAATATATGTTTTTGGCTTTGTCAAATTCCTCTTGTTCTTCATACATTTTTCCTAATTTTCCCATTTCTTCGATCAGAGATTCCCTTACCAAACTGCTATGAGGGAACTCTAAGCGGAGATAACTCAAAATATCTACAGCATCTTTGTTATTTCCCATTTCGGAGTAGATGCCTGCCAGCTTTAGTCTTAAATCTCGGTCTTTCGGATAAAAGTCTAAAGCGGCATAGGCAACATCAAGAGCATCTTCATAATCTCCCGTAGCCACATTAGCTCCTATGGCATAATGATAGGCTTGCATATCGCGAGGAAAAAGGTCTATCAGGTCGTAGGCAATGTCTTTGACTTTGTCGTATTCCTCATTTTTATTAAGGTATTTGATATATTGCACCGAAAGTTCTTTGATGATATAATTGTATTCGGGAACATCCGGATGTTGTCTTTTGTATTGATAGGCTAATTCATAAGCGTCAGGATAATTTTCCATAGCAGCAAGCAGATCCACTTTTCGGAAAACTTGTTGAGGTTCATTAGGATATTTAGCAATAAGCCCATTTACAATATTCATAGCGGACTGGTAATCTTGTTGTTCTAAGTATATAGAAAAAAGATACTGATTAGAAAATTTTTCGTAATCAGGATAAGCCGTAAGTCTTAAAAAAGCAGGTAGAGCTTCTTTGTAATTTTTTTGGCTGTAATCGGTTTTTGCTTTTTCAAAAGACCAAGCGTTATATTTTTCAACAATATCGGTGTCTTGCGGATAAAGATAGTAGAGCTTTTCTATAGTTGCACCTGCTTTGGGATGGTTTTGTAGAGTCTCGTAAAGTACCAACTGTTTTGCAAGGAGTTCTTTTGAATCGGGGTTAGACTTTAATCCTTTATTTAAAAGATCTTGAGCATCTCCGTAATAACCTCGGGACATAGCCGTGTTGAGCAAATAATTATAGGCTTCCCGTGATTTAGTGCGTTGGTACAATTCTCCGTATAAGGAGTACGGATCTGTGTTTTTGTAATGAAAAGCCGCTTCGGATTTAAGATAAAACAGCATATCCGAATAATGAGAAGACGGTTCTTTTTGCAATCGTTGTTCAACGGTAGAAATAGCTTTGTGATACTGGTTTTGCTCCTGTAAGATTCCTATTTTTTTATCTAATAAAGGCTGGCTACTTGGAAAAACATAAAGCCCTTTATCGGCTGTGGCAAGAGCGGCATTGTAATTTCCGAGTTTCAGGTAAGAATTGATAAGGTTCAGGTAGGTTTCTTCATCTGCATTACCTGCCTCTAAAATTTTTTCGTATTGTTTTACAGCTCCCGATAAATTATTGGATTTTATTTTTTTTTGTGCATCTTCTTTCAGTACATTATTGTACATCGTTCTTATTTCCTGGTCTTCCGGAAATATCTGATAAAGTCTTATGGTAGCTCTATTGGCCTCTATCCGGTTTCCCATAAGGCTATATAGATTTATTTTTCGTTGCCATAATGTTTTGCTGTACGGAGTTATCTCAAGTAATTCATTGACGTAACAAATCGCACTTGAATATCGCTTGGTTTGTGTTTCTATATTTAGCAGATAATGTCTTGCATCCACCCTTTTTGGACTTCTTTTGAGTACATCTAATAAAACCATTCTTGCTGTTTCCAAATCTCCTACTTCCAGATAGCACTTTCCGAGATATTCTCGAATATCCATATCCATAGGAGCTAATTTTGTGGCTTTCAAACAATAATCAAGAGCTTTTGAAAAATTATTGTTTTTTCCTTCTTGTTTGGCTAATTCAAAATACTGGTCAGAATCCTGTGCATAGAGTATTCCTCCGGTATCTATAAATAACAACGTGAGAATCAAATATGTGATAATATTATACCTTAACTTTTGCCGATTCATTTGTCTTTTTTGTTTTATCGTTATCGAAACCTTGTCTTGTCATCGTTCCCCATTCCATTTGTCTGGATGCAAAGAAGTTGTAATATCCTTTCAATCCGAAAAATATCAGTAAAGGGTGGTACAAAAAAGGTTCTAAAAATATCATAATCCAGAGGCTGAAGACTTCCCGAAATGTTTTGTATTGCCGCTTCACGAAGTTATCCAGCAACAACACCATATTTCCTACTGCAATTCCGAAAAAATACGAATACAAGAAAATGTATCCTGCCATAGACCAGTTCACATCGCCTTTCAATATCAAAATAATGAACCATATAATTCCGATAAATTCTATTATTGGAGCAAGAAATTCATAAATAAAATTGATAGGGAATACAACAAGCCCTAACTTTTTGTAGCGATAATTAAAAAGTATTTTTCTGTGAACCACAAATATTTGTGCCAGTCCGGTTGCCCAACGGGTTCGTTGTCGGGATAGGATTTTTATGTTCGGTGGTCCTTCTGTCCAACAACACGAAACCGGAATATAATCAATAATATATTTTTGGTTGTTATTAATCATGTGAGCAGCCATTTTGACCATAATATCCATATCTTCAGCGTGAGATGCTCCGTCATATCCCCCTGCATTAATGGCAATTTCTTTGTCAAATAATCCTAAACCGCCCGAAACATTCGGAACACAATTAATAAGACTTGCACCTATTTTTCCGAACAAATAAGCCCTGAGATATTCCAATTCTTGAAATCTCGGAATGAGTTTTTTGGGAGGACGAACCCTCTCTATAACTCCATCTGCAATATCGCAACTGTTTGACATTCTGAGTGTTGCTCCTACTGCAATTGTTTTTATTGAGGAGTTCAGAACAGGTTTAATCATTCTGAGCATGGTGTTTCTGTCGAGAATACAATCTACATCGGTACAAAGAAAATAAGGATACTGAGAAGCATTTATACCTGCATTAGAAGCGTCTGCTTTTGTTCCTCCGTTTTCTTTATCCACAACAGTCAGTTTAGAATATTCGGGATGTTTAGATTTAAAAATCCGCTTAAATGGTTTGGTTTTAAGTTTCTCGATGTAAGCATAAGGAGTTTCGACCAAGTCAAATTCTTCAATCAGGAGTTCGAGGGTTTTGTCTTTACTTCCGTCATTGACTATAATTACTTCATACAGAGGATAATTTAAAGTCAGTAGAGATTTTGCATTGACAATGATTGTTTTTTCTTCGTTATAAGCAGGAGCTACAATGGATATTCCCGGAGTAAGTGGGGAATTCATCAAAAACTCATCATCAAGTCTTGAAGTATAAGTTTTGTATTGGATCATTTTTATAACCGAAAAAATGCCTAATACAGAATAGTACAGAAACATTGAAGAAGCGTAGAAAAAAACGAAATATTCAAAAAAACTAAACGTGGCGGATTCTCCCATTATAAACACACAAATTATTATTATCAAAATGATAAAGAAGTTAAAAAACAATACAGCCTAAGTACTTAAACTGATAAAGAAATCAGGTAAAGGCCAGTTCCGGTGTTTTCTTTTTTTGATCTTTCAACAACTTCTCTTTTAATTTTGAGGGAATCATAGGGTTTTTAACGTGTTGTAAAATAAGTAAATCGAAACCGTCTTCTATTTTGCACAGATGGTCAAAATATTTTTTTCCTTCTTCTCCGTAAAGATAGATTCCTTCTGCAATGAGTTTTTTGATATCTGCATTGGTTGCTTCAAAAAAGGCATCTTTAAGGAAGTTTAACGATTTTCCGGTTTGCATCAGAGCAACTGCTTCTATTATAGCTTTCTGACATTCAGACGGTTGGTTGTAGTATATTTTTTTTAGTTTTTCTTCAACTGAAGTGATTCTCATTTCGCTCAAAGCCAAAATAGCTTCTTTTCTAATATCGTGGTCTTCGCTCTCTAAAAGCTCTTCCAGGGCACTTACCGAATTTAACTGTTTGAAATAAGCTACTGCTCTGATAAGAAAAATGTTTTGCGATTTATCTTTGGTATATTTAATCCACTTACTAAAATTCGGGAGATTGTCTTTGTGATGCATTTCTAGTTGTTTTATCAAGTTGATTTGATCCCAATGGTTTAGTTCGGGATTTTCTCTGTCAAAAAACTTAAACGGGTCGTTGTTACTTACTCCAATATACGAAGCTCTGGATTCTTTTCTGAGCGATTTGTTTTTACTGTACGTGTAAGGAAGAATTTTAGAGTCGGAAATAATCAGGTTAAGTCGAGAAAGTGACTGAAATGCTCTAAGTCTGCTTCGGGTGCTAGAAAAGCTGAGTTTTTGCTCTAAATGAGTATCTATCTTTAATCCTTTTATTACGTTGAGATAATTTTTTGATTCGAGATAATCTGAATTTTTTTGAATCAAATCTTCTAAGGTAGGAACTAAGGCAATGTAGCTTTTTTCTTTAAGTTTCCCGAATTTTTCTACAAAAATATTGTAAATTTCTGCCTCAGAATATGTTTGGTCTGCTTTAAAAATAGCTTCGATAAAGCGAGTTGTTTTGGGATATAAATCTTCGATAATGCTGTCCTCTTTTTTTCTTTTTTTTCTGATAAAATAAGTAAAGGCAAAGAAAAATAAGGTTACTACAAAGTTTATAAATATCATAACCAAGGCAACTTGTATGACAAAAGGATAAGAACTTAGTAGCACCCTGTAATGTTCGATAGTTTCGTAAATAGCATTCATAATTATTGGCGTTAAAAAAAAAGAGATTAAACAAAAAACAGTAATTTAAGTCAAAAACAGTCTTTATTTAAAAATCCGGATGCAAAACTCACTAATAAAATGTTAATATCAAAGTTTTGACCATAGACAAAGTATAGATAGATGTAAATTTTTTGTAAGATTATTGTAATGATACACTAATCTACTCATAAAATTATTGACCGCTTCAAACAATATGTTTTGACTGGGCAAATGTATCTAAATAAATGTAATATGTTGTTTGTTAGTGTATTGACATTATTTAATCTACCTATTATATTGTTTAAAATATTTAAAAAAGATAAAAAAAATAAAGCGTTGCAAGGAAATATTTTTTGTGACATTAACTTTCTAAAAGGTTCTTAAGATCTCAGAATTTTTTATGAATATTCTTGTGATTTGTCTTATACAGAGCTTAGCTTTTTAACTTAATTGTGGAAGTAACTTAGGCTACATAAAAACCGTTTTTCACAATTATTTGTATTCTGTTTTTTGTGAGGTTTATATAAAAAAGAAGTGTTAAAAAAAGAAATTATAACCCGTAGTGCATTATTGATTAGCCACAAATGCACAGATTTTTTATACTTTTTGCGAAAAAAAAATATTTTACAGATTGGATTGAATGCTTTGTATTCAATATCAGTGTAATTTACATTGTGTTTTTCTGAACTATTTTACATTTAGCATCTGTGCATCTGTGGCTGAAAACAATTACAAAAAATATTAAAAATCAATGGGTTATGTTTTCAGTGATAATACACTACGGATAATTATAGTAATAGTAAGAATTACAGGTATGATTTTCGAATAATTTAAAAACAACGACTTATCATTTCGAAAAAACAGCTATCAGCATATCTTTCAAAAGTTCTTCTACAGGCATTGCATTGGCTCCGACTCCTTTACTTTTTACATCAATTTCACGAAGTGATGCCACAATACCACTAACTTTCCGCATCGGGTAATTTCGAGCAGCGGTTTGATAATCTTTCACAAAATAAGGATTTATTTTAAGCACATTTCCTACATTTTTTGGGTTTTTGTCCGAAAGTCCGTGATATTGCAAGAGCTGAACAAAGAACGAAAAAACCTGACTCGTAATGTGTGTTATCGGATTGGCTTTCGGGTTTTGGGCAAAATATTGAGCAATCCTACCGGCTTTCAATACATTTTTTTCTCCTAAAGCGTTTCGAAATTCAAACACGTTGTAATCTTTGCTGATTCCGATGTTTTTTTCGATGTGGTCAGCTGTTATGGTAACTTCTTTTGGGAGAATAATTTTGAGTTTATCAAGCTCGTTACTTACTTTGTTTAAGTCTGTTCCTAAAAACTCAACCAACATAGCATTTGCTTTTGGTTCTATTTTGTATCCGGAAGAGCTTAATGTCTGGTTTATCCAACTCCCAACCTGATTGTCGTATAGTTTTTTACTCTCGAAAACTACTCCGTTTTTTTCAATCGTTTTGGTAACTTTTTTGCGTTTGTCAAGCGTTTTGTATTTGTAACAGAAAACCAAAATAGTTGTAGGTTGTGGGTTTTCGGCATAGTTTTCTAATTTGTCAATATTTCGAGAGAGTTCTTGAGCTTCTTTTACTACAATTACCTGATATTCAGACATCATAGGGAAGCGTTTGGCATTCGAAATAATTTCTTCAACAGTTGTGTCTCTACCGTACAAAACCACCTGATTAAAGCCCTTTTCATCATCTGTAAGTACATTTTTTTCGATATAATCAGCGATTTTATCTATGTAATATGGTTCATCTCCCATCAAAAAATAAATGGGTTTTAGTTTTCGATTTTTTATATCGGCAATGATTTTTTCTGCTTCGTTCATTTTAAATCTCCTGATAAAAGAGTAAATCTGTGTTTAATTTGTAATACTTTTGCCTTATGCAAGAGTTGAATTTTCCGAAATATTCGTTCCGATTCAAAAGTAGTGAAAATAAATTGTCTATTTTTGATGAAATTCGCAAAAAATTTATCCTACTTACTCCCGAAGAGTGGGTAAGACAAAATGTTGTTCAATATCTCTTGCAAGAAAAAAAATATCCGAAATCACTTGTAAATGTTGAAAAAGTTATCAGAATAAACGGCCTTGTCAAGCGGTATGATATAGTGATTTATAACTCTGAAGGGAGTATCTTCTTATTGGTAGAATGTAAAGCTTCTGATGTAAAAATAACGCAAGAAGCATTCAACCAAATTGCTCGATACAACCTTGTCCTAAAAGCCGAATATCTTATGGTTACCAACGGAATCAACCATTATTTCTGCAAAATGGATTTTGAAAACGAAAAATATATCTTTTTGGAAGATTTGCCATAACTGCACATTATCCGTTTAAAAAGCGAATCTGTAAATACTGCAAAAGCATCACGGTCTTAGCATCTCTTATTTCGCCTGAAGCAACCATTTTTAAGGCTTCTTCAAATGGTAATTCAATGTTTTGAATATTTTCGTTTTCTTCATCCAATCCTCCGCCTTCACTCAACTTCATTTCAGGACTATATTCAGCGATATATAAATACATAAGTTCGGTTACAGCTCCGGGAGAAACATAAACTTCGAAAACCTTTTCAGCATCTTCAATATGATAACCTGTTTCTTCTTTGGTTTCCCTGATTATACATTCTTTTGGGTTTTCTTCATCGAGTGTTCCTGCACAAGCTTCAATAAGCATTCCGCTTGGGTTTCCGTTTAAATAGGTTGGCATACGAAACTGTCTTGTAAGCAAAACCGTTCTCTTTTCTTTGTTATAAAGCAAAATAGCTGCTCCGTTGCCTCGATGAAACACCTCTCGAGTATGGATTTGCTTTTCTTGATTCGGTTCTTGGTACTCAAAAACTAATTTTCTCAGGTTATATCTTTGGTTAGAAAGTGTCTCTTCTGATAGAATATTTATTGTCGGATTCATAGTTCTATGTTGTGATGAAAGGCTCTTTTTATTATTAATTTCAGCTAATTTACAATTCATCTCAGAAATATGACAGTTCGGTCAGATATTTTTTCGCACAACATTAAAAACTGCAACCTTTGCCTCAGAAAATCAACCCATTGTATAAACAAACTTATGATTATGATTAGATTTGTATTATTTATTGCATCACTGATTCTCTCGACTATCGTGAGCGGACAGACTTCAAGTCAAGAAGATAAAAAAGCAATCGAACTTTTTGCTACTTTTAAACCTGAAACCGAATTACACCCAAATTGGGGTTTAGATAATGCAAAAAAGTTATCCCTTGAATGTGAATCCAAACGAAACTAACCAATGAAAAAAGCTATTCAATTATTTTTCAAAATCCTGATTCTGGGAATCGTTATTAGTTGTGTTATCTCGGGTTGGGCTTGGGGATTCGAAGCATTGAACGGAAGGGATTTTGTCATAAATCCCTCCTTTGGAAAAGAAATCCTTGCCTATTTGATTTATGGCGTTGTGCTTACGACAGTTAATGTTTTGTTCTATAGATACTTTAATAATGATGTCGATTGGAGCAATTCCAAATGGAGTAAATACAGAATTTTTTTAGGACTTTTCCTAAGTCTTACCTTATCTTTTATAGCTGTTTTCTTGATTCGGTTTGTGACGGTTGTAGGGTTTGAACAAAAGAATTTTCAATATTTTATTAGTCACGAAAACCCAACCCACTATTATGTTTCTCTATTTATAACTTTTATCATTGTAGTTGTTTTTCACGCCATTTATTTTTACAAACAAACACAAGAAACCAAACTCAAAGAACAGAAAATCATTGCCGGAACAGCTTCAGCTAAGTTTGAAAGTTTGAAAAATCAAATTGACCCACACTTTTTGTTCAATAGTTTGAATGTGTTGAGTTCGCTTATTGAAGAAAATCCGGATATGGCTCAAGAGTTTACCACTTCACTTTCTAAAATTTATCGTTATGTTTTGGAACAAAAAGACAAAGAATTGGTGCCTATTGAAGAAGAATTAGATTTTGCCAAAACCTATATGAAGCTTTTGTTGATGAGGTTTGAAAACAGCATTACGTTTGAAGTTCCCGAAAATGTAGAAATACCGGAAGCTAAAGTGGTTCCGCTTTCACTACAATTATTACTCGAAAACACCATCAAACACAACGTAACAAGCCCAAGCAAACCTTTACATATCAGAATTTATGTCGAAAAAGGCCATTTAGTTATCGAAAATAATTTACAAAAAAAAGAAACTTTAAATAACCGAAAAGGAGTCGGGCTTCAAAATATCGTAAACCGATATGCGATTCTTACCAAAAGAGTAGTAATCATGGAAGAGACCTCCGAATATTTTAGAGTGCAATTGCCAATATTAACCAAACAAATAGAAATCATGGAAACACAACAATTCAATCAAGAGAATGCTTATCTTAAAGCAAAAAAACGAGTGAAAGATCTCAAAGAATTTTACGGACATCTAACGGCTTATTGCATCGTAATTCCGTTTTTAATCTTTTTAAACCTTTATACGTATGCCGAATTTCAATGGTTTTGGTTTCCGATGTTAGGTTGGGGAATGGGACTTACTTTTCATGCCTTTGAGGTTTTCGGATACGGAAAATCTTGGGAAGAGAAAAAAATCAGAGAACTGATGGACAAAGAAAATAAAGAAAATAAAAAGTGGGAATGAAAAACCCTTACCTTACAAAAATAATCTTAAACTTTAAACACGATGAACAAGATACCGTCAGATGAAGAAATCAGATATGAGTTGGCAACTAAAAGAGTGAAAGAACTCAAAGGTTTTTATACTCACGTATTGGCCTATGTGCTTGTAAATCTTATTATTGTAGTCATTAACATAAACGACTTAAAACCAGGCGAAAATTATTTCCAACCTAAAAATTTCATTACTGCTTTTTTCTGGGGAATAGGTTTGGTAGCTCACGGTTTTAGTGTTTTTGGAGCAAATATTTTCTTCGGAAAAGATTGGGAAGAGAAAAAAATCAAAGAATTGATGAATAAAGACAAAAAGCGAAACCAAAATTGGGAATAATTTTTTTAGTCATAAAGTAGAATGTCATAAAGTCTAACGATTAAACACATCAACGATTAACAGGAATGAACGTAATTATCATAGAAGACGAAAAACCGGCAGCTCGATTGCTTAGCAGAAAACTTGAGAAGTTGAATATCTCGGTAAACCAAATGTTGCATTCTGTTGAAGAGTCACTAAAATGGTTTTCTGAGAACTCACCTCCTGATTTGATTTTTCTGGATATTCAGCTTTCTGACGGATTATCATTTGAGATTTTTGAACAATTTCCTGTTAAAAGTGCTATTATTTTTACGACAGCTTATGACCAATATGCCTTGAGAGCTTTCAAACTCAACAGTATTGATTATTTGTTGAAGCCAATAGATGAAAAAGAATTGACGAATGCTGTCGAAAAGTTTAGAGAACGAGTAAATAAAAAAGCAGGTTTAGACCTTCAATGGATAAAAAGTCTGCTGATTTCCGAAGAAAAACAGTATAAAGAGCGTTTCTCAGTAAAAGTAGGCTTACAACTCAAAATCATTATCACTCCAGAAATCGAATGTTTTTTCAGTGAAAACAAAGGGACTTACATTCATACCACAGAAAACAGAAATTACCTCATTGACTCCACTCTCGAACAATTGGAAAACGAACTCAATCCGAAAGAGTTCTTCCGGGTCAGCCGAAAGTTCATTATTGGGTTAAAAGCCATCAAAGAAATTCAGGTGTATAGCAATTCCCGACTGAAAATTATTCTCAACACATATAAAGAAGACGAAATAATCGTCAGCAGAGAGCGAGTTGCTGATTTTAAGAATTGGATAGGATAAACTACCAAGTCACAAATTTTACAAAAGAGCTTTGCAGAACGAAAAAGTTATTCCTAACTTAGCATCTTATGTAAAACGAAATTTATGCCTAAAATACTTATTGTAGAAGACGAAGCAGCCATTCGTAGGGTTTTATCCAAAATCCTTTTAGAAGAAGACGACAAATATCAGATTGAAGAAGCAACCGATGGTTTGGAAGCCTTAGAAAAAATCAAAAAAGAAGACTTCGATTTGGTTTTATGTGACATCAAAATGCCTAAATTTGACGGAATCGAGGTTTTGGAAGCTACTAAAAAAATAAAACCCGAAACACCTTTTATTATGATTTCCGGGCACGGAGATTTAGAAACGGCTGTTAATTCGATGCGATTAGGAGCTTTCGATTACATCTCAAAACCACCTGATTTAAACCGATTGCTGACTGCTGTTCGCAACGCGTTAGACAAAAAGCAGTTAATCGTAGAGAACAAAATCCTTAAAAAGAAAGTCAGCAAAAACTACGAAATGATAGGCGAAAGCCAATCAATAATTCACATTCGCAATATTATCGAAAAAGTAGCCCAAACCGATGCCAGAGTACTCATTACCGGAGCTAACGGAACCGGAAAAGAATTAGTTGCTCATTGGTTACACGAAAAAAGCGAACGCTCAACAGCTTCGTTTGTCGAAGTGAACTGTGCTGCAATTCCATCTGAACTCATCGAAAGTGAACTTTTCGGACACGTAAAAGGAGCGTTTACTTCGGCTGTAAAAGACAGGGCAGGAAAGTTTGAAGCAGCTCATAATGGAACACTTTTTTTAGATGAAATCGGAGATATGACGCTTTCGGCTCAGGCAAAAGTACTTCGTGCTTTGCAGGAAAACACCATTTCGAGAGTAGGAGCAGACAAAGATATCAAAGTAAATGTTAGAGTTTTGGCTGCAACAAATAAGGATTTGAAAAAAGAAATTGCCGAAGGACGTTTCAGAGAAGACTTGTATCACAGATTGGCTGTCATTTTGATAAAAGTCCCTTCTTTGAACGAAAGACGTGATGATATTCCACTTCTGATTGAACATTTTTCCGAGAAAATCGCATCGGAACAAGGAAGTGCCAAAAAGAAGTTTTCTGATAAAGCCATTGCTTTGCTCCAAGAATATGATTGGACAGGAAACATCAGAGAACTCCGAAATGTGGTTGAACGACTTATTATTTTAGGCGGTATTGAAATTTCGGAAGCCGATGTAAAATTGTTTGCGAATAAGTAGAATGTTAGATGCTTGGTGTTGGCTGTATTCTGCCACCAATTGAACACTGCTTACTAAAAAAATCACAATGGATTTTAAATCGTCAGGAAAAATATACTGCCCCAAACGCTACCGACTGATAATTTTTCTGATCTTGCAGATTATTACAGTTTGTATATTGGCACTTTTTCCGGAATTCATCGAAAAATTTTATTCCAATGGTTTTTATAAAATACTCTCCGAATTTTCTCGAAAACTTTTTGCAAACATCGGGTTTTCGGTCGGAGATGTACTTTATGGTTTGGTCATTGCTTTTTTGATTTTTCGAATTATAAAAAACCGAAAACAACTGAATTTTAAGTTTTTTGTAATCGGAACCTTAAATGCAGTTTCTGTATTTTATTTTTTGTTTAATCTGTTGTGGGGGCTGAATTATTATCGCATACCTCTTTCAGAAAAAATGAATTTATCGTATGAATATTCGTGCAAACAACTTTTTGATTATACTGCCAAACTGATTGAAAAATCAAATGCACTGCATTTAGAAATTACCCAAAACGATTCCGTAAAGGTTGTAAATCCGTATTCCAACAAGCAGATTTTTCAAAAATCCGAAAACGGATACAATAATCTGGCTTTGAATTATCCGGAATTTACTTATAAAAACCCTTGTGTAAAAAATTCACTTCTTAGTTTGCCTCTTTCTTATATGGGATTCGGAGGTTATTTGAATCCGTTTACGGGAGAAGCCCAAGCAAATGCCCTACTTCCCAAATATACTTTTCCAACAACTACCCTGCACGAAATAGCCCACCAGATAGGATACGCATCGGAGAGCGAAGCTAATTTTATTGGATATTTGGCCTCGATAAGCAGTGATGATATTTATTTCAGGTATTCGGGTTATATCTATGCGTTGCGTTATTGTCTTAGAAATATCGAAAAGACAAATCCTGAAAAAGTTGAAGAATTGCTCTCTGAAATTAACTACGGAATTTTGCTCAACTTTGAAGAAAGCAGACAATTCTGGGAGAGTCATCAAACTCCAATAGAAAAGTTTTTTAAGGTTTTTTATGATAATTTTCTAAAAATCAATTCTCAAAAAGAAGGAATGGAAACCTACAGCCGATTTGTCGGACTTCTTATCAGTTATGAACAGTAAGGTTCGATAACCGATAATAAGTTATCTCTAAAATCAGGCTACTAAAATTTGTACTTTTGTGCCTTATACCAAAAGAGATGAATAAATTAAGAATTGTATTTATGGGAACTCCTGATTTTGCCACAGGAATTCTCGAGGCTATACTACAAGAAAATTATGAGGTGGCAGCAGTAATTACCGCTCCTGACAAACCCGCAGGTAGAGGACAAAAACTTTCGGTTTCTTCTGTAAAGCAATTTGCTTTGGAAAAAGGATTAAAAATCCTTCAACCAACAAACCTGAAAGACGAATCTTTTTTGGAAGAGCTAAAATCCCTGAATGCAAACCTGCAGGTTGTGGTAGCTTTTAGAATGCTTCCGAAACAGGTTTGGCAAATGCCCGAGTTAGGCACTTTTAACCTTCACGCTTCACTACTTCCCGATTACAGAGGTGCAGCCCCAATAAACTGGGCTATCATAAACGGAGAAACCAAAACAGGAGTTACAACCTTTTTTATTGATGAAAAAATTGATACAGGAGCAATAATTCTAAGCGATATAATAGAAATATCAGAAAGCGAAAATGCAGGAAATCTTCACGATCGCTTGATGAACCTCGGAAAGAAAACCGTTATTAATACACTAAAACTCATTGAACAAAATGCAGTAAAAACCACCATTCAACCTAACCCAAAAGATTTAAAAACAGCCTACAAACTCAACAAAGAAAACACAAAAATTGATTGGACAAAACCTCTTGACCAAATTTACAACCTCATAAGAGGGCTTTCGCCTTATCCTTGTGCTTGGACAGTTGTCGAAGATAATCAAGAGCAATGGACTGTAAAAATCTACGAAGTAGAAAAAGAAAAAGACACGCATAACCACAAAATTGGAAAAATAATTTCAAATAAAAAGGAAATAAAAATAGCTGTTTCGGGAGGGTATATCAGTATAAAATCACTACAATTTCCCGGGAAAAAACGAATGAGAACAACTGAATTTCTCAACGGATTTATATTTTCCGATAAAGCAAAAGCACTGTAAACAGTTCTATGTAAATGAGAGTTTGACTGATAAGCGAGGGGTTTATTAACAATTCGTTAAAAGTTATTAACAAATTTATACAAAACACAACAAGTCGTTTGCATAACTCACAGAAGCGTTTAATTTTGTCATTGAAATTCAACTAATTATTTAACCAAACCATTTAAATTTTTAAATTATGAACAAATCAGAACTAATTGATGCTATTGCGGCTGATGCCGGAATTTCTAAAGTTGCTGCTAAAAAAGCGTTAGAATCAGTAACAGAAAATGTAGCTGCAACCTTGAAAAAAGGAGGAAGAGTTTCTTTAGTAGGATTCGGATCTTTTTCGGTTTCTAAAAGAGCAGCAAGAGACGGAAGAAATCCTCAAACAGGAAAAGCTATCAAAATTCCTGCTAAAAATGTAGTAAAATTTAAAGCAGGAGCTGACTTAGAAGGAGCTGTAAACAAAAAGAAATAATTTTGTTTACCATCTCTAAAAAAAAATTAAAAGGTGTCGATTCTACTCGACACCTTTCTTATTACTATAACTCATTAGGGCTGAACTTTAAGAAAAACTATTTCTTTTCTTTTTCTTTTTTCATAGCATTAAAATAAGCCGCTCTGCTCAAAGGTTCGTATTCTTCGGTTTCACCTAACATAACCAAACTATCGTTTTGATTTTTCCGAAAACTGTAATTTGCTAAATTTCCAGTTCGAGTGCACACCGCATGAACTTTGGTTACGTATTCGGCTGTAGCCATTAGTGCAGGCATTGGTCCGAACGGATTGCCTTTAAAATCCATATCCAATCCGGCTACAATTACTCGTTTTCCGCTGTTTGCCAAATCGTTACAAACCGCGACGATTTCGTCGTCAAAAAATTGAGCTTCGTCAATTCCAACTACATCACAATTGCTAGCTAAAAGACGAATATTGGCAGAAGACGGAACCGGAGTAGAGTGAATTTCGTTAGCATTGTGCGAAACCACTTTCTCATCATCATAACGCCTATCAATCGATGGTTTGAAAATTTCAACCTTCTGTTTGGCAAACTGTGCCCGCTTTAGTCTTCGAATAAGTTCTTCGGTCTTTCCCGAAAACATCGAACCGCAGATAACTTCTATCCAGCCGAATTGCTCTTTGTGATTTACCGTATTTTCGAGAAACATTTTTTTAAGTTTTTTTAATTGAAAAGATGAATACTTTTCATTACTTTGTATCGCAAACAAATATATTAAAAACAAAGATGTTTACTCAAAAATAATTATCAACAATTATGAAAAATCGTTTAGAAGCAGAACTCATCAGTATTGCACACAGAATCCTGAAGCTAAAAAATAAATCAGAAGTTATTCAACTTCAACAAGAGACCTTGAACCTGTACGAAAAGTTATCTGTTTTAAGGTTTGTGGAAGATAATTATGAGGATTCTTCGGTAGAGATTCCGTCTGATATTGAAGAAAAACTAGAAAAATTTGTTTCGGTTGAAAAGAAAATGGTTGCTCAAAACGAAGTAATTGAAGAAAAATCAGAAGAAGTTATTGTTGAGCAAACCACAACAGAAATAATCTCGGAAGAAGAAATTCCTGTTTCACAACCTGCTTCGGAAGAGGAGATTCAGGAAAAAGTACAACCTAAAATTGAAGATTTTCAGGTTCGTTTCGAAGATTTTGAAGCACAACTTTCTAATGCGAAACCCACCAAAACAAACGCAATTCTTGAAGAAGTTGCTTTAGAAAATGAGCCTGTTTTTGTTCCTGTCGAAGAAGTAACTAAAGAACAAACCGAGGTTAAACAAGTCGAAACTGCCAAAAATGTCTCGATAAACGATGCTATAAAAAAGAACTTTAATATTGGGCTTAATGACAGAGTTGCTTTTGAATTTCACTTGTTCGGAGGGCAGACCGAAGATTTTAATCGAGTACTTTCGCAATTAAATACTTTCGAAACATTTGCAGAGGCTAAGAATTTTATCGAAAATATGGTAAAACCCGATTACAACAACTGGATTGCTAAAGAAGAATACGAAAACCGCTTTTTAGAAATTATCGAAAGTAAATTTTAAGTTTAGAAATAATAAACTTATGATTTTTTTTAAAAAAAATCTGTGAAGTTTTGAAAACAAAACACAAGGCAATATGTCGAAATTGTATATTGTTCCAACCCCTATCGGAAATCTTGACGATATGACTTTCAGGGCTGTAAAAGTGCTGAAAGAGGTCGATGTGATTTTGGCAGAAGATACCCGAAACAGTGGAAAACTGCTTAAACATTTTGATATTACAACTCCTATGCAATCGCATCACATGTACAACGAGCACAAAACCATTGAAAGCCTCATCAAACGATTACAAACCGGCTCAACCGTTGCTTTGATTTCCGATGCGGGAACTCCCGCAATTTCTGACCCCGGATTTTTATTGACCCGAGCTTGTGTAGAAAACAACATTGAAGTAGAATGTTTGCCCGGAGCAACAGCTTTTGTTCCGGCACTTGTCAATAGCGGACTTCCGAATGACCGATTTATTTTTGAGGGGTTTCTTCCCGAAAAAAAAGGAAGACAAACTCGTTTTTTAGCCTTAGCAGAAGAAACACGGACGATGATTTTTTATGTTTCTCCTCATAAACTCCTGAAAACTCTCGAAGAATTCATTCAATATTTCGGAGAAGACCGTCCTGTTTCCGTATCGAGAGAGCTTACCAAACTTCACGAGGAAACCTTTCGAGGAACAGCCAAAGAGGTTTTGAATCACTTTAGTCAAAAAACAGTTAAAGGCGAAATTGTAGTAATAGTAGGAGGGAAGAAGTAATTTCGATTTAAAAATGAATTTACCACTTTAACTCCCTTTCGGGATAGCATCTATCAGTTTACGAGAATACTCGGTTTTTGGGTTTCGGTACAATTCATCGGCTTCGGTTTCTTCTTCCAGATAACCTTTGTTGAGCACCAAAATTTTGTCCGACATATATTTTACTACAGCCAAATCGTGTGAAATGAAAATATAGGTAAATCCGAAATTCTCTTTTAGTTCGTTCAGCAAGTTTAAAACCTGTGCCTGAACCGAAATATCGAGTGCCGAAACCGATTCGTCACACACAATGAGCTTGGGTTGCAAGGCGATGGTTCGGGCAATCCCGACTCGTTGTCTTTGTCCTCCCGAAAATTCGTGCGGATAACGATTAAAATGTGCTGATGAAAGTCCAACACGTTCTAATATTTCGATGGCTTTTTGTTTTCGTTCTTTGTTGTTTTTATAGAGTTTATGCACCTGCATCGGCTCCATAATCGCTTCTCCGACTTTCATTTTCGGATTGAGTGAAGAATAGGGATCCTGAAAAATAATCTGAATTTCTTTCCGAAAGCGTTTAAATTCTTTGTCCGAAAGTGCCGTAATATCAACTCCTTTATAAAAAATCTGACCTTTAGTGGCTTTGTCAAGTTGTAAAATCGCATTCCCTATGGTTGATTTTCCAGAGCCGGATTCGCCTACGAGTCCTTTGGTTTCACCTTCGTAAACTTTAAAACTAATATCTTGCAGCGCTTGAAAACCGACCTTTTTGCCCAATATTCCCATTCTGGAATAATAGATTTTCTCGATGTTTTTCACTTCCAAAATCGGAGGATTGGAATATAATTTTTCTAAATTCTCTGCCCTTTCTTCCGGAGTTATAATTTCAGTTGGAGTAGTATCATTCAGAAAATCTGCAATAGTCGGAAGCCTTTTTAGTCTTTCGTCCAAAGACGGTCGAGAAGCAATTAGTGCTTTGGTATAGGTCTGCTTTGGATGATGAAAAATGGCTGTTGTTTCGCCTTGTTCGACAATTTCGCCTTTATACATCACTAAAACTCTGTCTGCAATTTCAGAAACCAAAGCCAAATCGTGCGAAATGAAAATAATGCTCATTCCGGTTTCTTGTTGCAGGTCTTTCAGAAGTTTAATGATTTCTTTCTGAACCGTTACATCCAGAGCGGTTGTGGGTTCGTCTGCAATCAGGATATTCGGTTTGCAGGCAATTGCCATGGCAATCATTACTCGTTGTTTTTGACCACCCGAGATTTGATGCGGATAACTGTTGTAAATTTTTTCAGGATTCGGGAGTTTTACTTTTTCGAAAAGTGATAAAACTTCAGCCTTGATCGCTTTTTTCGAAAGATTTGTATGCTCAAAAAGGATTTCTTCAACCTGATAGCCACATTTCAAGCTCGGGTTGAGTGAAGACATGGGTTCCTGAAAAATCATCGAAATTTGTTTTCCTCTAATTTTCCGAAAGTCTTTTGATGATTTTTGGGTTAAATCGTTCTCTTGATAAAGGATTTTTCCGTTTGAAATTCTTGAAATTTTATCGGGTAGAAGACCTAATACAGCCAAAGACGAAACCGATTTCCCAGAACCGGATTCTCCAACTATACCCAAGATTTCGTTTTTATATAAGTCAAAATAAATATCTTTGATAACATCTGTCCAAGAATTTTCTCTCGAAAAAGAAATTACAAGGTTTTGGATTTGTAAAAGCGGAGTTTCGTTTGCCATTTTAGAGTTTAAAAAACTCAAAGTTAAGAAAGGTAGTGTAAAAAAAGTAGAAGTTCAGAAATTTTTTAGCCACAGATTAGAACCTGTGGCTAAAAAATTAAAAAGAATATTTAGGCAAAATCTAACAACTATTCACAGACAGATATTAGCTTAACTTCGTGTCTAAATTTGTTTTAAGCGTTTGCAAGAAGTCTTCCGTAGTTAAATAATCCGCATCGGTAAGCCCTTCCGGTTTTACAAGCATAGCCAAGTCTTTTGTCATTTTTCCGCTTTCGACCGTTTCAATACAAACTTGCTCTAATTTTTCACAGAAGTTGATAAGTTCTTGGTTGTTGTCTAATTTTCCTCTGTGCATAAGCCCTCTTGTCCAAGCAAAAATAGAAGCAATTGGGTTGGTAGAAGTTTTCTTTCCTTGTTGGTGTTGTCTGTAATGACGCGTTACGGTTCCGTGAGCTGCCTCTGCTTCAACCGTTTTTCCGTCTGGGGTAACTAACACAGAAGTCATTAGTCCTAACGAGCCAAATCCTTGAGCCACTGTGTCAGATTGAACATCTCCGTCATAGTTTTTACAAGCCCAAACAAATCCACCGTTCCATTTCATTGCAGAAGCTACCATGTCGTCAATCAATCTGTGCTCATACACGATTCCGATTTCTTCGAATTTAGTTTTGTAATGTTCTTGATATACTTCTTCGAAAATATCTTTGAAACGACCGTCATAAGCTTTTAGAATTGTGTTTTTTGTAGAAAGATACAAAGGCCATTTTTTGGTAAGAGCCATTTGGAACGATGAGTGAGCAAATCCGTAAATAGATTCGTCTGTGTTGTACATACTCATCGCTACTCCATCACCTTTAAAGTTATAAACCTCCCAAGTTGTGGTTTCTCCGGCTTCGTTAGTGAAAGACATCGTAAGAGTTCCTTTTCCTTTGATAACTTTATCAGTAGCCTTATATTGGTCTCCAAAAGCATGACGACCGATAACAATCGGTTTTGTCCACCCTTGAACGTATCTCGGTACATTACTCATAATAATCGGCTCACGAAAAACGGTTCCGCCTACGATGTTACGAATGGTTCCGTTCGGTGATTTCCACATTTCCTTCAATCCGAATTCTTCAACTCTTGCTTCGTCTGGAGTGATTGTAGCACATTTGATACCTACGTTATATTTTTTGATAGCCTCAGCAGCGTCAATAGTTACTTGGTCATTTGTGGTATCGCGATACTCTATTCCCAAGTCATAATATTTTATATTCAAATCTAAATACGGGAGAATAAGCTGTTCTTTGATAAAAGACCAGATGATTCGTGTCATTTCGTCTCCGTCTAATTCTACTACCGGATTAGCTACTTTAATTTTTGCCATAACTTTAATTGTTTTACGTGTTTTGAATAAAATTTAGCAAATATAATTAATTTCAGAGAATTAGACAATGGAGCGATTATAGGTTGAATCTACGAATCCGTTAGTATGATAATAAACAAAACCTTTCCGTAATTTTGCATAAAATTATCATCCTATGAAAACCGTACTCATTACAGGAGCTACTTCCGGAATCGGGAAAGAAACCGCTATTGCTTTGGCTCAAAAAAACTATAAACTCATACTGTGTGGACGAAATCAACAGATTTTAGACGAATTAAAATCAACGCTAAAAACCGATGTTTATACTTGTTGTTTTGACGTAAGAGACAAACACGAAGTATTTGCTCAAATCAATAACTTGCCTGAAGATTTCAAAAATATTGATATCCTTATCAATAATGCCGGGAATGCTCATGGGTTGGCAACGTTTGACCAAGCTGATTTAGAAGATTTAGAAGCGATGATTGATATCAACGTAAAAGGTTTGATTTACGTAACAAAAGCTGTTTTACCCTTAATGCCTCAAAATGCAGAAAGTCATATTGTTAATCTTTCTTCGATTGCCGGCAAAGAAGTTTATCTTAACGGAACGACTTATTGTGCTTCAAAATATGCAGTTGAAGCTTTGACCAAAGGAATGCGAATCGACTTGCTTCCGCTCGGAATCAAAGTAACAGGAATTGCTCCGGGAGCGGTCGAAACTAATTTTTCGCTTGTTCGTTTTAAAGGAGATTCCCAAAAAGCTGAACAAGTTTACAGAGGCTACGAACCCTTAACATCTGAAGATGTTGCCAATGCAATCCTTTTCGCTATTGAGCAACCTTACCATGTGCAGATTGCTGATATTACGATCTTGCCAAAAGCTCAAGCAAATGCAACAAACATAAAAAAAGATTAATATCCGATTCTAATTTTTGAACCCTTAAAAAACGCTGTCATATTGTCAGCGTTTTTTTGTACTTTTGCAAATTACAATAAATCTGATTGATTCATAAGTAATGGAAAAGGTAATCGAAGAAAACAAACAAGGAACAAGTCTTGTTCTAGAGCAAAACTCAAATAACACAAAAAAGCTTTTTATAGAGAGTTATGGTTGTCAGATGAATTTTTCTGATAGCGAAGTGGTGGCTTCTATTTTGACTAACCAAGGATATAACACAACTCAAAATCTCGAAGAAGCTGATTTGGTTTTAGTAAACACTTGCTCGATTCGAGACAAGGCAGAACAAACCGTTCGCAAGCGTTTAGAGAAATATAATGCTGTCAAAAAAATCAATCCGACCATGAAAGTGGGTGTTTTGGGTTGTATGGCAGAAAGGCTAAAAAGCCAATTTTTGGAGCAGGAAAAAATCGTAGATATGGTTGTTGGTCCGGATGCTTATAAAGATATTCCGAACCTTTTACAAGAAATCGATGAAGGTCGAGAGGCTATCAACGTAATTTTATCGAAAGACGAAACCTACGGAGATATTTCTCCGGTTCGTTTGAACAGCAACGGAGTAACTGCTTTTGTAACCATTACTCGTGGTTGCGATAATATGTGTACATTCTGTGTCGTTCCGTTTACTAGAGGAAGAGAACGTAGTCGTGAACCGCAAAGTATTTTGGATGAAATTCAAGATTTGTGGAACAAGGGCTTTAAAGAAGTTACACTTTTAGGTCAAAACGTAGATAGTTATTTATGGTACGGAGGTGGTCTGAAAAAAGATTTCACCAAAGCTACCGAAATGCAAAAAGCCACAGCGGTTGATTTTGCACAACTTTTAGAGATGTGTGCGGTGAAATTCCCAAAAATGCGTTTTCGTTTTTCGACTTCGAATCCTCAGGATATGCACGAAGAAGTGCTTCACGTGATTGCAAAATACCATAACGTTTGTAAGTATATCCATTTGCCGGTTCAAAGTGGAAGCACTCGAATTTTGAAAGAAATGAACCGTCAGCACACTCGTGAGGAATATATGCAACTCATCGATAAAGTTAGAGCAATTATAGACGATTGTAGCATTTCTCAAGATATCATTACCGGATTCCCGACAGAAACCGAAGAAGATCATCAAGATACACTTTCGCTTATGAAATATGCTCAGTATGATTTCGGGTTTATGTTTGCGTATTCAGAAAGACCAGGGACTTTGGCTGCTCGTAAAATGGCAGATGATATTCCTGATGAAGTGAAAAAGCGAAGATTACAAGAGGTGATTGATGTGCAACAAGAGTTAGCATTACAACGTACAAAACGTTTTGTAGGACAAACGGTTGAAGTGTTGGTTGAAAAAACTTCTAAAAAATCTGATCAGCATTGGTCAGGACGAAATTCTCAAAACACTACAACGGTTTTCCCGAAAGGTGATTATAAAGTAGGAGATTTTGTTTTGGTAAAAGTTACGGATTGTACAACCTCGACTTTGATTGGAGAGGCGGTTGGATATTCGGAAATGCAAAATTAATTTGTTTCAAGTTTCAGGTTTCAAGTTATGGCAACTATAAACAGATTTGAAGGCTTAGAGATATGGCAAGAAGCAAGAAGATTAGCAAAAGCCATTCACAAAATAGCTGTTGAAACTGAACTAAAAACAGATTTTAGATTTAAAGCACAAATAATGTCATCTTCAGGCTCTGTGATGGATAATATTGCAGAAGGATTTGAAAGAGACGGAAATTTAGAATTCAGACAATTTTTGGCTGTAGCAAAAGGCTCAGCAGGTGAAGTAAGATCTCAATTATATAGAGCTTTTGATTACGGATATATTAATGAGATTGAATTCGAAAAATTAAAAAATGATTACGAAAAGTTAAGCGGTAAGATAAAAAATTTCATTTCGTATTTAAACAAAAAAGATTTTAAAGGGAATAAGTTTCAATAACCTGAAACTTGAAACTAAAAAAACTTGAAACTAATAAATGGATACAGTTCAAAATATAAAACAACGCTTTGAAATCATCGGTAACGACCCGAAGCTGAATCGTGCTATTGAGAAAGCGATACAGGTGGCTCCTACTGATATTTCGGTGTTGGTAACCGGTGAAAGCGGTGTAGGGAAGGAGAGCATCCCGAAAATTATTCATTCGTTATCACATAGAAAACACGGAAAATATATAGCGGTAAACTGTGGAGCTATTCCGGAAGGAACCATAGATTCGGAACTTTTCGGTCACGAAAAAGGAGCTTTTACCGGAGCAACCAACACTCGTGAAGGCTATTTCGAAGTAGCAGATGGAGGTACGATTTTTTTAGACGAAGTAGGGGAACTACCACTTACGACTCAGGTTCGTTTACTTCGTGTGTTAGAGAACGGAGAATTCATCAAAGTAGGTTCATCAAAGGTTCAAAAAACCAATGTTCGCATTGTAGCCGCTACTAATGTTAAAATGATTGAGGCGATTGAAAAAGGAAAGTTCAGAGAAGATTTGTACTATCGTTTGAGTACGGTTGAGATTATGCTTCCACCACTTCGAGAGCGAAAAGAAGATATTCACTTGTTGTTCCGAAAATTTGCTTCAGATTTTGCTCATAAATACAAAATGCCAACGATTAAATTGGACGATAATGCAGTTCAGGTTTTAGAAAAATACCGTTGGAGCGGAAATATCCGTCAGCTTAGAAATGTAGCTGAACAAATTTCGGTTTTGGAGACAAATAGAAACATTTCGGCTCAGACTCTGATGGGATATTTGCCTCAAGAAAGTGCTAACCTTCCTGCTGTGGTCGGAGGTAAAAAATCGGAAAGTGATTTTTCATCAGAAAGAGAAATCATGTATAAAATCCTTTTTGATATGAAAAGCGATTTGAATGATTTGAAAAAACTGACTTTGGAGTTGATGCAAAATGGTGGAACCAAAGTACAACAAGAAAATCAAGGTTTAATCAAGAAGATTTACGGTCAAGCCGAAACAGAAATTCCTTTTGAACACTCACATCAGGCCATTCCGTTACAGACAGTTGATCAGGAAGAATTTGAAGATGAAGATGACCAAAATTATCTTTTTGCCGAAACAGTCGAAGAGGAAGAAACACTCAGCCTAGAAGCCAAAGAAATTGAGCTTATCAAAAAAGCATTAGAACGAAACAAAGGTAAACGAAAAGCAGCTGCAGACGAACTCGGAATCTCTGAAAGGACTCTTTACAGAAAAATAAAACAGTTTGATTTGTAAGAGAAAAGAGTAATTAAGCAAATAACAAATGAAAAACCTACACTATACATTATACACTATACGATATACAGCTATACTGTTATGCCTTTTTTTGACCGGCTGTAAATACTACAACTTCACCGGAACCGGAAAAATCGATGCAGATAGCTTTCAAGTGAATTATTTCCAAAATAATGCCCCGATTGTGGAACCTGGAATTGAACGTACATTCACTTTAGCCTTGCAAGATTTGATTCAGAATCAAACGAGTTTGACCTTGACGAATTCGGGAGCAGATTTGGTGTATGAAGGTGAAATTGTCGATTTCAGAATTGCTCCAATGACTGCCACAGCAGACCAAAGAGCAGCACAAAACCGACTTACAATTAGTGTAAACGTAAGATTTACTAACAACAGAGACGAAGAACAGAGTTTTGAAAAGCGCTTTTCTCATTATTACGATTACACGGGAACCGAACAATTGGTCGGATCGCAGCTTACTCAAGCCTTAGAGCTTATTTTTGAGAGAATTACACAAGATGTTTTTAATGCCTCACTGGCTAATTGGTAGTAGCACTTTTTTATATCTTAAAACCTTAAACCCGAAACAAAAACCTTGACAACAACCGATTTTACATATTTACTAAATAATCCTGATGCTGTTACCGAAAAACAGATGATGGAATTGGAACGCGTTCTGTCAGAGTTTCCGTATTTTCAGAGTGCGGGAGCTATTCGGTTGAAAGGATTGTTCAATCAAAATAGTTTCAGGTATAACTTGGAGTTGAAAAAACTCGCTTCGCAAACTACCGACAGAATGGTTTTGTTCGATTTTATTACTTCTGAAAACTTCGGAGGAAAAACAAAAGACATTCACGAAATAGAGGTTTTTGACACCGAAATTGTTCCGACCCAATGGGTTTCTACCCAAGAGAAATTACAACAATCTATACGGACTTCAATTAAATCTTCTCAAACCGAAGGTGAAACTGAAATAGAAACAGACCCGAAAACAAAGAACGAAACATCAGAACCTCAACCCGAAGAAAGCCTCGGAGTCGGAAAACCAATCGAATTTTCGAATTCGGATAAATTCTCCTTTACTCAATGGTTGCAACTAACTAAAGCAAAACCAATTAAAAGAGAAGAAACATCTGATAAAAAAGAGGAAGAAAAACTGAAATTATCAGACGAAAAACTCAAAAAGATAGAAATTATCGATAAATTTATCGAAACCAATCCGAAAATTATTCCGAGTAAAGATGCTCCGATAAATCCGATTTTGGATATAAAACCTTTAGATAATACAACGCTTATGACCGAAACATTAGCAAAAGTTTATCTCGAACAAAAAAAATATCAGAAAGCAATTGAAGCTTATGAAATATTAATTTTGAAATATCCCGAAAAAAGTGTTTTCTTTGCAGACCGAATTGAGAATATCAAAAAATTACAACAAAATAATATATAGATAATGAGTTTTACAGTATTTTTAGTTTTAATAACTATCGTTTGTTTTTTACTTGTAGTAGTAATTATGGTGCAAAACCCTAAAGGAGGAGGACTCTCTTCAACTTTTGGAGGTGGAGCAACCATTGGAGGTGGAGTTAAAAAAACAACGGACTTCTTGGATAAGAGTACATGGATTTTAGGAGTTACTCTAATTGTTCTGATCCTTTTGTCAAGTTTGGCTTTTACAGGCAATTCAAGTAATTCTAAGATTTATGACGGAGGCAGTGCTCCTGCTCCGATTGAAAACCTACCAACTGTTCCTTCAGAGAATGACACAATACAAATAGAAGAAGAACATGCTGAATAACTTTACTCATTATAATAATATTTATCGGATTAAAGTATTTAGCTTATTAGCATGTTTGTTGGTTATTAATATCATATACGCACAAGAGCAGGAATTTGAATTTTATCATACTTTTTATTCTGAACCTAATGATTTTTTTGTTTCTGACGATACGGTCTATACTTCCTCAAGCAATAGCGTAGCAAAACTAATAAACGGTTCTTGGCAAAATATAACACCGGTTGCTTTTCCTGAACCTGGTAACTATTACAATACTACTACTATTGAAATTGTTGCTGAAAACCATATTTATGCAGCTGCAAAATCAAGTGGTCAGGTAGCTCTTTTTCGGGTTTGGAACGGAATTAATTGGGAAAATGTTGGAGCACTTCCTTCGTATATCCACGAAATCACAGACATACATTATGTAAGTGGTAATGAAATTTACATTACTGCCGAAAATGCTTATTTAGAACAATATGTACTAAAGTTTGATGGCACTAACTGGGAAAGTCTAAACCTTCCGCAACCAGGACCTTATTTTTCAAAAAAAATACATTATGTAAGTAACCAAGAAATTTATGTTTCGGGTAGAGGAGGCGAAACTATGGTTTATGACGGAACATCTTGGGAAGCCATTACCGAAAGTCTTAGCGTATTACCCTACTCCAAATGGGTACATATTGAGGATGAAGACCATAAATACCATACAGGATTTAGTCAGTTAAAGAATTTTGCATCAGGGACACTTGTTGATGTAGGAGATTTATACCAAGATGAATATGATATTCAGGGTGTAGTGGATTTTATGGTAGTTCTATCTCCTAATGACCTTTATGTTAGTGTAAGACGTTACATAGGATATTCAGATGCTTTTTTTGTTTCACATTGGGATGGAAATCAATGGACTCGATTGTGGACTTATGACTCTTCGCAAGATATAAGCGATTATCTAACTTTCTTTGGATTGTCTAATAATCACATCTATGCCAAAATAATTAATAGTAGTCTTTACAGATATGAATCTGAAACTATGAATTTAGATACAATTGTAAAGGAAGAAAATATAAAAGTGTTTCCTAACCCAACAGACAGCTCAATATCCATTGTTTCAAACACATCACTAAAAGAAATTACAGTATTCGATAGTTTCGGAAAAATGCTTTTTCAAAATGACTCCACGAAAGAATTAAACTTAATAGAATATCCAAAAGGGGTTTATTTCATAAAAATAACCAGTCAGAACAATGGGGTCGAATGGAGAAAAATTATTAAAAAATAAACACATTTTAATTGGAACCATATACAAAATGTCAGTACAACATTGTATTGACATTTTTTTTGTGCAAAATTGTCAGTTTTTGAGTTATGGCACATTTTCTGAAAAGACTATGGACAGTATTAAAAACAGGATTTTTAACCTTTAAATAAATTTTTTAAACTATGGCATTAAAAATTAAACCTTTGGCAGATAGAGTTCTGGTTGAACCTATGGCTGCAGAAACACAAACGGCTTCGGGAATTTTCATCCCTGACACGGCAAAAGAAAAACCTCAGAAAGGAACAGTCGTAGCTGTCGGAAACGGTAAAAAAGATCAACCTATGACTGTGAAAGAAGGTAATGTTGTCTTATACGGAAAATATGCCGGAACAGAACTAAAATTTGAGGGTAAAGATTACCTAATCATGAGAGAAGATGATATTCTCGCAATTGTTTAATCGTTAAATTGTTCAACGAAACTTTAAACCTATAAACAACTTAAACTTTAAACTAATACAAAAATGGCAAAAGAAATAAAATTTGATATTGAAGCTCGTGACGGATTAAAACGAGGAGTAGATGCGTTGGCAAATGCAGTAAAAGTAACCCTAGGACCAAAAGGTCGTAATGTAATCATCGGAAAATCTTTCGGAGGACCAACAGTAACCAAAGACGGAGTTTCTGTAGCTAAAGAAATTGAGCTCGAAGACACTTTAGAGAATATGGGAGCTCAAATGGTGAAAGAAGTAGCTTCAAAAACCAACGATTTAGCTGGAGACGGAACAACTACTGCAACAGTTTTAGCTCAAGCCATCGTAAAAGAAGGTCTTAAAAACGTAGCAGCAGGCGCTAACCCGATGGATTTGAAAAGAGGTATCGACAAAGCGGTTGAGGCTATCGTAGCAGATCTTCAAAAACAATCACAAGAGGTTGGTTCTACGACCGAAAAAATCAAACAAGTAGCCTCAATTTCGGCTAATAATGACGAAGTTATCGGAGAGCTTATTGCTGAGGCTTTCGGAAAAGTTGGAAAAGAAGGAGTTATCACTGTTGAAGAAGCAAAAGGTACTGATACTTATGTAGATGTAGTAGAAGGAATGCAATTTGACAGAGGATATCTATCTCCTTATTTCGTAACCAATCCGGAGAAAATGGAGACAGAATTAGATAATCCATACATTTTATTATACGACAAAAAAATCTCTTCTCTTAAAGAGTTGTTGCCTGTTTTAGAGCCTGTTGCTCAATCAGGAAAACCACTACTTATTATTGCTGAAGATGTTGACGGAGAAGCTCTTTCAACTTTGGTGGTAAACAAATTAAGAGGAGCCTTGAAAATTGCTGCTGTAAAAGCTCCAGGATTCGGAGACAGACGTAAAGCAATGCTTGAGGATATCGCTATCTTAACCGGAGGTACTGTAATTTCTGAAGAAAGCGGACATACTTTAGAAAACGCTACTTTAGATTATTTGGGAACTGCAGAAAAAGTTACCATCGATAAAGACAATACAACTATCGTAAATGGAGCTGGCGATGCTGAAATGATTAAAAACAGAGTAAACCAAATCAAAGCTCAAATGGAAACTACAACTTCTGACTATGATAAAGAGAAGTTACAAGAGCGTTTGGCTAAATTAGCCGGAGGTGTTGCTGTACTTTATGTAGGTGCTGCATCAGAGGTTGAAATGAAAGAGAAAAAAGACCGTGTAGATGATGCTCTTCACGCAACTCGTGCTGCTGTTGAAGAAGGAATCGTAGCAGGTGGAGGAGTAGCCTTACTTAGAGCAAAAGCTGTTTTGGCTAATTTGAAAGCAGAAAATGCAGACGAAAAAACAGGAATTCAAATTGTTTCTCGTGCTGTAGAATCACCACTTCGTACGATTGTTGAAAACGCAGGCTTAGAAGGTTCTGTAATTGTGGCAAAAGTAGCTGAAGGCAAAGGTGATTTCGGTTACAACGCAAAAACAGACCAGTACGTAGAGATGTTCAAAGCAGGAATTATCGACCCGAAAAAAGTAACTCGTGTAGCTCTTGAAAATGCTGCATCTGTCGCAGGAATGATTCTAACTACTGAATGTGCACTCGTTGACATCAAAGAAGAAAACCCAGCAGGCGGAATGCCAATGGGAGGCGGAATGCCAGGAATGATGTAATATTTGTTTTTTTATTATAAAAAAGTCGGATTCTGTAATGGAATCCGACTTTTTTGTTTTTCATAATTATTTTTTCCTGCTGTTTAATCAACCAGAATATCAACTCATAAAGAAATCACACCACACAAAAACTTGTTTAACGTAAGTTCGAGATAAGAAAATTGATTAAAAATTTGGTATAAAAAGCAAAAGTTAGTATATTTAAAGTTCTGAATTTCAAATAAATACTAAACTTTTGCTTATGTTTACTAAAGACAAAATTACAGATATTTTTGTAGTAGTTGATGATTTTTGTAAGAGTTTTCATCAAAAATCAAAAATATAAAATTTTATTGAGGAAAAGAGCCGTCATAGAAACCAACAATGACGAACTTAAAAACCTGTGTCAGGTGGAACACACTCGACACAGGTCTGTAAATAACTTTATAATCAACATTTTAGGTTATGGTTTCTTCCCGAAAAGCCCTCTTTAATTTATAGAAAGCATTGAATCAAATCAATTAGCTCTAAGAGTTGCTTAAACCGAACTCACGTTATCTTAATAAATCTGATAAATATTTTAACAAAACATATGGACAACAGAAAAGCTAATAAGTTGATAATCAAACAATAAATAATCTAAAAATATAGATAAAAGCTCAAAATAGAAATAAGCCACTATGAACTTTTAGCCCATAGTGGTTTAGTCTATAAACATTAAAATCCTCTGGATTCACTCAATATAAAAACACAAATATTTGGTTATTACGAATTTAGTTGTTTTAAATTTGTGTAGCTTATCCCGAATTCACATTATTTAGCAATATTTATTGCTCTTGTTTCTCGAATAACAGTAACCTTTACTTGTCCCGGATAAGTCATTTCGGTTTGGATTTTTTGGGAAATTTCAAACGAGAGATTTGATGCTTTTTCGTCGGATACTTTTTCACTTTCCACAAGCACACGTAACTCTCTACCTGCCTGAATAGCATAGGCATTCTTCACTCCTTGAAACCCGTAGGCTATGTTTTCCAAATCTTTTAAGCGTTGGATATAAGAATCTAATACCTGTCTTCTTGCACCCGGTCTTGCACCCGAGATAGCATCACAAACCTGAACAATAGGAGATAGCATACTGGTCATTTCAATTTCGTCATGGTGAGCTCCGATAGCGTTGCAAACTTCGGGTTTTTCTCCGTATTTTTCAGCCCATTGCATACCTAAAATTGCGTGAGGAAGTTCGCTTTCTGTTTCTGGAACTTTTCCTATATCGTGTAGTAATCCTGCTCTTTTTGCCAACTTAGCATTCAGTCCTAATTCGGCAGCCATAATTCCGCAAAGTTTAGCAACCTCACGAGAGTGGTGTAGTAAGTTTTGTCCGTAAGACGAACGGTATTTCATTCTTCCTACAATTTTAATAAGTTCAGGGTGTAGTCCGTGAACTCCTAAATCAATTACTGTGCGTTTACCGACTTCAATGATTTCGTCATCAATTTGTTTAGCTGTTTTAGCTACTACTTCTTCGATTCTTGCAGGGTGGATGCGTCCGTCAGTTACTAATTTATGCAAAGCCAATCGGGCAATTTCCCTACGAACAGGGTCAAAACACGAAAGAATAATCGCTTCGGGAGTGTCATCTACTATGATTTCTACTCCTGTTGCTGATTCTAAAGCTCTGATGTTTCTACCTTCACGACCGATAATTCTACCTTTAACATCATCAGATTCGATATTGAATACCGAAACACAATTTTCGATAGCTTCTTCTGTTCCTACCCTCTGGATAGTATTGATAATCAGTTTTTTAGCATCTTGTTGAGCCGTTAATTTAGCTTCCTCCATCGTACTCTGAATAAAAGACATCGCTTCTGTTTTGGCTTCATTTTTCAGACTTTCAATGAGTTGACCTTTAGCATCTTCGGCAGAGAGTCCGGCAATCACTTCGAGTTGTTCTACCTGACTTTTGTGCATTTTTTCGATTTCTTCTTGCTTTTTTTCAAGTGCACCCAATCGGTTGTCGTAATCCGCTACTTTCTTTTCGAGTTCGTCGTTCAACTTTTTGTTTTTAGCCAATTCGTTCGATACTTGAGATTCTTTATCGCGAGTTCGTTTGTCGGCTTCTGCCATTTTTTTCTCACGACTTAGAATCACTTGTTCGTGTTCTGCTTTTAGCTCAATAAACTTTTCTTTTGCTTGAAGAATTTTGTCTTTTTTGATAGCTTCAGACTCGATTTTAGCATCTTTTAGAATTGAAGCAGCTTCTTTTTTTGCGTTTTTGATGTAGCTCGAAGCATTGTTTTTTTCTAAGTATTTTGCTATTGCAAAACCTATTAAAACTCCTATAATTGAGCTTCCAATTATTAATAAAGTACTGTCCATTTTGTTTATTTTGTAAAGTGTTTATATAAAAAAGCCTGCATTAGGAATGATTGAATAAACTCGTAAAAGACAAGTTTTAGGCTAACTTATAGGTCGAACTTCTGCTCAGAAGGCAGCTTGTTCTGACTACAACGATTCACCTATTTTAATTTGTAAGTGTTGAGTTTATCAATAATAAAATCCTTAATGCAGGCAGTATTTTTATGTTTAAGAACGTTCGAGATATTGGTTTAGAAGTTCATTCAGTTCAAATAATTTATCTTTGGTTTCTTCACTAACAGAAACGGTTTCTATCTTTTTTTGTTCGATTTGCGAAGCAAACTGCAAAGCACACATAGCAAGTACATCTTGTTTGTCTCGTACTGCGTAATTCTGTTCAAACTGCTTAATCATACTGTCAATTTTTTTAGAAGCACTCCTCAATGCCTCCTCCTGAGAGTAATCGACTGTGAGCGGATACACTCTGTCGGCAATTGATATTTTGATTTTCAGTTTTTCACTCATTTTTAATCAGAAAGTTGTGCTACACAATAGTCAATTTCGCGAATGATTGAATTTATTCTAATTTTAGTTTCTCGTTTAAAATCTTCACTGCCCAACAATGCGTTAGCTGTTTTAAGAGTTTCTATTCGGCTTTCGAGTTGTTCAACCTGAATACCTGCTTGTTGAAGTCTATCTTTGTAAAAAGACAACTCAGAATCGAGAACCTTGTTTTTCTCCTCCAAATCATCAGCCTTATGCATCAGCTTTCTGATTTTATGCTCTAATTCTTCAACAATCTTTACAATTTCACTCATAGAAACATTACACATCGCTATGCACAAAAGTACAATTTTGATATTTAATCTACAATTTTTTTTGATTTTTTGTTGTCTGCCGATTGAACGGATACTAATTAATGCTTTTTACTTGTAATGAAATAGCAAAATGTTCCTGAAAATTGACATCGGTTTAAACAAATAAAACACAGCCGGTTTTAAACAAATTCATTATATTTGAGGTAATAAAACCCTGATTTTATGAATACTTGTTTAGAATGTGGAGAAAAAATCATTGGTCGGTCGGACAAAAAATTTTGCAATGACGGATGCAGAAATGCTTATAATAATAAGCACAACAAAGATACCTCTAACCTGATGCGGAACATCAATAATAAACTCCGAAAGAACTTCAGAATCTTGTCCGAACAGAAATTCATTGACGGAAAAGCTAAAACAACCAAACAAAATCTTTCCATTAACGGATTTGATTTTACCTATTTTACCCATTTTAAGGTTTACAAAAACGGGGCAGAATACCGATTTGTTTACGACATAGGATACAAATACTTAGAAGACGATCGGATTCTTATTGTCAAAAATGAATAATACTAAGCATCAACAAACACTATTACGGAGGTTCAAGTTTTTCTCATATCCTCAAAAATAAAAAAATACCAAGAACATTAAAAATCATTTTTTGATTATTTACTTCCAGTGAAAAATTCATATCAAAATTATATATGTTGTATAAAGCGAGGTTGTTATTGACTTTTAATACCTTTGCAAATTCTTATCAAAGAGGTATGAAATGGAAATATCAGGATATATAGCCATCATTTTAGCCGGAATCAGTTTAGGGCTAATTGGAGCAGGAGGAGGAATTCTAACCGTACCGATTTTAGTTTATCTGTTTGGAGTAAATCCGGTTTTGGCAACGGCTTATTCCTTGTTTTTAGTGGGTTTTTCTAGTTCGGTTGGAGCGGTTCCGAAATATTTAAGCAAAAATATTTCAATTAAAACAGCACTTGTTTTTGGTATTCCATCAATGATTTCTGTATTTCTTACCCGAAAATTCCTTCTGCCTGAAATTCCACAAAAAATGTTTGAGATCGGAAATTTTGAAATTTCTAAATCTCTTTTTCTGATGACATTGTTTGCTGTTGTAATGATTTTTTCAGCACGCTCTATGCTCAAAAAAAGAACAATGCAAACAGATTCACAAAATGATAACACAGTCGTAAGTCCATTTTTTGTATCTTTACTCGGCTTTTTTGAAGGAATCCTGACGGGACTTGTTGGAGCCGGAGGAGGATTTATCATCATCCCCATTCTTACACTACTGGCAAAAGTTGACATCAAAAAAGCTATCGGGACATCGCTTTTGATTGTGGGTGTAAAATCATTAATAGGCTCTTTGGGAGATATATCATCGGGTTATCTGGAATTTGACTGGAAGTTTTTGATTTTAATCACATCACTTTCGGTTATCGGGATGTTTATCGGAAACGCTTTATCTAAGAAAATAGACGGTCAAAAACTCAAATCAGGATTTGGGTGGTTTGTCTTAACGATGGGAGTTTACATCTTAATCCGAGAACTCTTCATTTAGAGGATTACTATTGAATACAGAACAGAACACAATACAACAAATTATGACAATAGAACAAATTTATACAGGATGTTTGGCTCAAGGAGCCTATTATATCGAAAGTGAAGGCGAAGCCGTAGTGATTGACCCACTTCGTGAAGTGCAACCTTATTTAGACAGAGCTGCCAAAAACGGAACTAAAATCAAATATATTTTAGAAACACATTTTCATGCTGATTTTGTTTCCGGACATTTAGATTTGGCTAAAAAATCAGGCGGAATCATTGTGTATGGTCCAACGGCTAAACCAAATTTTGAAGCTCATATAGCAACAGACGGAGAAGTGCTTAAAGTTGGGAATATTACAATTACCGCAATCCATACTCCGGGACACACCATGGAAAGTACGTGTTATCTGCTGAAAGA
>JBAYPE010000011.1:0-69060 GCA_041677865.1 Flavobacteriaceae bacterium
CATCACTATTTTAGCATTAGTAAACAATATTCTGGACGAAAAATATATCTCTAACGGATATTTCTATTCGTATGATGTAGATCAAACAACATTTGATGTGGCAGGATATTATCCGCAAGCTACCCGAAACTTTTTAGTAGGAGTTACACTTGCTTTTTAACAGAAAATCTTTCTTGATTTTATATTGAAGTTTTAGTTGATGTGAACCGCTTAAAGTTTTTATTTTAAGCGGTTTGATTTTATATTCCGGTACTTCCAAATCCTCCTGCACCTCGTGAAGTTTCCGACAGCTCATTTACTTCGATAAATTCGGATTGCTGGTATTTGGCAACAACGAGTTGTGCAATTCGCTCTCCGTTTTCGATGATAAAATCTTCGTTAGACAAGTTAATCAAAATCACTCCAATTTCTCCTCTGTAATCAGCATCTATAGTTCCGGGAGAATTAAGTACGGTAATTCCTTTTTTGAGAGCCAAACCACTTCTTGGCCTGACTTGTGCTTCGAATCCAACGGGAAGTTCCATAAAAAGTCCGGTTTTGACCAAAACCCTTTCTAAGGGTTTTAAGGTAATAGATTCTGTAAGATTAGCTCGTAAATCCATTCCTGCCGAAGCTACAGTTTCGTATTTTGGTAAGGCGTGTTCCGATTTGTTGATGATGTTGATTTTCATAATTATCTTTTTAAAACAGTTTTTAGTGTATTTTTTTCCAAATAATAAATAACTCCCGAGAACAACAAAATAAATCCTATTCCTACAAAATAATTTTCTCTGAAATGATAAAAATAAATATAAGAGAGTAGGATAGAAGCTGTGAGATATATTCCGATTTTTTTCGTATCATACGGAATGTAGTAGTGTTTTTTTCCAAGTAAGTACGAGATAATCATCATACTTCCGTAAGCAGCCAAAGTTGCTACAGCCGAACCCATATACGAATATTTCGGAATCAGAGTATAATTCAAAACAAGCGTAAGTACAGCTCCAACAATTGAAATATATGCTCCCATTTTGGTTTTATCAGTGAGTTTGTACCAAACCGAAAGATTGTGGTAAATTCCCAAAAAGAAATTAGCCAAAATAATAAGTGGAACGACTTTCATAGCTTCCCAATAGGCTGTGTTGGGAATCATAATCATCTTCAAAACATCAGCAAAAACAATCACTCCAAGTAAAATCAAAGAACCGAAAATCACAAAATATTTGGTAATGTTGGCATAGGTTTGCGGTGCATTTTCGTTTTTGGAATAACTAAAGAAGAAAGGCTCAATTCCCAAACGAAAAGCTGTGGCAAAAAGTATCATAAAAAGCCCGAGTTTATAGCAAGCTCCATAAACTCCGACCTCGTGTTTGGCAATGCCTTCGGGGAGAATTTTCTCTAAAAGAATTTTGTCAAAATGTTCGTTTATGGCAAAGGCAATTCCGGCAACCAAAATCGGAAGGCTGTACCGCATCATTTTTTTCCAAAGAGCCGTGTCGAACCGCCATTTTATTTTGAAATAATGTGGCAAGAAATACAACAAAGTCAGTAAACTGGCAATGAGGTTCGAAACAAAAATATATCCGACCTGAAAGTTATCGATGTAAATAGAACTTAAAACTCCATCAGGATTTGATTGTGCAATTTTTGGAAGATAAATAATAAAAAATACGTTTAACAAAAGGTTGATAACCGTATTGGCAATTTTTACAAAAGCAAAAACAACAGGTCTTTGATTTATCCGAAGTTTAGAAAACGGAACAACCACAAGAGCATCTAATACTAAAATCCAAACGGCATACGTAACATATTCTAAATCAACATTTATCCAAGAATTAGATGCAATATCATTCCTGAAAATCAAAGCGGTAAACAAAAACAGAATTGAAGACCAAAAAATAGAGATGGTAGAGGTCTGAACTACCTTTTGTTTGTCGTTCTCGGAACTGTAAAACCTGAAAAACGAAGTTTCCATTCCGTACGACAAAACTACATTCATAAAAACCAACCAAGCGAAAACTATAGTTACCACACCGTAATCGCTTGCATTCTCGAGTTTGTCGGTATATAACCTGACCAACAAAAAAGAAAGCATTCTCGGAAGAACCGTAGCTAGTCCGTAAATGGTAGTTTGCTTAAAAAGGCTTTTGTAAAGACTCAATTTTTTGAAATTAGTGTTTCAAGATGTTGTTGCTCAACTCTTATTTTTTGTCAAAAATACGAACTTAACCTCAAACTTTAAACCTTAAATTTTAAACTAATTTTAAGTATCTTTGCCTTTCGTTCAACAAAAATCAAATAAATGGAAGCAATTTACGGAACTTGGCCTTGGTATGTATCGGGCTTTTTGATTGCAATAGTTATGCTTTTACTCATCTATTTCGGGAAAACTTTCGGAATGTCATCAAATTTAAAAACGCTCTGTACAATAGGAGGAGCAGGAAAATTTTCTGATTTCTTCAAAACCGATTGGAAACAACAAAAATGGAGTTTGATAGTTGTTCTCGGAGCGATGATAGGAGGGTTTGTAGCTCAAAACTATTTGTCGGACGGAAGTGGAGTAAACCTTAACCCAAAAACGATTGCAGAGCTTCAAGAAATGAGAATTGATAAACCAAACGGAAAGTTACTTCCTGATGTATTAGCAGGAGAAGAAGCTATGAAAGACCCGAAAATGATTGCCATTCTTTTGATAGGTGGAATTTTAGTCGGATTTGGAACTCGCTATGCCGGAGGATGCACTTCCGGACACGCTATTTCAGGATTAAGCAATTTGCAATTGCCTTCACTTATTGCGGTAATTGGTTTTTTTATTGGAGGACTTGTGATGTCTTGGATTTTATTACCTTTAATTTTCTGATGTTATGAATTATTTTAAATATTTGTTGGTTGGAGTACTTTTCGGAATAATGATGATAAAATCGGAGGCGGTTTCGTGGTACAGAATTTACGAAATGTTTCATTTCCAGTCGTTTCACATGTACGGAATCATCGGAACAGCAGTTGTGGTCGGAATGATAGGAGTGCAATGGATGAAGAAAAAAAACATAAAAGATTCTAATGGAAATCCGATTTATTTAGAGCCAAAAGACAAAGGATTTAAGAGATACTTGATAGGAGGGACACTATTCGGATTAGGTTGGGGATTGGTAGGAACTTGTCCGGGGCCAATCTTTGTACTTGTCGGAGCAGGATTTTATCCGGTAATTCTGATTCTTATCGGAGCATTAATCGGAACTTTCCTTTATGGATTAATGAAAAACAAATTACCTCACTAAAATTTTGTTTCAAGTTTCAGGTTTCAAGTTGAAATGAACGAACTTTTATTTTGTGATTGAAATGTATAAATAAGATTTTCAGAACAAACTTTAAACCTTGAACTTTAAACCTTAAACTAAAAACTATGAAAGTATATACCAAAACAGGAGATAAAGGAACTACGGCTTTATTTGGAGGCACGAGAGTTCCGAAGCATCACATTCGCATTGAGAGTTACGGAACCATTGACGAATTAAACTCGCACATCGGACTCATTCGCGACCAAGATATAAAAGAAGAACATAAAAAATTACTTATCGAGATTCAAGATAGGTTGTTTGTATCAGGTGCTATTTTGGCTACTGCTCCAGAAAAAGAAGTGTTGAAAAGCGGAAAACAGCGTCTGAATATTATGCGTATTTCGGAAGAAGATATTGTTATTTTGGAAAACGAAATCGATAGAATTGATGAACTTTTGCCTCCAATGACACATTTTATTCTGCCTGGAGGACACCCAACAGTGTCATATTGTCATATTGCACGTTGTGTTTGTCGTAGAGCAGAACGTTTGGTTTCTCAACTAAATGAAGAAGAACCTATTGACGAATTGGTTCTGAAGTACCTGAACCGACTTTCTGACTACCTGTTTATGTTGGCACGAATCTTGTCATCTGAGCTGAATATTAAAGAAGTAAAATGGATCCCGAGAAAGGATAAATCATAAGACGAAAGCCATAAAGATGAAAGCCATAAAGTCTTATATAACACATAGCTGAATATTCTATCTTTATGACATTCAATTTTTTTTTTGATTTTAAAAAACGTTCTTTTAAAAAATAATTTGAATTTAGCTTGACTATTTGAGTATAAAATATACTTTTGCAAAAAATTAAATTTAATAAGAGATGTATTGGACATTAGAATTAGCATCTTATTTAAGCGATGCTCCTTGGCCAGCTACCAAAGATGAGCTTATTGATTACGCAATCAGAACAGGAGCTCCTCTTGAAGTTGTAGAAAACCTGCAATCTATTGAAGACGAGGGAGAAATCTATGAATCAATGGAAGAAATATGGCCGGATTATCCGACTGACGAAGATTATCTTTGGAACGAGGATGAATACTAAAATAATAATCCAAAAAGCCTCTGCTCAAGAGGCTTTTTGATATTTATATATTAACGATTTAACGAAATTATAACAAATACAAAAACAGAAATATGGATTTTGTAAATAGCTTACTGAAAATATTCGTAGGAGATAAATCAAAACAAGACGTAAAGGCCGTGAGGCCTATCGTAGATAAAGTTAAGGCTTTTGAATCTGCTCTCGAGGCTTTGTCAAATGATGAATTGAGAGCCAAAACAACTTATTTCAAAGAAAAAATCAAACAAGCTCGTCTTTCCAAAGACAATGCTATTTCTGAAATCAAGACTAAAATTGAACAAACCCAAGATATTGACAAAAGAGAAGATTTCTACCTTGAAATTGATAAGTTAGAAAAAGAAGCCTACGAATTATCAGAAAAAACACTTGACGAAATCCTTCCCGAAGCTTTTGCAGTAGTCAAAGAAACGGCAAGACGCTTCAAAGAAAACACCTCTATTGAAGTTACAGCAACCCCGAAAGATCTCGAGCTATCAGCAAACAAATCATACATTACCATCAACGGAGATAAAGCAATTTGGGCAAATTCGTGGGATGCAGCCGGAAAGCCTATTACTTGGGATATGATTCATTATGACGTGCAGCTCATTGGTGGAGCGGTTTTGCACCAAGGTAAAATTGCAGAAATGCAGACTGGAGAAGGAAAAACCCTCGTAGCTACACTTCCGCTGTATCTGAATGCCCTTACCGGAAATGGTGTGCATTTGGTTACCGTAAACGACTATTTGGCAAAAAGGGATAGTACCTGGAAAGCACCACTTTTCGAATTCCACGGACTTACCGTAGATTGCATTGACAATCATCAACCCAATTCTCCTCAAAGACGCAAAGCCTACGAAGCCGATATTACTTACGGAACCAATAACGAGTTTGGTTTTGATTACTTGAGAGATAACATGGCTCATTCGCCTGAAGATTTGGTTCAAAGAAAACACAACTATGCCATTGTCGATGAGGTCGATTCGGTGTTGATTGATGATGCTCGTACTCCGCTTATTATTTCAGGACCCGTTCCGCAAGGCGACCGGCACGAGTTTAATGAACTGAAACCAAAGATTGAAAACTTGGTTAGTATGCAACGTCAGATGTTAACCGGAGTTTTGGCAGAAGCAAAAAAACTCATCAAAGAAGGAAACACCAAAGACGGAGGTTTTTTACTTTTGAGAGTTCACAGAGGATTACCTAAAAACAAAGCTCTCATTAAGTTTTTGAGTGAAGAAGGAGTAAAGCAAATTCTTCAGAAAACCGAAAACCATTATATGGCAGATAACAACCGAGAAATGCCAAAAGTTGATGAAGCTTTGTATTTTGTGGTTGAAGAAAAAAACAATCAGGTAGAACTTACCGATAACGGAATTAAATACTTATCTCACGATACTTCTGACGACTTCTTTATTCTTCCGGATATCGGTACAGAAATTGCCAATATCGAGAAAAAAGGTTTGTCAAAAGATGCAGAGGCAGAAGAAAAAGAAAAATTGTTTCAGGATTTTAGCATCAAAAGTGAGCGAATTCATACGTTAAGCCAATTACTAAAAGCCTATACGGTTTTTGAAAAAGACACAGAATACGTGGTTATGGATGGTCAGGTTAAAATCGTAGATGAACAAACCGGACGTATTATGGACGGGAGACGTTATTCTGACGGATTACACCAAGCTATCGAAGCCAAAGAAAACGTGAAAATTGAAGCAGCAACACAGACTTTTGCAACTGTAACCTTACAGAATTATTTCCGTATGTACAGTAAACTGGCAGGTATGACCGGTACGGCTGTTACCGAAGCAGGGGAATTCTGGGAGATTTATAAATTAGACGTAGTCGAGATTCCGACTAACAGACCGATTGCAAGACAAGACAAGCACGATTTGATTTACCGTTCGGTTCGTGAAAAGTACAATGCAGTTATCGAAGACGTTGTAGAGCTTTCTAAAGCAGGTCGTCCGGTACTTATCGGAACAACTTCGGTTGAAATTTCTGAATTGTTGAGTAGAGCTCTCAAAATGAGAGGCATTGAACACAACGTGTTGAATGCCAAAATGCACAAGCGAGAAGCTGAAATCGTAGAACAAGCAGGAAAGCCAGGAGTAGTAACTATTGCAACCAACATGGCAGGTCGTGGTACAGATATCAAACTTTCGGCTGAAGTAAAAGCAGCTGGAGGATTAGCTATTATCGGTACCGAAAGACACGACTCCAGACGTGTGGACAGACAGCTTCGTGGTCGTGCAGGTCGTCAGGGAGATCCGGGAAGTTCACAATTTTATGTATCGCTCGAAGATAACTTGATGCGACTTTTCGGTTCAGAAAGAATCGCAAAAGTAATGGACAGAATGGGCTTGAAAGAAGGAGAGGTTATCCAACATTCAATGATGACCAAATCTATTGAAAGAGCTCAGAAAAAAGTAGAAGAAAACAACTTCGGAGTTCGTAAGAGATTGTTGGAATATGATGACGTAATGAATGCCCAACGTGAAGTGGTTTATAAACGTAGAAGAAATGCTCTTTCGGGAGAACGCCTGAAGGTGGATATTGCCAACATGTTGTATGATGCTGCCGAGGCAATTGTTCAAACCAACAAACTCAACGATGATTTCAAAAATTTTGAGTTTGAACTTATCCGTTATTTTTCAATCGAATCACCTGTTTCTGAAAGCGAATTCAAAAAACTTTCGGATATGGAAATAGCAGGGAAAGTATATAAATCGGCTTATACCTATTATACCGAAAAGAACGAACGATCGGCTCGTGAGGCACTTCCTATCATCAAAAATGTATATGAAAATCCGGAAAATAAATACGAAAGAATTGTAGTTCCTTTTACAGACGGAATGAAATCGCTTAACGTAGTTACGGATTTGAAAAAAGCTTATGAAAGCGAAGGAAAACAACTTATCAATGATTTTGAAAAAAACATTACACTCGCCATTGTTGATGAGGCTTGGAAAAAACACTTACGTAAAATGGACGAGTTAAAACAATCGGTTCAATTAGCTGTTCACGAACAGAAAGACCCTTTGTTGATTTATAAATTCGAGGCATTTGAACTTTTCAAAAAAACGATGGATACGATTAACAGAGACGTAATTTCATTCTTGTTCAAAGCTGATTTACCAGTTCAGAATCCTAATCCTATTCAGGAAGCCAAACAAGTGCAACGCCCGAAAGAGAATTACGCTACTAACAAAGAAGAAATTCCAAATACCGATCAAGCCAGACAACAGGCTCAACAAGCAGGTCAAACACAACAAAGACCACAGGTTACAGAAACCATTGTCAGAGAAACTCCAAAAATTAATCGAAATGATACTGTTACCATAAAACATATTATGAGCGGAAAAACCGAAGAAATGAAATACAAAAAAGCCGAACCTTTGTTGAAAACAGGGGAGTGGGTGCTTGTTTAACAGATTTTCGAATAAGCTGTAAAAATTAAATTCCTGTCACTTCTGGCAGGAATTTTTTTATGGTTTTGAACTTACAGCTTTTTAAAGTTATTTTAGAGGATTATTCAAAAATCATTTTTTTTCAATTTTCTGACTAATAACAGCACGAACTACATCAATTGCAACAGTGTTGTATTTGTCATTCGGAATGATAATGTCTGCAAATGATTTGGTAGGCTCAATAAACTGTTCGTGCATCGGTTTGAGCGTATTTTGATAGCGATTCAGAACTTCTTCCATATCACGACCTCTCTCAGAAATATCGCGTTTCAATCGCCTGATAAGCCTTTCGTCTGAATCTGCATGAACGAAAATTTTTACATCAAACATATTGCGAAGCTCTGGATTGGCAAGGATAAGAATTCCTTCAACTATCATTACTTTTCTCGGATGCGTAATAATCACATCGCCTGTACGGTTGTGAGTTACAAACGAATACACAGGCTGTTCTATGATTTTTCCTTCTTTTAGATCTTTCAGATGCGATACAAGTAGTTCAAAATCAATAGCTCTGGGATGATCGAAATTGATTTTAGTACGTTCTACATAACTCAAGTTTGATGTTTCTTTGTAATACGAGTCTTGCGAAATAATTCCGACTTCTGTACTGGGTAACTCGTTCATAATTTGATGAACAACGGTTGTTTTTCCACTTCCTGTTCCTCCTGCAATTCCGATAATTAGCATTTTGTGTTTTTTTGTATGGTGCAAAAGTAAAATGAAAAATTGAAATAACGAAATTACATTTGTTTGTCATACTTGGTTTTTGTTAATTTGTAAGGATTCTTAAAACTCGTCTGTAGGCAGACTTTAATAAAATAAATTCAAAAAATATGGAAACACATCAAGACAAAAAAATAGCTATTATTGGTTATTTTACAATCATCGGTTGCGTTATCGCAATGATTATGAACAGTGAAAAAAAATATCCTTTTGCCTCGTTTCATAACCGACAGGCCTTAGGGATTTTTCTGCTATTTTTTGCACTGGGATATCCAGTGAGTTATTTTGATAGCTGGACTGTTTCATCTGCTTTCTACTTATTCTTTTTTATCCTTTGGATATACGGATTTATCGGAGCTTTGCAGTACGAACAACGAGAAGTTCCGCTATTAGGAAAGTTATTCCAAAGATTATTTAAAGGGATTTAAAATCATAAAAAATAATTTTTTAATTCCGTAAAAACAGAAATTTACATTTACTTACAAAAATATGAACTATTTAATAAGAGAACCAAGAATAAAAAAAGACAAAAATCCGTTACTGTTGTTACTACACGGATATGGAAGTAATGAAGAAGATTTGTTTTCGTTTGCCTCGGAATTACCGGACGAATATTATGTGATTTCCGTTCAGGCACCGTATTCACTGCAACCTTACGGATACGCTTGGTATGCCATAAATTTTGATGCAGACATGAATAAGTTTTCGGATAATGAACAGGCTGTGCAATCAAGAGAGCTCATTGTTCATTTTTTAGATGGAATTATTGAAAAGTATCCGATTGATAAAAATGACATTACACTAATTGGATTTAGTCAAGGAAGCATCTTGAGTTATGCCGTTGCACTTTCGTATCCTGAAAAGATAAATAGGGTAGTGGCTCTAAGTGGTTATTTGAACGAAAATATTCTGAAAGAGAACTACCAAAACAACGACTTTTCAAAACTGAATTTTTTTGTTTCGCATGGTTCGGCTGACCAGATTATTCCTGTTGAATGGGCAAGAAAAACACCCGATATTTTAAGCAGGTTAGGGGTGAAAAATGTATATTTTGAATACCCTGTAGGGCACGGAGTAGCTCCAAAAAACTTTCTTGATTTAAAAAAATGGATATTAAATAATTAGTTTATATAAGTGTTTGTATTTATCAGAATAACAAACAACTAACTGTTGTATATAGATTTTTTCTATATGTTAAATTTAACATTTTTAATCCGATTAGTATGACAAAAAAAGTAATAATTTCTGCCTTGTTGTTTTCGTTTTTTACAGGTTGTACAACTGCTTCAAAAAAATCAGAAAAAGACGAAAAAAATCCTTTGGTAAAATATATGGAAACCATAACCGAAAGCGAACTTAAAACACATCTTTTTACGATTGCTTCAGATGAAATGCAAGGACGTGATACAGGAAGTGAAGGTCAGAAAAAAGCGGGCAGATATCTCATCGAACAATATCAAAAAATAGGATTGTCATATCCTTCGGGAGCAGAAAGCTTTTATCAGCCTGTTCCGTCGTCATATATGAAAACGGCTTGGACTCCGACATTACCCGATTCGGAAAATATTTGGGTTTATTTTGAAGGAGGAGAAAAGAAAGACGAAGTAATTGTCATATCTGCTCATTATGACCATGTCGGAATGAAGAACAACGAAATTTATAACGGAGCAGACGACAACGGTTCTGGAACGTCAGCACTCTTAGAGATAGCAGATGCCTTTGTTCAAGCCAAAAAAGCTGGACATACACCCAAGCGTTCTATTTTATTTTTGCACGTAACAGGAGAAGAATATGGGCTTCACGGTTCAAGATATTATGCTGCAAATCCGATTTTGCCTTTAGAGAAAACCATTGCCAACATCAATATTGATATGATTGGAAGGCGTGGTGACGGAAAAAAATCGAATGACAATTATGTGTATGTAATCGGTTCAGACAGATTGAGCACGGATTTACATAAATTATCAGAAAATGCCAATGAGTATGTTGGGTTGGAACTCGATTATACTTACAACGATTTAAACGATCCGAACCGTTTTTATTATCGCTCTGACCATTATAATTTTGCACGAAAAGGAATTCCGGCTATTTTCTATTTTGACGGGGTTCACGAAGACTATCACAAAGCTACCGACACACCCGACAAAATTGATTTTCCGCTATATGCTAAAAGAACTAAACTTGCTTTTGCAACCGCTTGGAAATTAGCCAATGTGGAGGACAGACCAATAATTGATAAAGACGGAAAATAAAGCAGTTTCACCTGAATATAACATTGCTTGTTTTTCTCGCTTACTTTTACTGATGATGATACGGTTCGTTTCGTAAAATCGTAAAAGCTCGATAAATCTGTTCAACTACAAAAAGTCTAATCATTTGATGAGAGAAAGTCATTTGCGAGAGTGATACTTTTTCGGTTGCTTTCTGATGAACCAAATCGGAGAACCCATAAGGGCCTCCGATAACGAAAACCAGAGTTTTAACTCCTGAATTCATCTTTTTTTGCAAATATTCCGAAAAACCAACACTCGAAAATGTTTTTCCGTTTTCGTCAAACAGAATAAGTTGGTCTGTGGGAGAAATTTTAGCCAAAATCAATTCGCCTTCTTTTTCTTTCTGTTCTTTTTCAGAAAGGTTTTTTACATTTTTTATATCAGGAACAATTTCTAAATCAAACTTTACATAAAACGAAAGCCGTTTTTGGTATTGTTCAATCAGGGTTTGTAAATTTTTATCATCGGTTTTTCCGATAGCAAGCAGTTTGATGTTCATTTTATGATTAAGAAAAACCTATTTATACAAGCTGTTTTACAATTTCTCTCCACTCTTCGAGTTCGGGAATTCCGGGTTTGCGTTTTCCGAAGAACTGAACGATTAAATCTCCCATTTCGTTGAATACCTCAACTGAGGTTACAATATCGCCTTCAGCCGGTTTACGAACGATGTAAGTCGAGGCGATTTTTGACATATCTAAATGCAAGTTAAAGTCAGGGTCCATTACATTAAACCATTCTCTGTGCCACATTGTTTTGCGGATTCTTCCCGTATGAATTTGAATGTTTCCTCTGTTTCCAACAAAAACCATAATTGGAGTTTTTGTTTCTGAGGCTAATTCTAATAACTTCACAGAAGCCTGATTATCAATTTTTTGAGCATAATATTCTGAAGGTGCCAAACGCAAGGCTTGTGTTCGGGTTAATTCGAATTCTTTTAGCAACCCAAAGAAATCATGAGTATCTCTTAGCTCTTTCCAAGCCTTATGAAAACTTTCTAAATCAATCTCTGAATCTGGTTTTTCATAAATATCTAACGGAATTACAGTCGTAGTTTCTCTACCTGATTGGTCTTCTGATTTGTATTTTTCGACCAAAGCCCGAAAAGCTTTTTCATCGCTGTCTTTGGTAAGGTAAATTTTGTGAATGGCCTCTCCGTCTTTCCCGAAAAACTGCAAACTCGTACGTGTTCCGTGTTCGGATTCTTCTGTAACTGCGTAGACTTTGCTCCAAGCAGACAAAAAGATACGCATATCTATATCCTCATTCACAAAGAGTCCTGCGTGTGAGCTGGTAAAGCTCCCGTTGGCATAAACTCCTTTGCGTTCATGAACACATTCGTCATTTCGAGTAAGTCCCATCAATCTCCCGAGGGGCTCTAAGTCCGAAAGAATTTCTTTAAATTCAGGACGTAAACGAGTTACGTTTTGACCTGTTTTTGTAGCTAAAAGTTCTACTTCGCTAACTCCCATCTGTTGTGCTGCATTTCGTATTCTGATGTGTGGGTTTTCTGCTTTTAGAGCTTCCCATTTTTCTAATAAAGTGTCCATTTATTTTTTTGTGTATTATTTTAGAATGAGTTTGCTAATTTATTTTGTTGAATATCAGTGTGTTGATGATTTTAAATTAATTTAGACCAAAGCTAAGGAATAATCTTGAGAATATTGAACAAAAAGTTTCTGCATCAATATCGAGGAAGGAAATCAGAAAATACCGCAATCAATTCTTAATTTGCTTTATAAGTTTGATGCTTTGTCTGGCTTCTTTTACATCGTGAACCCGAAGAATATTAGCTCCTTTTTGTAGTGCAATCGTATTGAGAACGGTTGTTCCGTTTAAAGCATTTTGAGGCTCGATGTTTAAGGTTTTGTGAATCATTGTTTTTCGGGAAATTCCAACCAAATTCGGAAGACCTAATTCCTGAAACAACTCCAATTTACTCATCAATTCAAAATTCTGCTCAATGGTTTTAGCAAAACAAAAACCAACGTCAATTATCAGATCATTGATGCCTTTGCTTCGGGCTTGGGCAATTTTTTCGGAAAAATAAAACAGGATTTCTTTAACCAGATTGTCGTAATGTGTTAGAGTTTGCTTGGTTTGAGGCGTTCCTCTCATGTGCATCATGATATACGGAACTTGATACTTTGCGACGATATCCATCATTTTATCATCTAAACTTCCTGCCGAAATATCATTGATTATGGCTGCTCCGTTATCTAAAGCTGCTTTTGCTACTTCGCTCCGAAACGTATCTATCGAATAAATTGCATCAGCAAATTCTTTTGAAAGAATCTCCATTACCGATTTCATTCGGTTTACTTCTTCATCTTCCGAAACAAAAGTCGCATTTGGCCTTGAAGAATACGTTCCGACATCTATAAAATCGGCTCCTTCCGAAAGCATTTTTTCTGTATGAGATAATATTTCGACATCTGTTTTGTATTTTCCTCCGTCAAAAAAAGAATCGGGAGTAAAATTGAGAATCCCCATTACTTTTGGAGAAGATAAATCGATGAGCTTTCCGTTGCAGTTTATGGTCATTTGTTTTTGTTTGTCTAATCGTTGAGTTGTTTAACCGTTGAATCGCTGATTGGGTTAAGCAAATTAACGATTCAACGAATTGACGATTCAACAAAAAAATACTACTTTTGAGCAAATTTACATCAATGAAAAATACTTCGGAAGAATATGACCAAATAATATCGGTTTGTAGAGAACTTTTTGTAAACAAAACCAAAGATTACGGAACGGCTTGGAGGATTTTACGCCTTCCGTCACTGACCGATCAGATTTTTATTAAAGCACAGAGAATTAGAACATTACAAGAAAATTCTGAACGAAAAGTAGATGAAGGAGAGGCTTCTGAATTTGTTGGAATCATCAATTATTCGGTAATGGCTCTTATTCAGTTGGAGAAAGGTGTAGGAAAATATCCTGATTTAACGCTTGACCAAGCTGTACGATTATATGACGAAAAAGTAGCTCAGACCAAGGCTCTTATGGAAGCCAAAAACCACGATTACGGAGAGGCTTGGAGAGATATGCGAGTAGGCTCACTTACCGATTTGATTCTCCAAAAATTGCTTCGTGTAAAGCAAATTGAAGACAACAAAGGAAAAACTATCGTGTCCGAAGGCTTAGATGCCAATTATCAGGATATGTTGAATTATTCGGTTTTTGCACTTATTTTGTTGAATTTTATCAAAAACAATTCTTAGAAATAAATGAAAATCGGGCTGTATTTCGGAACCTTTAATCCTATTCATGTAGGACATCTTATTATTGCCAATCACTTGGTTGAATTTTCTGATTTAGACGAAGTTTGGCTTGTGGTAACTCCGCACAATCCTCACAAGCAAAAAAATACATTGCTCAACGATTATCATAGGTTAGAGCTGGTTCGTCTGGCAACCGAAGATTATCCGAAATTAAGACCTTCAAATATTGAGTTTAATCTTCCACAGCCTAATTATACGGTTGATACGCTTGTTCATTTGGAAGAAAAATACCCAAAACACGAATTTTCTCTAATTATGGGAGAGGACAACTTGAATTCTTTCCACAAATGGAAAAATTATGAGGTAATTTTAGAGCGATACAACATTTATGTTTACCCGAGAATTACAAGCGATATTGAAAAAAATCAATTGATAAATCATCCGAGGGTTCACAAAATAGACGCTCCAATTATAGAAATATCATCTACTTTTATCCGCAACGGAATCAAACAAAAGAAAAACATAAAACCGATGCTCCCCGAAAAAGTGTGGGAATATATAGACAGAGAGTTATTCTATGTGTAACGGTTTTTTTAACCGACTGATATTCTATATATTTCCTTTTCTTGCGGATATAATTAATTGTGTAAAGTTTATAGAGTGTACATTGATATTTTATAATAGTGTTTACCCCAAATTACACACTATTAACAATATTCTGTTGATAATTAAATGCGGTAAACGGTGTTTCGTTTCGTTTTCATTTTTAGATTTGTCATCAAATAATTACTGTTTTGGCTGTCCTGATTTTAACAAGGCAGAAAACAGGGGAATCGGGTGAGAGTCCCGGGCTGTTGCGCAACTGTAAGCGGTTTAAAAAACCGTAAGCCAGATTACCTGCCAAATCAGTTTGAATTTTGTTTTCGCATAAAAAACGAAGTTCGGAAAGAAGGTGCTTCTCACTTCTTTTTTTCCTTCCTTTTTTGTGCCATTGTTTAACTCTTTAAATTATTATGCAATGGGCATTTTTGACAAACGATTAAGTTACAAGCCTTTTGAGTATCCCGAAGTAATGCAGTTCGTGAATAGTATGAACTCTTCTTTTTGGGTTCACAAAGAAATTGATTTTACAGCAGACATTCAGGATTTTAAATCCAATCTGACTGAATTAGAGCAGGAAATCGTCAAGCGGAGTTTATTGAGTATTGCTCAGGTAGAAATAGGCGTTAAGCTGTTTTGGGGTGATTTATATAGACATTTTCCAAAACCTGAATTTAACAATCTCGGGGCTACTTTTGCCGAATGTGAGGTAAGACACGGAGAAGCATACGCCCGATTACTGGAAGTTTTGGACTACAACAAAGATTTTGAAAACCTTGTCGATATTCCGGTTTTTAAAAAGAAGCTGGAATTGATAGAAAACAGCTTGTATGCAGACAAAGACATCATTTCAAAATTGTTGTTTTTCACCATTGTGATTGAAAACTCCTCTTTGTTTTCGCAATTTGCGAACATTCTTTCTTTCACAAGGTTTAAAGGCTATTTAAAAAACACTTCAAACATTATCGCCTGGACTTCTATTGACGAGCAGAACCACGCAGATGCAGGAGTTTATTTATTGAATAAATTAAGCGATGAAGGACATTTGAGTGTTGATATCAAAAACAGACTGGTAGAAGAGGTCAAAAAATACATTGACTACGAATCTGAACTTTTAGACTGGATTTATGAAAAAGGAGAGCTGGATTTCTTTACCAAAGAAGATATACTCAATTTTATGAAATACCGTGTGGATGATTCGTTGCAGAAGATTGGCGTCCCGAAAATCTTTTATATTACTACAGAACAATACAACCCTATGCTGTGGTTTGATGAAGAGGTGTTTGCCAATGAACTGGACGATTTTTTTGCCAAACGACCAACGGCATATACCAAACATGACAAAAGTATTTATGCAGAAGATTTGTTTTAACAAAGAGAAAAATGACAACAGAAATTATCAAAAGGATTGAACAATCCAGAACTACTATTTTCAAGGTTGTTTTTCCGAATACGACCAATCATTACGATACTCTGTTTGGAGGAACAGCAATGAATATGATGGACGAAGTGGCTTTTATTGTTGCTACCCGTTTCAGTCGGAAAAAAGTCGTTACAATTTCTTCCGATAAAATTGATTTTAAAGAACCGATTCCGGCAGGTACTATTGTTAAATTAGTTGCGGAAGTTATTGAAGTAGGAACTACCAGCTTAAAAGTGAAAGTAGATTTATTTCAGGAAGAAATGTATAAAAATACGCCCCAGAAAAAATCTATTTCAGGGATTTTTACTTTTGTGGCATTAGATAAAAACAACAAAAAAACCAATATCTTATGAATGAAATATGGTGGCTCAATGATGAAAGCGAGCAGATTTTAAACAGAGGCTATTTGCTGAAAGGCGAAAGCGTAAAAGGAGCGATTGACCGTATTGCCACGGCAGCAAGCAAACAGCTTTTCCGACCTGAATTGAAAGAAAAATTTATCGAAATTATTGAAAATGGCTGGATGAGTTTAAGTTCGCCCATTTGGGCAAATATGGGAACCGAACGGGGCTTGCCGATTTCCTGTTTTAATGTTCACGTTCCCGATTATATCGAGGGTATTACACATAAATTAGGAGAAGTGATTATGCAGACCAAAATCGGTGGCGGAACATCGGGGTATTTTGGAGAACTGCGAGGTCGAGGAACTGCTGTAACGGATAACGGGCAAAGCAGCGGAGCGGTCTCGTTTATGAAATTGTTTGATACAGCGATGGACACCATCTCACAAGGAGGAGTGAGACGTGGAGCTTTTGCGGCTTATTTGGATATTGACCATCCTGATATTGAGGAATTTCTGCAAATAAAAGATATTGGAAGTCCGCTTCAAAATTTATTTTTCGGAGTATGCGTACCCGATTATTGGATGCAGGAAATGATTGACGGAGATATGGAAAAACGAAGATTGTGGGCAAAGGTTTTGGAGTCAAGACAACAAAAAGGAATGCCTTATATTCTATTTTCTGACAATGTAAACCGAAATAAACCACAGGTGTATAAAGACCATAATATGTGTATCAATGCAAGCAATCTGTGTTCGGAAATTATGCTTCCGTCTAATTTTGACGAATCGTTTATCTGCTGTCTTTCTTCAATGAATCTCGAATTATATGACCAGTGGAAAAACACCGATGCCGTACAAACCGCTATTTTCTTTTTATATGCTGTTTTGCAAGAATTTATCAACAAAACAGAAGGCAATTATTATCTAAAATCTGCCAACATTTTTGCAAAAAGACATCGAGCTATCGGGTTGGGAGTAATGGGCTGGCATTCTTATTTACAGAAAAATATGATTCCGTTTGAAGGCTTTGAAGCCAAACAGCTGACAAGTAAAATCTTCAAGCACATTCGTTCCGAAGCAGATATTGCAAGCGAAAAATTAGCTGAAATATTCGGAGAACCTGAACTGTTGAAGGGCTACGGTATCAGAAATACAACCGTGATGGCAATTGCTCCGACAACCTCTTCCTCGGCTATTTTGGGGCAAGCTTCTCCCGGAATTGAGCCTTTTAGCAGTAATTATTTCAAAGCCGGATTATCGAAAGGTAATTTTATCCGAAAAAATAAATACCTGAAAGCATTATTGGAAGAAAAAGAAATAGACAACGAAGAAACTTGGCGAAGCATTATGCTCAATCAGGGAAGTGTGCAGCATATAGATGAATTGACGGAGCAGGAAAAAATGGTTTTTAAAACTTTTAAGGAAATCAGTCAGTTGGAAATCATCCAACAAGCAGCTGTTCGCCAAAAATATATTGACCAATCACAAAGTTTAAACATTAATATTCCTGCAAATTTACCAGTGAAAGATGTAAACAAATTATTGATAGAAGCTTGGAAATTAGGTGTAAAAACACTCTATTATCAGCGAAGTCAAAGTGTTTCTAAAGAAACGGTAGTTCAGAATTTGGTGCAATGCGTAAGTTGTGAAGGATAGAATTTCTACCCATTTTATGATACAATTTCTTATTTGGTTCAAATTTTCGAGAAATAGGTTTAAGGCTAAAAACACATTCGATAATATAGAGATAAATTCAATTATTATATGTAAGTTTATGCTTCTAAAGCTTTTGAAGTCTTGAAACTAAAGAGTTTCATTTGACCTATAATCAGTGATTATGATAATTCAATGCTTTATTTGTATTAAAAATTAACAAAGATTTACTACCTCATTAGTTTTATTTTCAGAAAATCATAAATATTTTTACGAGAAAAACAACCTTATGGATAAAAAAGTACTTGTGCTTGTTTTTCTTTTTTCTTGTTGTTTTGCGTTTTCACAACAAAAAATCCTTATAGGAAAAGTAGAAACCGGAACAATGCTGTCAGATATTTTAGTAGTAAATTTGACTAAAGAAATTCAGACTAAGACAGACGGGTTCGGAAGATTTTCTATCTATGCCGATTCGGGAGATTTGTTAATTTTTAGTGCGATTTTCGTAAATAGAAAGCGTTTTTTGGTCGAAGATAGACATTTTGAAAAAGAAATTACGATTCAATTACAACCACAAGAAATTGAAATAGAAACTGTTGAGATTATTCACTCTGATATAACCTCTGAAAGTTTAGGAATCGTACCCAAAGGACAAAAAAAATACACTCAAGCAGAAAGAAGACTAAAAACAGCAACCGACTTAAATTTAGATTATTTTCTGTTGATTCCGACGTTGAATTTTAGCTTAGATCCACTTATTAATGCAGTTTCGGGAAGAACAAAAAAACTCAAAAAAGGATTGGAAATAGAGCGATACAATGCAAATCTTAAAAAAACTTACCAATATCTGTCAGATGAACTGATGATAAACGAGTTTAAAATCCCTGCATATTACACCGAAGATTTTCGTTATTTTCTGACAGATAATTCGAATTTTCTGAAAGCGATGAAAACTAAAAACAAAGACAACATAGTTTCTACAGCTTTTTCGCTCTTGGAAGAATACAAAAAAACAATTTCTGATGATCAATAAAATCCTGATATTACTTTTATTCCCCGGTTTTTGTTTTTCGCAACAAATCATAAAAGGAAAAATCATAACCGAAACACCTGAAATATCAGGAATTTTAGTTGTCAATCTGACCACAGAAAGCGAAACGAAAACAGACGGATTTGGCAGGTTTTCCATAGAGGCAAAAACAGACGATTTGTTGGTCGTTTCTGCTCCACATATTTACAAAAAAAGACATTTGGTAGAAGCAAATGACTTTAAAAGAGAACTTCAAATAGAGGTTGAAGTTCAGCCGATTGAAATAGAAGCGGTTGAAATTAATGCTTACAGTTACATAAATTCCGAGAACTTAGGCATTGTTCCGAAAGGACAAAAAAGATACACCAAGGCAGAAAGAAAACTGTTTACAGCAGGACAAATGTCAATAGGAACTTCAATAAGTTTAGATGCTATCATTAATGCCATTTCCGGACGAACCAAAATATTGAAAAAAATAGTAGAAATGGAAAGAGAAAATCAAAGAATTGCTTACCTCACTAATAGTTTTCCGGAAGAATTTTATACCGAAACACTCGAAATCCTCCCCGATAACGTAGAAGAATTCAAGTTTTTTGTGTTGTATAACCTCGAAAAAGACTTACCCAAAAAACAAAAGGAAACTTACATAAGAAGCCTCAAAAAAGAAGAACTCGAACTTAAAATTATTCCTCTTGCATCCTTGTATCTGAAGCTGAAAACAAGAGAATAAAACTTTATTTTTCTTATGATTCAGGTCATATTCGCAAGGGTTTAAAATTCTCTAATTTCGTATTGTAAAAAAATTAGTATGAAAAACGATATCTTAAACAGAAAAGATGTAGAGGTTTTGGTAGATGAGTTTTACGAAAGAGTTCGCAAGGACGAAGTTATCGGTTATTTGTTTAACGAAATTGCCCAAACCGATTGGAGTCATCATTTGCCCAAGATGTATGATTTTTGGGAAGTAATTCTCTTCGGAACCGGAAGTTTCAAAGGGAACCCGATGCAGGTGCACAGAGAGTTACACCACAAAAGCCCGTTGAGTTCTGAACAGTTTCAGCACTGGTTTAAGCTGTTTGCAGATACGGTAAACAACTTGTACGAAGGAAAAAATGCAGAAGACATAAAACAAAGTGCCTCTAATATTGCTCAGACCATGATGTATAAAGTTTTGTCGTGATGAACAAACATCATATTTTACTCATTATTCACTTGATTTGTGCTACGATTTGGGTCGGAGGTCATTTGTTTTTAGCTGTTCGTATTTTGCCTAAAGCTCTGAAAGAAAAAGATATATCACTCCTCCGAAACTTCAAAAACAGCTACGAACCTTTCGGAATGCCCTCGCTTATTTTGCTTGTTATTACAGGGATATGGATGGCTTATGACTATAACGTAACGCTTTCTACTTGGTTTTCGTTTTCTAACGCTATCGAAAGAGTGGTTTCAATTAAGCTCATTTTACTACTGTGTACTTTTTGCCTGGCTGTAATTGCTGATAGAGTAATTTTTCCGAAGCTAAACGAAAAGAACATTTATAAAGCCTCTATTTTCATCTGCTTGGTTACCCTTATCTCTATAGCAATGCTGGTTTTGGGAAGTTTTTTCAGGTATGGAGGTATCAACTGATTAGTATCTTATAATGACGAATATCATATATAAAGACATCGGTTTTACCTTACTTTGTCCCAGTTATTTTAAATGAATTTTTGATGAAAGGTTTAAAAGAAAAAATACTACAACTCAAAAAAGAAAAAAATGTAGTTTTATTGGCTCATTATTATCAAGAGTCCGAAATACAAGACGTTGCGGATTATGTTGGAGATAGTTTAGGATTGTCGCAAAAAGCTGTAAATGTAGAGGCTGACATCATACTTTTTGCAGGAGTTCATTTTATGGCAGAAACGGCTAAAATCCTGAACCCAAACAAAAAGGTTATTTTACCCGACCTGAATGCAGGTTGCTCCTTGGCTGAATCTTGTCCTCCCGAGCTTTTTCAAAAATTTAAAGAAAAACACTCCAATCATCTGGTGGTTACTTATGTGAATTGTTCTGCCGAAATAAAAGCGATGAGTGACATTGTTTGTACTTCTTCTAATGCTTTGAAAATCATAGAATCCATCCCGAAAGAAACTCCCATAATTTTTGCCCCGGATAAGAATCTAGGAAAATATATTATTGATAAAACAGGACGAGATATGTTGCTGTGGGACGGATCGTGCGTGGTTCACGAGGCTTTTTCGTTGGAAAAGCTGATTGATTTGCATAAAAAACATCCCGATGCTGAGATAATAGCACATCCCGAGTCAGAAACGCATATACTGAAAACAGCTTCTTATATCGGCTCGACTGCTGGAATGATAAATTATGTGAAAAATAGTTCTCATCAAAAATTTATTGTGGCTACCGAAGCGGGAATTCTTCACAAAATGCACCAAGAAGTTCCCCAAAAAATATTGATTCCAGCACCCGCATACGAAGACAATACGTGTGCTTGTAGCGAATGTATGTATATGAAAGTCAATACGCTGAAAAAAGTTTACGATTGTTTGCTCAGAGAAAGTCCGGAAATAACAGTTCCTGAAGACATCAGACAAAAAGCATTAATTCCGATAGAACGTATGTTAAAACTCTCTTGATGATGAGAACGACAAACTTTCTAGTTATAGGTTCGGGAGTAGCAGGCTTGTCTTTAGCTATAAAATTAGCCGAAAAACTTCCTGACAAACACATTACGGTTGTTACCAAATCCAATCAGGAAGAATCCAATACAAAATATGCTCAAGGAGGAATTGCTGTGGTTACACATACCGAAGATTCATACCGAAAACACATTAAAGACACGCTAATCTGCGGAGATGGACTTTGTAACAAACAAGTTGTAAAAATGGTTATTAAAGATGGTCCTGAGAGATTGCGAGAACTCATCAGGTGGGGAGCCGAATTTGATAAAAACAGCAAAAACGAACTCGATTTAGGCAAAGAAGGAGGACATTCAGATCACAGAGTTGTACACCACAAAGACCGAACGGGCTACGAAATAGAAAAAACCGTACTTGCTCAGGCAGGAAAACAAAAAAATATAGATATTCTCGATTATCACTTTGCCTTGGAGTTGATTGTTGAAGAAAATCAATGCTTAGGAGCGTATGTACTCAACGAAAAAACTTCGGAAACGCTTATGATTACTTCCGATTATACCGTGTTGGCAACCGGAGGAATCGGTCAGGTTTATGGACATACGACTAATCCTAAAATTGCAACCGGAGACGGAATAGCTATGGCTTTTCGGGCAAAAGCCGAAATTCGTGATATGGAATTTGTGCAATTTCACCCAACAGCTCTGTATAGCGAAAATACGGATACTACTTTTTTGATTTCGGAGGCGGTCCGAGGATTTGGGGCCTATCTTAAAAACAAAAAAGGAGAGCGATTTATCTTTAAATACGACACAAGAGGAGAGTTAGCATCAAGAGATATTGTTTCCCAGAGCATTGATATGGAGCTAAAACAATCAGGAGAATCTTGTGTGTATATCGATTGTACGCATTTGGATAAAAAATCGCTTCTCAACCATTTTCCGATGATTTATGAGCAATGTTACACTTTGGGTATCGACCTCACAAAAGATTGGATTCCGATAGCACCTTCGCAACATTATATTTGTGGAGGAATTATGGTAAACCAAAACGGACAAACCTCAATTGAGCGACTGTTTGCTTGTGGGGAATGTTCTCGAACCGGACTTCACGGAGCCAATCGTTTGGCATCAAATTCTTTGTTAGAAGCCCTTGTTTATTCCGATAGAATCTACCGTTATCTGACAGAGAATTATACCAAAAGCCAAAAAACTGCCAAATTTCTTCTACACAAAAACCCAAAAACGCAATCCATTTCGAATGAATTTATCCTGAAAAGAAAAAGTGAAGTACAGGCGATAATGCTCAAAAATGTCGGAATTGTCCGAACGGATAACGAATTGCGGTTTGCTAAAAATCAATTAAGCAAGTGGCAGGAAGAACTAAGAGAAATAGGAGAGAGGCAAGATGTAACCAAAGATTTTTATGAACTCAAAAACTGTATTGATGTCGGGTTGCTCATTGTTGAACATTCTTTGCTAAGAACTCAAAACAAAGGAGCTTTTCTCAAAATTTCACCTCAAATTAGTACATAAAACCAATATTATGACCTAAATCATAAACACTTATGATTTGTTATTTGTATTTTCGCATCGAATAACAAATTCTAAATGTTATGAATCCACAAATCCCATTAGAATTACTTGTTTCTTACGGAGCTACGTTCAAAGAATATCAGAAAGGTGAGCTTGTTTTTTCTGAAACAGAATATCCTAATTATTACTTTCAGGTTGTGAGTGGTAGCATCAAAATGTTCAATACCAATGACGAAGGAAAAGAGTTTACTCAAGGATATTTCTTGAGAGGACAAAGTTTTGGAGAGCCTCCTCTACTCATTGACGAACGATATCCTGCCTCTGCCATTGCCTTTCAAAACTCGGAAATTATCAGAATTCCGAAACTGAAATTCTTTACAATATTAGACGAACATTCTCAGATTCAAAAAGATTTTTTGATACTGATGGCTCGTCGGATACACAACAAAGCAACCACTTCCAAAGATATCATCAATCAAAAAGCCGACTTTAGAATCAAAGCATTTTTGAATTCGTACAAGAAAAAGAACGAAAGAGAACTCATTCCGTTTACCCGTCAGGAAATAGCTAACTTTACAGGATTAAGAGTTGAAACCGTAATCAGAACCATAAAGGAAATGGCTAAAAAGCAACAACTCGACGTTATCGAACATAAAATTTATTACTAATGCGTTTTAAAATAGACTTTTGGCTTAAATTCTCCATTGTTAACCTTTTCTTGGTAGCTCTTTTAGGAATGTTGATGCGATACAAAATAGGCTTTGATTTTTCTTGTTTTGTACAAAAACACCTCTTACATTCTCATTCTCATTTTGCTTTTGCCGGTTGGATAAGCCATACGCTTATGACATTGATGATTTATTCCCTGAAAAACAAAATTCCCGAAATATCCGTGCCTAAATATACCGGACTTATTATTGCTAATTTGGTCTGTTCCTACGGAATGTTGGTTTTTTTCATTGTTCAAGGTTATGCTTTTTGGTCTATTTTGTTTTCAACTTTGTCTATTTTGACCTCTTATGTTTTTGCTTATTTCTACGTCAAGGATTTAAAACACATCTCTGGTAAAACTTCTAAAAACTGGTACAAAGGAGCTTTGTTTTTTTATGTGATTTCATCAATAGGAACTTTCTTTTTGGCTTATACCGTAGCATCGGGAGATTTTATGTTTAACCCGTATTTAGCTTCGATTTATTATTACCTACACTTTCAGTACAACGGTTGGTTTCTCTTTGCCTGTATTGGGCTTTTGGCAGATTTTTTAAGACTAAATAACTCGGAAAATAAAATTTTTGACAAGGCTTACCGTTGGCTTTTTGCTTCTACTCTCGTTACTTATTCACTTTCTGTTTTATGGCTCAAATTTCCTGTATGGTTGTACATAATTACCATTATTTTTTCGGTAATTCAATTTGCGGTTTGGATAGGAATGTTGGTGTTAGTCATTCGCAAAAAAACAGAAATTCTGAAGAGTCACCCCTTGTTTCTGCAATATTTTCTGAAGTTTGCAGGACTCTGCCTGACACTAAAGTTTGTGTTTCAGTTGCTTTCGGTAATTCCATCGCTTAGTCAATTTGTTTTTGGAGTTCGCTCCATCATTATCGCTTATCTGCATCTGATTCTGTTGGCTGTAATTTCGTTATTTTTGCTGTATTATATTTATGCTAATAAATTACTGACTTTAAACAAAACCTCCAAAATCGGACTTATTGGTTTTGTTGTCGGAATCTTTCTCAACGAGTTTATTCTTGCCATTCAGGGGATGTCTGCCTTTGGATATATTTTGATTCCTAAAATAAATACAATGCTTTTTGTAGCTGCTTTGGTAATGGTTTTATCGCTTGTTTTTGTTGTGTTTGGATCACTACAAAAAAACAAAGAAAGTCTCGATTCAACCAATGCTTCTGTTTAAAGGCAATAATGTTTGTGCAAACTCGAACTAAAAAAAAGAGAGCACCAAACTTATGAAGTTGATGCTCTCTTGCAGTAAATGAAAAAAGTAGTATTAAGTTTTAGTGAAATGTTTGTTCCAATTCCTGTGCCTTAACAAATAAGATGTTGTTTTCGATATGAATGTGCTTGTGCAAATCTTCTTCAAAATCTTTAAGCATCATAAAGGTTGTCCTGTACGTGTTGCAAGCATCGGCAGGAGGATTGTACTGGTCTGTTAATTTTGCAATCTCTCGGAATCGTTCGCCTTCGGTATCGTGTTCGTGCTTCATCATAGCAATCGGATTATCAACAGTTCCAAAATGAGGAGCCTCTAACGGTCTGCCAGAAATTTGAGAAGCTACCATTTTTCGGATAAACGGAAACAGAATCAGTTCTTCCTTTTTTAAATGAGCTGCCAAATCCTGTGCAGATTCAGTAAACAATCTGTTAATTTCAAATAATTCTGGGTGTCGTTCTCCATGAACTTTGCAAAGTTTGGACAAAAATGCTAACAGAACCGGAGTTTTTTCTTCGATGTATCTGTGATGTGTTTTCTCAACGTAATCAGAGAGCAAGTCCAAAGGCCATGATTTAAAATCAATGTTATTGTTCCCTTTTGTCTCGATAATTTCTTTCAGTTGTCTTGAAAGTTCGTTTGTATCTAATGATTTTTTCTGGCTTACCTCCTCTAAGGTGCGGTGTCCTTTACAACAAAAATCAATACCTAATTTTGAGAAAAGAGCAGCAGTTCTGAAATCTTGTGCTACAATTTCTCCGATGGGTGTTTTTTCTAAAGTTTCCATAATTCTAAAGTTTATTCAGCTATTAATACACCTCTCATAATTGCATAATGTCCGGGAAAAGTACACAAAAACTCATACGTTCCTGCCTCTGCAACAATAAATTCAATCATATCAGATTCTCCTCCTCCGATTACTTTAGTATGAGCAATAACACTTTCTTTTTCAGAGGTCGGAATATATTCCGTATCGGTTGCTACTGATGCTTTTTCGGCAAAACCTTTGAAATCAACACCTTGTTTGAGCAATACAAAGTTGTGTCCCATCACATTCTTAGCCATTTTTCCCGTATGTTTAAAAGTAAGAACAATAGGTTCGCCTACAGGAACTTTTAGTTCTTTTTTGTTAAACTGCATTTGGTCATTACTACTAATTTCAACCTTAAACCTTGTATCCTCAACCACAGTTTCTTGATGTTGCTCATGAATATCTGTTGATTCTGGTGTGTTGGTTTTTGCATTGTCTTTGCACGAAGCAACTACAGTAACCATTGCAATCAAAGCAATACTCTTAAAAATGTTTTTCATAGTGTATGTATTTTTAATTAGACTTAATTTTTAATGGTGTAAAGGTACTGCGTCTGTTTCGGGTAGGTTTATGATTAAAGTCATAGAAGTTGAAAAATTGTAAATCAGTAGCTTAAAAGCACGATTTCTTTTATTTTGTCAAGGGTAATGTTTTGTTTTTCTCCCATTACAGAAATACCTCTTTTCTCAAATCGGTCTGAGATAAATTCGGCAGTATTCGAGATGTCTTCTGAGGTGTTTTCACTGATTTTGGTTTTCACTCCCATAGTATGGAAAAACTTTTCAAGTTCGGTGATTGTATCTTCAGCTATTTGGTCATCATTTCCTGTAAGTTTGAAAACTTCTTTTCCTAATTGGGCTAATTTTTCTTTTTTAGAATCGAACATTACTCGGTAAAGGCTTGGGAAAATGATACCCAAAGTTCGAGCGTGGTCAATTCTATAAAGAGCTGTGAGTTCGTGTCCGATCATGTGTGTAACCCAATCGGTTGGAACTCCTTTAGAAATCAATCCGTTTAGAGCCATTGTGCAACTCCACATAAAATTAGAGGCCAAAGTGTAATCACTTGAATTTTCAACTACTTTCGGTCCGACTTCAATAAGGGTTTTCAGAATGCTTTCTGCAATTTTATCTTGAAGAATAGCCTCGTGTGAGTAGGTCAAATATTGTTCTAAAACGTGCGAAAAAGCATCAATCACTCCGTTTTGAATTTGTCTTTTCGGAAGTGAAGTAATTACAGTTGGGTCGCAAAAGGAGAATTTGGGAAAAGTGTAGTCACTACCAAAAGAAAGTTTTTCCTGAGTTTCTTTTCTAGAAACTACTGAGCCGGAATTCATTTCGCTTCCGGTAGCAGGAAGTGTTAAAACCGTTCCGAACGGAAGAGCTTGTGTTGGTCGGTGTTTTCTGTAAAAAATATCCAACGGATTTCCCTGATAAGCTGAAGCAGCAGCAATAAATTTTACTCCGTCAATTACCGAACCTCCTCCAACGGCCAACAGAAAATCAATTTTTTCTTTTTTGATAAGTTCCACAGCTTTGAGCAATGTTTCGTAATACGGATTGGCTTCGACTCCTCCGAATTCGAACACTTCAAATCCTTTGAGCGAGGTTGTTACTTTGTCGTAAATTCCGTTTCTAAAAATACTTCCACCTCCGTAAATCATCAGGATTTTAGCTCCTTGGGGAATTTCATCGGCAAGTTTGTGGATTTGATCTTTCCCAAAAATAATTTTTGTAGGATTATAAAGTTCAAAATTTCGCATAATACAGTTTTATATTTGATGTTTTTAGTATTGTCCTGTTCCTAAAAGAACCAAAGTACAGGCTTCTTCATATTTTATGTTGTTCTGTTTGAGTATTTCGTAAAAATCAGGATTTTCTGTTCCCGGATTAAAGATTACTCTTTTGGGTTTTAAGCTTAGAATATAATCGTAATATTCCTGCTGATTTTTCGGGCTTACATAAAGCGTAACCGTATCAACATCACTAAAGTGAACTTTTTCTTTTTCTACCGGTACTCCCAAAACCTCGGTTTGTTTTCTTCCGATGGCAACAATAGGATGGTTGTAATTTTGCAGTTTCTCAATAGCCAGATAAGAATACCTCTGAGGATTGTCTGACGCTCCTATGACAAGTGTTTTTTTTAAAGACATAACTATATTGGTTTTACGCAAATTTAATGATTTTTGAAGAATAAATTTTTGTTTTTCAGAGGGCTTTTGGTTTACCTTTGCAAAAAAATAACAAAAGGGTGGACAACATTTTTATTTACATATTTTTTGCATTGTTTTCGGTTTTGAATCCACTGGGAGCCATTCCGATTTTTATTGCTCTAACCGATGGAGATTCTAAACAATCGCGTTCGAGAACGTCGCTTTGGACAGCCATTAACGTGGTTATTATTCTTACCATTTCTTTTTTTGTAGGAGAATATGCCCTTAACTTTTTCGGAATCAGCATTGATTCTTTGAGAATTGCCGGAGGAATTGTAATTATGAGTTCCGGATTTGCTTTGCTTTCGGGCGGATTTAGCAAGAAAAGAGGTGTAAACAAAGAGGTTCAGAATGATGCACAAACCCGAAACGATATTGCTCTTTCTCCGCTTGCTATACCGATGCTTGCCGGACCGGGTTCTATATCGCTTATGATAGCCTCATATCAGGATCACCAAGATTCGGTTGACAGAATTCTGATTTGTCTGGCTGTGTTGTGCATCGGAATTACGATATTCCTGATTTTGAGAAGTGCTCAGTATTTGTCCAAAGTTCTCGGAGCTTCGGGAATTGTGGCTATTTCAAGAATTATGGGATTTATAGTACTGGCAATCGGAATTCAGTACATCATCAACTCGGTTGTAAACATAGTGTCTGCTATAAATTTTTAAAGCTCTATTTTATTCCATTTCGATAAACACAGGATTTACCATAAGTTTATCGACAAGTACCTCTACTTTGTCGTTGGTATGAGTGGCAGTAAAAATTCGCTGGGTTTTTTCGATACTGTCCGATAAGCGGTTTATAATCTGTTCTTGTCTGTTTTTCAGAATAACATCTGCATCATCAACAATAAAGACTTTTAATCGGTTGATGTCAAATCCTGCTCCCGAGAATAAATCAGCTAATCTTTTTGGAGTTCCGATAAGCACATCTATCCCTACCGAAATCATATTTTTGTCTTGGTCAATATCGGTTTGCTCGTAAGTGGGATAAACTCTTAATTGATTGTATTTGTTCAGCTTTTCAAACAAGGCTGTCAGTTCCAACACCTTTTCTTTGCTGTTTACTATTATTAAAGCTCTTGGAGATTGCTCAAACGGAGCGTCTAATTTTTGTATAACATTCAGAGCGACTGTCGTGGTTTTTCCGCTTTGTTTGGGAGAAACAAGTACAGTATCTGCTCCACTTTTTATAAGCGAAAAACTACTGTGTTGTAACTCGTTCGGTTCTGTAAATCCACTTTCTGTAAGCGATAAATTAAGGTTTGGATTGATTTTTTTGAGAAACACTTTATTGTTTTTTATAATACCACAAAAATAGCAAAAACTATTTAGTTGCAGAAAGTTACTTTTAAGCATACGAATAATACGCTTTATTGTTAAAATTAACATATTTGTTTGGTTTAGTTAAGTAAATGTTTATGCTTGGTGCGTGTTTTTTGTAATAAGCAAATAATTTGCTAACGAAAACAAACATTCACGCTCTGTAAAACGTAACTATAATCTTTTAAAATCATAAGCTATGAAAAATTTTACCTCTTATAACCGAAATATTCTAAAAAGACAGGTAGTATTATTTATATTACCGGTTTTTGCTTTTGTTTTTTCTGTGCAGGTAGCACAGGCTCAGGCCGTCCCTGAAGTATCATGAGCAATGCAGTTTCAGGGAAATTCTGCCGAAAAAAAATATTATAGCCTCTGATGCTTCGGGAAATGTTTATGTTACCGGAAATTTTTCGGGTACGGTTGATTTTGGCGATACTACCCTTACGGCTTTAGGTTACAGTGACGTGTTTTTGATAAAACTCGACGAAAATAATCTGTCAGTCGGGCAAAATTTGTCTAAAGAATGGAAGGTTTACCCGAATCCGGTAAAAGATATTCTGACCATAGAGCTTCCTGAGCCTATGCAAAGCCCAACCCTTGAGGTATTCAATATGCTCGGACAAAAAGTAAAAGAATTTATCCTGCTTGATAATATCCAACATCTCGATTTGTCAGAACTCACACAAGGTATCTATCTGCTTAAAGCAGATAACAATGTGATAAAAATCAAAAAGCAATAGGCTTTCTCACTCATTTCACTTCAACTCTTCAAATACAATTTATATCTTTGAAAAAGGTATAGAAACTTCTTTTTATAAATAAAATCTATTCAACTATAAAAACATATAATTAAAACTGATTTTAACCTTGCTTTTAATCCGTACCTTTGTACTCGTAAAATAATTACTAACCTTTAAAATCATAAAAATTATGGCATTAGTTGGAAAAAAATTCCCTAACATTACCGTAGATGCAATCTCTGAAATGGGAGACAACCTTAGAATCAACATTTTGGAAGAAGCAACCAAAAACAACAAAAAAGTATTGTTGTTCTGGTATCCGAAAGACTTTACTTTTGTTTGTCCTACCGAATTACACGCTTTTCAGGAGGCTTTACCTGAATTTGAAAAAAGAAACACTATCGTAATCGGAGCATCTGTTGATACCAACGAAGTACATTTTGCTTGGCTAAACACCCCGAAAGATAACGGAGGAATCGAAGGAGTTACTTATCCGCTTTTGGCAGACACAACCAGAAACCTTTCTAACGCATTGGGAATCCTTGATGCAGAACAAGTGTATGACGAAGAATTAGACGATGTGCTTATCGAAGGCTCAAATGTAACTTACAGAGCTACTTACCTGATTGACGAAACCGGAAAAATCTTCCACGAATCGGTAAACGATATGCCACTGGGAAGAAACGTAAAAGAATATTTAAGACTTATTGATGCTTATACGCACGTTCAGGAAAAAGGAGAAGTATGTCCGGCTAACTGGGAAGAAGGAAAAGAGGCAATGAGTGCCGACAGAAAAAGTACAGCCGAATATTTGGCTAAACATTAATAATTTGTTTCAGGTTTAAAACTTCAGGTTGCAAAACTTTGAATTTTAAGCCTGAAATACTAAACTAAAAAGTTATGTTATTAGAATTAGAAAACGACACGTTGCAGGAAGTAGTAAATTCCAATAAAAAAGTAGCGGTTCAGTTTTCGGCTTCGTGGTGCGGAAACTGCAGAATTATGAAACCGAAATTCAAAAAACTCGCTACCGAAAAAGAAGATGTTGCTTTTGTAATTGTAGATGCAGAAAAATTCCCTGAATCCAGAAAATTAGCAAACGTAACCAATTTACCTACTTTTGCTACTTTCGTAGATGGAAAATTAGTAGGGGAGACCCAAACCAATAAACAAGAAGTTCTAAACGATTTAGTAAATGAAATTACCGGTAATTAAGCATTTGACCCAATTTATCGAAGACAACGATGAAGATTACGTTGTAGAAACTCTTGAGGTTCTCGAGAATCTTACAGAACTCTCATCTTTGAAAGACGAAGAAATTGATGTCATTGCAGAGTTAATTTCGAATATGTACGGAGCTTTGGAAGTTCATAAAATGACCAAAGAAGGAACCGACAAAAAAGAAGCCCTAAACATCTTTATGAAAAGAGTTTTGGGTTCGATAGACAAATAATTCTCTTTTTAACTTATGGAAATCAGAAAAACAGAACGGTTTAAACGCTGTTCTGTTTTTTTATTATTGGTTTCAATACGGTTAAAACGATGTACTTTTAGTGCATTAACCTTAGTTTTTATTTTTTTGCACGAATTAAAGGATTTCCACTGATTTTTTTATAATCCTAAAAAACCTTTAATCCGTGGCTATTAAAAAAAATGGACTGTAAATTACACTGATATTGAATGCAAAGTATTCAATCCAATCTGTGAAATATATTTTTTTGCAAAAAGTATAAAAAACCTGTGTGTTTGTGGCTAACCAATAATGCACTACGAGTTTCTAAAATATAATCGTAATTTTGCCTTTCAATTTATCCGAAAAAATGAAAGAAATCCTGAAACAATTCCCTGATTTAACCTCCTTGCAAGTTGAGCAGTTTTCAAAATTAGAAGAATTATACAAAGATTGGAACTCAAAAATCAACGTAATTTCAAGAAAAGATATTGACGAGCTTTACACAAGACACGTGCTTCACAGTTTGGCAATTGCCAAGGTTCAGCCTTTTAACAAAGGAGCTTCGATTCTGGATGTAGGAACAGGAGGAGGTTTTCCGGGAATCCCGTTGGCAATTTTGCTTCCCGATACAGATTTTTATCTGATAGATGTTATCGCTAAAAAAATAAAAGTAGTAAACGAAGTTTCTAAAGCCATCGGATTACAAAACATTAGAGCGGAACAAAAAAGAGCGGAGTTAGTAAAGGGTAAATTTGATTTTATCGTAAGCAGGGCGGTTACCAATATGCCCGATTTTGTACTGTGGATTCAGGGGAAAGTAAAAAAAGAAAACACACACCAACTCAAAAACGGAATATTATACCTCAAAGGCGGAGACCTATCCGAAGAATTGAAACCATTTCCGAAAGCAAAAGAGTATCTAATATCGGGATTTTTTGAAAACGAATTTTTTGAAACCAAAAAAGTGGTGTATTTGCCGTTGTAAAATTTCATAAAAAACAAAACTGCCTGAAAACTTTGGCTCTTGTCATTCTGAATTTAGTTCAGAATCTTATTACTTTATAAGAAGTTGAAACGAGTTCAACTTGACAAAAGAGAATTTTCAGGCAGTTTTTATAAATTATTACCTACCGTTTTATGGCAACTCATTTAATTTAGTAACCAATTCTGCCTGAGTAGCAGTTTTCAGGTCGCTTGTCTCAAAAGTTACACTACCACCCTCTGTAATGGTAGCCGATTTGATAGCATAAACCCATTTTCCTTCAAACTCCGATACAAAAATAACCTGACAGTTTTTCCCTTTAGAAATAAGAGGTTGGCTAAAAGTCTTGTTCTCAAAAGCACTTAAACGAGCTAAAGCAGAATTCTCTCCTTCAAATGATAGATAAACAGCAGAATTTTCTGCATTATATCCGGTTGGTACGTTAGCTTTAAAAGTAGTTTTGTTGTTGGATGTATCATAAATTTTACTTACGCTACTCCATCCAAAATGTTCTTGTTTAACACTTTGCATCCAATATTGATCTACCGTAGTACTAATACTTCCTGCATCTTCTGGTTTTTCCCAGATTAAGCTTCCGCCCTCATATTGTCCGAACCATAGTCCCAAATTTGATATAAGGCCTCCTGCAAGTGCCTGAGGAACTTCTAATCTATATCCTGAGGTTAGTTGTCCTCCGGCACCTGTTGGAAGTTTTAAAGGGTCTCCGTTCTCTTTGTTGAGTATTTTTACGGAAAATACTCCTCCCGAGGTCAGCATTTCAAGACTTCCACTTTCGTTTTTACCCATAGTGTCAAAACCGGTAATCAGCATATCTGCTTTGTCGTAAAGTTCGACAAACTCAAGTTCTGCCTCTCCTTGGAAACCAGCATTACTCTGATGAGCAAGAAGCCCTGCAGATAGGATAAATTTTGTTCCACTTTCTGGAGAAGTAAATGTTATCCCATTACCCAAAGTTACGTTGTGATTAGAAGTCTGTGTAAGACCATCTAAAGCGGCTTCTCTAAGGTTATTAAAAGCCTGAGCTGTGGGAGGGGTAATCCCTGTTGGTGGGTTATCGTCTCCTCCATCTCCAGGATTTCCTGAATCGTCACTACTGCTACTGCAACTTGCAAATACTAAGGATAGTGATAATAATAATCCTGAGTAAAGTCTAATCTGTTTCATAATTTAATAATTTAGTTAATAATTAATTTTTCAGTTGTAAAACAAAATATAAGAACATAAAAATAATTTTCTTTTTTCTGCTAAAACATTTTTTATCTAATTTTCCGTTGTTTGATGCAATTTTTATCGAACAAACAATGCGAATCCTTACCATAAGGTTGGACGAATTTACGGAAAATTTAGACTAATGCAAATCAATTTATAAAAAATAGTTAATTTAACATTAATTTATTTTGGCAATCACAGCGTGTTTTTAGTAGAGTTTTGGGCTTTATGTTTGCTTATGCGATACTTTTTGCCTGTTTTTTTAGTAAGATAGTTTCACAAATTTTCTTGAATACAAAGTATTCAATGTCAGTGTAATTTATACTTATTTTTTAGTTTTTTTTTTACTTCAGGTTATTTATATTTATCACCTGTGGCTAATCAACAGTGTACTACTGATATTTTATTATCTTTGGTATGATTTTAACACCAAATATAAAATATGGAATATTTCTTTTTGATCTTGGGCTTGATCTTGTTAATTGTGGGATTTTTAGGAAGTTTTTTGCCGATTATTCCCGGACCGCCTTTGAGTTGGTTCGGACTTTTGTGTCTTTACTTTGTAAAAGGAATCCCGTTTGATTATTGGTTTTTGGGTATTACCTTGTTTATAACTGTTGTAGTTTCGGTACTCGATTATGTTGTTCCCGCTCAAGGAACAAAGCGTTTCGGAGGTAGTAAATACGGAGTTTGGGGAACTACAATCGGGCTTATTGTCGGGATTCTTACTCCAATTCCTTTTGGTTTTATAATAGGTCCTTTTGTAGGAGCTTTGATAGGAGAGCTTATATACGACAGTTCGAATACCGAAAGAGCTTTGAAAGCGGCTTTAGGTTCGTTTATCGGTTTTTTGGCAGGTACTTTAATTAAGGTTATAGTTTGTTTTGCCTTTCTAATTGTATTCTGTTATAAGGTTTATCAGCATTGGAATATTTGGTTTTAGCACCAGATACGATGTAGAATGATTTATTTTAAATTCCTCAATTTCAATTTTCCACTAATATATCTGCTACTTTTGGCATCCAACATCCAGCACCCAACACCCAACATCCAGCATCAAAACTTACCTTTCTTTCTCAAATCAGCCATTTTTATAGCGGTAATTCCGGCTTCTGTACCTTTGTTTCCGTGTTTTCCACCACTTCGGTCGATGGATTGTTGTAATGTATTATCGGTAAGAACACAGAAAACCACAGGAATGTCGTATTTTATGTTGAGGTCTTTAATTCCTTGAGTTACTCCTTGGCAAACAAAGTCAAAATGTTTGGTTTCTCCTTGAATAACAGCTCCGATAGCGATAACAGCATCAACTTTTTGAGTTTCCACCATTTTTTTGCATCCGTAAATCAGCTCGAAACTTCCCGGAACTTTCCAATGAACAATATCGTTTTCATGAACTCCGTTATCGACAAGTGCTTCAAAAGCACCTTTGAAGAGTCCGTTTGTAATTTGTTCGTTCCACTCTGAAACAACAATCCCAAACCGAAGGTCTTTCGTGTTTGGGATTGCTTGTTTATCGTAATGCGATAAGTTTTTGTTTTCTGTTGCCATAATTTAAAGTCTAAAGAATCAAAATGAGCTAAAAGAATCTAAAAAAATGGATAATTTTTATTTTTCCGATTTCTTTTTTATTGAGCAAGCCCAATGTATCCTTCGATATTTTGAGCTTCGGTACTTGCTCCAAATTCATTTTGAATTCTTGCAAAATATTGCGAAGCCTTGTCCTTTTTGCCAAGAGCCAATGCAACCTGTCCGGCTTTTAGCAAAAACCTCGGAGTGGTTATATCGTTGTTTCTAGAAGCAAATGCTTTTTCGTAGTATCCTAAGGCTTCTTCCAATTGGTTGTTTTGTGCAAAAGCATCTCCGATAGCTCCTGTAGCCAAAGGAGTTATTAATTCATCATCAGATTTAAACTTTTCTAAATGAGTGATGGCTTCTTTGTATTTGTGTAAGTTCAAATAAGCAATTCCTGCATAATAATGAGCTAAGTTAGCAGCATCAGTACCTTTATAATGTTCGATCACTTTAAGGAATCCCATTTTTCCTTCTGCTCCGTTAAGAGCCAGGTTAAAAAGAGAATCGCTTGCAGTTCCATTAACCGCTTGGTTAAAATGTTGTTCTGCTTGGTACATTTCGTTTACGGCTTTATCTTGTTTAGGTTCTACTATAAATTTTCCGTACGAAAAATAAAGTGCCACCACAAGCACGAGCCCTCCAATAATTCCCATAAGGAGTTTTTGGTTTTTCTGAATCCAATCTTCAATTTTATTAGCTCCTGTGTCGAGCGTGTTGAAAACCTCTGCCGTAGTACTATCTTGCTCAGATAGTTTATCTAATTCGTCAAATTCGCTTTTTTCTTCTTTCGGTTTAGGAGCTTTGTATCCTCTTTTGTTATACGTTGCCATAATTCATTTCTGTATTTAAGAGGTGCAAAAATATAACTTTTCTTTAAATAAAAAATAGCTTTTATCTCATATTTTTGAAATGTGTTTTAAATCACTAACTTGTCTGCCTTAAATTCATCAACTATGATAGCAACCAAAAATGTCCGTTTTTCGTATCCGAATATAGATTTTTTATTTCCTGACTTGCGATGCCAAGCAGGAGAAACCTTACTTATTACAGGGAAATCAGGAACCGGAAAAACCACACTTTTACATATTTTATCAGGAATCCTTAAACCCGAATCGGGAAATGTACAAATAGGGGAAACAAATATCGAAACCCTTTCCGATAAACACTTAGATGCCTTCAGAGGACAAAATATCGGATTGGTTTTGCAACAATCTCACTTTATAGCCTCGCTTTCGGTTTTAGAAAATATTGTTTTGGCTTCTTGGCTTTCGGATAAAAGCAAAAAAACCGAAAAAGCAAAAGATTTATTAAAACAACTCGGATTAGAAAGTCAAATGCACAAAAATATCTCGCAACTAAGTATCGGACAGCAACAAAGAGCTTCCATAGCAAGAGCTTTGATCAATGAGCCAAAAGTACTCTTGGCAGACGAACCGACTTCGAGCCTTGATGATGAAAATGCCGAAATAGTAGCCGATTTGCTTTCGAACCTTTCTAAACAATACAAAGCTTCACTTATTATTGTAACCCACGACCAAAGACTGAAAGATAAATTTGAAAGTGTAGTGGAGTTGTAATAAATCAAAAAAATCAAAAAAATCAAAAAGAATATAAGTTGATAAACTCTTATATTTGCATAAACCATTTTGCAAATGAACTTTTTTAAAAAAATATTTTCTTCCGAAAAAAAAGAAACTCTTGATAAAGGGTTAGAAAAATCTTCAACCAGTTTTTTTACTAAATTAACCAAAGCCGTAGCCGGAAAATCAAAAGTAGATGATGAGGTTTTAGATAATCTCGAAGAAGTTTTGGTTTCTTCTGATGTAGGTGTAGATACAACACTAAAAATTATCGAAAGAATTGAAGCTCGTGTAGCTCGTGATAAATATTTGGGTACAGACGAACTAAATTCAATCCTTAGAGAAGAAATAGCTGGACTTTTGTCTGAAACCAATACCGGAAACGAAACAGACTTTAACATTCCAACAGACAAAAAACCGTATGTTTTGATGGTAGTTGGAGTAAACGGAGTAGGAAAAACCACAACCATCGGAAAATTAGCCTACCAACTCAAGAAAAAAGGATACAACGTGGTACTCGGAGCAGCAGATACGTTTAGGGCAGCAGCTATTGATCAGTTACAAATTTGGGCAGACAGGGTAGGAGTTCCGATTGTAAAACAACAAATGGGAAGCGATCCTGCTTCGGTTGCTTTTGATACGTTGCAGTCTGCTGTTTCTCAAAATGCAGATGTGGTAATTATTGATACTGCCGGTCGTTTGCATAACAAAGTAAACCTGATGAATGAGCTTACCAAAGTAAAAAGAGTAATGCAAAAAGTAATTACAGATGCTCCTCACGATGTGCTTTTGGTTCTGGACGGCTCAACCGGACAAAACGCTTTTGAGCAAGCCAAACAATTTACGGCTGCAACCGAAGTTTCGTGCTTGGCAGTTACCAAACTTGACGGAACAGCCAAAGGAGGAGTAGTTATCGGAATCTCTGACCAGTTTCAGATTCCCGTAAAATACATCGGAGTAGGAGAGGGAATCGAAGATTTGCAAGTGTTCAACAAAGTAGAGTTTGTCGATTCGTTCTTTAAAGCCTAATATTATCAAGTTATTGAATAATCAGTTTTCCGGTGTAATGTTGAGTAACATCAATCATGTCGGGAGTATTTTTGATAATAATATTCCCGGTGCTATAAATATTTCCCTGAATTTTTTTAATAGGATGTAAAATCATGTCGTTGGAACTTCTTTGAAAAAATTCAATGTTATTTACTTGCAGATTTTCTGCTTCCAAACGGGGTTCTCCTGCCCAAAAACCAACAAACATATAACCTGCAATTCCCGAAAGATTAAGATAAGTAGCATCATTGGCATTAACACTTACTTGGTTGCAAATTATATTTAGAACAAATTCTGACGCAATACCCTCTTGGTTAACTCCCGAAGAAAGCTCTATACTATCAAAGTACAAAGTCTGATTAGAATGAATTTTATGTTGTGAAGCCGAATAAATTCGAGTTATATCTGTAAAAGTTACATAAATCTTTGCAGGATTGTATTCCCGAAACCAATTACACGAAATTTTGCTTTTCAGAATAAGCTCATTATCTATAACCTCAACCGAAATATCATTAAGCAGGTTTTCTCCAACTTCAATTTCAACTTTTTGTTCGCTACTCTGCAAAAGTATGAGTTCAATTCCTTGTTTAACTCTTATTTTATCGAATGTCGGAATATCGGTAATTTCTGTTCTCACAACATTTCCTGATGTTTTTATACAATTATTCGCACTCTCAGAATTGCAAGAAATCAGAGCAATAAAGCAACAATAAACAACAAACAGTTTTTTCATCGGATCGAATCAGAATTTTCAAATATAAAAATTATTTAAGAACCAGATGTTATCTTTTAGGAGCATAGATAATAATTTCCCTAAAAAAAAACCATCTGTGCTTTGTAACTGAAAAACATGTTTATTGTAATATCTTTGCACGGATAAATAAATACTGTTATGAACGATTTTTTTAAATATCAAGCACAGACTTCAAAACATCCTTTGGGAGTTGAAGTTTCTTATGCGAAAGGCTCATATATTTATGATACAAACGGAGAAAAACACCTTGATTTTGTAGCCGGAGTTTCTGCTTGTACTTTAGGGCATTGTCACCCAAAAGTGGTTCAATCTATTCAAGATCAAGCTCAGAAATATATGCATGTAATGGTTTATGGGGAATATTCTCAAAAACCGGCTGTGGAATTTTGTAAGTTATTGGCAGAAAATTTGCCTTATCCGCTCAAAAAAACTTATTTGGTAAATTCGGGAACAGAGGCAACCGAAGGCTCTATAAAATTAGCCCGAAGAGTAACAGGACGTTCCGAAATTATAGCAATGAATAACGCTTATCACGGAAACACAATGGGCTCGATGAGTGTGATGAACTACAAAGAAAGAAAAGCTCCGTTTCTACCGCTTATCCCCGGTGTAAAATTCATTGATTTTAATGATGAATCGCAACTTGACCAAATAACCGAAAAAACAGCAGGAGTAATTTTAGAAAGCATTCAGGGAGGAGCAGGATTTATTGAGCCTCAAAACGATTATTTCAAAAAAGTTCGTCAGAGGTGTACTATAGTTGGGGCGGTTATGATTGTAGATGAAATCCAACCCGGATTCGGAAGAACCGGAAAACTTTTCGGATTTGAAAATTACGGAGCAATTCCTGATATTATTACCATAGGAAAAGGAATGGCAAGCGGAATGCCTTGTGGAGCTTTTGTAGCTTCGGAAGAAATGATGGATTGCCTGTCCGATAATCCTAAACTTGGTCATATTACTACTTTTGGAGGAAATCCCGTAATTGCAGCAGCAAGTTTGGCTACTCTCAAAGAAGTTTTAGAATCCGATTTAATGCCTCAAACCCTTCAAAAAGAAAAACTTTTCAGAACTTTGTTAGTGCATCCGCTTATCAAAGAAATTCGAGGAAAAGGCTTGATGCTTGCCCTGATGACCGAAAGCGAAGAGATTACAAACGAAATAATTTTACGATGCAAAGACAAAGGTCTGATACTTTTCTGGTTGCTGTTTGAGAAAAAAGCGGTTCGTATTACTCCTCCTCTAACAATTTCAGAAGACGAAATTCAAAAAGGATGTAAAGTTATTTTGGAAACTCTTGACGAAATAACAATGGATTTAAAGCCCTAATTATGATAGAAATAGAAAGGAAATTTTTGGTCAAATCTGACGCTTATAAGTCTTTGGCTTCTAAACAATACCGAATTGTTCAGGGATTTTTAAATTCTAATTCCGAAAGAGTTGTAAGAGTTCGGATAAAAGAAAACAAAGGCTTTTTAACGGTTAAGGGAAAAAGCGATATTTCGGGACTTACTCGCTTTGAGTGGGAAACCGAAATTTCGTTGCTTGATGCAGAAAATTTGCTCAAAATTTGCGAAAAAGGAATTATTGACAAAATGCGCTACGAAGTAATTGTAGAGGGAAAAACCTTCGAAATAGATGAGTTCTTCGGAGATAATAAGGGGCTTGTAATTGCAGAAATCGAACTCGAAAGCACACTCGAAACCTTCAAACGCCCGATTTGGTTAGGAGAAGAAGTAACCGGACAAATCAAATATTACAACGCTAACCTGATTGCAAACCCGTATAATAAATGGAAAGTTTAACACCTCCAAAACTCATAGACATCTTATTTGACTTAAATAACAAAATCTTAATTACACCTGTGAATTTGATGTTTTTTAACCATTTATATTATCCTATTCGTAGAATTACATTAAAAGATATTTGGCAGAATAAATAATTTGTCATACATTTGCACAGTTATTTACCGAAAGATAAATGAGAGGCACGTGTATCGTGCCTCTTTTCATAGAAATAATCGGAAATGTTTAGAGAGAAAGTTACGGAATTATTAAACAAGGCTTTAGAAGAAAAACCTTCTATTTTCCTAATTGATTTAACAATTTCTGAAGGAAATAAAATCAATGTAACTCTGGACGGAGACAACGGAGTGAACCTTCAGGATTGTATTGATATAAGTCGTGCCATCGAACACAACTTAGATCGAGAGGAAGAGGATTTTTCGTTAGAAGTTGCTTCGGCAGGAGCTACCTCGCCTCTGAAATTTGTCAGACAATACAAAAAAAACATCGGTCGAAAACTCGAGGTAAAAACCAATGAAGGGAATACAATCGAAGCGACCATCACAGAGGCAAATGACGATTTTATTGTGTTGGAATGGTCTTCGAGAGAACCTAAAAAAATAGGAAAAGGTAAAGAAACTGTTAAGCACAAAGTAGAAATTCCTTATTCGGAAATAAAAGAGGCAAAAGTCATTATTGTATTTTAAAAGAAACAAAACAGAAAGATGGAAAATATCGCACTAATCGAATCGTTTTCGGAGTTTAAAGATGACAAACTGATAGATCGTGTAACGCTTATGGCTATTTTGGAAGAAGTTTTCAGAACAGCCCTAAAAAAGAAGTACGGCTCAGACGACAACTTCGATATTATCATCAACCCGGACAAAGGAGATATGGAGATATGGAGACGTAGAGAAATTGTTGAAGATGATGAATTAGAAGACGAAAACGAACAAATCACACTTACCGAAGCTCGTAAAATAGAACCCGATTTTGAAGTAGGAGAAGAGGTTTCAGAAGAGGTAAAATTAATTGATTTAGGAAGAAGGGCAATCTTGGCTTTGCGTCAGAACCTTATTTCGAAAATCCACGAACACGATAACACAAATCTGTATAAGCACTTCAAAGAATTGATTGGAGAAATTTATACCGCAGAAGTACATCATGTACGTCATAAAGCTGTAATTTTGCTCGATGACGAAGGAAACGAAATTATACTTCCGAAAGAAAAACAAATTCCGTCTGATTTTTTCCGTAAAGGAGACAACGTAAAAGGAATTATAGAAGAAGTTGACCTGAAAGGGAACAAACCGCAGATTATTATGTCGAGAACCTCAGAAAAGTTCTTAGAAAAATTATTTGAACAGGAAATTCCCGAAATTTTTGACGGACTGATTACCATCAAAAAAGTAGTACGTATTCCGGGAGAAAAAGCCAAAGTAGCCGTTGATTCGTATGACGATAGAATCGACCCGGTTGGAGCTTGTGTCGGAATGAAAGGCTCTCGTATTCACGGAATTGTTCGTGAACTCGGAAATGAAAACATTGATGTTATCAACTATACGACCAATACGCAGCTCTACATAACCAGAGCATTGAGTCCTGCAAAAGTTTCTTCTATCAAAATTGATGAAGAAACAAAAAGAGCTGATGTCTATCTGAAATTAGAAGAAGTATCAAAAGCTATCGGTCGTGCAGGACAAAATATTCGTTTGGCAGGAATGCTAACAGGATACGAACTCGATGTTATCAGAGAAGGTGTAACACAAGAAGAAGATGATGTCGAATTAACAGAGTTCTCAGACGAAATTGACGGGTGGATTATTGATGAATTCGCAAAAATAGGATTAGATACCGCTCGTAGTGTACTGAAACACGATATTAGCGACTTGGTTCGAAGAACGGATTTAGAAGAAGAAACCATTCGCGAAGTAATTCGAATACTTAAAGAAGAATTTGAAGATTAAAAAAGTTTTTGTTGTAGGGCGTCAAGCTACCTCAAAAAATATTATACAAAAAAACTATCGGTTTAAACGGTTGGACGATTAAACGATTAAACGATAAAAAGGATTATATGTCTGAAAAAAAACCAACAAGATTAAACGTAATTTTAAGGGAATTTAATATTTCTTTAGATAGAGCTGTGGACTATCTGAAGGAAAAGGGAATCGAAATAGAATCAAGCCCTAACACAAAAATTCCTGGAGACGTTTATAGTATTCTTTTTAACGAATTTGCATCTGATAAAGACCGCAAAGAGGCTTCTATTGAAGTAGGAGAAGAAAAAAGAAAAGAAAAAGAAGCCTTGAAACTCGAAAGAGAAAAAGAGGAACAACAGAAAAAACTCGAAGAAGAAGCTAAAAAACTCGAAGTAATCAGAGCTAAAGCAACTATTACGGGACCCAAACGAGTTGGTTCGATAGACCTTGACAAACCTAAAAAAGAAGTAGAAGAACCCAAAGTAGAAGAAGATCCAAAGGTTGAAGAAAAACCGATTGAAATACAGGAAACTCCAAAGGTTGAAGAAAAACCGAAAGAAGAAACACCGGAAAAACCAGCAATACAGCCAGAAAAACCAAAAGAAAAAGTAAAAGAACAGCCGAAAAAAGAGGAGAAAAAAGCAGAAGAATCGCCCGCTGTCGAAGAAAAATACGAAACAAAATATCAAAAACTTTCAGGTCCGAAAATTACAAGTCAAAAAGTCGATTTGTCTCAATTTGAAGTAAAACCTAAAAAGAAAGAAGAGAAAAAAACCGACCAAAAACAAGCAACATCTGCTTCTCAAAATAAGAATAAGAGAAAAAGAATCAAAACGGTACAAAAACCCGGACAAGCTCAAGGTGGAAACCAACAAGGGCAAGGTGGTGCTAAAAAAGACTTCGGAAAAGGAAAACGCCAACCAATAGTTAGGGTTGAGCCAACCGAAGAAGAAGTTAAAAAACAAATTCAAGAAACACTTGAAAAACTGCAAGGAAAAGGAAGTAAATCTAAAGCTTCAAAATATCGTAGAGAAAAACGCGATACACACCGTCAACGTATAGATGACGAGCAACGTCTGCAAGATGAAGAAAGCAAAATTCTTAAAGTTACCGAGTTTATTACCGTAGGAGAAATAGCAACTATGATGGACGTGCCGATTAATAAAATTATCGGAGCTTGTATGTCACTCGGAATTATGGTTACAATGAACCAACGCCTCGATGCAGAAACTTTGAGCATCGTAGCAGAAGAATTCGGGTTTGAGGTAGAATTTACAACCGCAGATATCGAAGAAAATGTTGAAGAAATTCAAGATGACGAAAAAGATTTAATTTCTCGTGCACCAATTGTTACCGTTATGGGACACGTTGACCACGGAAAAACTTCATTATTGGACTACATCCGTAAGACCAATGTAATTGCAGGAGAATCAGGAGGAATTACTCAACACATCGGAGCTTATTCGGTAGAACTTGATGGCGGACAAAAAATAACTTTCCTCGATACTCCAGGACACGAAGCCTTTACGGCAATGCGTGCCAGAGGTGCTCAGGTTACCGATATTGCAATTATTGTGGTGGCAGCCGATGATGATATAATGCCGCAAACCAAAGAGGCAATTGCTCACGCACAAGCTGCAGGAGTACCTATTATTTTTGCAATCAACAAAATAGATAAACCTACTGCAAATCCGGATAAAATTAAAGAGCGTTTGGCAGGTATGAACCTTCTTATAGAAGAATGGGGAGGAAAAATTCAATCACAAGACATTTCTGCAAAACAAGGAATCGGAATGAAAGAACTTCTCGAAAAAATTCTTCTGGAAGCTGAAATGCTTGACTTAAAAGCAAACCCGCATCGCTCGGCAAATGGAACAGTAGTCGAAGCATTCCTCGATAAAGGAAGAGGATACGTATCAACTGTTTTAGTTCAGGGTGGAACATTAAAAGTAGGAGATTATGTATTGGCAGGAACACATCACGGAAAAGTACGAGCCATGCACGATGAAAGAGGAAAAGCCATAAAAGAAGCAGGACCTTCTACTCCTATTTCAGTTTTAGGATTAGACGGTGCTCCCGGAGCAGGAGACAAATTCAACGTATTTGAAGACGAGAGAGAAGCAAAAGCCATTGCTACAAAACGTACACAATTATTACGTGAACAATCAGTCAGAACACAACGTCATATTACACTTGCCGAAATCGGAAGACGTATTGCACTCGGACAATTCAAAGAACTCAACGTTATCCTTAAAGGAGATGTGGATGGCTCGGTTGAAGCACTTTCCGATTCGTTCTCTAAACTCTCTACCGAAGAAGTTCAGGTTACAATAATCCACAAAGGAGTAGGAGCCATTACAGAATCTGACGTATTGTTAGCTTCTGCATCTGATGCAATTATTATCGGATTTAATGTTCGTCCGATGGCAAACGCAAAAGTATTGGCAGAAAAAGAAGAAATCGACATCCGAAATTATTCGATTATCTATGATGCCATCGATGAACTTAAAGATGCGATGGAAGGTATGCTTTCGCCTGAACTTAAAGAAGAAATTACAGGAACAGCCGAAATACGTGAGTTATTCAAAATCTCTAAAGTCGGCACCATTGCAGGTTGTATGGTTACAGACGGAAAAATATTCAGAAACTCTAAAATCCGCTTAATTCGTGAGGGTGTAGTAATCTATACAGGAGAACTAATCGCTCTAAAACGCTTTAAAGACGATGTAAAAGAGGTTTCTAAAGGATATGATTGTGGTATGCAAATCAAAAACTACAATGATATTAAGGAATACGATATAATCGAAGCATTCCAAGAGGTAGAAGTTAAGAAAAAGCTGAAATAAGTTTTTCTGACAGGACTTTACAAACCCAAGCTTCTGTACATATTTTCTAATTGAAAAGAATGTCAGATGAATAAAGGAAAACATTTAATGGGCTTTAGCAAAAAAGAACGAAAAGGACTCTTGGTCTTTTTCGTTCTGGTTTTGTTGTTTCAGATAGTTTATTTCTATATTTCGTTTAAGGAAAATTTTACCGAAGAAAATCCCGAAAAATCAGAGTGGCTCTCCAATCAGACTTGGATAGACAGCCTGAAAACTATAGAGAAACCAATCTATCAAATACGGCCGTTTAACCCGAATTTCATAACAGATTTCAAAGGCTTTCAACTCGGAATGTCGGTTGAAGAAATTAATAGATTGCTCGACTTTCGAAAAACGGAAAAATTCGTTAACTCAGCCAAAGAATTTCAGCAAGTTACAGGTATTTCAGATAGTTTACTAAGCCAAATATCGCCTTATTTCAAATTCCCCGAATGGGTTACCAATCCAAAAAAATCATCGTACCGAAAATTTGAGCAACAACCCGAAAACATTGTTATCAAAGATATTAATATTGCCACTCAAGAAGATTTAATAAAGGTTAGGGGAATCGGAGAAAAGTTGTCCGAAAGAATTTTAAAATACAAATCTCTGTTAGGAGCTTTTGTTTCGATGGAACAATTACGAGAGGTTTATGGTTTGTCTGACGAAGTAATTGTTGAGCTGAACAAATATTTTATCGTTTTAGACACTTCCGAAGCTAAAAAAATAAAAATCAATGAGCTTTCAATCAAAGAGTTAGGAAGTTTTCCGTATTTTAAATATCCTGTTTCCAAAAATATTGTTTCGTACAGAAGCATGAGCGGAGAAATAAAAGATAAAGACGAATTATCAAAAATTCCTGATTTTCCGATTGAAAAAATCGAAATAATTGCCTTATATTTGGGTTTTTAAAATTTTAAGGAATAGCAATATGAATTTTCAATCTTCTGAAACCCAAAAAATGATTGCAGAGTCTATCAGAGATTTTGCAGAAACCAATATCAGACCTTATATAATGGAGTGGGACGAAGCCCAGACTTTTCCCGTAGAACTTTTTAAAAAACTCGGAGAAATGGGTTTTATGGGAGTTTTAGTTCCCGAAGAGTTAGGCGGTTCTGGATTAGGATACCACGAATACATTACCATTATTGAAGAAATTTCTAAAGTTGATTCCTCTATCGGATTGTCCGTAGCAGCTCATAATTCGCTTTGTACCAATCATATTTTGACTTTCGGAAACGAAGAACAAAAAAAGAAATGGATTCCGAAATTAGCTACAGCAGAATGGATTGGAGCTTGGGGACTTACCGAACACAATACAGGTTCAGATGCAGGAGGAATGAACACTACTGCTGTAAAAGATGGAGATCATTGGATTATAAACGGAGCTAAAAACTTCATTACTCACGCTATTTCTGGACAAATTGCGGTTGTAATTGTAAGAACCGGAGAAAAAGGAGATTCAAGAGGAATGACCGCTTTTGTGGTCGAAAAAGGAACTCCCGGATTTTCGAGCGGAAAAAAAGAAAACAAACTCGGAATGAGAGCCTCCGAAACAGCTGAACTTATTTTTGACAACTGTAGAGTTCCGGATGCTAATCGTTTAGGCGAAGTTGGCGAAGGATTTATCCAAGCGATGAAAATTCTTGACGGAGGTCGAATTTCTATCGGAGCTTTGGCTCTCGGAATCGGAAAAGGAGCTTATGAAGCGTCACTAAAATATTCTAAAGAAAGACATCAGTTCGGGAAACCAATTAGTGCTTTTCAGGCTATCGGATTCAAATTAGCAGATATGGCAACCGAAATTGAGGCTTCGGAATTATTACTGCACAAAGCTGCTTATCTGAAAAATAATAATATGCCTGTAACCACTTTGGGAGCTATGGCAAAAATGTATGCTTCAGAAATGTGTGTGAAAGTTTCGACCGAAGCGATTCAGATTCACGGAGGATACGGCTATACAAAAGATTTTCCTGTAGAAAAATTCTTTAGAGATTCTAAACTTTGTACTATCGGAGAAGGAACAACCGAAATTCAAAAATTAGTTATTTCAAGAAATATTCTGAAATAACAAGTTTTTATTATCATAGGGCTGTCTAAAAATAAATTCAACTTGAGAAAAGAGAGTTTTAGGCAGCTTTTTCGTTGAGTGTATTCTATAAGTTTGTTTCAAAATCTACCATAATACTAAAAATCCCAAATCCTAAATCCCAAATGTTGACCGATACTCACACTCATTTGTATAGCGAAGAATTTTCTCGAGACAGAAATGAAGTAATTCAGAGGGCTTTATCGGTAGGAGTGAAGCGGTTTTTTATTCCTGCTATTGATAGTTCGTATGTTCAGGCTATGTATGATTTAGAGGCAAAATATCCCGAAAACGTGTTTTTGATGTGCGGATTGCACCCGACTTCAACTAAGGAAAACTACAAAGAAGAATTAGCATTAGTCGAAAAGCAATTAGAGGAAAGAAAATTTTATGCTATTGGAGAAATAGGAATTGATTTGTATTGGGATAAAACTTTTTTGAGAGAACAACAAGACGCTTTCAAACATCAGATAGCATTGGCTAAAAAATACAAATTGCCGATTGTAATTCATTGCAGGGAAGCTTTTGACGAGATTTTTGAAATTTTGGAAGAGCAAAAATCATCAGACTTATTTGGGATTTTTCATTGTTTTACAGGAAGTTTTGACCAGGCACAACAAGCCATTTCGCTGAATTTTAAACTCGGGATAGGAGGAGTGGTAACTTTCAAAAACGGAAAAATTGATCAATACATCAACCAAATAGATAGTAAACATATCGTTCTCGAAACCGATTCGCCTTATTTGGCTCCGGTTCCGTACAGAGGAAAGCGAAACGAAAGTGCTTATATTGCAAACGTAGCTCAAAAGCTGGCAGAATTGTACGGAATTTCTGTTGAGGAGGTTGCAAGAATCACAACCGAAAATTCTAAAGTAGTATTTGGAGTTTAAAAAGTTCAAAAAACACAATTTCTTAGAAATTTTAAGTAAGAATCAACAAATCGTTTAAATCTATCTTAAAAATTCGTTTCTTTGTTGCTATGATGATACAGGCAAAAAACATACATAAATATTACGGAAATTTACAAGTACTCAAAGGCGTTGATATAAATGTGCGAAAAGGACAGGTGGTTTCGATAGTGGGAGCTTCGGGAGCGGGAAAAACTACTCTTTTGCAAATTCTCGGAACACTTGATAAACCTACTTTAGAACAAGGAACTTCTCTTGAAATCAACGGACAAAATATCCTTACCCTGAAAGACAGAGAACTCTCAAAATTCCGAAACCGTCATTTGGGGTTTATATTTCAGTTTCACCAGCTCTTACCGGAATTTACTGCTTTAGAAAACGTATGTATTCCTGCTTTTATAGCTCAAAAAGAGAAAAATGAGGCAGAAAAAAAAGCTAAAGAATTACTCGATTATTTAGGATTGTCTCATCGAATCTTGCACAAACCGTCTGAACTTTCAGGAGGAGAACAACAGAGAGTGGCTGTTGCACGAGCTTTGATTAACCAGCCTTCTGTGATTTTTGCCGATGAACCTTCGGGAAATCTCGATACGACTTCTGCAGAAAACCTACATAACCTGTTTTTCAAACTCAGAGATGAAATGAATCAAACTTTTGTGATAGTAACCCATAATATGGAGTTTGCCGATATGGCAGATAGAAAACTTATCATGCAAGATGGGAATATAATCAAATAATAGTCAGTGTTTTATAGATTGCCTTACAAAAACTATTAACTGAATCTTTTATCACTTTCCATAATAAGGCGAGACATCAGCTCAAAGCGCTCTTGGTAATTTAGGTTCAGTTCGTCTTCAACAATCAAATCTTTTCTTAATATTGACACAGAATAAGGCAGAACCCAAGCACGAAGTGCTTTGGCAATGGAATCCATATTATTTATTCCTTGCATGGCCTGAACTCCGTCTGCCCAACAAATCAGCCCGATAACTTGTCCGCTCAGGTAAGGTTTCGGATTTTTGCTGGTGATTTCGAGCCAGTCCAAGCAGTTTTTCATGCTTCCGGGAATCGCTCCGTGATATAAAGGAGAAAGCCATATTTGGACATCGCTTTCGGAGAATAATTTAGCCATTTGTTTTACATTCTCAGGAATTTCTCCAAAGGGAATTTCAAGCAAAGGAAGTTTGTTTTCGTCTAAATTAAAAACAGAAACTTCAATGTTTTTACCTTCAAAACAAGATAAAAAATATTGTATTATCTTATGCGAAATACCACTTACAGAACTATCGGGAGCTCCGTTAAAAATAAGTAACTTCATATTTTATTAAATCTAAAAAAAACATTACGGAATGTCTAAATATTTATGAGTTTGAACCGAAATTCTCCACTTAGGGTTATTCATCACGTAATCGACAATAAGCGGAGACATTTTGTCTCTTTTTCCCCATTCGGCTTGCAAAAACAAAACACAATCTTTTTGTACTTTTTGGGCTTGTTCTTCTGCAAACTGAAAATCGTGCTGGTTGTAAATAATGATTTTCAACTCATCAGCCTTTTTATAGGTTTCTTCTACAGGGAGTTTTGTTTTTTTTGGAGAAAGACAAACCCAGTCCCACGTTCCCGAAAACGGATAAGCTCCCGAGGTTTCGATGTGAATTCGAAATCCTTCTTCTTTGAGCCTTTTGGTCAAAAAATCCATATTCCAAGTAAGAGGCTCTCCTCCTGTGATAACCACAATTTTAGCTTGAGATTTTTTGACATTCGCAACCATTTCTTCCACCGAAGTTACCGGGTGGTTGGCTGCCTCCCAACTTTCTTTTACATCACACCAATGACAACCTACATCACATCCTCCGATTCGAATGAAATAGGCGGCCACTCCTGTATAAAAACCCTCTCCCTGAATGGTATAAAAATCTTCCATTAAAGGGAGTTCCAATCCTTGTACGATAGTGTCTTTTATAGTGTTTTGTTTAACCAAAATTTATTGTTTTAAACGATTGCTTTTATGCTGACAAGATTGTTTTTGACCAAATACTCGGCAATCTGAATAGCGTTTGTTGCAGCTCCTTTTCTAAGATTGTCCGAAACAATCCACATATTTAGCGTATTGGGTTGCGACTCATCTCTACGGATTCTTCCCACAAAAACATCGTCTTTCCCCTGTGAATACAAAGGCATCGGATATGTAAAAGTATCCATATTGTCCTGCAGTTTTACGCCTTCTGTTTCGTGTAGTATTCTTCGGATTTCGCTCAAATCAAAATCATTTTCAAATTCCACGTTTACCGCTTCGCTATGTCCCCCGACAACGGGAATTCTCACGGCCGTAGCCGTAACGGCAATGGTCATATCATCAAGGATTTTTTGTGTTTCCCGAACTAGTTTCATTTCTTCTTTGGTATATCCGTTTTCTTCAAAAGTATCGCATTGAGGAATGGCATTTCGATGTATTGGGTATTTATAGGCCATTTCTTCTTTTACTCCTTTATATTCATTTTCCAACTGCCGAACTGCCTTAACTCCCGTCCCTGTAATAGATTGATAAGTCGAAACAACAATTCGTTTAATCTTGTATTTTTTGTGTAAAGGAGCTAATGCCATAACCAACTGAATCGTAGAACAATTCGGGTTGGCTATAATTTTGTCGTTTTCTGTTAGTCTATCCGCATTAATTTCAGGAACAATTAGCTTTTTAGTAATGTCCATTCTCCATGCAGATGAGTTGTCGATTACAGTAGTCCCGACTGCTGCAAATCTTTCTGCCCAGTCTAAAGATATTTGCCCTCCTGCCGAAAACAAAGCAATATCAGGAACTTCATTTACAGCATCTTGCAATCCGATTACCTTATGAACTTTTCCTTTAAATTCAATTTCTTTTCCCACCGATTTTTCGGAGGCTACTACTACTAATTCCGTTATCGGGAAGTTTCGTTCTGCCAAAACATTTAGCATTACTTCTCCTACCATTCCTGTAGCTCCAACTACTGCAACTTTCATACGATTTAAAATTTAAAATGCAAAGATAATATTTAAGATTGAGGAATTTCGAATTATGAAATGTGAATTATCAGCAAACATTATAAAGATATCCGTAGTGTATTATCACTGAAAACATAACTCATTGGTTTTTAATGTTTTTTTTGTAATTGTTTTCAACCACAGACGCACAGATGGTGCGTCAAAAAACAGCTCAAAAAATGGGCTGTAAATTACACTGATATTGAATGCTTTGCATTCAATCCAATCTGTGAAATATATTTTTTTTGGGAAAAGTATAAAAAATCTGTGCATTTGTGGCTAATCAATAATGCACTACGGATTATAAAGATAACTTTTAGGAGTGGCAAACTCTCAAACTATTCATTAACTTTGATTAGTCGCTTTACGGCTAAAATAGCATTTGCTTCAAAAAAAAAAAATGCAAACTTCAAAACTATAGTTTTTAAATTTGGCTATTTCTGATAGCTTTAGTATTTTAGCCACTTGATTTTATGAACTTTTAAACATTACAACAATGTTAGACCCAAAGAATGATAACCTGCACGATGCAGATGGAAACCAAGAGAATACGGACAATCAAGAACTGGAAACCAGCAAAGAAGTTACGGAAAAAGTAGAGGAAAAAGTCAATGTCAATGACAACCAAAAAGTAATTGATGAGATAGACAGCTCCAATGCAGAAGAATCGGAAGATGAAACACTCTCCGAACGTCACGATATTCCGATGCTTGATTACGAATCTATGCCTATGGAGGCACTGGTCTCTGAGTTAGAAAAACTCGTAAGTACAGGAAAAGTGTCCTCTATCAAAGAACACATTGAAGAAATCCGTAAAGAATTTACCTCTAAATACAACGAATTTATTGATGAAAAAAGAGAGCAGTTTGCCTCTGAAAATGAAGGAGATACAACCGGTTTTGAATATCATTTGCCTGTAAAACAAAAGTTCGATTCACTCTTAGACGACTATAAAGAACGCAAGAGCAATCATTATAAAACTCTGGAAAACAATCTAAAAGCCAACCTAAAAATTCGTTTAGAAATTATTGAAGAATTAAAAAGTCTGATTGATCCGGAAATGAATATTCCTGATTTGTTCAAACAATTTAACGAAATTAGAGAGAAATGGAGATCAGCAGGAGCCATTCCGAAAGACAAATACAACCATGTTTGGAACAATTATCATTTTCACATAGAAAATTTTTACGATTATATACACCTTGACCGCGAGGCACGTGATATGGATTTCAAGTATAATCTGGAACAAAAGCAAAAAATTATTACTCGTGCAAAAGAATTAGTAAACGAACCCGATTTGAACAAGGCTTTCAGAGAATTACAACTTCTGCATAAATTATGGAAAGAAGAACTTGGACCTGTTTCAAGAGAACATCGAGAAGAAATATGGAGCGAGTTTAGTGCTGTTACCCGACAAATTCACGACAGACGCGAGAATTATTATCAGGAATTAAGGGCAAAAGAAGAAGAGAACTTCGTTGCAAAACAAAATGTAATTAACCAAATTAGTGCTATTGCCAACGAAAATACCGAGACCCATTCGCAATGGCAGAGGCAAATCAAGAAAATCGAAACGCTTCGCAATGAGTTTTTTGCAATCGGAAAAGCACCTGTCGAAAAACGTGATCAAATTTGGAAAGAATTCCGAGAAGCTACTAAAGATTTCAATTTCAAGAAAAACACTTTCTACAGAAATATGAAAGCGGAACAACAAGAAAACCTCTCCAAAAAACAAACTCTTTTAGACAAAGCTATTGAACTGAAAGACAGCGAAGATTTTGAAAAAATAACTCCTGTTATGAAGCAAATTCAGGCAGAATGGAAAACCATCGGGCACGTTCCGAGAAAAGTTTCTGACGAAATTTGGAAACAATTCAAAAACGCCTGCAATCATTACTTTGACCGTCTGCATGCAAAACGCAACGAAGAAAATGAAGCAGAAGCAGAAGCCTACGAAAAGAAGAAAGAGTATTTAGAAAACCTCAAAAATACAGAGCTTACAGGAGAATACAAGACAGATTTAGAACTTATCAAATCGCATATCGAAGCGTGGAAAAGCCTCGGACGTGTGGCACATAGCAAACGTCATATCGAAGGAAAATACAACAAGGTTTTAGACATACTTTTCGATAAGTTGAGTCTGAGCAAGAAAGATGCTGATGCCATGCGGTATAACAACCGAATTTCGGGATTGGTTGAAGCCAATGATGAGAGAAAACTAAATTCCGAGCGAATTTTTCTATCCCGAAAAATTGACGAAATTCAGAACGATATTCTTCAACTTGAAAACAATATGATGTTTATCACAGGAGCCACCGACAAAAATCCGTTAGTGGTAGAGGTAAACAAAAACATAGAAAGACACAAACAAGAACTCCAGGACTGGAAAGATAAGTTAGCTCAGTTAAATCAGGCAATCAGACAAGGCAAACAAACCGAAGTTGAAAATACTTCCGAAGAAGACAATACGGAAGATAAAGAAAACGAAGCCTAACAATTATTAAACAATACTTTTTTCAAATGAATGACCATCAGTTTTTCAGGCGTTGGGAAGTCATAAAGCAAAAAGGAAGATTCAGTTATGCTCTAAACCAAGGTTTTAAGTATGGAATCTTCCTTACTGTTTTTATGAATATTATGAAAATGACAAGAGGATTTTCGTTCTCTCAAGCATTTTTTAACATCAATATTCTTTTTGAATGGCTAATTTTTACTCTTTTCGGAATGTTACTTTTCGGTACTTTTATGTGGTGGCTTAACAACTATTTTTACAATAAAAGCCGGAAGTCTGACTCATAACCAATCAATGATCAAATATCCCGCATTTCTTTTTATTGAATATTTTTAATAAATAAAGTTTTAATACTATGTATTTTGCTAAATTTGCACCGAGTTTTACAAGTACAAATTATTTTCACAAATTATGGTAAAAGATTTATTCGAAAGAATTCACGAAAATAAAGGCCCTTTAGGGAAATGGGCATCACAAGCAGAAGGATATTATGTGTTCCCAAAATTAGAAGGAGAGCTCGGACCAAGAATGAAATTTCACGGAAAAGAAATCCTCAACTGGAGCCTAAACGATTATTTAGGTCTTGCCAACCACCCCGAAGTCAGAAAGGTTGATGCAGAAGCAGCCTTAGCATACGGAGCAGCTTATCCAATGGGAGCTCGTATGATGAGCGGACATACCGATATTCACGAACAATTAGAAAGAGAATTAGCTGAATTTGTACAAAAAGAAGCCGCTTATTTGCTTAATTTCGGGTATCAAGGAATGGTTTCTATCATCGATGCTTTGGTTTCAAAGAACGATGTGATTGTATATGATGTAGATTCTCACGCTTGTATTATTGACGGAGTTCGCTTGCACCACGGAAAACGCTTTACGTATCAGCACAACGATATGGAAAGCATCGAGAAAAACCTTCAACGTGCCGTAAAAGTAGCCACAGAAACAGGAGGAGGAATTCTTTTGATTACTGAAGGTGTTTTCGGGATGAGAGGACAACAAGGTAAACTAAAAGAAATCTGTGCTCTTAAATCAAAATACAATTTCCGTTTGTTGGTCGATGACGCTCACGGATTCGGAACTCTCGGAAAAACAGGAGCAGGAGCAGGAGAGGAACAAGGCGTTCAAGATCAAATCGATGTGTATTTCTCTACTTTTGCCAAGTCGATGGCAAGTATTGGAGCTTTTGTGGCAGCAGATAAAGATATTATTGAATATATGAAATACAACTTACGTTCTCAAATGTTTGCTAAATCCTTACCGATGATTCAAACTGTTGGGGCTTTGAAACGATTGGATATGCTTCGCTCGATGCCCGAGCTGAAAAATAAACTTTGGGAAAACGTAAATACACTCCAAAGAGGATTAAAATCAAGAGGATTCAACATTGGAGATACCAACACTTGTGTAACTCCGGTTTACCTTAACGGAAGTATTCCTGAGGCGATGATGATGGTGAATGACTTAAGAGAAAACTATGGAATTTTCCTTTCAATCGTAGTATATCCGGTGATTCCAAAAGGAATTATCTTACTTCGTATGATTCCGACAGCTTCACATACCTTAAAAGATATCGAAGATACTTTGATAGCATTCGAAGCCATTAGAGAAAAACTAACCAGCGGAATCTATCTGAAATTAGCCTCAGAAAAAACCGTCGATGTAAGTTAGTGATATAATCGATATAAAATTAAAATCAAGCCTTGTTATAGTTTTACTTATAGCAGGGCTTTTTCAAATAACAATAATAGAGAATAGAAAAATTTTTGTTAAAATTCTTATTGCTTTTTTTAAGGTAAAACAAAAAACAGTAACTTCGCAAACAATGAAGATAAAAGCCATAACATTATTGTTTTTTTTCGTGTCATTCCTGACGCTCCCGACTATATTGAGCAGGGTTTGTAATGACATAGATATATCAATGGCTTATACTATGGCTGAAGAAGAAGAAACCCACAATTCTATTTCCGAAGTTCTTAATGATTTTGCAACAGATAAAAATGAAATAGCATTATTTTCTTTACGTTTAAGACAAGACAAGATTATTGAGGAATATTTCTTAAAACACGACAACATTTCTTCAGAGATTCTCTCTCCTCCTCCCGAACAAAAATTAGTGTAACAACATTCTGTAAACCCATGTGGGTTACGGAATTATTTATTTAACTTTTAAGTTAAATTACCCTTGCATTGTTTTGATTCACAAATCATTACTTGCGGATATTGTTTTACATTAATTTTTTAAAAAATGTCAAAAAAAATAAATTTTTTTGCCAGCCTGAAATATGATTTCCCTTCAGGATTGGTAGTGTTTTTGGTGGCTCTTCCATTGTGTTTGGGGATTGCTATGGCTTCGGGAGCACCATTATTTTCAGGAATCATAGCAGGAATAGTCGGAGGTATTGTAGTCGGATATTTGTCCAACTCGCACATCAGTGTTTCCGGACCGGCAGCCGGACTTACGGCAATTGTACTTTCTGCTATTTTGTCTTTAGGTTCTTTCGAGGTTTTCCTGACAGCGGTTTTCATCGCAGGGCTCATACAACTTGTTCTGGGTTTTCTGAAAGCAGGTGCAATTTCTAACTATTTTCCGAACAATGTAATTGAAGGGATGTTAGCCGGTATCGGAATTATTATTTTCTTAAAACAGATTCCCAAAGCATTAGGTTCTGACGTAGAAGTCGGGAGCGGTTTAGCTATTTTCTCCGATATTGTAGCAGCTTTTACCCAAGTTCAGGCGGGAATAATTATAATTGCGTCAGTTTCACTAACCATTATTTTAGTCTGGGACAGAATAGGTTTTCTTAAAAAAATAAAACTACTTCCCAGTGCGTTAGTCGCAGTAATTGTCGGAACGATTTTAAACGAGGTTTTCAAAGCAACCGGAAGTCCTCTTGCTATTACTTCTTCAAAATATTTGGTAGAATTACCTGTGGTAACAAATCTTGAGGAATTCAAAGGAATTTTTATCCTACCCGATTTTATGAATTTTTCTGAAGGAATTAATTTTTCTAGCTTTACCAATAAAGAAGTATGGATAGTGGCTGTTACTATTGCTATTGTAGCTTCTGTTGAAACACTTTTATGTATTGAGGCTTCCGATAGAATGGATCCTCAAAAGCGACTGACCGACACCAACTTGGAATTAAAAGCACAAGGAGCCGGAAATCTGATAAGCTCACTTTTGGGAGGTCTTCCGATGACTTCGGTTGTGGTTCGTTCGTCTGCCAATGCCAATGCAGGAGCAAAAACCAAAATGTCCACTATTATACATGGTGTTTTACTCCTTGCCAGTGTGCTTTCTATACCCTTTTTACTGAATAAAATCCCTCTAGCTACTTTGGCTGCCATACTTTTGGTTATTGGGTATAAATTGGCTAAACCTACTGTATTTAAACATTTTTTTCATAGAGGAAAATACCAGTTTGTCCCTTTTGTAGTGACTGTTTTAGCCGTTGTGTTTACAGACTTACTCATCGGAGTTGCACTGGGAATGATAATCAGTATATTTGCAATATTGAGAGGAAATATGAAAAGAGCTTATTATTTCCGTAAAGAAGAATACGAAGACGGAGATATTATTCACATTCATTTGGCTCAAGAGGTTTCGTTTTTGAACAAAGCAGCAATTTTGTTTACTTTAGATGCGATTCCCGAAGATTCCAAAGTGATTATCAATGCCTCTGATACGGTTTATATTGCTCACGATATTCTGGACAGTATCAGAGAGTTTAAAGATATCAGGGCTCCGCTCAGAAATGTAAATGTTACCCTTATTGGTTTCAAAGAGGAATACAAACTCGAAAATACAGAAACCGATGTCAGAAAAGTTTCTATCGAACATGATTTATTGATGAAACACAGGCAAAGACACAAAACCTCAAGTCAGGTTATTACAGAAAAAATGTTGGCAGATAGCGAAGAAAATGAGGTAGAAGTTTCAAAAACAAAAAACAAGAAAAAGAAAAAAAATATTGATAATTAAATCATCTTTAAAAACATAAAACTATGTCAGATTTTTATAAAAAAATAATAGAGAACAACAAAAAGTGGGTAGAATCAAAATTAGCATTAGATCCTGATTTTTTTAAAAAACTATCAGAAACTCAAACTCCACCTCTATTGTGGATAGGTTGTTCAGACAGTCGTGTACCGGCTAACGAAATTATCGGAGCTCAACCGGGAGAAGTTTTTGTACACCGTAATATTGCCAATATGGTTATCCATTCAGATATGAATATGCTAAGTGTTTTGGACTATTCGGTTAATGTCTTGAAGGTAAAACACGTAATTGTTTGTGGACATTACGGTTGTGGAGGTGTTAAGGCTGCAATGGGAAGAAGTTCAGTAGGAATTATAGACAATTGGATTCGTCATATTAAAGACAGTTACAAGTTTAGAAAAAATGACATCGAATCTATTACAGATGAAAAAGAGCGTTTTGACAAATTTGTAGAATGGAATACCAAGCAACAAGTACTTAATTTGTCAGTAACCTCAATCGTTCAGGAGGCATGGAACAGAGGGCAAGAACTCTCGGTTCACGGTTGGGTGTACGGGCTGGATACCGGATTGGTAAAAGACCTTGGTGTAACATTCAGTTCGCACGATGATATTCGCAACAGTAGCGTATATAAATTAGGTTTCAGCTAATTAAAACATCTGAAATTCAAGCTAAAGAGTATTGAAATTATTTTTTCAGTACTCTTTTTTTATTATGATTTTTTGCTCAAAGCAGAAAGCGCCACATAAGACAAAATAATAAGCGGAACTCCTAAAAACTTAAATACTACAAGTAAGACAAGAGACAAAATCAAAAAGAAAATCTGTAACTTATATTTGGTAAAACTGAAATTTTTAATTTTAAGTGAAAAAAGTGGCAATTCAGCATTCAGAATAAAAGTACTTAATACCGAAATTCCGAGCAATACCCATACATTGGTAAGCACTTCGATTACAAAGGCAAACTCTGTATATTCAATAACCAGAGGTAAGCTCAAGATAAAAAGAGCATTGGCGGGAGTTGGTAGTCCGATGAATGAGTCGGTTTGTCGGGTGTCAATATTGAATTTCGCCAAACGCATACACGAGCCTAAGGCAATGATAAACCCGAAGTAAGGGAAAAATTCATCAGACGAATATTCCGACAACATCTTAAACATCACAAATCCCGGAACTACTCCACTAGTAACCATATCTGCCAGAGAATCTAACTGGACTCCTAAAGGAGATTGAACTTTGAGGATTCGTGCAAAAAATCCGTCAAAAAAATCAAAGAAAATTCCTAAACTCACAAATATAAAAGCATTCAGAAAATCTCCATGCGAGGCAAAAACAAGAGCAACACAACCTGAAAAAAGATTCAATAAAGTGATAAAATTCGGAATATGTCTTTTCATTTTCATTGTGATTTGAAGTCCCAAATGTACGTTAAATTGCTTAATTTTATCTAAGCAAACACGAAAATATTTACATCTCAAACATTTCAATTATTACTTAAAAAAGGTATATTTGTTCTCCATAAAAATATCCTAAAAATGAATTATATCTTATTTGATGGAAACAAGCGAAATGCTTTACTTCCATTTACTTATACCCGCCCTGTTGCCGATATTCGCATCGGAATTTTGACCATCAGAGAAAAGTGGGAGCATTACCTCAAAACCACCACATCAACCAGAACAGAAGATTATCTTTCGGAGAAATATCCGATGGTTCAGGCAGAGCAAAATGTTCTTATCAATTCGAGTTTTTTGCCCGATGAAAAGTTAGTTTACCTGATTGAGAATTTAAAAAAAAATCAAGCTATTGCCAAAAACGGAGAAATCATAGCTTATTTTGCAACTGAGTTAGAAAACGAACCAAGTTTTGATACCTATGATTTGATTGAGCTTGAAGGCGAATGTTTTACTGTTGAGAATACTTGGGATATTTTTGCCAAAAACGACAAAGCTATTAAAGCTGATTTTGAGTTGATTACCAAAGGAAGAACTTCGCAACCTATTCCTAAATCGGTCAATGTAATCGCTCCGGAAAATATCTTTATCGAAGAAGGGGCCAAATTGGAATTTGTAACGCTTAACGCCTCGACAGGAGTAATTTATATTGGTGAGAATTCCGAAATAATGGAAGGTTCAGTTATCAGAGGTCCGTTTGCCTTAGGAGAAAAAGCCCAAGTAAAATTAGCTACAAAAATCTACGGAGCTACAACCATAGGACCACATTGCAGGGTAGGAGGTGAGGTAAACAATTCGGTTATGATGGGATATTCCAACAAAGGACACGATGGCTTTTTAGGGAATTCTGTTTTAGGAGAATGGTGCAACATAGGAGCAGACAGCAACAACTCTAACCTAAAAAACAATTACGAAGAAGTGAAATTATGGAGTTATCAAAACGAGTGTTTCGAGAAAACGGGGCTTCAGTTTTGCGGGCTTATGATGGGCGATCACAGCAAATGCGGAATTAATACCATGTTCAACACCGGAACGGTAGTAGGGGTTTCTACCAATATTTTCGGAAGCGGTTTTCCTCGAAATTTTGTTCCGAGTTTTGCTTGGGGAGGAGCATCGGGCTTTACCACGTATTTGGCTAATAAAGCTCTTGCAACAGCCAAAATCGTAATGAACAGAAGACATATAGAACTTACTCAAATAGATGTAAAAATACTGGAACACGTATTTGAAATAACTAAAAAATATCGGAATTTTTAGAATTAATCCTACAAAATACCTTACTTATCTACCCGTAAAAACACTCAAATTAATTATCTATTGATTTTTAATTTGAACCCGTAGAGTATTACTTATTAGACACAGATGCACAGATTGCATTGAATGCAAATCTTTCAATATCAGTGTAGTTCACATTGTTTTCTTAATTATCTACATTTGTCATCTGTGCATCTGTGGTAAAAATAAACGTAATCCTTCAGAATATAGTGTCAAAAGCATATTTATATAGTTTTATACCAACAACCTCTGAAATTTCACGAACTTTGTACTACAAATTAAAAGAAGAGTATGGCAACTAAAAATAAAAATACAACAAAAAAAACCTTTCCGGTATTGAATATGAGTTGTGCTTCTTGTGCTAATAGTGCACAAACCGTTGTTCGAGCACAAGAAGGAGTTGTGAGTGCTGAAGTAAATTACGGAACAGGGAATCTGACGGTTGAGTATTTACCTAATATAATCGATACAATTCAAATACAAAAAGCAGTACAATCTGCCGGGTATGATTTATTTATCGAAGAAGAAAATAAGCAACAAGAGACACTTGAAGCACTACACAAAAAAGAATATCAAAAATTAAAGACTAAAACCGTATGGGCAATTATGTTGTCTCTACCGGTTTTTGTGTATGGAATGTTTTTTATGAATGCTCCGTATGCCAATGAAATAATGTGGCTGTTTGCTACTCCGGTTGTGCTTTGGTTCGGACGTGATTTTTTTATCAACGCCTTGAAACAAGCCAAGCATTCCTCAGCCAATATGGACACACTTGTGGCACTGAGTACGGGAATTGCTTATCTGTTTAGTGTATTCAATATGTTGTTTCCCGAATTTTGGCATCAACGCGGATTGCACGCTCACGTTTATTTCGAAGCCTCAGCCATTATCATTGCTTTTATTCTTTTGGGAAGATTATTAGAAGAAAAAGCCAAAGGAAACACATCTTCAGCTATTAAAAAACTAATGGGCTTACAACCTAAAACAGTTATTATTGTTGATGCAGATGGAACAGAAAAAGAAACATTTATTGAACAAGTGAATGTAGGCAATGTAATTCTGGTAAAGCCCGGAGAAAAAATTGCGGTGGACGGAAAGGTCGTTCTCGGTAGTTCGTATGTCGATGAAAGTATGCTTAGTGGAGAGCCTGTTCCTGTTTTGAAAGAGGAAAACTCCAACGTATTTGCAGGAACAATCAACCAAAAGGGAAGTTTTCGGTTTAAAGCTGTTAAAGTCGGTAAAGAAACCATGCTTGCCCAAATTATAAAAACGGTACAAGATGCACAAGGAAGCAAAGCTCCTGTTCAAAAATTAGTGGACAAAATTGCAGGAATTTTTGTGCCTGTAGTAATCGGAATTGCCCTACTCTCATTTGTTTTATGGATTGTTTTTGGAGGTGAAAACAGTATTGTACAAGGATTGTTAGCTGCCATTACAGTATTGGTTATTGCTTGTCCGTGTGCTTTAGGATTGGCAACGCCAACGGCAATTATGGTAGGAGTAGGGAAGGGAGCTGAAAAAGGAATTTTGATAAAAGATGCCCAGAGTTTGGAACTGGCAAAAAATGTAGATGTCATTATTTTAGATAAAACCGGAACGATTACACAAGGAAAACCTCAAGTAACTGATGTTAAATGGTTAAGCGATAACGATAATAAAAAAGAGATTCTCGTTAGTATAGAAAAACAATCGGAACACCCGTTGGCAACTGCCGTAGTATCGTATTTTTCTAAAGATGCAACGCATAAGAAAATCGAAATAAGCAACTTCAGCAGCATAACCGGAAAAGGAGCGCAAGCGGTTTATGGCAACGAATCTTATTTTGTAGGAAATAAAAAACTTTTAGCAGAAAACAATATCATCATTGCAGACGCTCTACAGCAACAAGCAGATAAGTGGAGTAAAGAATCGAAAACCGTTATTTGGTTTTCAAACAGTAAACAAGCCTTGGCAGTCTTGGCAATCTCCGATAAAATCAAAGAAACATCAATAGAAGCCATCAAACAAATGCAACAGATGGGTATTGATTTGTATATGCTCACAGGCGATAACCAGGCTACAGCACAAGCTATTGCACAGCAAACAGGCATCGAGAATTACAAAGCAGAAATGTTGCCACAACACAAAGCCAATTTTGTAAAAGAACTACAAAAGCAAGGCAAAATCGTAGCTATGGTAGGAGACGGTATTAACGATAGCACAGCTCTGGCAACAGCCGATGTAAGTATAGCAATGGGTAAAGGCTCTGATATTGCGATGGATGTGGCAAAAGTGACCATCATTTCATCTGATTTAACCAAAATACCACAGGCCATAAAATTGTCGAAACAAACTGTAACAACCATCAAACAAAACTTGTTCTGGGCATTTATCTACAACCTTATCGGTATTCCGATTGCAGCAGGTGTACTTTATCCGATAAACGGTTTTTTGCTCGACCCAATGATTGCCGGTGCAGCAATGGCATTAAGCAGTGTTAGCGTAGTAACAAACAGTTTGCGATTGAAATGGAAAAAGTAAAAAAAATACATTCTTTTTGAAAATAATTGAAAAACAAAAACACTAATTTTGATTTACCTAAATAGAGCAGTAACTAATCAATTATGTTTAAAACATTACTAATAGTAGGACTTGGAGGAGGCATCGGGAGTATGTTCCGATATCTGACTTCTGTATTAACGGATAAATATGTTCAGGGAACTTTTCCTTGGGCCACGTTTTTGGTAAATATAGTTGGTTGCCTGATTATTGGGATTTTAGTTGGTTTACTTACCAAACACCAAATTGAAAATCCTCAACTAAAATTGTTTTTTATTACCGGATTTTGTGGAGGTTTTACCACTTTTTCGGCTTTTGCTTTTGAAAACCTAAAGTTGTTTCAGACCGGAAATTCACTTTTAGCACTTTTGTACATCGCTTTGAGTGTAATTTTAGGAATTCTTGCTACATGGGCAGGAATAATGATAAGTGTTTCGGAGTAATTTTTTTCAAACAAAAACACCAAGAAAAAGAAAAATCCGTAAACCTCAAAATAAAGACTTACGGATTGTTTAGTGACCTCGGCAGTCCCGATTTCGAACCAACTTTCAGGATTATCAGCACTAATCTTGTCTTCTAAGCTACTCATTTGTAGCTGATGGCGGGAAATTCCTTGGATATGTTGCATGTGTAAAAATACAACTTTCTCATTTTTCTTACAACTATTTTAATATATTTGTTAATGAGATTGAGAAGTTTTTTCACAGTCTGACGTTGTAGGCAATTATACAGAACGACCCGTCAATGAAGAAAATATCGACATTTATACTTTTAATTTTACTGATACAAACCACGTATTCTCAGAATTTTGGAGATTTTCCCAAAATTGCAAAGGAGAAACTTCATAGAGATTTAGATTTATTGTATCAAGGCTTGGACAAGTTTCATTCTGGAATGTACTGGTACACCCCAAAAGACTGCGTTGATTTTGCTTTCCAAACTGCGAAAAACAAAATCACAACCGACCTTAATGTTTATGAATTTCACAAAATAATCGCACCATTAGTAGCATTATCAAGAGAAGACCACACAGACATTTTTTTACCAAAAGAAGTTAAAGAACAGACCAATAAAAATGAAAATATTCGATTTTTACCTTTAACTGTGGTTTTCTTGGGCGAGAAGTTATATTGTGTCAAAAATGCTTCAAATAATTCTGCAAAAATTGAAAATCTTGAAATTGAAAAAATCAATGGAGAAACACCCAAAGAAATTGTCACAAAAATTGGAATTTTATTTGCATCAGATGGGTACATAAAATCTGTAAAATACAGTGATTTGGGTGGCTTTAATTTTTCTAAAAACTATTTTTACTACTATGGAATAATTGAGAAATATGAAGTGAAATTCAAAGAAATTACAGAGCCTATCACAATTAATTCATTGTCAATTAGTCAAATTAATGAAAACCTAAAAAAGAACAACAATATTGACAAAGAAAAAACTGAAAATGAACCTTTGCAATTCAAAATTATAAATGCAAAAACAGCTTATTTGGATATTCAAACATTCTCAAACGACATAATTAAAAGAGAAAGCAAATATAAAACATTAAAAAAGTTCTTGAAACAAAGTTTTTCCGAAATAAAAGAACATAATATTAAAAATGTGATTATTGACGTTAGTAAAAATGGCGGTGGAACTGAAGGAAATGAAGGTTTGTTATATTCTTATTTTGGCGATAATTACCAAAAATACTCTAAAGTAAGAGTCAAAACTCAAAAAGCAATCCTTAATAATGGAATTGACAAACCGATAAAACTTAAAGTATTCGGATTTTTAGAACGAATTTTTGTAAACAAAAAAATGAAAGATGGAAGTCTTGAAAGAAAAAATAATTTAGGTCTCGGACTTATGGCATACAAAAAAGCACCAAAAGACACCTTTAAAGGTAATGTGTATGTTCTCATTAGTCCAATAACATATTCTGGCGGTAGCGAATTTTCAAATATGATGTATTCGCAAGGATTAGCAACATTTATTGGACAAGAAACAGGCGGAGGTTATTATGGAAATACGAGTGGATATAGTCAAGATTTAACTTTGCCAAATTCCAAAATAACCATTGAAATCCCAGCATTACAATTTGTGATGAATATTGAACCAAAATTACCATTTGGAAGTGGAGTAAAACCCAATTACGAAGTAATCCCAACAATAAATCAATATATTAATAATGAAAATATTTACTTAGAATATGCATTAAAATTAATAGGCGAAAAACAATAACTGCCACCAACATCGGTAACCGTTGCACAACCTTTCATTTTTCCAAATAATCTTTAAAAACATAAAAACTCAACCTCTTTTAAAACAATTTTAAGGAGGTTTATTTTTTAGTTGTAGTTCAGGATTATCAGCACTAATCTTGTCTTCTAAGCTACTCATTTGTAGCTGATGGCGGGAAATTCCTTGGATATGTTGCATGTATAAAAATACAACTTTCTCATTTTTCTTACAAGTTTTTTACTATATTTGTTTGAGAGATTGTGAGTTTTTTCACAGTCTGACGTTAGCAACAATTTTGAAGCGAGTTAAAAAAAACAAAAGAAATATTTTTTATTTAGTTTTTTTATTTAGATTTGTATATAATAAATTCTTTAAGAAAAAGATGGTAAATACAATTTCAAATATTGGTACAGAGATTAGCTTAATTATTTCAAAAACAAGCAGTGTTTCTACAATTTCTGAACAAGAAAGAATAAACAATTTTCTTGATAGCATCAATAAACTTAAAGTAAGTTTAAATAATCGTGTTGAAAAATTAAAGCAAATAGATAGTTTATTTGCTCAATTAACATGGGTAGATATAAAAAGTAAAGAGGATGAAGAATTGATTAAAAAAATAATTATTGATTCTAAAAAATTCCACAGTAAATTACTTAGAAATTATGTGAATTTAAAAAATTCTTTGTGGCAAAGTAATATTTGCCGTGAAGAAATTACTTGTTACAAAAATATTTTGGATGATATTGAGGATTCAGTTTTTGAAATTGAACAAATATTTTTTTCATTGAGAACTGATGAAGAATTTAATAATCTTCTCAAATCAATATAATAGATGCCTGTTTTTTTAACTGAAGAGTTTGTCTCTGAAGTTTCTTTACTTTTAAAAGACACTTCTCATAATGATTGCGAAAAAGAAATAATAAAAAGTATTTTTAATTCTTCTTTAGAAGAAGTCAGATTAAATGGTTGTAAAAGATTAGGCGGAGACCCAAATAAAAGCCCATTTCTAAGGAAAAGAATAGAAACCGAAAACGCTGGAAAAAGTAGTGGATATAGATTATACTTTTGGTTACTAATTGAAGAAGAGAATATATATCTACTGTTTATTCATCCTAAAACAGGAAGAAGGTCTAGCACGAACATAACAACTGAAAAGCAAAAAGAGCTTGTTAAAACATTTACAAACCACCGAAAAAATAATCTTTTTAAAGAGGTGGAGGTTCAAAATGGAAGAATTGTATACTGCTCAGAAAAGAAAACAAAAGATTTAGTATTTTAAAAAACTGTTGCTAACAGCGGTAACCGTTGCACAACCTTTCATTTTTCCAAATAATCTTTAAAAACATAAAAACTCAACCTCTTTTAAAGCAATTTTAAGGAGGTTTATTTTTTAGTTGTAGTTCAGGATTATCAGCACTAATCTTGTCTTCTAAACTACTCATCTGGAGCTGATGACGGGAAATTCCTTGGATGTATTGCATAAGTAAAAATACAAAAATTGTACTTTTCTTACAACTATTTTGCTATATTTGTTAAAAAGATTGTGAGGTTTTTTCACAGTCTGACGTTGGTGGCAATTAAACCATACCTTACGTAAAGACAATGTTTAGACTGACAATAATATTTATTTGCATTTTGACTTTTGCTTGCAATAACAAGTCAGAGACAAAAAATGCTGTAAATAAAACACCAAATTTAGATACACTGGACAAAGACAATTCTTGTAATTGCTTTGACGGAATTGGTTCAAGGAAAGGAGACACCGCAACTTTGGTATTAAATTTTAGGAACGGACAAAGTATTTCAGTTTGTGGTTTTGTAGACAAAGAAATGGAAGGAACAACTATTTCAGAATTTAATGTTTTTGAATGTAAAACAGGAAAGTCATTAACAGAATATGACGCAATGCAAATTTGCAAACTATATAAAAAGAAGGATAGTTTGATAATTCAAGAATTGAAATACTTGCCAACAGGAAAAAACTGGACTTGGAATTTAATTCAAATTGGAGAAGAAATAATTACAATCAAAGACAAAAAAATATTTACCACAGGAAACAAACCAAAACTTGAAAAATTTGCTATTGACGACAATGATGCTGAAATATTTTTGAACTCATTGACGAAAGGAAAAGGACACAACAATGAATGGGAATTAGAAATTGGAAAATTAGAAGTTCTGACCTTACTAGGAAATGAGCGAGCGAAATACATTTTAGAAAACTATGAAGAATATACTGGACAAGAAACAGACGGTGCCGTAAGAGAAACTTGGAAAGATGCAAGAGCAATAACAGAATGGATAAAACAATAACTGCCACCAACAAGGGTAACCGTTGCACAACCTTTCATTTTTCCAAATAATCTTTAAAAACATAAAAACTCAACCTCTTTTAAAGCGTTTTAAAGGGGGTTTATTTTTTAGTTGTAGTTCAGGATTATCAGCACTAATCTTGTCTTCTAAACTGCTCATTTGGAGCTGATGGCGGGAAATTCCTTGGATGTGTTGCATAAGTAAAAATACAACAATTCTGTTTTTCTTACAACTATTTTGCTATATTTGTTTGAGAGATTGTGAGTTTTTTCACAGTCTGACGTTGTGCGCAATCTGACAAATCATCGAAATCGAATAAAATTATGGCATATTCAATAGGACAAGAATTAATTTTCACATTACCAAACGGAAAAAAAGAAAAAGTCACTATTCTTAAAAGAGCAATAGATTATAAAGACGGCTACATAGACGAACCGAACTTTAAAGGGAATTTTGACTATTTTGCTTCCGTCGAAAGAAATGGACAAATAGAAAATATCTTTTGTCAAGAAAGTGAATTAACTTAAAAGCGTAATTTATGAACTCACTGAATTTTGGAAAAGATACAGCAAAGGATAAATACCAAGAATTTTTGCAAGATTATGACGATTATATAAATGATGATTTATCCGTTTATAAAGCTAAACGATTAGCAAATAGTGGCTGGCATTTAGTTGACTGGACTTTTGAAGAATATAAAACTACACATAACTTTACCGACATCGGAAGTTTTAGAGAATCGCTTTATCCGAATTGCGAAGCATTAAAAATTATGCACGATTTAGCAAATGCAACAAAGCACAAATTAATTTCTCGTCCAAAAGCAGATTTAAAAAACACAAAAGAACACCAAGGAGATTTTTCGAGTGATTTTAGTTCGGATTTTGACATATCTTATTTGCAAATAGAAAAAAACGACGGAACTAAATTAAGTTTTCTCGATGAAATTGAGAATGTCAAAAACTTTTGGTTTGAATATTTTAAAGATAAATAACAAAAAAGACTGCGCACAACACAGGTAACCGTTGCACAACCTTTCATTTTTCCAAATAATCTTTAAAAACATAAAAACTCAACCTCTTTTAAAGCAATTTTAAGGAGGTTTATTTTTTAGTTGTAGTTCAAATTGTAAAAATTTGA
>JBAYPE010000012.1:0-63797 GCA_041677865.1 Flavobacteriaceae bacterium
ACGTCTTTGAGTTCGGGGAACAATATGGAAATTTCTTTTATCGTTTCTGTGTTATCAATCTTATATATGTTCAGCTCATTTTTAAGATTATTAATTGTGACATCTTTTTCGGATAGAACTTTATTTTGATTTCCCAACTCGCTCAAAATTTCCTTTTTTAAATCTTTTGTGTCTTGCTTGATTGAAAGTTCTGTGTTGGTAATTCCGTAATAGGTTAGTTTCTGGTTGAGTAAATTCAGTTCTTCGTCAGAGAATTTTTTGGTTAAAAAAGCAAGTTCGATTTTTTTTGGATTCGAATTAAATTTCGTTTGCTTAAAAATTAGCGTATAACCATTATTCAAAAACTCATTTGTGATAAACTGCTCTACATTTTGGCTGTATTTTCTTTCCTGAAAAAGACTGTAAGCCAAATAAAAACTGGGAATTATCATTACTAAAATTAAAAATGTAATTCCGTATCGGATTTGTTTTTCGAATTTAGTATTTAGTGTTTTTAGTGGTTTATATTTTAGGTATTTGATTATCAGAAAAGTAGCGATGCAGATAAAAAAACAATTGATTGTGTATAAGTAAAACGCTCCAAAGAAATAAGTAAAATTCGCAGTAGCTAAGCCATATCCTGCCGTACAAAGCGGTGGCATTAGTGCCGTTGCTATGGCTACTCCGGGAATCGGATTTCCTTTTTCGACCCTTGTCAGTGCGATGATTCCTACCAAACCACCAAAAAAAGCAATCATCACATCATAAATATTGGGCGAAGTTCTTGCCAGCAATTCTGATTGTGTTTCTTTGAACGGACTTATAAAAAAATAAACTGTGGCTACCAGTAAACTAACAAGGGTAGCAATAAGTAAGTTTTTGGCTGATTTTTTTAATAAATCAAAATCGTAGATTGCCAAGGCAAGTCCTGTTCCTACAATAGGTCCCATCAATGGTGAGATAAGCATAGCACCAATTACAACCGCTGTTGAGTTTACATTCAGCCCAACGGAAGCAATTACGATGGCACAAGCCAAAATCCAGAGATTAGAACCGCGAAAAGAGATGTTGGATTTTATGTTTTCTAAAACCCTTTCTTTTTTCTCTTCTCCACTATGCAGGTCTATATAATCAAAGATTTTTCTGTTCATATTCTCTATTCTTAAAAGTTAAAGATGGTTTTTTGTGATATCAAGCCTTAGCCAAAGTTTGTGTTTTTTATTATTTAAGACACGGATAACGACAGCTTGTGAAAAAATCCTTACCGACTTTCAAATATAGTATAAATTCTAAAACTTTCTTTAAAAAAATAAACCTCCTTAAAATTGCTTTAAAAGAGGTTGAGTTTTTATGTTTTTAAAGATTATTTGGAAAAATGAAAGGTTGTGCAACGGTTACGGTTGGCGTGTGGTAACCCATAAGTGTACGCAATAGTACAAATTAAATCGAAAACGTCAAAATTTTGTTAAAAAATATTTCTAAATAATAGTAAAACAAGTCTTTACAGGGTGTAGAACAAGTCATCATGATTCATAAAAAAAGCCTTTCTGAAGATATTTCAAAAAGGCTTTTTGTATTGGTATTCTTAAAAAAGGTTTAAGAGTTTTGTGCTTTAAAGGCTTTTAGTTTTTCGGTAAGTTTCGGCACTACCTCGAAAGCGTCTCCTACCACTCCGTAATCGGCAACTTTAAAGAAAGGAGCCTCAGGGTCAGTATTGATAGCTACTTTTACTTTGGAGGCGTTGATTCCTGCAATGTGCTGGATAGCTCCCGAAATTCCCACAGCAATGTATAGGTTCGAGGCTACGGGTTTTCCGGTTTGTCCTACGTGCTCAGAATGAGGCCTCCAACCCAAATCGGAAACCGGTTTCGAACAAGCAGTTGCAGCTCCGAGAACTTCTGCCAACTCTTCGAGCATTCCCCAGTTTTCAGGTCCTTTAAGTCCACGTCCTCCCGAAACAACAACTTCTGCATCTGCAATAGTTACTTTTCCTGTAATTTTTTCAACTGATTCTACTTTTACAGAGAAATCCGCATCGCTTAATTCAGGTGCAAAACTCTCTTCTGAAAGACTTGCGGCACTCTCAACTAATCCGAAAGAGTTTTTGGCAATAGCCAATAATTTCACATCAGTAGTAATTTCTGTATAGCTAAACGCTTTCATCGAGTAGGCATTTCGCTTAACTACAAAGGGCGAAATGTTTTCAGGGAGTGCAACAACATTTGAAGCATACCCTGCTTCGAGCCCGATTGCTAAAAGCGGAGCTAAATATAAGCTATCTGTAGTCGAGGCTACCAAAACGATTTTTGCACCTTCTTTTTGAGCGGCTTGTTTTACAACATTGGCATATCCTCTGGCACTGAAAGATTTCAGTTTATCATCAGTTACTTTTAGTACTTTGCTTACTCCATAAGTTCCTAAAGCAGAAACATCATTTGCATTAACAGTAACGGCAGTAACGGTAGTTCCTGTTTGGTCTGCCACTTTTTTAGCATACGAAGCAAGCTCGAAAGCTACTTTTTTTAATTTTCCTTCTGCTGATTCAGCATATATAATAATTGACATATTTTTTTGGTTTTGAGTTTTGAATTATAAGAATGGCTTAACGGTTAAATAAATCAACGATTAAACAACTTAAATAACTTTAGCTTCGTTGTGCAACAAGTTGATTAATTCATCAAGATTATCAGGACTTACCAATTTTACAGCCGATTTTGGTGCCGGTTTTTCAAACTTGACCGTTTTGGTGTTTTGAGCAGCTCCCACAGGTTCAGTTACTGTAATTTGTTTAGTACGTGCTGTCATAATTCCTCTCATATTCGGGATTCTTAAATCTTTTTCTTCAACAATTCCCTTTTGTCCTGCAATTACAAGTGGCAAAGAAGCAGAAAGTGTTTCTTTTCCTCCGTCAATCTCTCGGGTAACTTTAGCGGTATTTCCATCAATTTCGATTCCTGTGCAAGAGTTTACAAAGTTTGTTCCAAGCAAAGCAGCTATCATTCCCGGAACCATTCCTCCGTTGTCGTCCAAAGATTCTTTTCCTGCAATTACCAAATCATAACTGTTGTTTTTAACAATTTCGGCAATTTGTTTAGCCACGAAAAATCCGTCAGTCGGATTGGCATTTACACGTATAGCCTCATCTGCTCCAATAGCTAAAGCCTTACGGATTGTAGCTTCTGTTTCGGCTAATCCTACATTGATAACCGTAACGCTTGCTCCTTGTTTTTCTTTGAACCAAATGGCTCTTGTCAGTCCAAATTCATCATTCGGATTGATAACGAATTGCACTCCGTTTTTGTCAAATTCAGCATCACCGTTCACAAAATTAATTCTCGATGTAGTATCCGGAACATGGCTGATACAAACTAATATCTTCATGGGTTTATGATTAAATTATGTACTTTTTATAAATCGGTTACGAAGTTACTGCTTTTTTGACAAACACCAAAAATTATACACACATCTGCATACAAAAAGCACAAATAATTCTTTATCTTTATAGCCTTTGCTTTAACCTGATTTTAAAAGCCAAGCAAAACTTTTCTTTTACAAATCTGCATACGTCATTATCTTGTGTTTATTTTTTTGACTTTCATTCTAAAAGCAGTACTTTCGCAACTCAAAACAAATACTTCAAAATACAATGAAACATATTCCGCTTAGGCACATTCACGAGGCTCTTGGAGCAAAAATGGTTGATTTTGCAGGATTTTATATGCCTGTTCAATACGAAGGCGTTAATCTCGAACACGAAACCGTCCGTAAAGGCGTGGGGGTATTTGATGTTTCGCACATGGGAGAATTTCTTTTAACAGGCGAAAACGCATTGGCTCTTATCCAAAAAGTTTGTTCAAACGACGCTTCGGTTATCGAAATAGGTAAAGCTCAATATTCTTGTCTTCCGAACGAAAACGGAGGAATTATAGATGATTTGATTATCTACCGAATGAAAGAAAATCAATATCTTTTGGTGGTAAATGCCTCAAATATTGACAAAGATTGGGAGTGGATTTTTAAACACAACGATATGGGAGTTGAAATGCGAAACCTTTCTGATGATTACTCGCTCCTTGCCATTCAAGGTCCCAAAGCGGTTGAGGCTATGCAAAATCTGACTTCGGTAAACTTGTCCGAAATTCCGTATTATAGTTTTAAAGTCGGAGATTTTGCAGGAATCGAAAATGTGATTATTTCTGCGACAGGCTATACCGGTTCAGGAGGATTTGAGATTTATTGCAAAAATGAAGAAGTAGAGCAAATCTGGAATAAGGTTTTTGAAGCAGGTAAAAACTTTGGAATCAAACCCATCGGATTAGCGGCTCGTGACACCTTACGTCTGGAAATGGGCTTTTGTTTGTATGGAAACGATATAGACGATACCACTTCGCCTTTAGAGGCAGGATTGGGGTGGATAACAAAATTTACTAAAGATTTCGTAAACTCCGAAAACCTGAAAAAACAAAAAGAAGAAGGCGTAAAACGCAAGTTGGTCGGATTCGAATTAGTGGAAAGAGGAATCCCAAGACACGATTACGAAATTGCAGATGCAAACGGAAACATCATAGGAAAAGTAACTTCGGGAACGATGGCTCCGTCGCTCGGAAAAGGAATCGGACTCGGATACGTAACTACCGAAAACAGCAAAGCAGACACCGAAATTTTTATAAAAATCAGAAACAACAACGTAAAGGCCAAAGTAGTCAAAACACCTTTTTATAAAAAATAAATTTTTCTTCTATCTCCCTTTCAAAAAAAGAGAGGGGGATAAATTATTTTTAAAATTCTCCTCTCATTTCTCACAACAGAGAACATTTTTTTAACCCTGATTCTATAGTGTACATAAGTAGGTAGTTCTGCTCTAAAGATTTTGTTTAGCTTATACTTTTTTAATAATAGCTAAATTTCTATAAAAGAAAGCTACAAGCTTTGATTTGTGGGGGTAATTTCTAAGAAAATAAATTTAAACGGCCTCTAAACAAAATTATTTTGGCACAGCACTCAAAAAAATAGTATTTTTGCTTGTTGTAAATAGTAGAATTTCTATTCCGATTTTTCGGATTCTATATAAAAGAAAGGTAAGATATGGCTTGTGCAAGTTGCTCGACAAAGGGTGGCTCTGCTCCTAAAGGATGTAACAATCACGGAAGTTGCGGAACTGATTCCTGTAATAAATTAAGTGTATTCGACTGGTTGTCGAATATGTCATCTTCTAACGAATCTCTGTTTGATGCGGTTGAGGTTCGTTTTAAAAACTCCCGAAAAGAGTTTTTAAGAAATGCAGATAAATTGTCTTTAAATGTCGGAGATGTGGTAGCCACAGAGGCCTCCCCCGGGCACGACATAGGTGTTGTATCACTTACGGGAGAGTTGGTAAAAATCCAAATGAAGAAAAAGGGAATAGATCCCGAGAGCAGTATTCCGAAAATTTACCGAAAAGCCAACCAAAAAGATATTGATGTTTGGACATCTTTCCGATTGAGAGAAGATAAAGTTCAGATAAGAGCTCGTGAAATCGCACTCCATCTGAATTTGCAAATGAAAATTTCTGATATTGAATTTCAAGGAGACGGTTCAAAAGCCATTTTTTATTATACAGCAGAAGAAAGAGTTGATTTTCGTCAACTTATTAAAGAATTTGCCAGAGAATTTAACACTCGTATCGAGATGAAACAAATCGGATTTCGTCAAGAGGCTTCTCGTTTGGGTGGAATTGGCTCGTGCGGAAGAGAATTGTGTTGCTCGACGTGGCTTACAGATTTCCGAAGTGTTAATACATCGGCTGCACGCTATCAGCAGTTGAGCCTTAACCCTCAAAAATTAGCCGGACAATGCGGAAAACTCAAATGCTGCCTAAATTACGAATTAGACAGCTATATGGACGCTTTAAAGAATTTCCCGAGTACTGATACGGTTTTACGAACAGAAAAAGGAGATGCTTATTGCCAGAAAATTGATATTTTCAAAGAGTTGATGTGGTTTACTTATCGAGAAAATACGGCTCAATGGTATGTGCTTTCTACTTCAAAAGTAAAGGAAATTGTAGAGACCAATAAGCAAGGCAACAAAGTTGCTGCGATAGAAGATTATGTTACTGAAACAAACGATCCTGACAATACAAAATTTAAAGATTCGATGGGGCAGGAGAGTTTAACAAGATTTGACACCCCGAAAAATAAGAAAAAAAGCTCAAGTAGAAATCGCAAATACAAAAGCAAGAAAAAATGAAAACAAGACTTCAATTTTCCGGCTTTTTAGCATTATTCTTTCTCACAGTATCTTGCAGTGATAAAAAACAAGTGTTTCAGAGCTACAAATCAGTCGGGAAATCTTGGCACAAAGACAGCATAGTGAGTTTTGAGTTCGAAGCCAAAGATACGCTGATGTCGTATAATTTATTTTTGAATGTAAGAGCCAATGCAAATTATCCGTTCAGCAATATATTTCTGATTGCTTCTATCGAAAGCCCTGACGGACAAATTAAGAAAGACACTTTGGAATATACAATGGCTTCGCCTGACGGAACAATGCTTGGAAACGGATTTTCTGACATTAAAGAAAGCAAATTGTGGTTCAAAGAAAATTATAACTTTTCCGAAACGGGAAAATATACTTTTAAAATCGAACAGGCTTTAAGAAATCGAAACGAGGTAGAAGGAGTTGAAAAATTAGAGGGAATTTCTGATGTAGGCTTCAGTATTGAATATGCAATAAGCGATAAACAGTAGTTGGTAACGGTATTAAAATACGAAGATATTTAACCAATAATAGAATGGCAAAGAAAAAGGCAACTAACGACTTTTCAAAATGCATCAAATGGTTTTGGGGGCTTTTCGCAGGAGCAATTGCCTTTGTAGCCTTACTTTTCTTGTTGGCTTCGGTTGGATCTTTTGGAGAGATGCCAACTTTCGAAGAATTAGAAAATCCGTCCTCGAATCTGGCTTCCGAGATTATTTCATCTGATGGGAAAACCATCGGAAAACTATACCTGAACGAGAATAGAACTCCCGTAAAATATGAAGATTTATCACAAAACCTGATAGATGCACTAATAGCTACGGAAGACGAACGCTTTCATAAGCACTCCGGAATTGATGCCCGAGGAACGGTCAGAGCAGCTGTTTTTATGGGAAAAAAAGGAGGAGCAAGTACCATTACACAACAGTTGGCAAAACTACTTTTTCACGGAGAGCGTTCGGGAAATATTTTCAATCAATTAACCCAAAAAATCAAAGAATGGATTATTGCTGTTCGTTTGGAAAAACGATATACCAAGCAGGAAATTCTGACAATGTACCTCAATCAAGTAGACTTTGTTAATAATGCGGTAGGGATTCGTTCTGCTTCAAGAATTTATTTTTCTAAAGAACCTAAAGACCTCAACAAAGAAGAAGCAGCTGTTTTGGTCGGAATGCTCAAAAATCCTTCTTTATTTAACCCAAGACGTAGGGTAGAACTGACAACAGACAGAAGAAATACCGTTTTGGGACAAATGCTCAAAAATGACTTTATATCTCAATCCGAAAAAGATTCCCTGCAAAACCTTCCGTTAGAACTCAAATATTCACCTGAATCTCACAACGAAGGAATTGCCACCTACTTCAGAGAATACCTGAGAGAATATTTGAGGAAATGGGCTAAAGAAAACCCAAAAGAAGACGGAACACATTACAACATCTATCGAGACGGACTTAAAATTTACACAACCATCGATTCGCGAATGCAGGCCTATGCAGAAGAAGCCGTTACGACACATTTGTCAAATTTGCAAGAAGAATTCTTCATTCATTTCAAAGACCGAAAGAATGCTCCTTTTGTAGATTTGACAGATGAGCAAACCGAAAGAATTTTGATGCAGGCAATGAAAAATTCTGAGCGTTGGAGGTTGATGAAGGAACAAGGAAAATCAGAGAGTGAAATCAAAAAATCGTTCGAAATTCCAACCGAAATGACAGTCTTTTCATGGAAAGGAGGAGAAATAGATACGCTTATGACTCCTTTAGATTCCATTCGATATTACAAACATTTCTTGCGAACAGGAATGATTTCTGTAGAACCTCAAACAGGGTACATCAAGGCTTGGGTCGGAGGAATTGATCACAAATACTTTAAATACGACCACGCAAAACAAGGAGCAAGGCAAGTAGGCTCAACTTTCAAGCCGTTTGTGTACGTAACAGCTATCGAACAATTGCACAAATCGCCTTGTGACAGTATTATAGATGCTCCGTTTACGATACCGGAAGGAAAATGGGGTGCCTCTCATGACTGGACTCCCAAAAACTCTTCAGGAAAATTTATTGGAGCAACTACTTTAGACAACGCTTTGGCAAATTCTATCAATACTGCCTCTGCCAAACTCATAGATATGGTCGGTCCGAGAGCAGTGATTGATATGACCAAAAAGTTAGGAGTAAGCTCAAATATACCTGAACAGGTAGCTATTTCGCTCGGATCAGTAGATATATCGGTTCATGATATGGTGGCTGCTTACAGTACTTTTGCCAATATGGGAGTATATATTAAGCCCCAAACCATAATCAGGATAGAAGACAAAAACGGAAAAGTTCTTTTCGAACACATTCCACAGCCCAAAGACGTATTGAGCAAAGATGTTTCGTATGCTGCTATAAAACTTTTGGAAGGTGTAACTCGGGGAGGAAGCGGAACCCGACTTCGAACAACCGGAAAAATGGGAGGCTATTACAAAAGAGTAACCGGACATCCTTGGGGCTTTACCAACCCTATTGCAGGAAAAACCGGAACTACTCAAAATCAATCTGATGGGTGGTTTATGGGAATGGTTCCGAATTTAGTAACGGGAGTTTGGGTCGGAAACGAAGATAGGGCAGCTCACTTCAGGAACATTACCTACGGACAAGGAGCTACAATGGCACTCCCGATTTGGGCTATTTATATGAAGAAATGCTACGAAGACAAAACATTAAACGTATCTAAAGACGAATTCGAAAAGCCGAAAAACTTAGCTCCGTGGGCAGAGTGCAAATCGGTAGTTAATGACTCTATCCAAGAAACACTAATAGACCTTAACGAGTTTGGTATTTAGATTTATTTAAAGAAGAACTTCATGAAAAAAGAAACTCCGTTAATGAAACAATACAACAGCATCAAGGCAAAATACCCTGATGCTTGTTTGCTTTTCAGGGTAGGAGATTTTTACGAAACTTTCGGAGAAGATGCTGTAAGAGCAGCTCGCATTCTGGGAATAACCCTCACTAAAAGAGGAAATGGAAGCGAGTCAGAAACTGCTCTGGCAGGATTTCCACATCATTCTTTGAACACCTATTTACCGAAATTGGTCAAAGCAGGACTTCGCGTAGCGATTTGCGATCAACTCGAAGATCCGAAAATGACCAAAACCATCGTAAAACGAGGCGTAACAGAACTCGTTACTCCTGGAGTTGCGATGAATGATGAAGTCTTGAGTGCTAAAACCAATAACTTTTTGGCTTCGATTTATTTTGGAAAAATAGCTATCGGAATTTCGTTTTTGGATGTTTCGACCGGAGAGTTTTTGACTTCGGAAGGAAACAGAGATTACATCGATAAATTACTACAAAACTTCAATCCGAGTGAGATTCTAATTGCCAAACATTTCAAAAAGGATTTCAAAGATGCTTTCGGAGAAAATTACAACACATTTTATCTGGAAGATTGGATTTATAAGCAAGATTATGCTCTTGAGAACCTAACCAATCATTTTCAAACCAATTCGCTTAAAGGTTTCGGGATTGAAGATTTGACAAATGGAATCATTGCTTCGGGAGCGATTCTGTACTATTTGTCCGAAACACAACACAACAAAATTGCACACATAACCTCCATCAGCAGAATTATCGAAGATGGATACGTGTGGATGGATAGATTTACTGTTCGAAATTTAGAGTTATACACCAGTCCGAACCTGAATGCGGTTACGCTCTTGGATGTGATTGACAAAACGATTTCACCAATGGGAGGACGACTTCTAAAAAGATGGTTGGCTTTCCCCTTAAAAGATAAAACCCGAATTGAAGAACGTCTTGATGTGGTGGACTACTTAAAATCAAATCAGGAAGTTTTGCAATCTATTCAGTATCAGATTAAACAAATTTCTGATTTGGAACGATTGATTTCGAAAATTGCAACCGGAAAGGCATCTCCCAAAGAAGTGGTATCGCTTAAAGATTCACTCAAAGCGATTCAGCCCATCAAAAAAACAGCTTCAGACAGCCAAGATAAATCCCTACAAAAAATCGGAAAAAACTTGGATTATTGCCAAGTGATTATTGATAAAATTACTGCTACGCTTAATCAAGAAGCTCCTGTTTCGATAAATAAAGGGAACGCGATTGCAAGTGGAGTAAGTCCAGAATTGGACGAACTTCGAAATATTTCTAATTCAGGAAAAGAATATCTGGAAGATTTAGAAAAAAGAGAATCCGAAAATACCGGGATTCCGTCTTTGAAAGTCGCTTTTAATAATATTTTTGGCTACTATATCGAAGTTCGGAATACGCATAAAGATAAAGTTCCGACTGAATGGATTCGCAAGCAGACTTTAGTCAGTGCAGAACGATACATAACCGAAGAACTTAAAGAATACGAAGCTAAAATCCTCGGAGCAGAAGAAAAAATTGCCGCTTTAGAATCGGAGATTTTCGAAAAGCTGATTATGTGGCTTTCAGGTTATATCAAACCGATTCAGACCAATGCGAGTCTGATTGCACAACTCGATTGTTTGTCAGGATTTGCTACGTTGGCAATTGAGAATAACTATTCTAAACCCGAAATCGCAAAAGATTTTTCCCTAGAAATTAAAGGCGGACGACATCCAGTTATCGAAAAACGACTTCCAATCGGAGTGCCTTACATCGCGAATGATTTGTATTTGGACAGACATTCGCAACAAATCATTATGATTACCGGACCGAATATGTCCGGAAAATCGGCTATTTTAAGACAAACAGCACTCCTTGTTTTACTGGCTCAAATCGGAAGTTTTGTTCCGGCCGACTCCTTAAAAACAGGTTTAGTTGATAAAATTTTTACCAGAGTGGGGGCTTCGGATAATATCTCGATGGGAGAATCAACTTTTATGGTGGAGATGAACGAAACCGCTTCGATTTTGAATAACTTATCCGAAAGAAGTTTGGTTTTGCTTGACGAAATTGGTCGAGGAACAAGCACTTATGACGGAGTGTCGATAGCTTGGGCCATTGCAGAGTACCTGCACCAACACCCGCATCAGCCTAAAACGCTTTTTGCAACGCATTATCACGAACTCAATCAGATGACCGAAATTTATGAACGCATCAAAAACTTCAACGTATCGGTCAAAGAAACCAAAGATTCGGTTTTATTTTTACGAAAACTTCAAGAAGGAGGTTCGGCTCACAGTTTCGGAATTCACGTAGCCAAAATGGCTGGAATGCCTCAAACGGTAGTTCAGAAAGCTCAAAAAATGCTGAAACAACTCGAGAAAAATCATTCATCAGAAAATATAAGTCCGACAAAAGATGATTTGCAACTTTCGTTTTTTAACTTAGATGACCCGCTTTTAGAGGATATTAAATCCGAAATCCTGAATTTGGACATCAATACTTTGACTCCGGTTGAAGCACTAATGAAGCTCAATAATATCAAAGGAATGTTGGAGAAGAAGTGAGCTTATGTCAAAACCTGGGGTGAGTTCTGATTGCTGTAACGAAGTATTTCCATAAAAACTTCTCGTTTAATTTCAAAAGCTCCTAATCGCTCTAAGTGTTCGTTGTAAATTTGACAATCTAAAAGCAGGTAGTTTTCTCGTTTAAGATAATCGTTGAGCCAGGCAAAGGCTGTCTTACTGGCATTAGAAACTTTAGAGAACATACTTTCTCCACAAAATATTTTGTTACCCAAATCAACTCCGTAAAGTCCTCCTACAAGTTCATTGTTTTGCCATATTTCTACGGATTTTGCATAACCTAAATGGTGGAGTTTAGTATAGACTTCAACAATTTCATTGTTTATCCACGTTCCGTTTTGTCCATTTCGCTTTATGGTTTGACAGTTTTTGATGACCTGTTCAAAATTTTGATTAAAAGTAATCTTAAAAATTCCTCTGTTAATGATGTTTCTCAGGCTTTTCGAAGGCTTATATTCTGACGGAATTACCACCATTCTGTATTCAGGACACCACCATGTTATGGGTTCGGAATCGTCATACCAAGGGAAAATTCCGCTTTTGTAAGCCAGTAGCAACCTTTCAACTGATAAATCTCCTCCAAAGGCAATAATTCCCGAACTGTGGGTATCTTCAACAGGAGGAAAATAGAGTTGGTTTTTAATCAGGTACATAGCAAATTATTAGGAGCACAAAAATAAACAAAATAAATGGAGTGTTCATAAACTGTTTTTACTCGTTTATATTTGGGTATTTTAACCTAAATTTGCTTTTCAAAACCTATATTTTGAAAAAAATAGAAAGCCTCCAAAATCCGTTGATTAAACATTTGGTTCAGTTGCAGGCCAAATCAAAAGTACGTAAACAAACTCAAACCTTTCTAATCGAAGGAATTCGTGAAATTTCGCTTGCCCTGAAAGGAAGTTACAAGGTACAAACGGTTTTGTTTTTACCGGATATTATTTCGGAGGTAGAAGTCAAAAGAACTATCCCAAACGGAATCGAGCTTATTGAAATTTCTTCCGAAGTTTACAAAAAATTGGCTTATCGGGATACCACGGAAGGAATTTTAGCCATAACTAAAACCAAATCTTTACGATTAGAAGACCTCAATTTACCCGAAAATCCGCTTGTTTTGGTGGCTGAAAGTTTAGAAAAACCCGGAAATCTCGGAGCTATTCTTCGCACAGCAGATGCTGCAAAATTAGATGCGGTTCTGATTGCCAATCCAAAATCGGATATGTACAACCCAAATATCATAAGAGCAAGTGTCGGTTGTTTGTTTACTAATAATATTGCTGTAGGAAAGACAGATGAAATCATCTCCTTTTTACAGAAAAAGAACATCAATATATATTGTGCTACGCTTCAAGATGCCTCGCCTTATCATACAAAAGATTACACAAAATCGACGGCTCTTGTGGTCGGTACAGAAGCTACGGGAGTTTCAGATGTTTTCAGAAAATCAGCAAACGGAAATATCATCATTCCGATGGAAGGAGAGATAGACTCGATGAATGTTTCGGTTGCGACTTCAATTCTGATTTTTGAAGCAAAAAGACAAAGAGATTTTTAATTTTTATTAGCTAATTGTCCGCAAGCTGCGTCAATGTCTTTTCCTCTGCTTCTACGAACTTTTACAACTATATCTGCTTTTTCGAGAGCTTGAATGTAATGGTCAATAGTACTATCCGAAGCCTGTTGAAACACTCCGTCATCAATCGGATTGTATTCGATTAGGTTTACCTTACAAGGGACATGTTTGCAAAGCTTTACTAATGCCTCAACAGACTTTTTGTCGTCATTTATTCCTTTCCAAATCACATATTCGTAAGTAACTTTGCTTTTGGTTTTTGAATACCAATACTGCAAAGCCTCTTTTAGTTCGGTAAGCGGAAAATTTTTGGTAAAAGGCATAATCTCATTCCGAATTTCCTCTATGGCCGAATGCAAAGAAACTGCGAGTTTGAATTTTACCTCGTCATCAGCCATTTTCTTAATCATTTTTGAAACTCCTGAAGTAGAAACCGTAATTCGTTTTGGAGACATTCCAAGTCCTTCGTCTGAAGTAATTTTGTCAATAGCTTTCATCACATTGTTGTAATTCATCAAAGGCTCACCCATTCCCATAAATACGATGTTAGAAAGCGGACGGTTGTGGTTTTTGCGGCTTTGTCGGTCAATGGTTACCACTTGGTCATAAATTTCGTCCGGATTGAGGTTTCGCATTCTTTTGAGTCTTGCTGTTGCGCAGAATTTGCAATCCAAACTACAACCGACCTGAGAAGAAACACAGGCTGTTGTTCTGCTTTGGGTCGGAATTAAAACCGATTCGACAACAAGTCCGTCAAACAACCGAACAGCATTTTTGATGGTTCCGTCTTTGCTGGTTTGCATTTGATGAATTTCGGTATGGTTAATGACAAAGTTTTCGTCGAGCATCTCACGGATTTCTTTGGATATGTTGGTCATATCGCTAAAATCGTGTGCACTTTTGCTCCAAAGCCATTCATAAACCTGCTTGCCTCTAAAGGCTTTTTCTCCCTTAGAAACAAAAAAATCCTGCAACTGTTCTTTGGTTAAACTCCGTATGTCTTTTTTATCGGTTTGCATTTTGCAAAGGTAGTTTTTTTCTTGACCATATCAGAAAGACATTATTAACTAATGCGTAGTTCAGGTTGAATAATAACAAATATTTTGGTTTTTATCTCAACTTTCCACTGCGTTACTTTAACAATAATATTTGTCTTTTGCTCAAAAATAGACTACTTTTGCAGGGTTTAAAAAAAACGACCGCAACACAACACTAAACTATAATGAATCCGGTAAAGTATATTTTTGTCACAGGAGGAGTAACCTCATCTTTGGGTAAAGGAATTATTGCAGCCTCACTTGCTAAACTACTCCAGGCAAGAGGTTATAGAACAACCATCCAAAAATTTGACCCTTATATCAATGTAGATCCGGGAACGCTTAATCCGTATGAGCATGGAGAATGTTTCGTAACCGATGACGGAGCAGAAACTGATTTGGATTTAGGACATTACGAGAGGTTTTTGAATGTTCCGACTTCACAGGCAAATAATGTTACTACCGGAAGCGTGTATCTTTCGGTTATTGAAAAAGAAAGAAGAGGAGAGTTTTTAGGGAAAACCGTTCAGGTAGTTCCACATATTACCAACGAAATCAAATCCCGTATGAAACTACTCGGAGAATCGGGAAATTTTGATATTGTAATCACAGAAATCGGAGGAACAGTCGGAGATATAGAGTCATTGCCTTATATCGAATCGGTAAGACAGTTGTTGTGGGAGTTAGGCGAAGGAAATGCCATTACGATTCACTTGACACTTGTTCCGTATTTGGCTGCAGCCAAAGAACTAAAGACCAAACCAACACAACACTCGGTTAAGACCCTTATGGAAAGTGGAATCAAAGCCGATATTTTGGTTTGTAGAACAGAACACGAACTCTCTGACGAATTAAGAGAAAAATTAGCACTTTTTTGTAACGTAAAAAAAGAAGCTGTTATACAGTCGATTGATGCTTCTACTATTTATGATGTGCCGAATTTGATGTTAGAAGAAAAATTAGACATCGTTGCTCTCAGAAAATTGAATCTTCCAAAAAAAGCAAAACCGGATTTGACCCGGTGGAACGAATTTTTGAAAAGACACAAAAAACCCAAGCATACGGTTAATATCGGGTTGATAGGAAAATATGTAGAGTTGCAAGATTCATACAAGTCGATTTTGGAGGCTTTTGTACACTCTGGAGCTACCAATCAGACTAAAGTAAATGTTGTAAGCATTCATTCTGAGTTTTTGACCAAAAAAAACGTAGCTGAAAAATTAGCAGGGATTGACGGAGTATTAGTCGCACCTGGTTTTGGAGAAAGAGGAATCGAAGGGAAAATCGAAGCTATTCGCTATGTTCGCGAAAACAAAATTCCGTTTTTTGGAATCTGTCTGGGAATGCAGATGGCAGTTATCGAATACTCCAGAAATGTTTTAGGATTGCAAGATGCCAATTCAACCGAGATGAATCCGAAAACTAAAAATCCTGTTATTCACATAATGGAAGATCAGAAAAGCATTACAGATAAAGGTGGAACGATGCGTTTGGGAGCTTGGGACTGCAAACTTAAAAAAGGAAGTTTAATTCACTCGATTTACAATCAGGATATGATTTCGGAGCGACACAGACATCGTTTTGAGTTGAATAATGAATACCTGAAAGACATAGAAAAATCCGGACTTATAGCCTCGGGAATCAATCCGAAAACCAAGTTGGTCGAGGTAGTGGAACTAAAAAATCATCCGTTTTTTATCGGAGTACAATATCATCCGGAATACAAAAGTACGGTTGCCAATCCGCATCCTATTTTTGTGGAATTCGTAAAAGCTACTGTCCAGTACAAGAAATAATTATTTTTTAACCCAAAATAAAAACTGAACTATGTTCAATAAAAATATCAAACTCGCCTTAGCTGTTGTATTATTTGTTACTGCTATTTGGCAATTTACTGAAAACAATATCGGAAACGGAATTTTTTTAATCCTGATTTCTCTGTTTGTCATTCTGTTGTATTTCAAAAACGAAATGATTATTATGGCATTTCTAAAGCTTCGTAAGCAAGATTTTCCGGGAGCTCAAAAATGGCTGAATAAAATCAAAAATCCAGAAGGAGCTTTGGTCAGAAAACAACAAGGATATTATCATTATTTAAGCGGATTGATGGTGGTTCAGACCAATTTGAACCAAGCGGAAAAACATTTCAGAAAAGCAATTGAATTAGGACTTAGTATGAATGCCGATTTAGCTCTTGCCAAATTGAATTTAGCAGGAATCGCAATGACCAAAAGACGCAAACAAGAAGCAACTCTATTGCTTAACGAAGCCAAAAAATTGGACAAGCACAATATGCTTAAAGAACAAATTGCTCAAATGAAAGAGCAAATGAAAAGGATATAACAGTAATTCGTTTTTTTGAAAAAAACGCTTCCTTTTTGCTTTTATAATTGCTTTTGTATATACAGAGAATACAATTACCTACATCTATTGTTTAGACGGAAAACAATTCCACAGCAACAACAGTTTGGACGAATTGTATAGCGATTTCGACAAAACATACTTTTTCAGGGCAAACAGACAATTTATTCTGTCCATAAAATCTATTGACAAAATTTACAAGTACGGAAACAACCAACTCAAAGTAGAAACAACTCCGAAACCTCCCGAAAATATTATCGTAAGCAAGAACAAAGCATCGGAATTTAAGCAATGGCTTAGCCTCTAAAATTAAAGTGTTTTCATAGCGTTTATTTTTGTAAGTTTGCAACTCAAATTATTAAAAAATGAATCTACAAAATATACCTCAAATCAAACATTTAGATAGCGGGAACTTCTTTGTCCTTGCCGGACCTTGTGCTATTGAAGGAGAAGAAATGGCTCTCAAAATTGCAGAAGAATTAGTAACTATTACCGATAAACTACAAATTCCGTATGTTTTCAAGGGTTCTTTCAAAAAGGCAAACCGTTCGAGAGTGGATTCTTTTACGGGAATTGGAGATGAAAAGGCCTTGAAAATATTACGAAAAGTATCCGAAACTTTTCATATTCCGACTGTTACAGATATTCATACTAACGAAGATGCAGCCATAGCAGCTCAGTATGTCGATGTGTTACAGATTCCTGCATTTTTGGTGCGACAAACCGATTTGGTTGTAGCTGCAGCCAACACAGGAAAAACTGTAAACCTGAAAAAAGGACAATTTATGAGTCCTGAAAGTATGAAACACGCAGTTCAGAAAGTATTGGATTCCAACAATCAGAACGTGATGATTACCGACAGAGGAACTATGTTTGGTTATCAGGATATGATTGTGGATTTCAGGGGAATTCCAACAATGAGAGATTATGCAACCACTGTACTTGATGTAACCCATTCGCTTCAACAACCCAATCAGACTTCGGGAGTTACCGGAGGAAGACCCGATATGATCGAAACCATTGCCAAAGCTGGAATTGCTGTCGGGGTGGACGGAATCTTTATTGAAACTCACTTTGATCCTGCCAATGCCAAAAGCGATGGAGCTAATATGCTTGACCTTAAATATTTTGAGGGATTGATGACAAGACTTGTCGCTATCCGAAAAACCATTAACCAATTCTGATTTTTAAACCCTAATTAAATTGAAACGTATCGTATTGCTAATAGCTATAACTTTGAGTTATCAAGGTTTTAGCCAATCGGAAGACTATGTGTCTTCAGAAAAGTTCACAGCCCATAACAAAGGAAAAATGTATATTTATTGGGGAGGAAACCGAGATTTTTATTCCAGTTCCGATATTCATTTCAAAGGTGAAAACTATAATTTTACCCTAAATAAAGTCAAAGCTCACGACAGACCCAAAGGTTGGCACGTAGATTACGTGAATCCTGCCCGAATGACCATTCCTCAAACTAATTTAAGAATCGGGTATTTTATTACCGATAATTATAATATTTCGCTCGGAGTTGATCACATGAAATATGTAATGTACAACGACAAAACGGTCAGCTATTCCGGAAATTATCCCGAGAGAGGTTCGTATGGAGAGGCAGTTTCAGACGGAAATATCTTACTTACAGAAGATTTTTTACTGTTTGAACATACAGACGGATTGAATTATGTCAATGTCGAACTCTCACGAGTTGATGATTTTTCAAAATATTTAGGAATCAAAGATACAGATAAAATACAGTTTAACCTTACCGGTGGAATTGGAGCGGGAATTTTATACCCAAAAACCAATTCTACTCTGATGAACAAAGATCGATACGATGATTTTCATATTTCGGGATACGGAATTTCTGCCAAAGCCGGACTCAATATCACTTTTTGGAAATATCTGTTTATTCAAGCCGAATTTAAAGGAGGTTACATCAATATGGCAAATATCCGAACTACCAATTCAACAGCCGACAAAGCCTCCCAAAGCTTTTATTTTGGTGAGAGTGTTATTGCATTGGGAGGAATTTTTAGGGTTTAGATAATAGGTAATTTATTGATATTTTTTGTCAATAAATTTCGAATTCAAAAGTCGAGCAACAGCCATATAATTAGGAATAAAGCCGATAGTTCCGCCTACTTTATACTTTTGGTCTTTATTCTTACCTATATCTATTACCAGCATATCAGAGGTTATTCCTACAAAATTCATGTTTTTATCAACAAACTCAATGTCGTTTTGATCAACGTCTAATAAACCAAAATCCACAATGGCTTTATAAGATTTTTCTCCGGTATCTTTTTTATCAAATTCTACGGTATGTCCGATATTTGCTTCTCCTATCTTACCTTCGGGAACAGTTTTTTTGTACTCCAATTCAATAATATTAGCATTTAATTCAAAAACATCAGTTTTTAGTTCTTTGAAAGGCTTGTTGTCAAGCGGACTAATTCCGAAAAAAGCAGCCTCTCCGATTCTAAAGTGATTGATGTCTTTCGGGACCACTCCGTTTTCTACCAAAGGCAACGTAATAGAACTTCCTCCCGAGATAAACTCCAAATTTTTATTGAACTTGGTCGAAATAAGTTCTTTGTATAACGAAAGTTGCAAGAGTTTGTCATAAGTAGGCTCCACTCCGTACATACAACCCAGATTCGACCCGATTCCGATAACTTCAATATTGGGAAGCTGAAATACTTTTTCGTAAAAATTCATCAAAGATTCTCTGTTTACACCTTCTCGAAGCTCTCCAAGTTCAATCATAATGATAATTTGGTGTGTCTTTTCTGCCTTTTGAGCAGCCAGATTAAGAGCTTTTATGGTAGATAAAGAACTGTTGAGCGAAATATCAGCGTACTTAACTACTTCATCTGCATAAATTTTTGAAGGGGGTTTGATATAAATGGTTTTCATCTGAGGATTGACCTCTTTCAGGTTTTTCAGGCTGGTTAGTCTGGAATCTCCCACAGAGCTGATGTTTTCGATAACATCATCGGTAAGAATATTTCGCAAGAACTCTTTATCTCCCGAAAACACCTTGGTTACTAAGCTCCATTTGATGTTTTTTTCTTTGAAATAATCACTGAGATACTTTATGTTTTGTTTGATTTTACTTGAATGAATGATAAGCTCTGCCATTTTTTATTTTTTCAATCTCATTTCGAGATAAGGGTTAGTAAATCCGAATTTTTCGTACAACTTTTTAGCCGGATTATTCGCTTCAACGTGAAGTGCAATATCTCCTTCTGTTTCATAAATTACCTTTTCCATAAGTTTTTTTCCTAATCCTTCACCTCTGTAATCTTTGTGAGTTGCTATATAAACCAAAATATTTTCCGGAATATAACCTCCCATTCCGGTCCGATTCATTACTACAACTCCTTTAAGGATTTGGTTATCATAGAGCAATATGGTTGAACCGCCTTTTGAGCCGTTCTCTCCCAACGAATAATCAATGGCTTTCTCAATCGAAGATTTGGCATCTCCGTATTGCTCCAAATTGGAATAAAGAAAATTTACGATTTGACTTTTTTCTGTTGAATTCGGCTTGTTTTTGCTGTTAAAAACCTTTGTTTCTATCATCTTTTTATTTTTTTGATTAGGCAAGTAATATAATAAAAAAACAACGTAAATCAAAACATAATTTACAGTTTATTGATTGTCAAGTGGTTAAATTATTGTTCTAAGAAAAGAAAAGGTTTGTCTGTAACATCTGAAAATCTATTTTTATTCTCTGTCAAAAAACGCTATTTTTGTTTAAAATTTTTTTATGAAGCGGATTTTAGGTTTTATTGGCTTGTTAGTGTTTGTCTTCGGTTGTGATGATGGGGATTTATCCATAACTACTTTCAACTTGCCCAGCCAGAATTTGAATAAATGTTCTGACAATACTTTCATATACAATGTCAATGGAAACGAGGTGCTACTGTTAGATATTCCGTTATCGGAATTCAAAAACCAAATCAATAAAGACAATGAGGGAAACATTATTTCTGATACCTATACTTATGTTTTGACAGAAAATGACAAATTGATTTATAGGTTGTACAACGGAAATGTAAACAGTTCTTTCTTGTGTTCAGACTTCCCGAGTTCCGAACTAGTAGTTGTTGAGGAGTGGAAAGCTCTTGCGGGAGCCATAATAGAAATTACAACCATTGCCAATGCTGATTCCGAAAACGGAGGAATTTTGGGAGTTTCCGGTTACACGCATCATATCGTAATTAAAGAAGTAATTTTTACTAAAGGAAACGGAAAAATAGTGTATGAAGAATATATTTTCGGAAATTATATCACTTCTAATTTAGTAAAATTTAACTTTTCAGATGTAGTACAAAAGTGTCCGAACAATTTGCTGTATAAGTTAGATTTGAAAGAATCACTCGTTGTCCAGTTGGATTATGAGCATTTATTCCCGAACGAGGTAACAAGTACTCCAAGAGTTACGTATATTAACGGAACAACTAACCGAATTATTTATAAGGTTTTTGATGATAACATCACCGGAGCTTATTTCTGTTCAACCATTCCGCAAACTTCTCCGAATGTGGTTGAAGAATGGTATGCCCAAAACGGAGAAGAAGATTCCGGAATTATTGAAGTTACAACCGAGGCAGTTTATGATGAGGTAACAGGAAACTTGGCAGGATATATTCATCATATAACTCTTATTAATGTATTGTTTTATAACAGCAATTCTGCTTTTCATTTTGGAGGATATTACGTAGGTGGATATGGAGTGGAACTTTGATAATAACCTATAACTAAACAGCTAATCAACTAAAAATCAATGGATATAAACTTTAACATAAACGAAGATTACAACAAACTCTTAGTATCGGATTTACGCAAAAAATTTGCAAAAGTAAAACTCGGTGGAGGCGAAAAACGCATTGAAAAACTCCATTCCGAAGGAAAAATGACCGCTCGTGAACGCATTGATTATCTGCTTGACAAAGATAGAGACAGCATTGAGATTGGAGCTTTTGTAGGCGAAGGAATGTACCAAGAACACGGAGGTTGCCCGAGTGGAGGAGTGGTTGTAAAAATCGGTTATGTGAGCGGAAAACAAGTCATTGTGGTTGCTAATGACGCTACGGTAAAGGCCGGAGCTTGGTTTCCAATTACAGGAAAGAAGAATCTCAGAGCTCAGGAAATAGCCATCGAAAACAAATTGCCAATCATTTATTTAGTTGATAGTGCAGGGGTTTATTTACCAATGCAAGACGAAATTTTTCCCGACAAAGAACACTTTGGAAGAATTTTTCGCAATAATGCCATTATGAGTAGCATGGGAATTACTCAAATAGCTGCTGTTATGGGAAGTTGTGTGGCAGGAGGAGCTTATCTCCCGATTATGAGCGATGAAGCCCTTATTGTCGATAAAACAGGAAGTATCTTTTTAGCAGGAAGTTATCTGGTAAAAGCTGCCATAGGCGAAAGCATTGATAACGAAACCCTCGGAGGTGCCACCACCCATTGCGAAATTTCTGGAGTGACTGATTTCAAGGCCAAAGATGATAAAGATGCTTTGGAGAGAATCAAAAGTGTAGTAGGGAAAATCGGAAATTTTGAAAAAGCAGGATTCAACAGAGCAGAACCCCAAAAACCTACTCTGAATGAACAAGATATATACGGACTCCTACCCAAATCGAGAACCGAACAGTATGATATGTACGAAATCATCAAGCGTTTGGTGGACAACTCAGAATTTGACGAATACAAAGCAGGCTATGGACAAACCATTATCACTGCTTATGCCCGAATTGACGGTTGGGCTGTTGGGATCATTGCTAATCAGCGAAAAGTAGTAAAAACCACAGGAGCCAAAACCAAACCAAGCGAAATGCAATTCGGAGGAGTAATCTATTCAGATAGTGCAGACAAAGCCACTCGCTTTATAGCCAATTGTAACCAGAAGAAAATTCCGCTTGTATTCTTACAAGACGTAACCGGATTTATGGTAGGCTCAAAATCCGAACATGGAGGAATAATCAAAGACGGAGCTAAAATGGTAAATGCAGTCTCCAATTCTGTGGTTCCGAAATTTACGGTTATTGTTGGAAATTCGTACGGAGCAGGAAATTACGCTATGTGTGGAAAAGCGTACGACCCAAGACTTATCTTTGCTTGGCCAAGTGCCGAATTAGCCGTAATGGGTGGGTCACAAGCGGCTAAAGTATTACTGCAAATCGAGGCTTCTTCGCTTAAAGCAAAAGGAGAAGAACTTACTCCCGAAAAAGAAGCAGAATTGTTTGATAAGATAAAAGCAAGATATGATGCTCAGGTCTCGCCTTATTATGCAGCTGCAAGATTGTGGACCGATGCTATTATCGACCCACTTGATACCCGAAAATGGATTTCTATGGGAATCGAAGCAGCTAATCACGCACCTATTGAAAAACAGTTTAATTTAGGAGTAATACAGGTTTAGTGGAGCGGAAAACCTAAAATCCTTCAAAAACTCCAAGTCCGAATAAGGCAAAATCGTATTTTACCGGATCGTTTTCGTCTAAATTGCGTAACGAAGTATCAAGTTCTAAAAGAGCTTTTGCATCATTTTGTTTGCGAGTAAGCAGTCCTAATTTTCGGGCTACATTTCCCGAATGAATATCTAAAGGACATGAAAGTTGCGAAGGAGAAATACTTTTCCATATTCCGAAATCTACTTTTTTGTCACGTCTTACCATCCACCTCAAAAACATATTAAGGCGTTTGGCAGCCGAGCCTTTTAGTGGGTCTGAAATGTGTTTTTGTGTTCGGGCTAAATATTCTGACTCGAAAAAAATCTTTTTGAAATGATGAATGGACTCCTGTAAATTCTCATATCGGTTAAAGACATTTTCTAAAGAATCGTATGTGTCATATATTTTTCGCAAAGCCTTTACAAAACAAATAAAATCCTGCCCGTTAAAGGTTCTATGAACAAAACTCTGTAAGTCTTCGAGGTCTTTGTCAGAATATGACATCACAAAATCGTAAGGAGAATTTCCCATAGATGCTATCATTTTATGAGCATTTCTGATAATCATTTTGCGATTTCCCCAAGCAATGGTGGCAGAGAGAAATCCTGCAATTTCAATATCTTGTTTCAATGAAAAAAGATGCGGAATTTGTATCGGGTCGCTCTCTATAAAATTCGGGTTGTTGTACAGATTTACCTTTTCTTCCAGAAATTCAAAAAGCTCGTTTTGTGTCATTTTTTGTATTTTTATACTGACAAAATATCCGAAAAATAAAATTGGATATGTTTTTGACAAAGATAATCGTTTAAAAGTCATAAAGTCAAACGTCGAAAGTCAAACGTCGAAAGTTAAAAAACCTGACGAATAAACGATTTAACAAATAAACCATCCATTGAAATTTAAAGCAAAAATACTCCGACTTCCTTTTCTATCTGTCTTTTTGATATGGGTTATCTTTTGGATAGAAGGAAAAAGCGGACTTGATTTCGCCCGCTTCGGAATTTACCCAAGAGATATTTCGAGCCTGTTCGGGATATTGTTCAGTCCGTTTATTCACGGAGATTTAGAACACTTGTACAACAACTCGGTTCCGCTTTTTGTATTGTTGCTTATGATGCAGTATTTTTACAAAAAACAGACCCTTTGGGTTATTTTTTTCGGAGTTCTTTTTTCAGGATTATTTACTTGGATTGTTGGTCGTCCGTCTTATCATATCGGAGCAAGCGGACTTATTTATGTCCTGGTAAGTTTCGTTTTTTTTAAGGGAATTATTACCAAAAATTATAGACTTACAGCTCTTTCGTTTATTGTAGTTTTCCTCTACGGAAGTATGATTTGGTATATTTTTGACATACGGGAAGGAATGAGTTGGGAAGGACATTTAGGCGGATTTTTGGGTGGATTTATTCTAGCTTTTTTGACCGAAACTCCTGAAGAATACATAAAAACATATAAATACGAATGGGAAAGACCAGACTTCAACCGATATAAAGATCCGTTTATGAAACATTTTGATGAAAACGGGAATTTTGTATCAAACCCTCATGTGCATACAACAACAGATGAAGAAATTAAGTTTAAGTATGTGATAGTCAAAGAGGAAGAAGAAAAACAGGAGCAGATAACTCCTACTCCAAAATCTCAAGAGCTAAAATAATTACGAAGGTTTATTTTTTATTCTGATACAACACAGGGTTTAATTCCTCATCGTTGTACATCTTCATTTGTTTATAGACTTTCATGTACTTGTTTCCGCTTTCGATATCTGCGAGCAAATCATCAATGGCAGTCGATAAATCTTTCTTTTGCTCCAAAAGTACATTTAGCTTTTCCTGACTTTTTGCTTTGTGTTCCGGTGTTGCATCTTCTCGAGTTGCTTCGATATTCATGTGATAAATTTTGAGAGCCAAAATCGAAAAACGGTCAATTGCCCAAGCCGGACTTTCGGAATTGATTTTTGCATTAGGTTGTACTGCAACATTTTTGTATTTGTCCAAAAAATAGCTATCAATATATTCAACCATATCGGTACGTTGCTGATTAGAAGCATCAATTTTTCGTTTTAATTTCAAAGCCTCAACCGGGTCAATATTCGGGTCGCGAATAATGTCTTCATAATGCCACTGAACTGTATCAATCCAGTTTTTCAGATATAATAAATGTTCGATTTCGCCTTTCGGATACGGATTGTTAATCGGTTGGTTTACATTGTCGTGAATGTGATAATCACGGATACTTTCTTCAAAAATAGAGAATGCAGAGGATGAAAACATATTTTTTGTTTTTTTAGAATAAATGATGGTTACGTCTTTATCGGTTTTTTTTTGACTAACCTTTTTTAAAATAATCGGAGTTCAAAAATACATTAAATTCTTCAAATAGATGCTTGAAGGCAAAAATTTAGAAAGTATATTTCTGTTAATAAAGATGCAGCAAATACTTGATTAAATCGGTGGTGGTCAAAATACCGATAAGATTTCCGTTTTCGGTAACAGGAAGCGCGTGAAACTCACGATTTGCCAGAATTTCTGCGGCTTCTTTGATGGTTGAATCGGGAGAAATGCAAATCAGATTTTTTGCCATTACTTGCTCAATGGTAAAAACTTCGTAAACGGTTACATCAATAATTTGATCTTCGTCGTCAATAGTTTCAGCAAAACTGATTCTCAACAAATCGGTATAGCTTAACATTCCGATGATTTTGTTGCCACTCATAACCGGAATATGCCTGATTTTGTGTTCTTTAAAAAGTTTTTCAGCTTTTGACAAACTGTCCGTTACGTTGAGTTTAATGACATTGGAGGTCATAATGGTTGATACAGGAACATTCTTTTTCATTTTCAGTCGAATTTTATGTTTTGTGACCATAAATATAGTAAATTATTTCTAATGCTACACCATATATTTTCTGTAATTCCATCAATTCTATCGGCTCGAAATCTAACATTTTATACTTCACAGAAATCCTTTCAAAAAAGAGTTTTTCAAATGATTTTGTTTAAGATAAAGAGAATCGTTTCTGATTTTTTAACTTTATCTTTACTGCATTTCGGAGTTAATTTTTTAACTTTGAAGAATTAAAGTTTAACTTAAAAATATAAAATTATGGCTTTTGAATTACCTAAATTACCGTATGCTTATGATGCTTTAGAACCACATATTGATGCACAAACAATGGAAATCCACCATACCAAACATCATAATGCTTATACTACAAATCTGAATGCAGCTACAGAAGGCACAGATTTAGAAGGAAAAACAATAGAAAACATTCTTATCAACCTTGATATGAAAAACAAGGCTGTGAGGAACAACGGAGGTGGATATTACAACCACAATCTATTTTGGACAGTGATGTCCCCGAAAGGAGGAGGAGAGCCAACTGGAGAGCTTATGGAGGCTATCGAAAAAGCATTTGGTTCGTTTGCGGAATTTAAAGCACAATTTGCCAGAGCTGCCGCTACTCAATTTGGTTCGGGTTGGGCTTGGCTTTGTGTACAAAAAGGAGGAAAAGTAGAAGTTTGTGCTACTCCCAATCAGGATAATCCACTAATGCCCGATACAGGATGCGGAGGAACTCCGATTTTAGGACTTGATGTTTGGGAACACGCTTATTACCTAAATTATCAAAACAGAAGACCAGACTATATTGAGGCGTTTTTTAGCGTCATCAATTGGGAAGAAGTAGCTCGCAGATATGCCTTTGAAAAATAAAGCAATTATACTTAACAAAAACTGCCTAAAAGCTTATTCTATACTTGCCATTCTGAACTTGCTTCAACTTGACAAAAAGTTTTTAGGTAGTTTTTTATTTTTTTATTTTCCTTACTTTTTTCAGGTGTAAGGAATTTAGTGGATTGATTCCCAAGCCTTCAATATTTTTTGAAGTAAACCGAACTGCTTTGTCATAAAACAACGGAATTATAGGAGCTTGGCTAATTACAATACTGTCCATTTTTCGGTAAAGCTCAAAACGCTTTTGATTATTGGTCTCTAAAAATGACTTTTCATATAAATAGTCAAAATGCTCGTTTTTAAAATGGGTATAATTAGGGCCGTTCGGAGCTTGATTTTTACTGTAAAAAAGAGAGAGATAATTCTCCGCATCCGGATAATCAGCTATCCAGCTTCCTCTGAAAAAATCTACTTTTCCGGTTGCCATTCCCTGACGCAAAGCAGAATTAGGCATTATGTCTATTTTGACCTCAATTCCTATTTTCTGCCATTCTCTTTGCAGATATTCCGCAATATCTAAATAGGAAGCGTTGGTGCTTAGGGTAATGGTTACGGAACGTGTTTGGGCTTCTGATTTATATTCCTCAACAAGTTCTTTGGCTTTTGGCAAATCGTAATCATATCCGTTTAGGTAACGACCGTGAAGTCCGTCTGGGACAAACCCGTTTGTGGCAGCCGTTCCCATATTGTTTCGTAGGTAAGCGACCATTTTTGTTCGGTCAAAACCATAATTAAGAGCCTGTCGGATTCTTTTGTCCGATACAGGACTGTTGCTGTTGTTGGTTTTAAACCCTAAGTATTCTGTGTTCAGGTACGAGCCTTTGAGCATCTTAAAGTTTTTGCGATACTTTTCTTGTAATTCGCCTTTAGGAGTGAGAATTTCATCTTTGTATGAAGCATCCAGACCCGAAATAAAATCAGATTTTCCTTGTACGAACTGCAAAAATCCACTCTGTTTGTCGGGCAGAAAAGTAACTGCCACAGCTTCGAGATAGGGTAGGGGATTACTGCTACTGTCTTTTTCAAAGTAATTAGGATTTTTGCGAAGAACCAACTTTACGTTTTCTTCCCATAGTTTGAAGGTAAAAGCACCTGTTCCGATAGGATTTTTGCGAAAGTTGTATCCTTTTTCAAAGCCTTCTTTCGGAACTGCCGAAGCATATTTCATCGTAAGCAAACCTAAAAAAGCAGGAAAAGGTTTCTCTAAATTTATTTCAAAAAGAGTGTCATTTACAGCTTTGAAGTTTTTTACGTTTCGCATAATCCAACTTCCGGGAGAGGCTGTTTTTTCGTCTGCCAGCCTTGAAAAGCTATATTCAAAATCCGAAGCCTTGACAAATCTTGTGTTATGGGCAAAAACAGAACTTTTGTGAAAAAACACATCATTTCGCAAAGTAAAAACATATCGTTTCCCGTCTTGCGAAACCGTCCATTTTTTGGCAATATCAGGTTGAATATTCAGGCTGTCATCAAGCTGAACCAATCCGTTAAAGAGTTGATTGGCAATCCATATTTCGGCTTGAGTTCGGGCAAAAGCAGGGTCAAGCGTAGCGATATTAGAACTTTCGTTATACCGAAAAACCATATTTTCTTTGTCCTGTTTTCGGTTGTCGGAACACGACGACAACAAAAAAACAAAAAAAAGAAATAAGACAAAACGAAAATTCATTAAAAGTAGTTTTTATGCCATTAATCCTGTTTCTCTTTTGTATAAAGCATAACGTCCACCTCCCACAAAAAATATGGCAAGAGCAGAAAAAAGATACAGCAAATTAAGTTCAACCAAGGGAGCACCGGTTTTTCCGAGTTCAAATCCTCCCATTCCGAATTTTAGATAAATAGAAAACACCATAACAATGGCAATTGTCAGTGCAGATATTCGGGTAAAAACACCTAAAAGGACACAAAGAGCACCAATAACCTCGCCTACAAAAGCGCCAATCCAAAGCAGCTCTGGAAGTCCTTTGGCTATAAGCAAATTCTTTATTCCTTGAAATCCGTGCATCATCTTAAATATGCCGTGAAAAAGCATGAGTCCTCCCACTCCGACACGAAGTAGTAGTTTTCCTAAATCAATTTTAATTTGTTTCATATCAGATGGTTTTTTAGTCAGGTTAAAATTAGTAAAAAGATTGTTTGGTTTGTAAAAATCGGTTTAAAATCCTTCTGATAAATCTTTCCATTGTTGGTAAACAAGTTCACTTTCATAGCCTTTACGGAGTAAAAAATCGCAGAATTTCTTTTTCTTTCGGAGCTTATTTTTTTCGGTTATAGAGTTCCATGTTTTTTCGGAAAGTTCTAAAAAAGAAGTTTGATACTCCTCGTCAGAAATTTCGCTCAGGGCTTTTTCGATGTTATATTTTGAAATATTACGGAACTTGAGTTCGTTTATAATCCGAATCTTCCCATATTTTTTTATGCGATGTTTTCCTCTTGCAAAACTTCTTGCAAAGCGTTCTTCGTTCAGAAAATTGTGTTGTATCAGATGAGCCATAATTTGGTCTGTGTCTTTGGTACTTGCTCCGAGTTCGTAGAGTTTTTGGGTAACTTCTTTATGACACCGTTCCTGATAGACACAAAATCGCTCCGCTTTTTGTGTAAGTTGTAGTAAAGAAAAAGTTTGAGGCTTCATACCGACAAAAGTAACTTAAAATTCTTACTTTTGCACCTAATCAAATTCCGATTTTTAGTAATGATAATCACCCTTACATCTGACTTCGGGCTTAAAGACCATTACGTGGGTTCTCTGAAAGGGCTGATTTATTCTGGGTTTCTTCAGGCAACCATTGTTGATATTTCGCACATGATTGCTCCTTTTGCCACGTATCAGGCGACTTATGTTGTGGGAGCTTCATACTTTAATTTTCCCGAAGGAACGCTACACCTTGTGTTGGTTGATGCAGAAATTCACCACCGGAACAAACCCGTTTTGATATATTGGAACAAACACTATTTTTTATGTTCCGATAACGGAATATTAAGCCTTTTGACACAGAATAAACCTCCTGAGTTTATCATTGCTTTAGACTTTGAATCGGGAATTGACATAACCTCATTTTTTGCACAAACAGCCTGCAAAATAGCAAAAGGGCAATCTGTATTTGAATTAGGAAAAAAAATAGAAAAACTCAAAGATTTTCAGTCGCTTAAGGCGATTGTGTCAGAAGATAACAAAAGAATAACAGGAAATATAATCTATATCGATAACTACGGAAATGCTATAAGTAATATTTCGAGAGAGCTCTTCGAACAAGTCAGAAACGGAAGGCCTTTTGAAATACTTTTCAGGAATTACCGCATTACAGAGATTTATAATTCTTACACAGATTATTCTTTGAAAAATTCTGACGGAAAAGGAGGTAAATTAGCCCTTTTCAATTCACTGAATTTATTAAAAATCTCCATATACAAAGGCAGTCCGAGGAGCGGAGGAACTGCTTCGAGTCTTTTCGGAATAGAATACGAAAGCACTATTTCCGTTCAGTTCCTATAATTTTTCAGGTTAGTTTACAATTATCTTTTTGGTAACCAATTGGTTGTCAATATTCAGGTTTAAGATATAAAATCCTTGTGGAAGATTTTCTAAAGTATAAGTATTGCTTTGAACAACAGGTTTTTTAATCTGTTGAATGATTTGCCCGTTTAGGTTGATAAGAGTGATTTCATCAATTTCATTGTTCGAAGAAATATTAACTCTGCTGTCTTTCACCGGGTTAGGGTAAACTGAAACATAAATTTTAGAAAAATCACTAACCGAAGCAGAAGAATATCCCCAAATATCGTGAACATATTGCGGATTATCAATAAACGGATTTCTGTTATCTTGAAATTGATATACCTTGTTGTTGATGGCAATTTCTCTATCGCTCACAGGATCATTTTCGTGCCATTCTAACAGCATATCCAAGAATCCTTCTGTAAAAACCTGATCACTTGTTCCGTTAAACATTGCATAACTCCAATTGCTTATCTGGTTTTGATATCGAGTTGCAAAATAAAAGTAAATACGTGCTACATCTCCTTTAAACTCATCTATTGGTTCAAACACAGTACCTGTGTATCCCGAAACGGAGCTCGTTCCTCTTTTTGATCCGTTGGTAGATGTCCAATTTGCACTATTTACCTTGCCTATCGGAAAGTTGCTTCTCATTCCGTTTACATAACCATCGGTAGGCATAACGTGATGTCCGTCTGTCTTCATCGGAGAGCCTTCGTTAAAAACTGATTGTGGAATGATATGTTCTCTGTTGTAACAATCTCCTTCTCCATTATAATTTCCACATTGGTCAGAAGAGCCAATAGTGTAGGTATATGAGTCTGTCCCATTTGGTTTTTCAGAATAAATATCTAATAGAGTTCCATCGTCTTCATAATACAAATCTTTATAAGCATTGTCATTATACAATGTCCATAAAGAAGCGTAACTTTGAGAATCGTGATCGTCTATTATGTTGTATAGTTGTGTTTTGAGCACATATCCTGTTCCTGTTGCAGAGTTGTAATAATTAGCTGGAGCTTGGGCAAGACACCCAACAGAAAATAACACATACAAGACAAATACTATTTTTTTCATATTCTGAATATTTTTAATTGCTGATATTTTTTTGAAAACAAAACTCCGCAAAGTTACACTTTTTTGCTAAACATTGACCCCTCGCTTTTGTTTTGAAAACAGAAATTTACTTAAAAATCAAAAAGGTAAGTATTGAGAATTAAAGATGGAAATTCCCTTAAAACTAATACAAAACTTTTTAGCTTTAAGGGAATCAGATGTTTATGTTTTATTGAGGTAGTTCGGTCGTGTCATTAATTTCCGTTTCTGTATCTTTCTCGAATGGTCTTCTTCCGAAGATTCGCTCGAGGTCGTCTTTGAAGATAACCTCTTTTTCGATTAGAACATCTGCAAGTTCGATAAGTTTGTCTTTGTTTTCTTCTAGAATTGCGATAGCTCTTTGGTACTGACTTTCGATTAAGTTAGAAATTTCCTTATCTATGACTTTCGCAGTTTCGTCAGAATATGGTTTAGAAAAGCTGTATTCTGATTGCCCTGATGAATCATAGTAGGTTATATTTCCGAGTTTCTCGTTAAGCCCATATATTGTAACCATAGCACGAGCTTGTTTGGTAACTTTTTCCAGATCAGATAGTGCTCCTGTTGATATTTTATCGAATATAACTTTTTCGGCAGCACGGCCTCCCATAGTTGCACACATTTCATCAAGCATCTGTTCGGTTCGTACAATCTGACGTTCTTCAGGCAGATACCAAGCGGCTCCTAAGCTTTGTCCTCTTGGGACGATGGTAACCTTGACTAAAGGTGCTGCGTGTTCTAAAATCCAGCTTACAGTTGCATGTCCTGCTTCGTGAATGGCTATGGCACGTTTTTCATCAGGAGTAATGATTTTATTTTTCTTTTCCAATCCACCCACAATTCTATCTACAGCATCGAGAAAATCCTGTTTATCAACTTCTTTTTTGCCTTTACGAGCCGCTATAAGAGCCGCTTCGTTACATACATTGGCAATATCTGCTCCGGAGAAACCTGGTGTTTGTTTTGCCAAAAAGTCAATATCTAAATTCTTAGCTTTTTTAAGAGGTTTTAGATGAACTTCGAAAATTTCCTGACGTTCTTTTACATCGGGTAAATCTACATAGATTTGTCTGTCAAAACGTCCTGCCCGAAGAAGAGCTTTGTCCAAAACATCTGCTCTGTTGGTTGCTGCAAGCACAATTACGTTTGAATTGGTTCCGAAACCGTCCATTTCGGTAAGTAGTTGGTTAAGCGTGTTTTCACGTTCGTCATTAGAACCCGACATATTGTTTTTTCCTCTTGCTCTACCTACTGCGTCAATTTCGTCAATAAAAATAATGGCTGGAGATTTTTCTTTTGCTTGTTTAAACAAGTCTCTTACTCTTGAAGCTCCTACTCCTACAAACATTTCGACAAAATCCGATCCCGACAAAGAAAAAAACGGAACTTTTGCTTCTCCCGCAACTGCTTTGGCAAGTAGAGTCTTACCCGTTCCGGGAGGTCCTACTAACAAAGCTCCTTTGGGAATTTTACCTCCAAGTGAAGTGTATTTTTCAGGATTTTTCAAAAAATCTACTATTTCCTGAACTTCTTCTTTTGCTCCTTCAAGTCCTGCTACATTTTGGAATGTAACTTTAATATCTGTTTTTTCATCAAAAAGTTTGGCTCTTGACCTTCCGATACTAAAAATCTGTCCGCCTCCACCTCCTCCGGCTCCCGACATTCTTCTCATCATATAAATCCATATCGCTATGAAAATAACAATTGGTAAAAATGGCAGTAAATCTGTCCAACTACTAGTAGTTTCTGGAGTATAAGCATTTAGCTTTCCTTCTTCATAGGCCTTTTGCAAGCGATTTTGAAAAATCTCGTCATTTCCGATTTCGAGTTTATAATGAGGCCCACTTATGGCTTTTCCGAGGACATCTACTTTCGGAGCATCTTCGTGTGTGGTATCTGACAAAGACTCTTCTTTCAAGAATGCTTCTGCTGTGGTTTTGTTATAAATAACAACTTTGTCAAAATCCCCATCTTCGAGGTATTTAAAAAATTCGGTTAATCCGAGTTTTTTTGGATCATTCATTGATAAACCACCTGACATAAGATTCCATCCTATAAACATCAGAATAATGAATGCGTAAACATACCATATATTTATTCTGAATCCTGGTCCTTTCGGGTTCTGATTCGGAAGTTTGTTGGGTTTATCTTTTTTGTTTTTGTTGTCGTCCGACATAATTTACTTATCTAAAAAAAATTAAAATTTATTGGCTATTTGATTTGCACAATCTTCGCATCTCCCCAAAGGCTCTCAATATCATAATACTCTCTTATGTGCTTTTGGAAAATATGAACCACAATGCTCACATAGTCCATAAGCACCCATTCTGCAACTTCTTCACCTTCAATATGCCAAGGTTTTTCGTGGACTTCTTTTGAAACCACTTTCTGAATCGACCCCGAAATTGCTTTGACCTGAGTGTTTGAGCCACCTGTACAAATTACAAAATAATCGCAAACCGTGTTCTCAATTCCCCTTAAATCCAAAATACTGATGTCACTTCCTTTTACATCTTCAATCCCTTTGATAATAAGGGTAAGCAGTTCGTCTGAACTCGTTGTTTTCTTTTTTACCATTTAGAAAAATTAATAATTCTGCAAAGTTACCATTTTTGTATGTATTTTTGAATCTGAAATCAGAAACTGTTTAAAAATGTTTTGAATACGTTTTTATATAACTCCTTTTGACTACAAACAAATTTAAACAGATTTTTCAGTAAAATTTATTTTTCGGCAACTTAATTTCAAGTATGAACATAATCAAACTCAATGCCATTGCTTCTACAAACAACTATCTGAAGCAGCTCTGTGTTTCGCAACCTATCGAATCTTTTACAATTGTCATTGCAGAAAACCAAACTCAAGGCAAGGGGCAAAGGGGCAATCAATGGTGTGCAGAGCCTTTCAAAAACCTGACCTTTAGTGTTTTAATAAAACATTTGCTCAGTTTGGAATCTTCTGTCTTTGACTTGAATATTGCCGTTAGCCTGGGAATAATTCAAGCTTTGGAAACATTTAAAATTTTGAAACTCAATATAAAATGGCCTAACGACATTTTGGCAGACGGGAAAAAAATTGGAGGCATACTTATAGAAAATTCTATTTCGGGTCAAAATGCTGTTTATTCTGTTGTTGGAATTGGTCTTAATGTTAATCAGACTGATTTTGGAGACCTGCCCAAGGCTTCTTCTCTGAAAAATATCGCACAAAAAGAATTTGACAAAGAAGCAATACTTTTTGAGATTATCAATAAAATCAAACAAAATTGTATGCTTATTTCGATGGGGAAATCTGACGAACTTTGGAAAAAATATCATAATTACCTTTTCCGAAAGAGAATACCGTCTGTTTTTGAAACCCCGAACGGAACAAAATTTATGGGAATCATCATACAGGTTCTGAAAAACGGAAAAATCCAGGTTATGCTTGAAGATGACACGGTTAAAGAATTTGATTTGAAGGAAATGACGATGATTTATTGATTTTGAAAAATATTGGAAAACTTGATGTCGTCTGTATTTATTTTCTTTTTAAAATATTTGTCCCGATAATTTTTTAGAAGAAATAATCTTTTCAATAATTTTTTGTTTACTTTGTACAAACAATAATTTTGATGCAAATTTCTGTTCAAGATACCGATTCCGGAACCTTATACAAACTACTCACAGGCCTTGTTATTCCTAGGCCTATCGGTTGGATTTCTACTGTTGATGAAAACGGAGTGAACAACCTTGCTCCTTTCTCTTTTTTTAACGTTGTAGGCGAAGATCCGCCTCACGTTATGTTTTCAACCGTCAGAACAGGTGATAAAAATAAAGACACACTCAACAACGTACTTTCCAACAAACAATTTGCTGTAAATTTAGTTACAGAAGACTTGGTTGAGCAAGTCAACACGACTTCAGAAATGGTCGATTCGTTGGTTGACGAATTTGAACTAGCTGGCCTCACTCCTATTGCTTGTGAACTCATCAAACCCATGAGAGTTAAAGAAGCCAAAGCTCATTTCGAATGCGAAATGGTACATCATTATTTTCTGGAAGGTCATAAAAACGGAGGCGCTTGTGTGGTTATCGGAAAAGTGCTGATGATGCATATTTCTGATGAAATCCTTATGGAAAATTACAGAATAAATTTAGAGAAATACAGACCTGTTGCCCGATTGGCAGGCTCTAATTACAGCAGATTAGGCGAAATTTTTTCCATTAAAAGAAAGATATGAAAATAACAGTTATAGGTGGTGGTCCCGGTGGGCTCTACTTTTCGATATTAACCAAAAAAGCAAAACCCGATTGGGAAATAAATGTCTATGAACGCAATAAACCCGATGACAGTTTTGGATTCGGAGTAGTTTTCTCGGACGAAACGTTAGGAGAATTCCTAAAACGAGATATGGAGTCGTATGAGCTGATTCGTAGTAAATTTGCTTATTGGGATGACATTATCGTGGCTCGAGATGGAGAGCAAGTGAGCATTGCTGGAAACGGATTTTGTGGTTGCTCCAGAAAAACCTTGTTGCAATTACTTCATCAACGTTGTCGTGAAGAAGGTGTCAACTTACATTTTGAACACAATGTCGAAGATCTCTCACAGTTCAAAGATTCTGATATTATCTTGGCTGCAGACGGAATCGCTAGTAGTATTCGAACCCAATACCAAGAGGAATTCGGAACCAATATCGAACTGAAATCCAACCGATTTGTATGGTTAGGCTCTACCAAACCACTCGATGCTTTTACCTATTTTTTTAGAACCACCCCTCACGGAACCATAGTGGCTCACACCTATCAATACGAACAAGGAATGAGTACTTGGATTTTTGAATGTAGTAACAAAACTTGGGAGAATCTAGGTTTTGAAGTAACTAACGAAGAGGACACAACGGCTAAATTAGCTGAAATTTTTAAAGAAGAATTAGACGGACATCCGCTTATTACCAATAAATCACATTGGAGGCAATTCCCTCACGTAACCAACAAAAACTGGTATCACAACAACATCGTTTTGCTAGGCGATGCTAAGGCAACTGCCCATTTTTCGATTGGTTCAGGAACAAAATTGGCAATGGATTGTGCTATCGGACTTTTTGATGCGTTGATGAAAAATCCTGATGATGTACAGAATGCTTTTACCGAATACGAAAAAAACCGAAGAAATCCCGTGGAAATGATTCAGTATGCGGCTTCGGTATCTTTGGATTGGTTCGAAAATATGGACAGAAACAACAGGCATCCGTTTCACAGATTTGCTTTTGGTTGTATGACCCGTTCCAAAAAAGTGACTTACGAAAACCTCCGATTAAGAGATAAATCTTATACCGATAAAGTTTTAGAAGCCTTTAAAAACGAAAATAATTCCACCTCAAACAGTCCGGCTTTTACGCCTTTTCAGTTACGAGAATTACAGCTCCCGAACCGAATTATGATGGCCTCAATGGGGCAATATTCAGCTGAAAATGGTTTGGTAAACGATTGGCATTTTCAACATTATACCTCAAGAGCCATTGGTGGTGTTGGACTTATTATGACCGAAATGACTGCTGTTTCGTCAAACGGAAGAATTACACCGGGGTGTGCAGGAATTTATAATGACGAACAAATACAACAGTGGAAAGGAATCACTGATTTCATCCATAAAAATACTTCTTCAAAAATTGGAATCCAATTAGGACATTCCGGAAGAAAAGGTGCTGTTAAAAAACCTTGGGAAGGACAAAATGAACCTTTAGAAAATCAATGGAAATTACTTTCTGCTTCTCCTATTCCATTTAATCATAAAACAGCTGTTCCTTCTGAAATGACTGTTCAGGATATGGACGAAATCGTAAACCAATTTGTTGTAGCAACACAAAATTCCGAAAAAGCAGGTTTTGATATGATTGAGTTACAAGCTCATCACGGATTTTTGTTGGCTTCTTTCCTATCTCCTTTAACCAATATTAGAACTGATGAATTTGGAGGAAACATCGAAAACAGATTGCGTTTCCCGCTTCGTGTATTTACTGAAATTCGAAAAGTTTTTCCAAAACACAAACCCATTGCTGTACGAATTTCTGCTTGTGATTGGGCAGAAAATGGTATTTCGGAAGAAGATGTTATTGCTATAGCTTCTGCTTTCAAAAATGCAGGAGCAGATATCATCAATGTTTCTACCGGAAATACGGTCGAACATCAAAAACCTCAAATGGGAAGAATGTGGCAAACTCCGTTTTCGGATATGGTTCGAAATACGGTTCACATCCCAACCATTACGGCAGGAAACATTACCGACATTGACCAAATCAACACGATTATTTTGAGTGGAAAAGCAGATATCGTATCACTCGGAAAACCGCTTTTATTAGACCCTTATTTTGTGCGAAAAGCACAGGCTTATGAGCAGTTTGAAGCTAATGATATAGCTCCTCAATATCATAAAGCCATACTGAGTTTTTATAGTGCTATTAGTAGCGAACGAAAACAAACCGAAAATATGAAACGGGCTTTAAAACCGAAGAGCAACAAGAAATGATTCAGAATAATGAAAGAAGAATTTAAAGAATTATTTACATACAACAATCATTTTAATCAAAAACTGATTGCTTTGCTTTCTGAAAATCTACAAAGTATTTCTGATAAAAATCTGAGACTAATCAATCATCTGGTTAATGCTCAACAAATTTGGAATGCAAGAATAACAAGTGAAGAAGAGTTTGAAGTTTGGCAGGTTAATAAATGGGATGAGCTATTAAGAATTGACAATGAAAACTATTCCAAAAGTATAGAAATTATTGATAGTAGTAAACTGGATAATATCATCGAGTACGTCAATTCGAAAGGAATAAAATTTTCTAACAAGATTAAAGATATTTTGTTTCACATCATAAATCATTCGACCTATCATCGGGCTCAAATTGCAACCGAACTAAAAAACTGCGGAATTGAACCAATAAATACCGATTATGTTTTTTATAAAAGAAAAATAGAATAAAAAAGAACACTTCGTGAAATCAACTCTTATTTTTAAAGAATATATTTTTATTGTTTATCGGTAATTTATTTATATTTGCAATAAATTTTAAACTTTAAAAAATGAGAAAAATATACTTTTTGCGTGCGGTTTTGGAGCTTATGCTTTTGTTTTCGGTGATGGGAGCTGTTGTACTTTTAATAACAACATTTTTTATGCTGACGGATACTGACTGGAATATTCCCTTTATTGTAAATGGTGTTTCTACTACTTCGGATTCATTTGCTTCTAAAATTCTATTTGTTGTTGCTGTTCTTGGTTATTTGTTATTTGTATATGCTATTTATCTGTTCAAAAAAATCGTAAACCTTTTCATAAATCAAAAAATATTTGACGATATAACCATCAAGAACTTGGGGATAATCGGAAAAATATTTATAATTATTACGCTTGTCATAAACAGTATTGAATTTGTAATTAAAGTAACGACAACTCATAAAACAGAAATAGTTATAAGTTCAGGATTTGATTCATTTTTGTTTACTATTGCTATCGGATTATTTTTTATAATTATGAGCGAAGTATTCAAAATAGCAAAAAACCTGAAAGAAGAAAATGAATTGACAATTTAATTATGCCTATTATCGTAAATCTTGACGTAATGCTTGCCAAGCGGAAAATGCGCTCCAACGAATTGGCCGACAAAATAGGCATTACAACAGCAAATCTTTCCGTTCTAAAAACAGGTAAAGCAAAAGCAATCCGTTTTTCGACTTTAGAAGCTATTTGCGAAATTTTAGATTGCCAACCCGGAGATATTCTCGAATATGTTTCGGAATCACAATCCGAAAACTAAAGGAACTGTTTAAATTTGCAGAGAAAATCTTTTTAGAAAAAGGAAAAAATGTACAGCAAAGAAGAAAGTCGCGAATTGAAAAAAGAATTTTGGACAGTTTTTTCGGAGGAATATCCGAGAAAATGGCTTTTATATAACACAAAAATCAAAGATTTTTCCTTTAAATTCTATGTAGATAATAAGCAGATAGAAGTGCTTTTGGCTATTGAAAATAAAGATTCAGAACTTCGGAAAATATACTTTCAGAAAATAGAATCCCTCAAAACAGTTTTAAAAGAAGAATTCTTGCCCGATGTATTCTTTGACGAGCATTTTGTGTTGAGCAACGGAAAAGAAATCTCAAAAGTCTGGGTCCAAAAAAACCAAATTAGCTTTCATAACAAAAACAATTGGAACGAGATTTTTAGTTTCTTTTACGAAAAAATGGATGCTTTCGAGCGTTTTTTCTATGAATACGAAGACTACATCAGGGATTTAGAAATAAATGTTTAACCTTTTTTAGCTTTTAGCTTTTGTTTGCTTACTTTTGCAATGATTTTTAAAATTTTACGATATGAAACCGGATTTGTTCCAAGCTCCTGATTATTATTTACTTGACGAATTACTTTCGGACGAACATAAATTAGTGCGTGATGCAGCACGTGCTTGGGTAAAGAGAGAAGTCTCTCCAATTATTGAAGAATATGCCCAAAAAGCAGAATTCCCAAAACAACTCATCAAAGGATTAGGCGAAATTGGTGGATTCGGACCTTATATTCCGGTTGAGTACGGAGGAGCAGGGCTTGACCAGATTTCATACGGACTTATCATGCAGGAAATCGAAAGAGGAGATTCAGGCGTTCGCTCTACTTCCTCTGTTCAATCTTCATTGGTTATGTATCCGATTTGGAAATACGGAAACGAAGAACAACGAATGAAGTATCTTCCGAAATTAGCAACCGGAGAAATGATTGGCTGTTTTGGTCTTACCGAACCAGACTATGGTTCGAATCCGGGAGGAATGGTAACCAATTTTAAAGATAAAGGCGACCACTATTTGCTGAACGGAGCAAAAATGTGGATTTCTAATGCTCCTTTTGCTGATATTGCAGTAGTTTGGGCTAAAAACGAAGAAGGAAGAATCCACGGACTTATTGTAGAAAGAGGAATGGAAGGATTTTCAACTCCTGAAACGCATAATAAATGGTCACTTCGTGCTTCTGCTACCGGAGAACTTATTTTTGATAACGTAAAAGTTCCGAAAGAAAATTTATTACCTAATAAATCCGGGTTAGGTGCCCCACTTGGTTGTTTAGATTCTGCTCGTTACGGAATTGCGTGGGGAGCCATCGGAGCAGCTATGGATTGCTACGATACGGCACTTCGCTACGCTAAAGAAAGAGTGCAATTTGATAAACCCATTGCAGCAACACAACTCCAACAAAAGAAGTTAGCCGAAATGATTACCGAAATTACAAAAGCCCAACTACTTACTTGGAGGTTGGGAGTTTTGAGAAATGAAGGAAAAGCTACTACAGCCCAAATATCAATGGCAAAACGCAATAATGTAGATATGGCTATAAATATTGCTCGTGAAGCCAGACAAATCTTAGGAGGAATGGGAATCACAGGCGAATACTCAATTATGCGACACAGTATGAATTTAGAAAGCGTAATTACTTACGAAGGTACACACGATATTCATTTACTGATTACCGGTATGGACATTACGGGCTATCCTGCTTTTAAATAAAGAAAACCTTACCGTGCTAAATTTCATTTAGGAATAATGTAAAAGCCATTGTGTTCCAGAATTTCAACTTGGTTTGCACAGATAATTTAGCAAATTTATTGATGTGTAATTCAGGTATTTAGTGTATATTTGAAAGGATATGTTTTTTGTATGAAATCACACTTTTACCTGGTATTGCTTTTTTTGTTCGGAGTATTATTTTCCTGTAAAAAAGAGGTTTCTCAAAATAATTTCGGAAATAATGCTACGGAAAAAGATTCTCTACAAGAAATTCAAAAGACAGAAGAACCTAAGCCAATTCGCCCGAAAACGGCTGACGATATTGTTCTGAAAAAAGAATTAACTTATGATAAATACACTCTCGAAGATATTTATCCATACAAAGACACCACACGAGTTTTTCAATGGGACAAAATCAAAGAAAAGTTAGCTTATATCGAAAACTTTCAACAAGAAATAGCTATTTATGCCGTTTTGCAGAATTACAAAAACAAAAACGGAGAAGCTCCAACTGTCAAAAAGTTCATCAGAAATGATTATACTCGTGTTTCAGACACTTTAGGAGTAGAACGCTATCAATCAATACCGTTGTATGTTTTAGGAGAAACCGATGCACCGACTATTTATGGCAGAGATGGTTCTTTGGTAAAACTCATCAGTAGCGATACACTTGAAAAGGTCAAGGTCGAGGGAATTTCCTTTAATGGAATTTGGGACATTCCCAAACAATATGTAAAAGTGATAGGAGATAGTATCAGGTTTAATTATGTCGTTTTTGTCGATGTAACTAATCAGAACACCACTCTAATTGAAAACACGGAAAATAAGTGGATGATACGCTCGATGAATCCTGCTACTTCGGGAGTTCACAGACCTCCGTACTCAAAAGAAACCCCTACGGGAATGTTTGTTATTCAGGAAAATAAACCGAAAATGTTTTATTACAAAGACGGAACAACTACCCTCGAAGGGTTTGCTCCTTATGCGAGTCGTTTTACTAACGGAGGTTATATTCACGGAGTCCCGACCAACAATCCTAAAGGAAATATCATCGAATATAGTGCTACCCTTGGCACAGTTCCACGTTCGCACATGTGTGTGCGAAATACAACCTCACACGCAAAATTTATTTACGACAGAGCAAAACCCTTAAAGTCTTTAGTAATTGTGATTGATTGACAGATATAAAAACGCATCAAAAAACTAAAGTTTTTTGATGCGTTTTTTTAGTAGAAATTTTATTAAAAAAATACTTTTACGTAAGCATTCCCCCATCAACATTGATAGTTTGTCCGGTAATATATGCGGACATATCTGAGGCTAAAAACACACACACGTTTGCCACATCTTCGGGAGTTCCTCCACGTTTTAAAGGAATTGAATTTCTCCATCCTTCAACAATTTCGGAAGAAAGTTTATCGGTCATTTCGGTTTCGATAAATCCGGGAGCAATAACATTACATCTGATGTTTCTTGAACCCAATTCTAAAGCAACTGATTTGCTAAACCCGATAACCCCTGCTTTAGAAGCTGCATAGTTGGTTTGTCCTGCATTTCCTTTTACTCCCACAACCGAACTCATATTGATGATAGAACCTGATTTGTTTTTGAGCATAATTCGCTGAACGGCTTTGGTCATATTAAAAACTGATTTCAGATTTACTTCGATTACTTTGTCAAAATCTTCTTCGGAAATTCGCATAAGCAGGTTGTCTTTGGTAATTCCTGCATTGTTGATTAAAATATCGACAGTTCCGAACTCTTTTACAACTTCATCAACAAGTGTTTGTGCTTGATTAAAATCAGCTGCGTCAGATTGGTATCCTTTTACTTTTATTCCATAGGTTGCAAGTTCGTTTTCCAATTCTTGTGCTGCCTGAATCGATGAAGAATACGTAAAGGCTACGTTGGCTCCTTGCTGGGCAAAAACTTTCGCAATTCCCCTTCCGATTCCTCTACTCGCTCCTGTGATTATAGCTGTTTTTCCTTGTAATAATTTCATATTGGTGCGTTTTGAATTTTAGCAAATATACTTTTAAAGTTTTAATTACCCAACAATGACCTGATACACTATCCCTTTTAGTTCTTTTCCGACAAAAGGGGTGTTTTCTGATTTCGAAAAGATATTTTTTTCAGAAAAAGTATAAGAAACATCAGGGTCAAAGAGCGTTAAGTCTGCTTTTTGTCCGATTTCAATCGGGTGGTTTTTAATTCCGAAAATAGATTTCGGAAGCGTCAACTTCTCTATTATAATTTCTAAAGGAAGAATACTGTTTAAAGCCCCAAAAGCAGATTCAAGTCCGATTACTCCATCTGTGGCCTTGTCAAATTCTAACTTTTTGTGCTCAATATCTAACGGATTATGGTCAGAAGTAATCATATCAATCGTACCGTTTTTAACTCCTTTGACAAGAGCTTGAGCGTCTTCTTTAGTTCGAATCGGAGGATTTACTTTGTAGTTTGAATCGAATCCTTCCAGAACCTCATCCGTAAAGAAAAGATTGTGAACCGCAACGCTACACGTTACATTCAGTCTTTTTGCTTTGGCTTCTTTGATGAGTTCTACCGATTTTTTGGTCGAAATAGTCGGTATGTGAAGCCTACCTCCAGTATATTCTAAAAGGAGTAAATTTCGTGCAATTTGCAAATCTTCAGACAGATTCGGAATTCCTTTCATTCCGAGTTTTGTCGAGGTCTCGCCTTCGTTAGCAATTCCACTTCCTTTTATGTTTTTATCTTGCGAAAAAGCAATAACCAGTCCGTCAAAATCCTGAACATATTGCAAAGCGAGTTTTAGAACATTGGCATTTTCGATGGATTTTTTATAATCTCCGAAAGCTACCGCTCCTGCATTTTTCATGTCAAAAAGCTCTGCCAGATTATGCGTATCGCTGTTTTTGGTCATGGCTGCAATCGGATATAATTTTGTTGTGTGTCCGTTTGCTTTTTGTTTTACAAAGTTGATAAGTGCTTGGTTATCCAAAATCGGATTGGTATTCGGATTGAGTGCTACAGCCGTAAATCCTGATTTTGAAGCTGTGTCTAAACCGTTTTTGATGGTTTCACGTTCTTCAAAACCTGGTTCTCCAAAACTAACCGAGCTATCAAACCACCCCTCCGAAACGTGAAGATTTTCGTGTTCGATAATATCAAAACCTTTTTCGGATTTAATGTTTTTTGCAATTTCTGTGATGATTCCTTTTTCGATTTTGATGTCCACTACTTGATTGTGGTAGTTGCTTCGAGAATCAATTATTTTAGCTTTTTTTAGTATAATATTCATGTGTTGTTTTTTCTGTCAAACCTCACAGGTTTTAAAAACCTGTGAGGTTTTTTATGTTAGAGTTATTCCTTTTCAAATTTATCAATTATTTTAAAGTGATGAGAGTCGATAAAAATTTCTTTTCCTCCGAACAAATCTAAAACTTCTTTTCTTTCAAGCTTTGTGGGTTTATCAGAAATAAGGGCATTAAAAGAGGAATGAGGGTACTTTTGATAATTTTCCGAGAACTCATGCTTTACAGGGTTCAGATGGATATAAATAATATTTTGTTTTAAATGCTGTTCATCCGTAATTCTTTTCCTTTTATATCTTTCTTTAAAAAGACTTCCTTCTCTATTGTATTTTTTGTTTATTGATTTAGCATAAGCATTAAACAGATTTGAAAAAGGTAAATGGAGCTTGTGGTTTTCGATTTTTATTTCTTCTTTTATTTTTAGCAAAATATGAAAATGATTTTTGAGAAGACAATAAGCATAAATATTAGAAATAGGTAACAAGTATTTAGAAACCAGATTAAGAAAATAAGTGTAATTATCATCTTCAAGAAACAGATTTTCCTTATTGTTTCCTCTATTATAGATATGATAAAAATATCCTTTTTCTAAAATATCCTGCTTTTCCATTGTTTATTTTCAGACCTCACAGGTTTTAAAAACCTGTGAGGTTTAATGTCATTTCACAAATTTTTGTATCAGTATTTCAATTATCAAAAATAATAAACCCAGCAAAACAAACCATTTCCAAACTGTATTATCGGTTCTTTCGGATTGTAAATCACTGAATATGGACTCAATATTTTTTTGAGTAAAATCCGATAATATAGAGCTGTTATCTTGTGTCAAATCTGATTCGGTTCGGTTGTAATTAAATCCGATATATGTTAGTAATTCATCGTTTTTATAGATTCCGAAGTTTCCAGCACTGTTGGGATATTCGTTAAAGTTTAATTGTACTTTCTGATTAAATATCTGTTGAGACGGGATAAATTCTTCGGTTTGATTTTTTACTTTAAGGATTTCTTCCTTCGCCAGATTTACCTCTACAAAAAATGGATTTTCATCAGCAATAAATTGACTTATAACCCCAGAACTATTCTGATTTTGAGCCATATTATAAAAGCTCAAAACAACCAATGGAGAGTTTTGGAAATTACTATTTTGCTTATTAATTGGTGCCGAAAAAAGATAGAGAGAGCTAATGTCTTTTTTGATTTCTGTCAAAAAAACACTCCCGTCTTCATACGATAAAACCGACGGAATATTTCCTTTGATTGTAAACGAATGATTTACATTCGGATATTGAAAATTATCGGTTTTCTTTTCAAATACATTTCTGAAAACAGGGTGCTCGAATGTTATTTTCGTAACCATTTTTTTGCTGTTCTGAATGGGTTCGAAAACCACATTTCCGAATTGCGAAGCGAAGTCAGTTAGGTTTTGAGCCGTGGTTTTTTCGGACGGAATTACAACGACATTTCCTCCGTTTTCGACAAAAGCTTTTAGCGTTACTATAAGTGATTGAGGAATTTCTTCCAATTCATTCAAAACTACTGTATGCTGACTTTCGATGGTGTTATAATCTAATGTTTTTAGCTCAAAATTAGTCAGTTCGAAGTGGTCTTCGGTATAAATTCTGGTGAGAAACTCATTTTTTGCTTCTGTTCCGATTACCGTAACTTTAGTTTTTTCAGGTTTTGAAATACTGAAAAAATAGTAATTGTCGTACTCCAAAGAATTGTCTTCAACCGAAACATATCCGTTAAAATCTTCTTTCGGAACGGTAAAAATAATTTCGTTTTGACCTTCAGGAAGTAATGTTTTGGCCACTAACTCTTGTTGGTCATAAAGAGCTACCGAAGTTTCGATTTTGTTTGTTCCATATTCTGAAATTCTTACTTTTAATTCATAAAAATCGTCCAAAACTTGGTGAATGTACACACTATCAACCGAAACATTATGTGTGTTTTCTGCTTTTGGAACTGAAAGAATAATATTGTAATCTTGGTCTAATGCCTGAAGATCTTGAGCTTTTAAGGATTTTCCGTCAGTGATGATTATGATGTCTTTTCCTTTGTTGGGTTTGAGCGTTTTGATTTTCGCCATTTCGTTTTCGATCGAAAAAGGGGTAGTGCTATACCCTAAATTTTGTAAATCTTTTTGAATCGAGCGAATATCAGTGTCGTAAAAAGAATTATCAGGAGTAAGTAGTGTGAAATTTTGTTCTTCCGGAATGTTTTCTAAAAGTTCCTGGACAGAGCGTTTGAGGAGTTCGCCTTGTTTTCCTTTGGCTTGCATCGAATACGAATTGTCCAAAACAACAAAGAGTTCGTTGTGTTTTCCCTGAACGTCTTTGGCGTTAAAAAACGGTTGAGCAAAAGCCAGAATGATAAAAGCGAGCAAAAATAAGCGAGTAAAAAGCAACAACCACTTTTTGAGTTGAGAGCTTTTGCGGGTTTTAATATCTAATTCTTTGAGGAATTTTACGTTAGTAAAGTATTCTTTCTGAAACTTACGTAACTGAAATAAGTGAACGATGATAGGAATTATCAGTAGAAAAAGGAAGTAAAGAATTTCCGGATATTTAAAATGCATCGTTTTTTAAAAAACAAATTTAAGGAATTTTGTAGAATAAAAAAGATGTTTGTTTGATTATTAAAAATAGGTTTTTAAAAGCCTATAGTTTTGCACTACATATTTTAGTGAGTATTGTTATAGTTTTAAGTAAAAATCTTTTACCAACTCTGTAAATTCGGGAGTGTAATGATGTCTTTCGATTTCTATAACAAGCCTGTCTTTAGTAATTTCTTTTTCTTTTTTTGAAAAAGCAATTAAACTGCGTTTGAATTTAGAGCTGGGAGAGCCTTTAACTTGTGTGATTTTAAACGGAAACAAATCGAATTTTTTAGCCATAGAAATAAACTTTTCTTCCTCCTCAAACGGAATAATTACAGAAAAAACACCTCTATCCGAAAGCAAAACCGAAGCTCCTTCGATGAGTTCTTCAAACGAAAGCACCTCATAGAATCGTGCTGTTTCTCTGGCTTGGTTTTTAATTTGGTTATTCGATTCAAAAAACGGAGGATTACAAACAATTACATCATATTTGTCGTCAATTTCTTCTACAAACTCATCAAGTCCTGCATGATAGCAAAAAAGTCTGTCATTCCACGGAGATTCTTCAAAATTTTCAACGGCTTGTTCGTAGGCATTTTCTTCGATTTCCAAGGCGTCAATCTGCTCTGCAAGGCTTCGTTGAGCTAGCATTAAGGCAACTAATCCGGTTCCTGCTCCGATATCTAAAATACTGTACGGATTGTTTGCGAGAGGTGTCCAACAACCGAGCAAAACCCCGTCTGTACCGACTTTCATAGCAGCTTTGTCTTGTTTTACGGAAAATTGTTTGAAACGGAACATTATTTCGGAATATTTTATTTTGATTGATAAAAAAACGAGCCAGATAAAATTATTTAAACTCTTTGGTCATTTGTTCGACAACTTCGTAAGCAGCAGGGCAAATAAGTGTGTTTTTTAAGGTCAAATGATTGATTTGATAAAATTTCCGTCTGTCGGTATGTGGGTACTCCCGGCAAGCTTTGGGTCTGTCCTGATAAACCGAACAATAATTATCGATTCCTAAAAACGGACACGGAACCGATTGCAAAACATAGTCATTATCTTCATCTATTCGCAAATATTTTTCGATAAACTGTTGAGGTTTTAATCGAAAAACCCTCGCTAAGCGTTCGATGTCTTTTTGCGTAAAAAGCGGTCCGGTAGTTTTGCAACAATTGGCACACGAAAGACAATCAATTCGCTCGAAAACACCTTCGTGAATTTCCTGCATTTTCAGGTCAAAATTCTTGGGAAGTTTATTTTTGATTTTAGCTAAAAACTTCTTGTGTTCCGCTTGTTTTGCGTTAGCTTTTTTATAATAGTCTTCGAGATTCATCGACACATAGAAAGAGAAATATTGTTGCAAAAGTAAAGGATTTGAAAGACATAAACTGTTATTATCAAACTATTTTTTATCTTCGTAAAAACTTTATCCGATGAAAACACGCCCTCCTTTCAACTTATATAAATGGATTGAAGAAAATCGCCATTTGTTGCAACCACCTATCGGGAATAAGAATTTATATGTAGATTCAGGCGATTATATAGTAATGATTGTTGGCGGACCAAACACACGAAAAGACTTTCATTACAACCAAACCGAAGAATTATTCTTTCAACTCGAAGGAACGGCAAGAGTTTTTATTCAGGAAAATGGAGAAAAAAAAGAAATGGTGCTAAATGCCGGTGATATGTTTTTGCTTCCGGCAGGAACGCCTCATTCTCCGATGAGAGAAGAAAACTCTGTCGGACTTGTGGTGGAGAGCAAAAGAGTTGGAAAAAATATCAAAGACGGTCTTTTGTGGTTTTGTGAAAATTGTAATCATAAACTTTACGAAGTGCATTTTGAACTCAACGATATCGAAAAAGACTTCTTACCGTATTTCAAAAAATTTTACAGTTCCGAAGCATTGCGAACTTGCAAAAAGTGCGGAACCATAATGGAAACAGACAAGCGTTTTGTAAAATAATCAGAGTTTAATTTTCTATTTCAAAAAGCGTTCTGAAATGATTTAAGATTCTTTGTTTTACTTCGGCTTCATCAACTCTTTCGATACCTAACTCAACATTTAGTGAAGTAACCGCTTTTCCTCTGATTCCGCATGGAATAATATTGTCGAAATATCCTAAGTCAGCATTCACGTTTAGTGCAAACCCATGCATAGTAACCCAGCGAGATGCACGAACACCCATAGCACAAATTTTTCGTGCAAACGGAGTGCCTACATCCAGCCAAACACCTGTTTCACCCGGACTTCTTTCAGATTTAATTCCGTAATCTGCCAAAGTCAAAATGATAGACTCTTCTAAAAATCTCAAGTATTTATGAATATCCGTAAAGAAATTATCCAAATCCAGAATCGGATAGCCCACGATTTGTCCGGGTCCGTGATAGGTAATATCACCACCACGATTGATTTTATAAAACGTAGCTCCTTTGGCTTGTAATTGCTCTTCGTTTAAAAGCAAATTGCTCATATCTCCACTTTTTCCTAATGTATAAACGTGCGGATGCTCCACAAACAAAAAGTAATTCGGAGTAGGTTTCGGATTCTCAAGATTTCTGTTAGCTGATTTTATATCAACAATTCCTTTGAAAAGTTCTTCTTGATAATCCCAAGTTTGTTTATAGTCTTTAAAACCTAAATCTTGTATAGTGAGGGTTTTGTTTTTCATGATGCTTATTTGTTGTATTTCGGATTGTTTAGAATAACTAAAGCGCCAATTACACCCGGAACCCATCCTGCCAGTGTCAATAAAAACACAATCAGAATAGAGCCACAACCTTTGTCAATAACAGCCAAAGGCGGAAGTAAAATCGATAGCAAAACTCTCCAAAAACTCATGGTGTAAATTAAATTAAAAGTTATACAAAGGTCGGGAATTTTTAGCAAAAAGAAGCGAAAAACATGAGTGGTTTGATTTGGGAAATCATTTCGCTACAAACTCGATATTTCGTTTAAACCCTTCAAATTTGGTTCTTTTTACAGCAGATTTTTGAAATACTTTACTGAAAGTTTCTTCGGTAATATCTATCCAATCTTGTTTTGAGAAAGATAAAATTTCTTCTTTTGGATTCAGAAGTGGTTCAGAATGTGGAACAGAAAATCGATTCCAAGGGCAAACATCTTGGCAAACATCACAACCAAAAACCCAATCGTCAAACTTTCCTTTTACTTCTTGCGGAATGTTTTCTTTGAGTTCAATAGTGTAATAAGAAATACATTTGCTGCCATCTACCACATAGGGAGAAATAATAGCCTGAGTTGGGCAGGCATCAATACATCGTGTGCAACTTCCGCAATGGTCAGTCATGGTTGGGTTATCGTATTCGAGTTCGATATCTAGAATAAGTTCGGCTACAAAGAAAAACGAACCGACTTTTTTACTAATCAGATTGGTGTTTTTTCCGACCCAACCCAATCCTGATTTTTGTGCCCAAGCCTTGTCTAAAACAGGAGCCGAATCTACAAAAACTCGACCTCCAACTTCGCCTATATTTTCTTGAATCGAGTGTAAAAGCTCTTTGAGTTTTTCTTTGATAAGGTGGTGATAATCTTGTCCGTAAGCGTATTTTGAGATTTTAAAACTGTCCTGTCTTTGTGTTTTTTCAGGATAATAATTCAGAAGCAACGAAACCACACTTTTGGCTCCGTCTACCAATAAAGCCGGGTTCAATCGTTTGTCGAAATGGTTTTCCATATACTGCATCTTGCCGTTTCGGTTTTCAGAAAGCCATTTTTCGAGCCTAGGAGCTTCCTCTTCCAAAAACTCAACTTTACTGATACCACACGACAAAAAGCCCAAACGCTGGGCTTCAGATTTTATAAATTGACTGTATTTTGGTTTTAAATTCAAGGTTAATAATTCAATAGAATTGTGTCAACGAGTTGGTTATTTTTAAAGGTCAAAACCCACATTTTTCCGTAATCGTCTTCATGCATTTCAGAAAATTTATTTTCTTTAATAAGCTTGTTTACCAAAGAAGGAACAGTATTGGAATGTCCCACAACAATAATTGTTTTTCCGCTTCCATTTTTTACAGCTTGTTCAACACTAGTAGGATTAAGAGCATCATAGGACTTAATTTCAATGTTTTTTGCTTCAGACAGAGGTGTCAAAGTTTGAGTGGTGCGTTTATACGAAGTGGAATAAGCCTCATCAATTATGACATCTTTCAACATTGCTGACAGCCTTTTGGCTCTGTTTTGACCTTCTTCTGATAGTGAAGGATTTTTTGTTCCGTCATTGGCTTTTTCGGCATGGCGAACTAGTATTACTTTGGTGATTAGGTTATCTTTATCCTGACCTGAGACCAGAAAAAAAGTAAGTCCGAAGAGCAACAGCAGAACTTTTCTCATCGCAAATAGAGTTAATTTTGCAAAGATAACGAATAAAGTCTTAGTTGCAGTTTCGTTTTTTCTTGAAATGATTTTAATGTCAGCGGTTTAAGAGTCTTCTTTTTTTGTTTTTGAAGAAAGGATAACTCTTAGGGTAGAGTCATTATAAAAATAGCTCATCATCCAATTTATAAAAATTGAGATTTTGTTTTTTACACTCAAAATAAGCATCAAATGCAGAAACATCCAAAAAAACCACGCAAACCGACCCTTAAAACTGAATTTAGGCAAATCGACAATAGCTTTGCGTTTTCCAACGGTTGCCATCGAACCTTTGTCGTGGTATTCAAATTCTTTAAGAGGTTTATTTTTTAATAAATTTTTAAAATTCTGTGCCAAAACACCAGCCTGATTAAGAGCTACATTTGCCAATTGCGGATGCCCGTTCGGATATTTTGGTGTGCTCATAAAAGCAATATCTCCAAGAGCGTAAATTCCGTCAAGTCCTTCAACCTGATTGTATCGGTTTACAATAATGCGATTTCCTCTGCTGATTATTTCGTTCGGGATTCCCTTTAGAATATTTCCCGTAACTCCCGCAGCCCAGATCATATTTTTTGTTTTGATTTGCTCTCCGGACTTTAATGTTACCACATTTCCATCATAATCATCTACGTAAGAATTGACCAAAACCTTTACTCCCAAATCTTCTAAATATTTTTGAGAAGCTGTTTTGGCTAAATCACTCATCACATTAAGCGTATTGGGAGAACCTTCGACCAAGTATATATTAAGTTCTGAAAAATCTTTTTCGGGATAGTCTTTCGGAAGTACATTTTTTTTCATTTCTGCTAATGCTCCTGCAAGTTCAACACCTGTCGGACCTCCTCCTACAATAACAAAATTAAGTAAAGACTCTACTTCTCCAGATTCTGCAACAAGTACATCTTCAAAATTCTGAAGAATATGATTTCGCAGTTGTAACGCCTCTGAAATAGATTTCATCGGATACGAATGCTTTTCGATGGATTTGTTTCCGAAAAAGTTAGAGGTGCATCCGAAAGAAATAACCAAATAATCATACTGATATTCTCCTGAAGTAGTTTTAAGAATTTTATTTTGAGTATCTACTTCTAAGACCTCAGTTATTCGTATTCGTACATTTTTGGATTTTTGAAAAACCTTTCGAAGCGGAAAAGAAATACTTGTAGGTTCTAATCGAGCGGTTGCTACCTGATACATAAGCGGTTGAAACTGGTGGTAGTTGTGTTTGTCGATAAGCAAAATGTCATACTCCGTATTATTCAACTTCTGAGCGAGTTTTAATCCTGAGAAACCGGCTCCCACTATTATAATTTTCTTTTTCGTACCCATTTTGAATAGAATTATGACCATAAAGGTAATTATTTATAATGATTCTGCATAACTTTTTAAAGCTATTTTTTTTAAGTATGAAATCGAAAGCACAGCAAATACAAAAAGATTTTTACGGTACTTGAATTTATAATTGAGAAAAAAAATCAATTCGTTTGTAACAAAATAATCTTACATTCGTCTTGCTTGTATAAAACATAAAATAATGAACCAAAAAGAGTTTTTAGATTTAGTTCTTCCGATAAAGCAGAAGGTGTTTCGGTTAGCCAAACGCTTACTTATCAGCACAGAAGAAGCTGAAGATGCAACTCAGGAAGTTCTTATAAAAATGTGGCATAAAAACGAGGAAATCGAAAAGTACGACAGCATTGAAGCGATGATGATGACGATGACCAAAAATTATTGCTTAGATAGACTTAAATCGAAACAAGCATCAAATTTGCAACTCGTTCACAGCAATTATTCAAACAGGGATAATTTGGAAAAGCAAACCGAAGAGAAAGACAGGTTGAGTTGGGTTGAAAAAATCATAAACGAATTGCCTGAAACCCAAAAAATGATTGTTCAATTCAGAGAAATTGAAGAATTGGAATTTGAAGAAATTGCCCGAATCATGCAAATGAGCCAAACCAATGTGAGGGTTACGCTCTCTAGAGCAAGAAAAACAATACGAGAACAAATGACTAAGGTAAACAACTATGGAATTGCATAACATCAAACAGCTTTTAGAAAAATACTTCGACGGACAAACGAGTATTCAGGAAGAAAAAGAATTAAAAAACTACTTTTCTTCAAAAAATATTGTCTCCGAACTGATGCAATATCAAGATATGTTCGGATATTTTTCTAAAGAACAACAAACGGAAACACAAATAGAGCCTACTCTAAAACAAAAACCAAACAGAAAATGGCTTTGGATGGCTGCCTCGGTAGTAGTGTTGTTAGGAATCGGATTTACCTTCTTAAAACACCCTGTACAATCAGAGGATTTAGGTACATTTGACAATCCGGAAATAGCCTTTGAAGAAACCCAAAAAGCCTTGCAGCTCGTAGCAGAAAACCTCAATAAAGGAAAACAAAAAATAGAATACATACAAGAATACGAAAACGCTAAAAACTTAATATTTAAAAACTAAAAACACAAAAGTTATGAAAAAGATAATCATCACATTAGTATTAGCTTTGGCTCCTGCCTTGTTTTTTGGGCAAACATTGTTTGATAAATTTGACGGACCTGACGAAATTATAACAGTAGTAGTCAACAAAAAAATGTTTGAAATGATGGGAAATGTCAAAACCAACGACCAAGATGCTCAACAATTTTTACGACTCGTCAAAGGGTTGGATAACCTGAGAGTTTTTACGACCTCAGACAAAAAGTGGAGTGCGGATATGAAAGCAACTGTCAATAAACACCTCAAATCGAGTGCTTTGGAAGAGCTTATGCGAGTTTCTGATTCGGGAAAGAATGTGAAAATATATGTGAAATCAGGCGACACAGTAACTAAAGTAAAAGAATTGCTAATGTTTATAGAAGACGCAAACAACGAAACAGTTCTACTTTCGCTTACCGGAAACTTTGATATGAACGATATCTCTGCCCTGACAGACAAAATGAATCTTCCGGGTGGTGAAGAACTCAAAAAAGCATCTAAAAAATAAGCTTCCAGAAATATTATTTAATTTACATTATACGAAAAAGATGAAAAAACTAATTTATATTCCGTTATTGATTTTATCAATGATAGGTTGCAGTTCTGAACCAAGTTTACAAAAATATATGGCCAAAAATTCTGAAGACAGTAACTTTCTGGCTATTGATTTGGGTGCGGATATTCTGAAAATTAATCAGGAAAACCTTTCTCAAGACGAAAAAGAAGCCTTGAACTCCTTCAGAAAACTCAATATTGTAGCTTTCAAAAAAACAGTAGATAATGATGCTCTTTACCAAAAAGAAAAAGAAGAAGTGCAATCTATCTTAAAAGGAAATTCTGACTACGAGCAACTGATGCGTTTTGGGTCGGGTGCACAAGGAGCTTCGATTTATGCAGTAGGCGAAGGGGATAGTTTTGACGAATTTGTACTCTTCGGAAATCAAAAAGAAACAGGGTTTGCCATTGTTCGGGTTATCGGCAAAGATATGACTCCGAATCACTTAATGAATTTTATGGCCATTCTCGAAAAAGCAGATATTGACCAAGAACAGCTTAAACCACTATTAGAAAGCTTTGGAGGTAAAATACAAGAAGAAGAAATTTAGTTGTCTATTTTTATTATAATTTGGGTTATGTAGAACCTCAAAGAATGGAGATTCTTTGAGGTTTCTTTATTTATAAGGTTATTCCAAACAAAGCACCAAAATATTTTTTCAAAAGAAGAAAAAAAGTGTGTTAAAATTATATTTATCAGAGAAATATTTAAAAAAGAATAATATATTTGTCTGCTAAGCTGATTGTTTATGTGTTAAAAATCAACTCTTTGTTGAAATAAAAAAGCAAAACAGATAGATGTTTCTTGAAAAAACAATAAAATCAATTTCAAACTATATAAACTATGAACAAATTTACACTTTATGATTCGTCTGTGAAGACAAATCGAACGAGAAAATCAAAACGCTGGCTAGGATGGCTTACGTTTTGTATGATGATTTTTGCAGGGCAAATGTCTTTTGCACAGTGTATAAACGGCACTTCTTATCTAACTGTTACATCCAACAATTCTGGTGATGTGCAAAGCATTGGAACATGTATGTTCACCAGTGAATATAACAACTTAAGTGGTTTTATCATTGGGGAAGATTATATATTTACTGCTACACAAAGTGGAGTAGATGTTTATATAACCATTACCGATACGAGTAATACGGTAATAGAACACGGTCCTTCTCCACTTACAGTTAATAACATTACTGCGAGTTCAGTCAGATTACACGCAACTAACGATGCAGCCTGTGGTTCTTCTTCAACTTGTACAGCAACAACAATGCAGTATATTCTATCTTGTCCTCAGCCTGTGTCTCTTACAGCTTTTAATATGACAGAGAGTAGTGCTGATTTGGAGTGGACAGAGGAAGGCTCTGCAACTACCTGGGATATTGAATGGGGAACTATGGGGTTTGCTCCAACAGGTACGCCAAACATAACAGGAGTAACTTCAAATCCTTATACCCTAACAGGATTAACTTCCGGTACAGTATATTCCTTTTATGTAAGGTCTGACTGTGGGGTTGATGACGGAACAAGTATCTGGTCAGGGCCTTTTTCGTTTCAAACAACAGCTGATTGTTCCTCTTATGCAGGAGGAATTAATTCAGTTACTGACGGAGCTGTCTGTGGTGAGGGAAGTACTATTTTACAAGCTACAGCAAGTGGCACAGGTTCTGAAATTTATTGGTACGATGCTGAAGTCGGTGGGAATTTAGTTGGCGAAGGCACTTCTTTTGAAACTCCTTTTCTATCCGAAAATACCTCGTATTGGGCAACAGAAGTGCTTCATGATAACAATTTACTTTCGGGGCAGGCCTTTGCCAATCCGACAGTTTTTACGAATTCAACCTCAAATGTAGGAGGGCTACTATTTAATGTGGTGTTGCCCATAAAAATTATTGATGTAGAAGTTTTCGGAACTAACGCTACCGGTGGTGATGTTACAATAGAACTGAGAGATATTGATAATGGTAATGTTACTGTTGCACAGACAACAGCAACTATAGCCGGAGGTGGTACGGCTGCCAGTCCGATTCCTCATACTATTCCTCTTAATTTTTATGTTCCTCCCGGAAATTACAGATTAGTTAGAACTGCTGCCAATCCAACAGGAGTTGGCATGGGATATGTGTCTGCTGCCAACAGTAGTTTCCCGTATCCTTTGGGAAGTTCCGGCTCTGTTACCGGTGGAGCAACAGCAACAGCAACATCTACAATACAGTATTTTTTCTTTAATTGGACAATAGAAGAAATCAGTTTGCTTTGTGAATCAGACAGAGAAGAAGTAACAGCAACAGTACACGAAATTATTGGTGTTGATGTAACAGCTACCGAAACAATAATAGATTTTGGAGACAGCACCACGCTAACTGCCTCAAGTACTAACAGCGATTATACTTACGAATGGACTTGGGATGGAGGCACTCCACTTACGGGGGCATCGGTTACGGTTTCGCCAACAGAACATACCACTTATACGGTAACTGCAACAGATACGGTTACGGGTTGTCAGACTTCGCAAGAAATTGAAATATTGGTGTACAATATGGCATTGTGTGATGATATTGAAATTTTGACCACTACTGACGCAAGTGTTTGTGGTGAAGGTGCTACAACTACACTACAAGCTACAGCAAGTGGTAATGGCTCTGAAATTTATTGGTATGATGCTGCCGTTGATGGTAACAAAGTAGGACAAGGAACTTCTTTTGAAACACCAGAATTAACAGAAACCACCTCGTATTGGGCAGCTGAAGTATATTTAGACGAAGGAGCAGGAGTGGCAAATATAGGAGAAGCAGACCCGAGTATCGGAACTTCATCGACAACAAATCTTACGAATCACGGAATGCACTTTACTGTACTTGAACCAACCACTTTAGTATCGGTAGAGATTTTTCCTACAGCAGCCATAGGCTCTAACGGTACTATCATAGTTCGTCAAGGTAATTCTGCAACAGGAACAATTATAGCTACTGTCCCTTATACGACAACGGTTTCGGGAACTACCGCAGCGCCTATTGCACAAACGGTTATGTTGGATATTCCTCTTGATGTCGGAGATTATACTTTGATGCAAGGAACAGGTATTAATCTTATCAGAAACACAACTGGAGGAACATATCCACACACTTCTAACATTGCTGAAATTACAGGGCATACTTTTGCTGGTACTTCCTATGTTGCCTATTGGTATTTTTTCTATAACTGGCAATTTGGGAGTGATGTAATAATATGTGAATCAGACAGAGAAGAAGTAACTGCAACAGTATATGATGTCATTGATATAGACGTAACAGCTACCGAAACGACAATAGATTTTGGAGACAACACTACATTATCTGTTTCAAGCACCAACCCAAACTATACTTATGAATGGACTTGGGACGGAGGTACTGATACAGGAGCGTCTATTACAGTTTCGCCAACAGAGCATACAATATATACGGTAATTGCTACGGATTCGATATCGGGTTGTCAGACTTCGGAAGAAATAGAAATATTGGTGTACGATATGGCATTGTGCGATACTATTGAAATTACGGACACTACTGATGGAAGCGTTTGTGATGAAGGTACTGTTACTCTAAGTGCTACGGCAAGTGGTGATGGTGATAATATTTACTGGTTTGATGCTGCCGTTGGTGGTAACAAGGTCGGTCAAGGTGCTTCTTTTGAAACACCTGAATTGACAGAAACTACCTCATACTGGGCAGCTGAAGTATATTTGGACGGAGAGGAATACCCCGGACAAGCTGTTGTAACTCCAACAGGAACAGGAAGTCTTGGCACTACCCGTCAGGGATTGGTATTTGAGGTGTTTGAAAATATGACCATAGTTGATGTGGAGGTTTACAGCACAGGTGGAGGAGGTACTATGGATATTGAATTGTACGATAATTCAAATCTGGTAGTAGGGAATCATTTGTATTCTGTTACAACAACTGTTGACCCGGGAACTACAACAGCCCCTTCTATGCACAAGGTTACATTAAATTTTGAACTGACTCCGGGTACTTACAGAATTGTAAGAGCGGCTACTCCAACAGTACCTTTACGCTACATAAGCGGTGTAGCTAATTTTGGTGGAGGCTATCCGATACCTTTTGATAATGGTTTAGGACAGATTACTACCGGAGCCAATAATTTTACAGCTACATTAGCGACTGCCTATTATTACTTCTTTAACTGGACTATTTCCTCTGCTACAACAATCTGTGAATCAGACAGAGAAGAAGTAATAGCATCGGTTCACGAAACAATTGATATTGACGTAACGGCTACCGATACAGAATTATTACCAGGTCAGAGTGCTACGCTGTCTGCTTCAAGCACTAATGCTAATTATACGTATGAGTGGACTTGGGACGGAGGTTCTGAAACAGGAGCGTCTATTACGGTTTCTCCAACTGCAATTTCAACGATTTATACCGTAACAGCTACTGACCCGACAACAGGCTGTCAAACGCAAGAGTCTATAGAAATATTTACATTTGATTCGGCTTTGTGTGATGACCTTGAAATTGCAACTACTACGGACGGAAATGTTTGTGACCCGGGTAATACGACTACCTTACAGGCTACAGGAAGCAGCAGTATGGGAGACGCTCAAATTTTCTGGTATGATGCTCCAACAGGAGGAAATAAAGTCGGAACAGGTTCTGATTTTACAACACCTGCATTGACTACGACTACTTCGTACTGGGCTGCTGAAGTATTGACTGACGGACAAGAGGATTTACCTGGACAAGGTTGGCTCACTGATTATGGAACTAATGGAGTCGGTACTAATCGTCAAGGAATGATATTTGAAATTTTTGAACACACGACCTTGGTTGATTTAGAGGTTTGGAGTACAGGTGCAGGAGGTGTTGTGGATATTGAGTTGTATGATATGGCAAATGTTGTGGTTGGAAATCACCTGGAGTTGGTTACAACAACATTAGCAACAGGAACCGCGGCAACTCCCGCTGTTAATACGGTTACATTAAATTGGGAGCTTGCTCCAGGGGTTTATAAAATTGTAAGAGCAGGAAGCGTACCTTGTCGTTATATAAGTGGTGTAGCTAATTTTGGAGGAGGGTATCCGATTCCGTTTGACAATGGCATCGGGCAAATTACTGCTGGGTCTAATACTTTTGCAAGTACTGGGTATGCAACGGCTTATTATTACTTCTTTAACTGGACTCTTTCTACTGCTGAAATATTATGTGAATCAGATAGAGAAGAAGTAATAGCAACTGTACACAACATAATTGGTGTTGATGTAACAGCTACCGAAACGACAATAGAGGCAGGAGATAGCACTACGCTGTCTGTTTCAAGTACTAATAGTAATTACACTTACGCATGGACTTGGGATGGAGGTACTGATACCGGAGCATCGGTTACGGTTTCTCCAGCAGAGCATACAACTTATACAGTAACTGCAACAGATACAGTAACAGGTTGTCAGACTTCGGAAGAAATTGAGATATTAGTGTACGATTTAACATTGTGTGATGATATTGAAATCCTAACCACTACTGACGGAAATATTTGTGATGACGGAACGGTTACATTAAGTGCTACTGCAAGTGGTACCGGTGATGAAATTTATTGGTATGATGCTCCAACAGGAGGAAATTTAGTAGGACAAGGTGCTACATTTACAACACCGAATTTGACTGAAACTACTTCGTATTGGGCTTCAGAAGTATATTTAGACGGTGGTGGAACACTTGGAGGACAGGCTAAATTAGCTCCTACACTTGCTAGTCCGGGAGGATATACTCTTGCAGCTGGATTACAGTTTGTGGCAACGGAAGCATTTACGATTGTTGATGTTACGGCTTATTCTTGGGCTGCAACTGGAACTACCATTCCAAGTATTCAGCTACAAGATGCAGCAGGTAATATGATTTCACAGGTATTAAATGTTCCTATTCCTAACGGAGGTACTACGATGGCAACTGCAACTCCTTTTGTTATTCCATTAAATCTTGAAGTTCCTGGACCAGGAACATACCGACTAATGGCAACAGGTAGTTTCTCTACTTTATTAAGAGAAACAGGAGGTATTCCTGCAGGAACTACGTACCCTCTTGGAACTTCAGGTTATATTTCTTCAGGTATATTACCGCCTAATGCTAATACAAGCTACTATTATTTCTACAACTGGACTGTTTCTGCAGGTACAATAATTTGCGAATCAGACCGAGTAGAAGTAACAGCAACGGTACACAATATAGATATAGCCGCAACAGCTACTACAATTGATCCGGGAGCTAGCACTACCCTAACTGCTTCAAGTACCAATCCGAACTACACTTATGTATGGACTTGGGACGGAGGTACCGCTACAGGAGCTACTATTACAGTTACCCCGGCATCTCATACCACTTATACTGTAACGGCTACTGATTCTACAGACCCTACCTGTCAAAACTCGGCAGAGATTCAAATAATAGTATTCAACACAGCAATGTGTGATGACCTTGAGATTACAAGTGTTACAGATGGAGGTATTTGTGAATCAGGTTCTACGGTCTTACAAGCTGTAGCAGGAAGTGGCTTAGCAGATGCTCAAATCTATTGGTATAACGCTCCTACAGGAGGAAATGTAGTAGGACAAGGTACTGAATTTACGACACCAAACTTGACTACAACTACTTCGTTCTGGGCAGCTGAAGTATTATTAGAAGCTGGAGGAGGAACGCTTTCGGGTCAAGGCAAACCTACTTATACTGCCGCATCTCCTACCGGAAATACAGGAACAGGAGGATTAGCGTTTACTGCTACCGAAAGTTTCTCTATTGTAGATGTAACCCTTTATTCCAACACTACAGCGGGAGGAACTATACCTTCAATTCAGTTACAGACAATTACAGGAACACTCATAGCTGAAATTAATAACATTCCTGTACCGGCTGCTCCGGGAACAGGAGCTAACTCTCTTGCGTTTCAGGTGCCTCTTAACTTTGCAGTACCCGGACCGGGAGACTATCGTTTGTTGATTGTAGGGACTATACCGAGTTTGATACGAGATACAGGTGCTGCACAAGCAGGTACTTTCCCTTACCCTCTTGGTACTTCGGGAGAAATTTATGGGTCAATCCTTACGCTTGGTGCCCCAACTGTAACTACTTATTACTATTTCTATAACTGGACTATTTCGTCAGGATTAGTGCTTTGCGAGTCAGACAGAGAAGAAGTTATTGCTACCGTTGTACCCGCAAGTACAACTCCTGCACCAACAGGAGTTGCGAATCAATTAGTTTATGCAGGAACAACTCTTGCAGACCTTAACGTAACAGGAACAACTCTTACTTGGTATTCTGATGCAGCTCTTACTAATCAAATTCCAGATACGTCATTAGCTTATGAAGGCACATACTATGTAACTCAAACCATAGGTTATTGTGAGGGTGCTGCTTTTGCAGTTACTGTTACATTACATTGTCCTACTCCGAACAACCTGTCTACAGGTACTGTTACACTAAATTCAGCAGTACTTACTTGGCAAGGCAACGGAATATCATCTGATATCCAGTGGGGATTAGAAGGGTTTACTTTGGGTAACGGTACCGAAATAACTAACGTTACCGGAACTACTCATCTTCTTGACGGGCTCGCACCAGATACACATTATGATTTTTATGTTCGTCAGGACTGTGGAACTGATGGAATAAGTAACTGGGGAGGTCCATACACTTTCTTTACCGGATATTGTGAGGTAACTTCTACCAATACAACGTATGGTATCGGAAATTTTGCTACAACAGGAGGTATTTTAAATATTAATAATTCATCTGGCGCAAGTTCGTATTCTAATTTTACATCACAGTCTGTAGCTCAATTTGTAGGAGGAGCACCTGTGCAATTTACCATTACTTCAATAGGTACCTACACTCACGGTATGGGAGTTTGGATAGATTGGAATAATAATATGGTTTTTGACCCGGGAGAGCATATCTATAATTCAGCAGCTTATACTGCTGTAGGTACAGGTTCGATAACCGTTCCTGCTGGAACTCCTGTAGGTAATTATCGTATGCGTGTAGTAGCAAATTATCTTTTTACAAATCCAACTGCTTGTGGCTTTTTAGGTAGTACAAGTGCAATTTATGGAGAAGCAGAAGACTATACTTTTATGGTAATCGACCCTCCTGCTTGTATGCCTCCTATAGAACTAACAGCAGATGTAACAGCTATAAGTGCAACTTTAGGTTGGACAAGTACAGGAACTTTGTTTGATATCAAATGGGGAACTCCCGGATTTGATGTAAATACAGGTGGAACTCTAATTTCGGAAATAGCTAACCCTTACCTTCTGTCAGGATTAGACCCTCAAACAACGTATCAATATTATGTACGTCGCGATTGTACTGCTGATAATGACGGATACAGCCTTTGGGCAGGACCGTTTACCTTTACAACATTATGTGTACCGGTTTCAGTACTTAACGAAAACTTTGACGGGGTTACAGCAGGTACAGGTGTTCTTCCGGTGTGTTGGTCAAAAATAGGAACAAGTGCTGCTTATGTAAGTACTACAACTCCGTTTAGTGCTCCAAACAGCTTGTATATGTATAAGAGTACTAATGTTGATAATTATCTGGTAACACCTTATCTTGACAATCTTGCTGATAATACACATTGGTTGCGATTTAGAGCCAGAACAACTTCGACTGCTTCCACTACACTTACAGTAGGGTATTTGACCGATGCTACGGATGCAAGCACTTTTGTAGAGATAGAAACTATTACTTTTATAGGAACTACATACCCTTCGGAAGATTTCATTATTTTCCCTTGGAATCTACCTGTGGGTGCAAAACACCTCGCTTTCCGTAACAATATCAATTTAAGAACAATTTATCTGGATGATATTCGTTGGGAAGCAGCTCCTACTTGTATGTACCCGATGAGCTTAACTTCATCTAATGCTTCTGCTTCGTCAACAGTCTTATCATGGGCAGGCACTGGAACTTTGTATGATATCGAATATGGACTTTCAGGCTTTACTCCGGGAACAGGAACTACTATTCCGGGAGTTGGTAACCCTTATACCCTAACCGGTCTTACGGGAGGAGCTTCATACCAATATTATGTGCGTCAAGATTGTGGAAGTGGTGATTATAGCGCTTGGTCAGGTCCTCATACATTTACTGCAGGTACTTATATAGGAAATATACCTACATTGCTCAATACAAACCCTCAGGTTGATGATATTGCTTGTGCAACATCATTCAGCATTGATGTACCTGAAGGTTATTATTTATCTTCTCTTAATGTTGAGTACATAATGATGTCTTGGAATGGGGCTATGGGTTCTCACCAGCGTTCGGTATTGTATTCTCCTACGCTTGAGATGGGAGAAGCAGAAGTAGTGGCAGGAGTTACGGAATTCCCTGGAATGGAAATGTACGATCGCGAGGTTACTTTTGCCAACGGAGCTACGGGTACCATTGAGTTCCAGCTGAAAGCATGGAGGACAGCTAATGGTTCAGGTTGTAACGAAGATTATGTTTACGTG